>CAZLNM010000016.1:0-57601 GCA_964561025.1 uncultured Myxococcales bacterium
AGCCCTGCTTCTGGGCCTTTTCCAGCTCCGGCGCCTTGTACACGTGGCCCAGGTAGTAGTGCGGCATGGGATCCTGGGGCTCAGCCTTGATGGCCGCCATGAAGTCCTTGACCGCCTGGGTCTTCTTGCCCAGGTCGTCGTAGGTGCGCCCCATGCGGTAGGCCAGGCCGGGGATGCCGGGGTTCTTGGCGTAGGCCTTGCTGTAGGCCGCGAGCGCCTGGGCGAACTTGCCCTGCTTGGTGTAGGCGTCGCCGATGTTGACCAGCACCGAGAGGTTGGCCGGCTGCTCCCGCGCCACGCGCTGGAAGTGCTGGATGGCCTCCTCGAACTGCTGCCGTTCGGCCAGGGCCTGGCCGAGGAAGTTCAGCGCGTCGATGAAGTCCGGGCGCAGCTTCACCGCCAGGCGCAGCTCCTCGATGGCGTCCAGGGGTTGTTCCATGGCGAGCAGGAGCTTTCCGATGGCGAAGTGCACCTCGGCGTTGTTCTTGTCGAGCTCGGCGGACTTGCGCAGAAGTTCCAGGGCTTGCTCGCGGTTGTCCTGGCGGGCGAACACCTGGCCCAGGTGATAGAAGGCCTCCGCGTTCTGGGCGTTGATGCCCGTGGCGGTCTGGAAGTACTTGGTGGCAGCGGCCATGTCTCCGGCCGCCTCGGCGGCCACGCCGGCCCGCACGTACAGTCGGTCGTCCTTGGGGTTGGCCAGGATGGCCTTCTCGTACATGGCCAGCGCCTCGCGGTACTTCTTGGCGAGGAACAGGTTGTAGCCGTGTTCGTAGGCCAGATCGGGGAAGCGCGGCGAGAGGGTGGCCACCTTCTCGTAGGCGGCAGAGGCCTGCGCATACTCGCCATTCTCGCGGTGGGTGTTGCCCATGTTGAAGTGGGCCACGGCCAGCTCCGGATCGAGTATGAGCGCCTGCTCGAACTCCTCCTGCGCCAGGCGCAGGTTCTTTTGCGCGAAGTACACCTCGCCCAGCCCGTTGTGGACCAGCGGCGAGCGGGGGTTCTGCTGCACCGCCTCGCTCAGGATGGCCAGCGCCTCCGCCAGCTTGCCGGTGCGAAGTTGCAGCCTGGCGGCAGCCACGCGCGCGTCCAGAAACTGCGGGGCGAGCTTTGCGGCCCGGTCGTAATAAGTCATGGCCTCCTCGGGCCGGCCCAGGTCTTCGGCGATCTTGCCCAGGTAGAACAGCGGCCGCGGATCCTCCTTGGCGCTCTTGCTCACCTCCTCGAGCAGCATCTTGGCCTTGACGATGTCGCCGTTCTGCCACATGGAGCGGCCCTTGCCGATCAGGGCGTCGGTGTTTTGCGGCTCCATGCTCAGGGCCTTTTCGAACATGCCCTGCGCCTTGGCGAACTCCCCCATGTCCAGGTAGAAGCTCCCCAGGGCGGCCAGGTACTCGGCGCGCTCGGGCATGAGCTGGGCGGCGCTGTTGAGGTCCTGCACCACCTTTTCGTAATCATGGCGGCGCAGGTTGAGGCGGGAGCGCAGGAAGTGCGCCTTGGCCTGCTCCGAAGGCGCGAGCTCTGCGAAGTAGCGGCCGAACACCAGGTCGATGAGCCGCGCACCCTCGGTGTCGTCCGCCTTCACCGCGATCAGGATCTGCGCCTGCTCCAGGGCGGAGCTGATGTGCCGGGGGTTCTTCTCCAGGGCCTTCTGGTAGAAGAGCAGGGCGTTGTCGAAGTCCCCTTGCAGCGACTGGACCTCCCCCAGGGCGTGGAAGGCCTTGGTGAAGTCGGGGTCCAGCACCACCGCCCGATCCAGCAGGCGGGCGGCCTCGGCCCAGTTCTTCTGGTAGGCCTGGGCCCAGCCGGCCAAAAACAGCGCTTCCTTGTCGCGGGAGTTCTCCCCGATGAGCGGTTGCAGGGTGGCCGCGGCCTGGGCCGGGTTGGCCAGGATGTCCAGCGCCGCGCGCACCTTGATGGTCTCGGGTCCGTTCGAGGACTCCTGGTTGAGCTGGGTCAGCACCTCCCGGGCGCGCTTGAGGTACACCTCGTTGGCCCCGTAGTTGCGCAGCATGGCGGCGTAGGACAACCCCAGGTAGTAGAGGTTCTCCGTCGAGTCGTCTCCACCGCGCAGCGCGTTCTCCATCTCCTCGATCACCGAGCGGTATCCGGCGGCGGTGTCCAGGAAGAAGTTGGCGCGCACCCCGACCCCCGGGCCCTCGCCGCCCGGCTCGCCCGTGCCTCCACCAACGGTGCCGGAGCGAGCGCCGCCGCCGGTGAGCAGCCGCACTCCGAAGAAGCCGAAGCGGGTGAACCCCAGGCCCACGCCCGCCAGCAAGAACAGCCCCACCACTCCAACCAGGACGTAGACGAGCTTGCTGCGGCGCGCGGGCTTCTCTTCCGGCGGGGGTTCGGCGAACTCGAGGCCCTTGGGCGCGATGACCCCTCCCTCTTCCTCCTCCTCGATGCCCTGCACGGTCGCCCCGGACGGAGAGGCCGGGACGGCGCTGATGGGTTCCTCCATCAGTTGGCGGATGGTGTCGGCGAACTCCTCGAAGGCGCCCAGGGGCTTGTAGTTGAGCCCGTCGCTGGAGGCCTCCTCGTTGCCCATGAGCTGGTGCTCGGCCAGCATGCGGTTGATGGTGTTCGAGTCGAACGGGCCGAACACCTTGCCGCTCTTGCGCCGGATGCGGTAGCGGGTCTGTCCGCCCTCCTCGCTGGGGGCGGGCTCGGAGCCGATGTCGTGGTCGATGAAGTCGAAGATCTCGCCTTCAGCGCCCGGGGTCGGCTGGGGCTGGTTGCGCGGCGACACCCCGGGGAGCGAGGAGGTCGGTGTCGGCGGCAGCGAGGAAGCGCGCGCCTTGCCGATGGGCGGCAGCGAGGAGCCGGCCGGCGGTCCCGCGATGGGGGGAGGCGGCGCCATGGAGGGGATCTCTTCCGGGAGGTCCAGCTCCAGGTTGTCCTGTCCGGGCGCGGGGGCCGGTTCGTCCTGGATCTGCACCTCGCCGAAATCGAAGAGTTCTCCGGCGGTGGCCGGCGCGCTCTCCCGGGCCACGATGAAGGTCGCCGAACAGCGCGGGCACTTCACCTGCAACCCCTCGGGGGGCACCCGGGATTCGTCGATGTTGTACTCCGAACGGCATTTCTCGCAGCGAACCTTCATGGCGACTCCGTGGTGGGCTCACCGGAAACGTGGCCCTCGAAACGCTTCTTGAGGCTGAGATAGGTCTCGTACGCGGTGGGGAACTCGGGCCTTCCGGCGCGCGCGTCGAGGTGACGGCGCATGACCCGGCGGGTGAGCACCTCCACCTCGGCCAGGCTGAGGCCCGAAACGTCGGCCAGGTCCTCGGGGATGATCGGATCCATGCGCCGCTTGAGCTCGCAGTAACGGCGGAACTCGAGCAGGTCCTTCTCGCCGGCCACCCACAGGCGACCCTCCGCGTCCCGGCCCAGGATCCCCGCCTGCCACAGGCGGGCCGCTACCCAGCGCCCCTGGGAAGGGAGCAGGCCGGCGGTGGCGGTGAGCAGGGCGTCCTCCGCGGTGGTGAGCGCGAGCCGTCGCCGGCCATCGGGGAGCACCTCGCCGGAGGCGGCCAGGCGTTCCAGCGCCTGCGCCATCCGCGTCAAGGGATCGCTCCCCACCTGGTCGGCCAGGCGCTGGTAGAGGTCGCTCAGGCGCGCCCCCAGGCGCTCGAACACGCGGTGGCGGAGCGGCTCGCTCTCGTTGACCGCCTTGAGAAACCGCACCCGGTCGATCGAGAGCAACCGGCTCTCCCGGGCCGCCACCGCCCCGACCGCGCGCCGGTCGCCGAGCAACGCTTCCTCGCCAAAGAAGTCGCCTTCCCGGAGCATGGCCAGGCACAGCGCCTCGCCCCGGACGGTCTTTTGCAGATGGATCTCGCCCCGTTGCACCAGAAAGATCTCGCGAGGTTCGTCGCCCTCGCGGAACAACACCGTCCCGGCCGGGACCGTGCGCGCAAGTTGTTCTTCCAGGACCTCGAGCTCCACCGTCCGAGCCTTTCTGCTTGTCGAATCCGGCGCCATTGAACCACACGAGGTGCACGGAATCAAGCGGCGGGACCACGGGACAGTGGTGTCGCCTTCATATAAAAAAACATTGAACATTCCGCGAGATTGCCTTAGACTCATTGCGTCAAAAACACGGGAGGTTTTCGATGAGACTGAGCATTGTGGTGATGGTTCTGGCTGTTTTGGCGGGGTGTTCCGGTGGCGGTGACACCTGCAACGGCGTGGGAGAGCGCGAGTGCAACGGCGTGTGCGTGGACACCAACACGGACAAGCAGAACTGCGGCGGCTGCGGCAACACCTGCGGCGGCACGGCCACCTGCGAGGCTGGCCGCTGCGTCTGCTCCGGCGGCCTGGATTATTGCAACGGCGCCTGCGTGAACTACCAGACCGACCGGCAGAACTGCGGCGGGTGCCAGGCACCCTGCCAGGGCGGCCAGCAGTGCCAGGCGGGCAAGTGCGTCACCGCCTACGAGGAGACCTGCGACGGCGTGGACAACGACCTCGACGGGCAGACCGATGAGGACGCGAACGGCCAGCCGCTCAAGCGGGCCTGCGACAACCTGTGCGGCCCCGGCACCGAGACCTGTCAGAGCGGAAAGTACCAGAACTGCACCGCCCCGGCCCCGAAGGACGAGACCTGCAACGAGAAGGACGACGACTGCGACGGGCTCACCGACGAGGGCGTGACCACCACCTGGTACAACGACTGGGATCTCGACGGCTACGGCGACCCCGATCTGGCCTACGCGGTGCAGGCCTGCACCAAGCCCGCGGACGGCTCCGGCCCGGACGCCTCCAACTACGTCGCCGACAACACCGATTGCGACGACGGCTACTCCGGCCGCGACGAGGGAAAGCTCATCCACCCGGGCGCCACCGAGGCCTGCGACGACATCGACAACAACTGCGACGGCAACGTGGACGAGGGCTGCACCTGCGTGGTCGGCAACCAGCGCCCCTGCGGCACCGACGTGGGCGAGTGCAACCCCGGCACGCAGACCTGCGTCAACCTGGGCGGGGGGCCGGAGTGGGGTGCCTGCGGCGGCGCGGGCTACGTTCCGCCCCAGCCGACCGAGACCTGCAACGGCTTGGACGACGACTGCGACGGTTCCACCGACGAGGAGATGGCCGACGACCTGTACGAGGTCAACGACACCTGCGCGGGGGCGCGGGTGCTGCCCGATCTCTTCCAGGAGCAGTCCATCTCCGTGGCGAACCTCACGCTGTACCACGGCACCGGCACGGCCAAGGACTCCGACTGGTTCAAGGTGCGCGCCATCGAGGGCCAGAACCTCGATTGCACCACCCACCCCATGGAGCCGCAGTGCGGGTTCGTGTTCCAGTCGAAGTTCCACATCCCCGAGGGCGCCCCCAAGGAGGCGTACAAGCTGTGCGTGTACGCCATCGACCGCTGCAGCGGCATCACCGCGAGCAACACCTTCTGCACCACCGCCGCGGACTGGAACGAGACCCAGAAGGCGTACCTCTTGGCGCTGTCCTTCGAGGGCACCTGCTGGCTCGACGATAGCTGGGACTTCCTGGTCGAGGTGAAGTACGCCACCCCGGAGGCGGCCCAGAGCTGCAAGCCCTACGACCTGCGCTTCGACTTCTCCTGGCAGGGCAGCATCCAGGATCCGTGCCCCTAGCCCACCTTGCGCATCACCGGCGCGGCCCAGATTCCTGACCGTACCTCACAAATACTGCAATTCGATTGAGCCATTGTGGATCTTGCCGTAGCGCGGCACAGAGCAGCCGCGCCCGAGAAAACAGAGCCCCAAAAAAGCAAGCTACGGTCAGCCCAGATTCCGCTTGACACCGGGCGGGCGGCGCGTAGAATCCTCCCCCGCCGCGCAAGACGGCGCGGTATTCGAAGTCGAGGTGTTTTCGATGAAGGACGGCATTCACCCCAAGTACCAGGAAGCCACCGTGGAGTGCGCCTGCGGCGCCGTGATCAAGACCCGCTCCACCCGCGGCAGTTTCAAGATCGACATCTGCTCCAAGTGCCACCCCTTCTTCACCGGCAAGCAGAAGCTGGTGGACTCGGCCGGTCGGGTGGAGCGCTTCCGGCGCAAGTACGGCCTCACCGAGGGTGCGGCCAAGCCCGAGGCCAAGGAGGCCGAGAAGTAGCCGGACCCCTCCCGGGGCCGCATCTCGGCGCGCGTTCGCTTCGACCCATGCAGGCCCGCTGGACCCGGCGTTCCGGCGGGCCTTTTCTTTGGGAGCTTCCATGGATGCCGGGCAGCTGCTGGGCGGGCAGGCGGTGCTGGAGGGTGTGATGATGCGCTCCTCGCGCAGCCTGGCGGTGGCGGTGCGCCGCGCCGACGGAAGCCTCAGCGTGCGCGAGTCGCCCTGGCGCAGGCTCGCCCCCGGCAAGCGCTTCCTGCGCTGGCCGCTCCTGCGCGGCGGGGTGGTCCTGGTCGAATCGCTCATGAACGGCATGGCGGCCCTCAACTTCTCGGCCCGCCTGGCGCTGGAGGACGAGGAGGCCGCGCGCAGGGCGAAGGACCCCGGCGCGGGCGCGCCCTCTGCCGCGCCGGCCGAGGCCAAGAAGCGCTCCGACCTCGCCGCGCACCTCACCGTGGTCCTGGGCATCGCTTTCGGGGTGGGGTTGTTCATCGCCTTGCCGCATCTCGCGGTGTGGCTGGGAAGCTCGGCACTGGGACGGGAGCTCAGCGTGCGCGACTTCGCCTTCCACGCCGTGACCGGCGCGGTGAAGTTCTTGGTCTTCGTGGGGTACATCGCGGCCATCTCGCTTTTTTCCGACGTGCGCAAGGTGTTCGCCTACCACGGGGCCGAGCACCAGAGCATCCACGCCCTCGAGGCGGGCCAGCCGCTCACCGTCGAGAGCGCCCGGACGCACTCGCCGCTGCACCCGCGCTGCGGGACGACGTTCCTCATCCTGGTCATCGCCATGTCCATCTTGGTGTTCTCGCTGGTGTTCCCGCCGCTCCTGTGGTGGCTGGGCGAGCCCACCGGCATTGACTGGCTGGACCAGATCATCTACATCCTGATCAAGCTCCCGCTGCTGCTGCCCATCGCCGGGTTGGCCTACGAGCTGCAGCGCTTCACGGCGCGGCGGATGGAGCGAGTGTGGGCGCGGGCGCTGGCCTGGCCCGGGCTCTTCTTGCAGCGCCTCACCACCCGGCGCGCCGCGGACGATCAGCTGGAGACGGCGCTGGCGGCGCTGCACAAGTGCCTGTGGCGCGAGCGGCGCCCGGCCGCAGAGGAGATCCCGGCCGAGGCGGTGGAGCGCCACAAGAGCTATCAGGACTTCCTGGAGGCGCTGGCGAAGGGCGCCTGAGTGGCGCGGAGGTGCAGCGTGTTTGCCCGGCTGGCCGAGGTGGAAGAGCGGTTCGAGGAGCTTTCACGGCAACTCGCCGATCCGGCGGTGTTCTCCGATCCGGCCAAGCTCCAGCAGGTGGCCAAGGAGCGCAAGGGCCTCGAGGAGCTGGTGGCGGCCTACCGCGAGTACCGGCAGGTGGAGCGAACCATCGCCGACAATCGAGAGCTGGCCGCGGGCGCCGACCGGGAGCTGGCGAACCTCGCCGCGGAGGAGCTGCCGGGGCTGCAACGCCGGATGGAGGAGCTCACCGGGCGGCTCAAGCTGCTGTTGCTGCCGCAGGACCCGCTCGACGAGAAGAACATCCTGCTCGAGATCCGCGCCGGCACGGGAGGCGAGGAGGCGGCGCTGTTCGCGGCCGACCTCTTCCGCATGTACCAGCGCTTCGCCGAGCGGCGGCGCTGGCGGGTGGAGCTCATGAGCGAGAGCCTGGCGGCCGCCGGCGGCTTCAAGGAGATCGTGGTGCTCATCTCGGGCGAGAAGGTGTACAGCCGCCTCAAGTACGAGGGCGGGGTCCACCGGGTGCAGCGGGTCCCGGTGACCGAGGCCCAGGGGCGCATCCACACCTCGACCGTCACGGTGGCGGTGCTGCCCGAGGCCGACGAGGTCGAGGTGGAGCTGCCCGAGAAGGACCTCGAGATCAGCGTGTGCCGCGCCGGCGGTCCCGGTGGCCAGGGGGTCAACACCACCGACAGCGCGGTGATCATCACCCACATCCCCACCGGGCTCACCGTGCGCTGCCAGGACGAGCGCTCTCAGCAGAAGAACAAGGCCAAGGCCAAGAAGATCCTGCTGGCGCGCCTGTACGAGCAGAAGCGGGAGGCGCAGGAGCGCGAGCGGACCCAGAGCCGGCGCAGCATGGTGGGTGGCGGCGAGCGGGCCGAGAAGATCCGCACCTACAACTTTCCGCAGAACCGCCTGACCGACCACCGCATCGGGCTGACCCTGCACAAGCTCGACCGCGTCATGGAGGGCGAGCTGGACGAGGTGCTGGATCACCTGCATGCCTTCTTCCAGGCCGAGGCGCTCAAGGGGGAGACCGCCTGAGCGCGCCGCTCACCCTGCTCGCCGCCTTGCAGCGGGCCGAGGAGTTCCTCCAGCGCAAGGGCGTGGCCTCCCCCCGGCTGGACGCCCAGGTGTTGCTGGCCCACCGCCTGGGGCTTACGCGTCTTCAGCTCTACCTGCGCTTCGAGCAGCCGCTCTCCACCGCCGAACAGGACGACCTGCGGGAGCTTTTGCGCCGGCGCGCGGCGGGAGAGCCGGTGGCCTACCTCACCGGCGAGAAGGAGTTCTACTCGCTGCCGTTCCGGGTGGATGAGCGGGTGCTCATCCCGCGGCCGGACTCCGAGACCCTGGTGGACGCGGCGCGCGAGGTCTTCTCCGGCGCCGCGCCGGCCTCCATCGCCGACGTCGGCACTGGCAGCGGCTGCCTGCTGTGCGCGCTGGCCCGCGAGTTCTCCCGGTGTGAGGGCGTGGGTGTCGACAGCGACGCGGACGCCTTGGAGGTCGCCGCGCACAACGCCCGGGCGCTGGGCGTGGCGGAGCGGGTGCGGTTCGCCCGGGGCGATCTCCTGGCGCAGGTGAACGGGCCATTTGCGTTGATCGTGGCCAACCTGCCCTACGTTCCCAGCGCGGAGATCGAGCGCTTGCCGCCCGAGGTGCGGCGCGAGCCTCGCGGCGCGCTGGACGGCGGCCCCGACGGGCTCGAGCTCATCCGCCGGCTCGTCCCGCAGGCGTTCGCGAGGCTCACCGCGGGCGGGTGGCTGCTCCTGGAGGTGGGACAGGGGCAGGCAATCGCGGTGCGCGAACTGCTTTTTGCCGCGGGCTTTGCCGACGTTCGGACCTGGCGCGATCTGGCGGGGATCGAACGGGTGGTGGGCGGGTGCCGGCCGGATTAGCCGCCGGGGCCGCCGGATTCCATGATCACCTTGCGGATGTGCTCGGCCAGGACCTGCGAGCCGTCGCCCTCCATGCGCACCAGGCGCAGCTCGACGCCGGCGGCGCTGGGATCGACGCCGCGGGCGCCGGCCTCGTCGATGGAGAGGGTGCGGCGCACCTCGGTGTGCGCGACGATGGCGCGGCCGTCGACCGCGAAGCGCACCACCACCGGCTGGCCGGGATCCAGCACCAGAGAGCCGGGCACGAAGACGCCTCCCGGGGACACGAAGATCGACGCCAGGCGGTGGGTGGCGCGGGAGGCCTCCAGGGTCACCGGCACCCGGAGCAACGTCCACTTTTCCTTGCGGATCGGCATCTGCGATCACCTTACCCCCGCCCACCAGGCGGGTCAAGAAAGCGGCGAAGGGCGGCCGGCGAAGACCGGTTCGAGCGCGGCCAGCACGCTCTGACGCACCGCCTGATCGGTGAACACCGGCAGGTTTCCGGGCACGCGGGCCAGGGGAACGCCCGCGGCGGCGAGGCGGCGCAGGGCGGGCTCGGCCTTCTCGGCGAACTCGCGCAGCCGCGAACGGATCTTCTCCTCGGTGTCGTCCGAGCGCAGCACCACCGGCGTGCCGCAGGCGCTGCATCGCCCGCCGGGCGCGGGCGGCTTGAACTCCAGGTGGAAGACCTTGCCGCAGCCCGGCTTGGGGCAGATGCGCCGGCCGGTGGTGCGGGCCACGATGGCCTCGTCGTCGCCTTCGACGAGCAGCACCACATCGATGCGCCGGCCCAGTTCGCGGCACAGCGAGAGCAGGAAGTCGGCCTGCTCCGGCGTGCGCGGGTAGCCGTCCAGGACCAGACCACGGCCGCCCGCGGCACGGAAGGCCGCGGCGAAGAGCGCGTTGGTGATGTCGTCGGGGACGAACTTGCCCGCGTCCACGAAGTGCCCGGCCAAAAACCCCAGGCGCGCGTCCTCCGGCTCCACGCCCGCCTCCCGGGCCGGGCGCAGCAGCGCCTCCCGGATGCGAGCGTCGGGGGCGAATTTGCCGTCCACCAGCAGGGCGCTTGGGTCCACGCGCTCGCGGACCTTGGCCCAGGCGCCCAGGTACTGGCGGAAGATGTTGCCGGTGGAGAGCTGCGAAAGCCCGTACTCGGACAACAGCACGTCGATACGCGGCTGCTTGCCGGCGCCGCTCTTGCCGGCGACCACGATGTTCTGGATGTCCATGCGACCTCCCGGTTTGGCGGCACGGTAGCGCGAGCGGCGCCGCTTGGCAAGCCGAAGTCGGCCGCCGTCAGGGGCGAGCGCAGCAAGTCCTAAAGAGATCGGATCCTCGACGGTGAAGGAGGAAGGAAATTCCGCCGTTAACCTCAGGTGGGCGGGGGATCCGGCGGGGGGGTGCGGGCGGCGGTGATGGCGAGGATCTCGGAGGCGCCGCCGGCGCGGAGCACCCGGGCGCACTCCGCCAGGGTGGCGCCGGTGGTGGCGGTGTCGTCCACCAGGCACACCCGGCGGCCGGCGAAGGGATGGCGGCGGCGCAGGGCGAAGGCGCCGCGCACGTTCTGCGCTCGCGCGGAGCGCCCGGCCGCCTGGCCCTGGGGCGGGGTGGGGCGCACGCGCCGGAGGTGGGAGAGCGAGAGCGGCAGGTGAAGGCGCCGGGACAGACGCCGCGCCAGCCAGGCCGCCTGATTGAAACCGCGCTGGCGCAGGCGGGAGCGGTGCAGGGGCACCGGCACCAGGATGTCGGGTGGGGGAGAGAGGGCGAGCAGCAGCGGTTCCATCTCGGCCACCAGCCAGTCGCCGAGCTCCAGCCGGCCGGAGAGCTTGAAGGCGATGAGCGCCTCGGCGGCGGCGTTCTCGAAGAACAGGGCCGAGCGGATGCGCACCGGCGGAGGCTCGGCGCGGCAGGCGGCGCAGCGCTCGGAGCCGTGTGTCGGCTGGCCGCAGCAATCGCACAGCGGGGGCTGAGGGCGCCGGATCTCCGCCAGGCACTCGGGGCACAGGCGGGTGTGCCGGTCTTCGAGCAGGGCATCGCACACCGAACAGGCGGGCGGCAGCAAGAGGTCCAGCAATCCCCCGGCTCCGGCCGCGGCCAGCTCCCGCAGCGCGCGGGCCGCCCTCATGCATCCTCTCCCACGGGATGTTCCACGGTGTCGGGCCACAGGTGATCGAGATCGTACAGCTCGCGCACCGGCTCCTGCAGGATGTGCACCACGGCGTCGCCGAAGTCGAGCAACACCCACTGTCCCGCGTCCACGCCCTCGACGCCGAGGGGCCGCCGTTTCTTCTCCCGCATGGACTCGACCAGATGCTCGGCCAGGGCACGGGCGTGGCGTTCGTTGCCGGCGCTGGCCAGCAGCACGAAGTCGGTGTACGAGCAGTGCGCCCCGATGTCCAGCAGGCGCATGCGGCGGGCCTTCTTCTCCTCGAGCAGGTGGGCCAACTCCCGGGCCAGCGTGAGCGAGCTGGCCGGGGATGGGGCGGCGCGCGAGTCGGCTTTACGGCGGGAAGACGGGTTGCGACGCATGCGGTTTCTCACGGGTTGGGGGTGGAGAGCGGCGCGGTCACGCCCGCGGGCGGGCCCAGGGTCGAGGTGAAGCCCTTGCCGAAGTAGAAGTCCAGCACCCGGTTGTTGGTGACCTCGCGCTGGGGAATGGGTTTCACCTCGTTGGGCCCCGGGGGCGGGATGAGCGGCGGGTTGCCGAAGCCATCGGCCACGAACCGGGCGGAGACCTCCAGGGTGATGGTCCCGCCGTCGGGGGTGTCCGCGACCAGGGAACCCGTCACCTCGGCCGACAGCAACGCGCCGGAATCGGTGTCCACGGCCACCGTGCCGCGAAGCTCGTGGGGCCGCATCCGATCCCGGTAGCGCTCCGCATCGGCGGGGGTCTCCTCCACCGGGTACACGTACTTCTTCACGCCCGGCGGGACCGCCGGGACGGCCGGGGTGCCGGGCAGGCGGGGCTCGCCCGCGGCCAGCCCGACGGAGAACTTGGCCGCGTCCCGGCCGTGGTGGCGGAACACCCCCTGCTTGGCGAAGCTCCAGCGCCCCCGGAACAGACGATAGACCGCGGCCACGGCGCCGAAGGCCTGCTCGCGGTACTTGTCGGGGTCGCCCAGCAGGGTGTCCCGCTCGTGGTAGGGGCCCCAGCGGTTCTTGAGGAAGAAACGCCCGCCCGACAACACCGCCTCGAAGCCGTGCCCGGCGTCGTTCTCCACCTTGACGCGGAAGTCCCCGTTCTGGGCGGTGACGATGGTGTCCGTCTCGACGAGGGAGAGGCGCTCGTCCTTGCTGGCCATCTGGTAACGCACCTCGGCCTGGCAGCGGTGCGCCCCCAGGCGCCGCGCCGCCTCGGCCTGGCTCATCAGAAAGACGCGATCGGCGACGGCGGGGTTCTCGGGCAGCGAAAAGGCGTCCAGCGGCGCGAGCTTGGGGAGTTCCAGCGCGCCTCGTCCCTGGAAGTGCTCGAGGTGGCGCTCGCGCTTCTCGCCGCAGGCGGCGAAGAGCAGGCATAGCAGGAAAAATCCCAAGCGTCTCATGCGGCGATGAGAATGCCTCAGGACGCGCCCGCGGTCAACCGCGAACTGGATTCCTCCGCCGAAGGACAACGAGCAGGAAGACGGCCAGCGCCAGCCCGCCCGAGGGCGTGGTTTGACAGCCGCCGCCGCCGTCCGCCGGTTCCACCCGCAGGGTGACCGGCACCGTCCGGCCCGGCGCGCCCGGCGCGGTGAAGAGCAGCAGCCCCGAGTAGGAGCCCGCCGGTTGCGCGGACACCGACACCGACACCGTGCCGTCCCCGCTCCCCGAGGCGGGCGCGGCCGAGAGCCAGTTGCCGGCGGCGAGCACGGTCCAGTCGAGCGCGCCACCGCCGGCGTTGCGAACCGCGAGCACCTGCGGGTCGGGCGCGGCGCCGCCTTCGCGCATCGAAAAGTCGAGCCGCTCGGGCGAGAGCGCGAAGGCGGGAGGGGGCTCCACCACCTCGAAGGCCACCGGCACGGCGAGCGGGGAGTTCTTGGCGCCGGCGGCGGTGATCCACAAGGTTGCGTTATAGTTGCCGGGGGCGAGCCCCGTGGCGTCGGCCTGGACGTCCAGCACCGCGGGCAGGGTGCCCAGCGCCGGCTCGAGGCGGAGCCAGGGCTGGTCGGCAGAGACGCTGAACGAGAGAGCCGCGGCGGTGCTGGCGCTGAGCTGCAGCAGCTGGACCGGGGTTTGGCCGCGCCCGGCCTGTTGCTGGAACGAGAGCGACGACGGCCGCGCCATGAGCACGTCGGGCTCGAGGCCCAGCGCCATGTTGGCCAGGAAGGCCGCGTCGTCGATCTCGCCCACCGAGGAGGGCCAGAAGCCGACCATGGGGTAGGCGCCGCCCTGGTAGTCGAAGTACTCCAGCATGAAGCCGAAGGAGTCCCCCGGCGCCCGCTTCAGGTAGCTCTGCTGCATGTCGATGCGCGCCTCCACGATGCGCGAGCCGACCTGCATGCCGAAGGCCGCCTGGACGCCCGGCGGGTTGTACTGCGCCGGGCCGGTGATGAAGCCGCTGCCGGGGTTGTAGGCGGCCTGGAAGGTGGTGGTCCCCTCGCCGTAGAAGCCGAACACCCCTTCGCTTCCGGGCGCGGCCGGCCAGCGATCGTCGTTGTCGTTGTCGAAGAGAAGGATGAGCGCGTCGCTCGTCTCGGGGGTGGGATCGTCGAGCAAGCGCAGGCCCAGGTACAGGTAGCGGCCGTCGTGGACCATCTTGCCCACCGAGTAGCCCGGGGCCACCAGCCCCACGTCCATGAAGGCCGCCTCGGGGTACTCGTCGTCGCCGATGGTTCCATCGAGCACCGGCGGCACGGTCACGAAGGGGACGGCCCGGTCCGCCACCTCCAGCACGAAGAGCTGCACCGGCACGGTCTGGGGCGAGTTCTGGGCCGCAGGACAGCGGATGCTCAGCGAACCCGCGAAGTAGCCCGGGGCCATGCCCTGGATGTCCGCCTGCAAGGTGAGCTCGGCCGGGGCGGTCCCCGCCGCGGGGGTGATCTCCAGCCAGGGCTGATCGGCCGAGGCGGTGAAGGCGAGCTCGCCCCCGCCGTCGTTGCGCACGTGGATGCGCTGCGGATACGACATGGGATCGCCAGCGCGGGCCACCAGCTGCACCGGCCCGGCCGGGAGCCCGATGAGCGGCGTGTCGCTCTGCGAGGTGTGGAGGATGAGGGCCGGATCGCCGAACAGGGTGAGCGAGTAGAGCTGCCAGCGCACGTAGCGGTCGGCCGCGAAGGCGGCGGCTTCGATGCGCGAGCGGTTGTGGATCTCGCCGAGGCGGCGGAGGCCGTGGCCGAACACCGCGTCCCAGAAGGTGCGCTGCAGGAGATCCCCCACGCCGAAGCGGGTGAACATGACCACCCCGAAGGCGCCGTGCTCGCCGAGGAGCAGGTGCTCGGCGAACGAGTCCTGCGGGCTCACCCGGTTCTCGGAGTAGACCGGGTCGAGCCGGTTGTCGAACGAGCCCGGGTAACAGCCGCCGCTGTAGTCGAAGAAGGCGAATTCGTTCTCCAGCCGCTGGTCCAGGACGTCGCAGTTGAGGCGCATGTTGTCGTTGGTCATGGAGTGGCCCACGTGGTTCAAGAGGTGGACGCCGCCGTTCAGCACCGCCAGGATCTCGTCCTGGGTCCACTCGTCGTGGCCGGTCATGGGCTCGCACAGCCGGTGGATCTCGAAGAAGGCGCTGTCTGCAAAGCCGCGGGTGGGGATGCCCTCCGCGCCCGAGCCGTCGATCAACATGTCCAGCATCTCGCAGCCGAACGCCCCCGGGGCCAGGATCTCCCCGGCGAACCAGGCGCTCTTCAGGCCGTCGTCGCGCCGCGGCGCGTACTCGAGCGTCTTCTTCACGAAGTGGGCGATCTCGGCGCAGCTGTCGGCCGGGGCGCGGCCCACGGCGATGTCCGGCAGAAGGTCCGGCTCGTCGTCCTCCTCGCCGAAGACGCGGTTGCGGTTCTTGTCGAAGTCGCCGTCCAGGGCCGCGAAGTACAGGTCGGAGACCAGGTTGAGCTCCGGCCCGCCGTAGTCGATGTCGCCCCACAGCCCGCGCGCGGGGACGATGGGGGCTTCGGTCTCGCCGCCCACCACCGCCAGATCCGCGTCCCCGGCCAGGAGCACGAAGTCGCTGCCGCGCTCGCGGTACTCGCGGGCGATGAAGGCGCGCAGCTTCTCGGCGTCGTCGCCCTGCGAGAAGGCGGCGCGCACCTCGTCCATGGTGACCAGGCGGGCCGGCAGGCCCTCGGCGGCGCGGGCGGCGGCGAGCGCCTGCAGGTTGTCGGGGCCGGGGCAGGTCTCCAGGCCGGCCCCGCTCACGATGAGGTAGCGCGTCTCGCCGTCCTTGGCCGAGGGGCGGACGGGGTACGCCGAGAGCGTCCTGGGGTTCTCCACGAGGTCCGCGAGCGAGGCGAGATCGCGCTCCCGGCCGCGGTAGGTCTGGGGAAGGTTCTTGCCCGGCGCGGTGGTGATGCGAAGCTGAACGCGAAAGATCTGGCGGAGCTCGCCGGATTCGGGCCGGTACTCGATCGGCCGCAGCAGCACGGGGAGGATGGGCACGCCGCGCGAGAACTGGACACCGGCGGGTTCGACCCGCGCGGCGGGGTAGGGCCGATCACCGAGGTAGAGCGCCAGGTCCGGTTGGGTGAACGGGCGCAGCCCGCGGTGGCTGGCCGGGTACTTTCGCTGCGCCGGGAAGATCACGTGGCTGCCCGGCAGCGCCCCCTCGGAGAGGACCCGGGTCTCGACGCCAAGCAGCGCTTCATTCGGCGGCAGGGCCACCATGATGGCCCGCGCGGGGAGCTCCGGCGCGCCCGGCCGGCCGGACGGTTCGTAACCCGGGATGCGCGCGTGGGTGAAGCCCTGGGCGTCCGGCTCGAGCTTCGCCGCCGGCACGTCGATGACAAGCTCGATGACGCCGGCCGAGACGGTCAGGGGAAGGAGCGCCAGCAGAGACGAAGCGAACCGCAGAATCGATTTCTTCATCGTGCGCCTCCATGGAAGGTTCATCACCTGGGCCACTGCCCTATCGACCGCGCCAGCCGGAAGAAATGGGAACACAATCTTTTATCCGGCACAGGGCCAGTTCGCGGGCGGGGCCTGCCCGGGGGCGAGCGCGGAGTGAGCGGTCACCGAGAACAGGGTGATCTCGGTGCACACGCCGCCGGGTTGTTCCATCCGCTGGTAGGTATAGGTGAGAGAGCGGCCGTCGGGGGCGCAGTCGAACACCCAGTCGGTGGGCACCTGCTCGGGGGGGACCTCGATGCTCTCGGCGCCGCCGTCATGCATGGGCGGGGTCTCCTGGCACATCTGGTACTGCAGGCTCGGCAGCGGGTAGAGGGTGACGAACAGCTCGACGTCCGGCGGAAGCCACTGCCCCTGGCCCGGCCCGGTCCAGTGGTAGATGTTCAGGCCCGGCTTCACCACGGAGATATCGGAGAGATCCCCTTCGAACTCATAGAGGGAGTAGGACTCGAGCGGGCCGAGGATGTAATCGACGGGCTCGACCGTTCCCGGCGGCAGCAGATCGAGGCGGCGATTCTTGTTGCGATCGTCGTAGAACAGCAGAGCCCCGATGGCCACCCGCAGATCGCGGCCGGCGAGCGCGGGATCGAGGATCTCGGCCGGGTGCAGCACCTCCTGGGGGGGCAGCTGGGTGAAGCCGATGACAAACCGCCCCGCCTGGCTCGGATCGACGCGGACGTCCTGCGCCACGTTGGCCACCGAGCCGTAGCCCTGGGGGTCGAGGGTCTCGATCCACACCGCCGCGGCCCGGAGGTTCGAGGTGTCGATCTGGTCCGAGCCCAGGTAGATGCGGCCATGGATGGTCCACAGCGCCGCGTCCTGGTGCTCGGGAGGGAACAGGGCCTCGCAGCCGGCGCAGAGCGAAAGCAGCAGAACCAGCCAAGGCTGGACAGGCACCGGGTTGGCGGGGTGGCAGAGCACGAGGAGAGGCTACACCAAGGCGCGCGCGCGCGCCAGGCGCTCAGTAGCGGTACAGGAGGTCCAGCGCGCCTCTTAAGGAAGGAACGGCGCCGAGCGTCTCGCCGTCCGATGCGGCTTGCTCCGCCCCGAGGAGGGAGGCGCGCAGGCCGAGGCGCAGGGAAAGCCGGGAGGAGAGTGGCAGCCGGTACGAGAGATCCAGGCAGCCGCCGAGGGCGAGCCCGAGCCGGGTGGTTCGATCCGGGACCTCGATGCCGGCCTTGCGCAGCCGCTCGGCGTCCTGGTTGAGACGCGCCTGGTGGACCAGCAGGGCCTCGAGCCCGCCCGCCAGGTCCAGCCGGCCCGGCCCGGCGAAGACGCGGAAGGCCAGCAGCGCGCTGGCCGACAGAGACGCTTCCTCGGTTCGGAATGGCTCGCGCTCGTAGCGGGCCACGCCCAGGCCCACATCGCCGGCGACGACCAGGCCGCCGAAGGCTCGTTCCAGAGACAGGCGCGGCCCCTGGCGCGCCACCCACTCGCCGGCGAAGCGATCCAGGCGCAGCTCGTAGCCCAGCCCGAACGCCAGGGGGTAAAGATCGAGGCGACCGCCCCGCCGTGCCACCACCTCGTAGGGCCGCTCGGCAAAGTCGCTGGCCAAAAGGCGGTGCCGGCCGCCGAACGGCAGCTCCACCTCGGCCACCGAGAAGCGATCCCGATCACGCCGCTGCACCAGCAGCCGCCCCGGCGGCACCGCCAGCGCGAGCGGTTGTTCGGGCGAGGCCACCGCCTCCGCGATCAGCGCGCCGGAGGGCTGGACGAAGACCAGGTAGCGCGACTCGGGTCCAGCGGGCAGGATGAGCGAGGCCGAGGCCAGGGCGGGCTCGGTGAGCACCATCTCGCCGAAGCCCGAGAGATCGAGGTCGAAGGCGGGCCGCTGGGGCGAGCCCCCGCCGCCGGCGGCGTGCCGCACGGTCTGGCGGAAGGCGAAGGTGTAGGCCTCGAGCAGCGTCACCCGGCCGTCGCCGTCGAGATCGCCGGCGCCGCGCAAGCCCGAGAGCCAGTAGTGGGTGAACACCGCCCCGCCCAGGGCGTCCGACTCGTGCGCCGGCTCCCCCTGCTGGGTGGACTGGATCACCACCACCCCGGCGGCGCTGGCCGAGGGGAGCACCCCGATGTCGAAGCTCGGCGCGGGGCGCACCCCCCGCCGGGCCGTGGCGCGCTCGATCTGGCAGGCGTCGAGTACCAAGAGCTTGATCCCGGCGGGGAGCAGCCGTAGCCGCTCCATGAGCCGCGCGCGCGCCAGCGGCTCCTCGGCCAGGTGGAGGTTGTCCCGATCGCCGTGGCCGGCGAAGTAGAAGATCACCGTGCCGGCGCGGGCCGCCAGGGGGTTCTGCCGCAGGCGCTCCTCGACACGGAGGATGGCCCGCTCCACGGCGGCGCCGTCCGGGCCACGCAGCAGGATCAGATCTTCGGGCCGCACGCCGCCCAGGTCGAGCAGGATGCGCGCGAAGCGCTCGGCGTCCCGTTCGGCGAAGCGCAACGGATCCTCGTCGGGCTCGCCCAGGTTGTGGCCGATCACCAGCGCCAGCCGCCACTCGGCGCGAGCGGCGGGCGCGAGCAGGGCCAGGCAACTGGCCAGCAGCAGGCGGACGCTCATGGCGCCTCCGGCCCCAGCACAAGCTCGTGCGCCACGCCGTCGGGCGTCCGGCCTTGCCGCGCCGCGGATTCGATCTCGGCGAGCAGGGAGTCGATCGCGAAGGGCGCCGGGCGGATCACCAGCAGCAGCCGTGCCGGCGCGCCGCCTTCCAGCGCCGCCGCTCCCGGCAAGAGGGACGTGCCCGCGATCTCGAATGGGGGCGCGGCGCGGGAGGCCGGCAGGACCGGCAGGGCCCGGCCGTTCTCCAGCGCCACCAGGGCGGCGTAGGCGCGCCGGCCCGGAGGCAGCGTGATCTCGTAGCGCAGCCGGTCGCCCGCGAGTGGCCTCTGCTCGCCGAGGAGCGAGCGCTGCCCCGCTCGATCCAGATACACCCGGACCACCGCCGCGCCACCGCGCCAGCGCTCACCCTCCGCGGCCGGGCGCCACAAGAGCAGCGCGATCAGCAACAGGGCGGAGGCGGTGGAGGCGGCCAGCACGAACGGCCAGCGGGGCCGGGGCGCCGTACCCGGAGCGGCGCGGGCCAGCACTCGGGCCGCGAACAGCGGCGGTGGCTGGCGAGCCTCCAGGGCCGCCTGCTCTCGCCGGCAGGTCTCGACGAAGTCGCAACATGCGCGGCAGGACGCCAGGTGGGTTTCGATGCGCTGCCCCTCTTCGCCCGATATCTCCTGCGCCAGCCAGCGCTCCAGATCCCGGCGTGCCGGGTGCAGCGCGTGGTTCTCGGTGCCGGGTGCGACAGTGTTCATGGCGCGATGATCCTTCTCTTGTCTAGACCGAGATCGGCATTCGTTTTGGGAACTCGATCATGTCGTGGCGCTGGATTTCCACCGGGCGGCCCGTTCGGCGAGCGCCCGGAGCTTCTTTCCCACCGTGCGGCGCGACCAACCGAGCTCCTCGGCGATCCGCTCCTGCGGCAGGCCGTCCAGGTAGTGCAGCAGGGCCAGCCGCTTCAATTTCTCGGGCAGCCGGTGGAAAAACCGCCCCAGCATCTCCCGCGCCTCTGAACCGAGAGCCTCGTCGAGCGGCGCCGGCTCCCGCTCCAGCGCCGCCTCGTCGGCCGGCTCCTCGCGCCGCCGCCGGCGCAGGCGATCGAAACAGCAGCGCTCGGCGGTGCGGTAGAGCCAGGACAGCGGCACCGGCTCGCCCTCCAGGCTGGCGCCATACATAAGCAAGCGCACGAACACCTCTTGCAGCGCGTCCTCGGCCTCGGCGGGATCGCGCAGGAGCAGCCGGCAGCGACGCAGCACCAGCGCGCCACAGCGCCGGTACAGCTCGGCGATCGCCGCGGCGTCCATCGGCGGGCGCGCGGGTCTATACGAAAACGCCATCCAGGGCACCATGTTCGGCCGGGACGTTAGCCGACAGGCTCCACGGACGCAAGCGCCCGATGGGTCAGTGGCTTTCGCAGGGGAGATCTGCTAGCTTCATTTCGGTCGCGATGATCTTCGGGAGGCCCTGCATGCGGGTGTGGACATTGAGTTTGCTGCTCGTCATGACAGGTTGCGGCGCCGGCGCGCCCCTGGGTTCGGGCGACGTGGTGTCGCTGCGCATCCTGCCCGCCGAGATCGAGCTGTGCCTGCTGCTCGAGGCGCAGCTCACCTTCGAATCGCGCACCCTGGACGGGCGGGTGGCGGACGTGGCCGAGAGCCCGGACCTCGACATCTTGGCCACCGACCCCGAGGTGCTGCGCCTCACCGGCCCGGGCCGGATCCAGGGCGCCGCGGCCGGGCGCACGCGCCTGGTGGCGTACTTCGGCGGCCGCCAGGCCGTCGGCGAGGTGCGGGTGGCGGACGGCGTTCTGGAGGGCATCATCGCCGAGCCCGCCCGGTTGGAGCTCGAAGTCGGGCAGCACCGCACGGTGGGTCTGCGGGGCCGGGTGAGCGACGGCAGCCTGCTGGACATTTCCTCGGGCACGGTCGGCACCCGCTACCGGCTCGACAACCCCGGCGTGGCGGCGGTCACCACGGATGGGTGGATCTTCGGGCTGGGCGAGGGCATGGCCACGCTGGTGGCCGAGCATTCCGTCTTTCGGCTGGAGATCCCGGTCCAGGTCGTCGGCCCCGGGCCCCATCTGGTGAGCCTGGAGGTGTCTCCCCCGTCGCTCGCCCTGCGAGTCGCCGAGGAGGTCCAGCTTGCGGTGAGCGGGCTCTACGACGACGGCAGCCGGCGCGACGTCACCGGCGATCCGGCCACCACCTTCATGAGTTCCGACACCGCGGTGGTCGAGGCCGCCGCCGCAGGCCGGGTGCGGGCCCGCGGCGAGGGAAGCGCCGTGGTCACGGTGGGCCACGGCCTGCTGCTGGTGCGCGTGCCGGTGTCGGTCAGCGAGTAAAGCGCCCGCGCGGGCGCAGGCCGAGCAACGCAAGGCACAAGAGGATGGGGTCGAGGCCCGCGGGAAGCGCGCCGCAGCCACAGCCCGAGCCGCCGCAGTCCTCGTCCGTCTCGCCGTCGCAGTCGTCGTCGAGGCCGTTTGGGCAGGTTTCGGTCCCGCTGGCGGTGCAGGCGTATTCGCAGCCGTTTTGGGGATCTCCATCGAGGTCCACGTGGCCCGCCTCGCAGGCGGTGAGCTGGCACTGGCCCTCCCGGCAGGCCTCACCGGCGAAGGGGAGTTCGCAGCGCACCCCGCAGCCGCCGCAGTTCAAGAGATCGCTCTGGGTGTCGATGCAGGCGCGCGAGCAGTCGGTCCGCCCGCCGCCGCAGGAGGCCACGCACTGGCCCAGGTCGCACACCTGGCGCGGGTTGCTGTCCCGGCAGGCCCAGCCGCACTCGCCGCAGTTCTGCGGATCGGTCTTCAGCTCGAACCCCTCGTCGGTGGCGCCGTCGCAGTCGTCGTCGGTGTTGTTGCACAGCTCCTCGGCGCCCGGGTGCACCGAGGCGATGGTGTCGTCGCAGTCCGGGCCGTCGGGGCAGTGCAGGCCGTAGCCGTCGCGGTCGCGGTCCACGCAGCCGCAGTCCTTGTCGGCCAGATCGATCTTGCCGTCGCAGTTGTCGTCCTTGCCGTTCTCGCAGTTCTCGGTGGCGTTGGGGTTCACCAGCGGGTCGGCGTCGTCGCAGTCGGTGCCTCCGCAGCTCGCCTCGCGCGCCCCATCGCTGTCTCCGTCGGGGCAGGGGACGCAGCTCCCCACGCAGCAGCGCGCGCTGTCGGCGGCGGGGACCCAGGTGCCCTGACAGTCGTCGAGCGCCTGGCAGGAGGTGCCGCCCTGGGCGGCGCAGGCCGGCGCCGGCGACACGGTGGCGGCGAAGGAGGGCGGGCTCCACGGGCTGGGGTTGTTGGATTGGTCCTGGACCTTGGCCCGCATGTACCACACGCCCGCCGACAGCTCGAAGGCCGCCGGCACGATCCAGCGCCCCTCGGCGGAGAACTGCCAGCTCGAATCGACCAGCGCTGGCGAATCGAACGTCGGCGTGCGGTCCACCTGGACGTGGTAGGCTTTCTGCACAGCGCCCGGATCGCGATCGGTGTACTGGAAGCGCCAGGCCGGGGTGAGGTCGGACACCGCGGCCCGCGGCTGGTACGCCCAGGGTGGATCGCCGGCGCCCACCTCCAGGGCGCCCCGATCGGCGCGCGCGCCGCCGCCCGTGGGCACGGCCACGTCCTCGGGACCGGTGTCGATGGCCGGGCTGTTCGGGCCGGGGGTGTAGTCGCCCGCGGCCGGATCGGCGAAGCGAGGATCGGCGCTGACGTCGCCGAGGCCGGGGTCGATGCCCTCGCGATCGACCTGGTTTTCAAAGAACAGGTTGTTGTCGATGGTGCTGTCGGGAAAATACGACAGCGCCTCGAGCCCCACCACGTTCTGCGCCAGGATGTTTCCCTCCACCCGGCAGCCGGTCAGGGTGTGCAGCTCGATGCCGAAGGCGAACCCGACCGCGGTGTTCTGCAAGGCGCGGGTGTCCTGGGCCCCGTCGAGACGGATGGCCTGCAGCGAGCCGCGCAGCAGAAGGTTGCGCTCCACCGCCACGCCGCGGGCGCCGTCCACTAGGATGGCGCCCTGGCTGGCCGGGTTGTCCTCGAAGCGGTTGTGCTCGATGCGCGCCCCCTGGCCGGCGGGGTGCGGGCCGACGTGGATCACGTTGACGGCGTAGCCGCGAAAGACGTTGTAGGCGATCCAGCTGTCGTTGGCCCGCTCGTCGATGGCGCGCTCGGCGGTCCCCAGGAAGCGGTTCTCCACCACGCGCGTGTCGCGGCTGCCGATGAGGAGCAGATCCATCGAGTCGGGCATGCCGGCGCCGTTGTCGGCGAAGGCGCAGCGGCGCACCACCACGTCCGAACCCTGGGAGACGGCCATGCCGTAGCCGTCCCAGTTCTGGATGCGAAAGCCGTCTACCACCACCGCCGGGTCTCCCACCAGGCTCACCCCGGCGCCGTAGGAGAGCGAACCTTCCTTGATGGGAACCAGGTTGGTGCCGTCGATGACGACCGACTCGCCGTCGGGCGGATCGGCCCGCAGGGTGAGCGGCCGGGCCCGGCTGGGGGAGGGGTTGAGGGTGGGAACGATCACCTGCTCGCGGTACACCCCGGCGGCCACCACCACGCTGTCGCCGGCGTGGGCCAGCTCCAGGGCGCGGCCGATGGTCTTGACGGGATGGGCCTGGCTACCGTCGTTGGCGTCGTCGCCCGTGTTCGCGTCCACGAACAGCTCACGGCCGCCCGAGCCGCCGGCCAGCGGGCGAAAGGCCCCGTCCGGCCCGTTCTCCCAGGCGGGTTGCGGGTCCAGCGGTCGCGGGAAGCCCGGATCGGCACGGCCCACGCCCGGCGCCAGGCCAATGGATAACACCGCGGCGATGATCCCGAGTGACCATGATCTCGACATGCCAGCCTCCTGTGTCGCTTGCCGGAAAATTTTCTTCGAACCCCGGAGGGTTGGTCGAACGCCCCCCGCCGGGCGCGAACGCGCTGGCGCTTTCGGCCCCGCGTTCGCGTGACGAGAGAACCAGGTCGCAATGGATTTGGATGGTTCTGGCTCATACGGTGTACGGATCCGGGTTCTGGAAACAGTGTTGGTGACGTCATCACGCGCCGACATTCGAACATGGGTTCCCGGAGAGGGTCATTTCCTTCCCGAGGGGAGGGTCAGGTGTCGATGCGGCACTCGACGCCGGGGATGACGCCCCGGTTGTTGTTTTCGCGGCACTCGTTGTGCTCTCCGGCCGGCTGCGCCCCGCCCCCGGCGTCGTCGGCCACCACGTAGATGTCCACCGGCGTGTCCGTGGGCGGGTCGCGCCACCAGAACTCCACCACCTCGCCCTCGCCGGGCATGAGGTTTGCGGTGGTGCGCACGGTGCCGAGCAGGGTTCCGCCGGCGCGCGGGTCGCCCCGGTAGAAACTCACCGGCACGCCGGCGCGCACCGACTGGGTGCCGCGGTTGACGATGAAGGCGAACAGGCGCAGGCCGTCGGTCCGGCAGTTGCCCGCGGACATGTAGCCCAGGCCGCGGGCGGTGAGATCGGGCGCGTCGAACAGGCCCGCGCCCTGGACGTTCTGGCGGAAGTTGTTGAGCCAGGAGACCTTCCAGTTCTGCGGCGCGAGCGCCGGGATGGCGCCGCTCTCCTGCACGTTGGTGACGGAGTAGGCGTGCTGGTTCCAGACGCGGCGGGTGTTCACCCAGTTGTCCTGGGCGTCGCCGAACACCCGCACCCCTTTGAACTTCTGCGGCGCGTCCGCCATGAGGTCGTTCTGGGCGATCACGATCTCCGCCTTGTGATCGCCGTCCACGTCCGCGATGACCGGGTACTCGCAGGCGGTGAGCGAGCTGTGGGGCTGCTGGTACAACACCGCCCCGTCCGAGCCGCGCAGCACGCGCAGGAAGAGCTCGTCGGCGTACACCACCTCGGCCCGGTGATCGCCCTCGAAGTCGAACACCGCCGAGCCGGTGATGTTGGAGCTGCCGTCGCGGCTCTGGATGTGCCACAGCACGCTGCCCATGGTGTCCAGCACGATGTAGATGTTGGAGCCCGCCACCCCGATCTCGGGTTTGCCGTCGCCGTCGAAGTCGGCGATGGTGGGCGGGCCGAGCAGGCCGCAGTCCGGCGCGCAGCCGCACTCGCGCGCGAGATCCGTGCCGGTCTTCAGCCAGATGATGTTGGTGCGCTCCGGGTGGGCCGGGTCGGGGGTGAAGTTGGCGCTCTGCAGGCGCACCGAGCCTCGCGCCACCACCACCACCTCCGGCCGCCCGTTGCCGGTGAAGTCGGCCAGGCCCACGAAACCGTCCCCCAGGCCGGTGTTGTAGCGCACCGTGCCGTCGTAGGCGTAGAGCGTGTCCCCGGTGACGATCTCCATCTTGCCGTCGTCGTCCACGTCGGCGGGTACCGAGAAGGGCGCGCCGGCGCGATTGCGGTAGTTGTCACCGGAGGATCCGTCGTGGTGCCAGCGCAGGCTGCCGTCGGCGTTGACGACGGCTGCGCCCACCACGACCTCTGGCAGGCCTTCTCCGTCCACGTTGGCGATGGCGGGCCCGCCCCAGCTGGTGATGAGCAGGTCGGTTTGGGTCTGCCATTTGAAGGTCCCGTCGCCCTCGAAGCAGATGAGGTCCCGGCCGCCGCTCTTGCCGGTCACGATCTCCGGCCGGCTGTCGCCGTCCAGGTCGCCGGCGGCGATGTTGCTCACCGGGTGGGTGGCGTAGTCGGGGTGGGTGATGCTGTACAGCGGTTGTCCGCTGTCCCCGGCCACCGCCCGCAGCACGCCGTCGCGAGTGTAGCCGGAGTCCGCGCGGAAGGAGTTGAAGACCACCGCCGGCACCACGAAGTCCGCCGCCCCGGCCCGCCCGGTGAGGTCGATCACGACGGGGGTCATCATGACCTCGTCCCACTCCGGCGCGTCCAGCGGCTTCTCCCACACCCATTCCTCGCGGGGGGTGAAGGCGCCCACGGGCGGGATGTACTCGCACACGTTGTCGCCCGAGGGCCGGGCGCCCGCCTCCACGCAGCCGTGGAGCTCGGGGACGCAGAAGCGATCGTCGCTGCACTCGTCGAGCGCGCCGGTCTGGCAATCCGGGTCGGGCACCACCGTCACGCAGTAGCCGTTCCAGCACACCTCGTCGCCCACGCAGTCGGCGGGCTTGCCGCAGCGGTGGAGCGGCCCGGTGTCCCAGTCCGTGCCGCCACCGCCGTCGCCGCCACCGTCGCCGCCGTCCGGTCCGCCGCCGTCCGGCCATTCGCAGTGGCCGCGGTAGCAGATCATCCCGTCCGGACAGTCGGCGGTGATGCCGCAGGGCGGCCCGAGCGCGTCCTCGCAGTCGCAGGCCCACAAGGCGCAGGCCGCGGCGATGGCGAGGGGCAAGATCAACACGGGCCCGCGGAACCGGTTCCGCTCCGCGCCGAGAATCGGGGCGCCCGCCGGCGCAGGCTCGCGTGGCCCCGCGGGCGGTCGCGCCGGGGAACGCTCGTTCCAAGAACGCCAGCTTCGCGTGGACATGCGATACAGACCTCCAGACTCGGACGGCTCACCCCAGGTACTTGGCGAACTGGCGCAGCAGGTCGCGGATCAGGTCGGCGACGTTCACGCGGTTGCGCCGGGCGATCTCGTGCAGGCGCAGGTAGAGCTCGCGATCCATCTCCACCTCCACCGACAGATGGCACTCCTGCTGCACCTCCACCTCGGCCTGCAGGCGATCCGAACCCTCCCGCACCGCTTGCTGGACTTTGCGGCTGCCGGTCCCCTTCCGCTGCGGCGGCGGTTCGGGCTCGGGTTCCTCGGCCGGGGCGGGCGCCTCCAGCGCGGGATCGGCGGGCTCCTCCTCCAGCGCGGGCGCGGGCGCAAGATTCGTCGAGGCCGAGCCGGCGCGGCTCTCCTTGGCCAGCTCCTCGGCGAAGAGCTGGCGGATGAAGTTGGAGAGGTGAATGGCCGAGGGGTTGAACTCGTGGTGGGACAGGAACTGCTCGATGTCGTACTGCATGTCCCAGGCGCTCTGGTAGCGCTCCTCGCGGTTGCGGCACAGCGCGCGGTTGAGGATGGCCTCCACCGGCGCCGGCAAGCCCTCGGAAAAATAGCTGGGCGGGTAGATGCGGCCCTCGACCACCGCCCGGATGATGTCGGCGTCGGCGCTGCCCGAGAACAGCTTGTGCCCGGTGACCCACTCGTACAGCACCACCCCCAGGCTGAAGATGTCCGAGCGGTGGTCCAGGCTGCGCCCGGTGATCTGCTCCGGGCTCATGTAGGAGAGCTTGCCCTTGATCTCGCCGGTGCGGGTCTCGCTGAGCAGGTTCTCGGCCCGGGCGATGCCGAAGTCCAGGATCTTCACCTCCCCGTCGAAGGACACCATGATGTTCTCGGGGGTCACGTCGCGGTGCACGATGTTCAGCGGGTGGCCCTCGTCGTCGCTCAAGCGGTGGGCGTAGTAAAGGCCCTCGCAGGCCGAGGCGGCGATGCGCAGCGAGTACTCCAGCGGGAAGGGGATCTTGCGCGATTCCGAACGGGCCAGCACCGAGCGCATGTCGCGGCCGTGCACGTACTCCATCGACAAGAAGTAGCACTTGCCGATGCGGCCCAGGTCGTAGATCTGCACGATGTTGGAGTGGTTGAGCTGGGCCACCAGCCGCGCCTCGTTGAGGAACATCTTGACGAACTCTTCGTTGTCGGACAGGTGCGGCCGGATGCGCTTGATGACGATCTTCTTGCTGAAGCCCTGCATACCCTCCTGGCGGGCCAGGAAGATCTCGGCCATCCCGCCCACCGCCAGCCGGGAGAGCAGGGTGTACTTGCCGAAACGCTGGGCTCTCTGTCCTTCCGCGCTCATGCGATCTTTCAACCGGACCGGACGGCGGTCCACAAGGCGAAGACCAGCCAGGCGGCGCCGAAGAAGGCGGTCCCGGCCCACAGCTCGGGGATCTGCAAAGTTTCGGCGGCGACCGCGCAGGCTCCGCCGAGAACGCCATGGATGAGCAGCAGCACCACCACCTTGTCCCACTTGCCCACCGGGTGCTCGCCGGCCAGGATCTTGCCGCTGTGGGCGTCGAACAGGATGCGGTAGTTCTTGCCGCGGTAACGGTAGGGGAGTTCCCAGACGGGGAGGAACACGAGGTCGCTGCCTTGGAGGTCGACCCGCACGTGCACGCTGGTGATCCGGTCGGCCTTGCGCTTGCACTCCTTGCGGAAGAACTCCACGATCTGCTCGTGGGCGCGAAGCTCGGCCTCGGCGCGGGGCACCTGGCCGCTCAGGATGGTAAAACCGGGGACCTGGTCCAGATCGAAATCCTGCCGGCCCGGACCGACGTCCACACCCTCACCTTGGCCCATGAGATCCACCCCCGGGCTGGGAAGGGTGCCGAGCCCGCGCCCGGCGACGAACCCGCCCCAGTCGGGGACCAGGCTGGGCCCGCCCGGGGAGATGGCCGGGAGGCCGAACACCTGTTGGGTCGGGCCAGCAGCGCTCACCGGCCAGCAGCTGGCGTGGTTCTCGCGGCCTTCCACCCGGTGCCACACCCCGCCGCCGCGGCCGGTGGACTGGCGGTTCTGGCCGATCCAGTGCACCTCGGCCTCCATCCATATCCCCCACAGCGGCACCACGAACCCCCGCGCCTGGCCGATCTCCGCCTTGCGATCGAGATCGGCGGCCTTGAAGAACCCCCGCGCCATCCACTCCCGGGCGGCGTCGGCGAGCTTGTCCTTGGACAGGCGCACCGAAAGCAGGGTGCGCTTGACCGTGAGCGGGCTCAACGCCGGGCCCTCGTCCCGGTTTAGGATGTAGCTCGAGCCGCAGTAGGCGCAGGTGACCAGGTGATCGTCCCGCCGCAGGGTGATCGGCGCGCCGCAGCTCTGGCACTTGGCCAGCCGGCCCGGCCGGCCCGTCGTGGAAGGCTCCTGGCGCTTTGCGGGCTCCATGGGTCCAGCTTAGGGCTCCCGGGCGCGATGGATCAAGTTTCCATGGGCTGCTTTGCCTGAATTTCCATCCGCTTGCATTCGTCGGCGAGACAGGGTAGGGTTCAGAACGGATTGGCCATCTGCCCAAATCAGAGGAGAAAGCCATGAGAAAGACATTGTGGGTCGTGGGAGTCCTGGCTCTGGCGGTCGCGGTGATGAGCGCGGGTTGCGGAAACGCCCGCAAGGTGGAGAGCTGTGACGAGTGCATCCAGGGCGCCACCTACCTGGAAACAGAATTCTGCGTGTGGGGCCAGGGATACTCCGGGCACTACAGCCTGTACTGCGCCAACGGCTGCCGCAGTGACGCCGACTGCATGGCCGACTACTGGTGCATGCCCATGGTGGACCAGGGCACACCCTACAGCCATGAGTACATGCAATGGGTATGCATGCCGCGCTCCTACTACAACGAGGGGCGCACCTACTACGTGTCCAGCTGCGTGGGCGATCCCTGTCCGACCAGTATGACCTGCATCGACTCCTCGACCGGTGAGCACTTCTGCTCGGATTCGTGCATCGCCGACAGCGACTGCGTCAGCGGCTGCTGCTACTCCGATGGCATGGGCGGCAAGTGGTGCGTGCCCTGGACCGGCTATTGCGACTGACGGCAGGCGCTATCGCCGAACGAAACGCAGGGAATCCCCCAGCCCCTTCCGTCCCTTGAGAAGCCGGATCGGAACATCCGGGAGGTGGCCTGCGCTTGTGCGCGGCAGCGAAAACGAGTCGCTTACACCCGGGCGCCGCCTTCGGAGGATGCACAAGAATAGTGCAAGATGAATCGGGCGCTTTTATTTCTTGACAGGTCGGGAACAACCTGTCACATTTCGTCTGGCAAGGAGGTAGTGGCGAGGTTGTCGTCTCGGGTAGACCTTCCTCGGGGGCGGGTCAACCAAAATTGAAAGGCCGGCAGGAACCGGCGAGACAGCCCTGAAGTCCGGAGGCGGGATGTTCCGCCGCCGGGTAGAGGGGCCGCAGCAAGGAGAAGAAGAATGGCAACCGGTAGGGTGAAGTGGTTCAACGATGCGAAGGGCTATGGCTTCATCGAGCAGGAGAACGGCGAAGACGTATTCGTCCACTTCTCTTCGATCCAGTCCGAGGGCTTCAAGTCCCTCAAGGAAGGCGACACGGTGCAGTTCGAGGTCGCCGAGGGCCCCAAGGGCCTCCAGGCCCGCAATGTGGTGAAGGTCTGAACGCGAACAGCGCAGACTAGACCGGGCCGGGAAACCGGCCCGGTTTTTTTTACCCGGAGAGCCGTTTCGGCAGCCACACCCGGAAACGCGCCCCGCCCTCGGGAGGGTTGTCGGCCTGGATCCGGCCCTCGTGCTCGCGCACGATCTTGTGGACCAGCGAGAGGCCCAGCCCGGTGCCGCCCTCCTTGCCCATGGTCACGAAGGATTCGAACAGCCGGTCCCGGATGGCCTCCGGGATGCCGGGTCCGGTGTCGGCGAAGGTGAGCCGGACCTCTTCGCCTTCCTCGTCCACCTGGATGGCGAAGCGCCCGCCGCCCGGCATGGCCTCGCGGGCGTTGCGGGCCAGGTTGATGATCAGGCGCCGCAGCTTGCCCTCGTCGGCGCGGATGGCGCCGCCGTAGCGGTCCTGGATGTCCAGCACGACGCCGGAGATGGCCAGCTCGCGCGAGAGCACTTCCGAAAGATCCGCGAACAGCCGGTGCAGGTACACCTTCTGGAGCAAGAGGTGGCTCTCGCCGCGGGCGAACGACAGCACCTCCTGGACCATGCGGTTCAGAAAGTCGAACTGCGACAGCACGCGCTCGCTCTGCTGGCGGCGGGTCTCGGCGTTTTCCTCCTCGGCCATGAGCTGGACGTAGCCCGAGATGATGGTGAGCGGCGTGCGCAGATCGTGGATCACGCCCGAGAGCGCCTGGCCGATGCCGGCCAGCCGGGTGGCCTTCTCCAGCTCCTCCCGGTGGCGCCCGATCTGGATGGCCGAGGCGGCCTGGCCGGCGATCACCGTGCACAGTTTCTCGTCGTGCTCGGTGAAGTCGCCGTCCCGCCGGTTGAGGAACTCGATGGCGCCGATGGTCTGGCCCGCCTGCTGGAGCGGGACCGCCATCAGGTTGCGCACCGAGAAACGCAAGCGGGCCGACAGCGCCTTGAGGTGGCGCGGATCCTCGTCCGGCCGGTTGACCCGGGCCGCCTGCCCGTGATCCGCCACCCAGCCGGCCACGCCGGCGCCGCGCGGCAGGTGCAGCCGGCGCACCAGCTCCTCCGCGCCGCCCGCCACCGAGGCGAAGATGAGCTCGTTCTGATCCGGCCCCGACAGCAGCAGGATCGAGCCGGCCTCGCAGTTCAAGAGCTCGTCCGCCTGGCGCAGCAGGCGCGCCAGCATCTCGGACAGCGAGTCGGCGGAGGCGATCTCCATCTCCAGCCGGTACAGCACGTCCAGCTCCTCCACCCGGCGGGCCAGCGCCTCCTGGGCTTCGACCAGCTCCAGTTGCCGCGAGAGCAGCCGGATCACCAGCGAGGCGTTCTCGACCGCGATGGCCACCTGGGAGGAGACGGCCTCCAGCAGCCGCTCGTCTTCCAGGGTGAAGTGGCCGGAGAGGCGGTTGAGCACCTGGATCACCCCCAGCACGTTGCCCTTGCCGCCGCGCATGGGGACGGAGAGGAGGCTGCGGGTGCGGTAGCCGGTCTTTCGGTCCACCTCCGGGTCGAAGCGCTCGTCCTGGTAGGCGTCCTTGAGGTTGATGGTCTTGCCGTGCCGCGCGGTCCAGCCGGCGATGCCCTGTCCCACAGGCAGGCGGATCTCGCGGACGTCGGCCCCCAGCGCCACCTTGGACCAGATCTCCTGGCGCGCCTCGTCCACCAGAAAGATGGTGGCCCGCTCGGCCTCGGTGAGGCGGGTGACCAGCGCGGCCACCCGCCGCAGCAGCTCGTCGAGATCGTGCACCGCGGTCAAGGAACGCCCGACCTCGACCATGGCCTGCGTTCGCGCCTCGGCGCGCGCGAGCTGCTGGTCCCCGTCTCTTTTGGCGGTTGTCCGTTTCGGCATGAATCGCCTCTCGGCTCAGTGCGCCTCGTCCCAGTTCTTTCCCCAGGCGATGTCCACCGTCAAGGGGACCGCGAGGCGCGCCGCGCCTTCCATTTTCTCACGCACCAGCGTCTGAAGCACGCCGAGTTCATCCTCGGGCGCCTCGAACAACAGCTCGTCGTGGACCTGCAACACCATGCGCGAGCGCAGCGAGCGCGCCGAGAGCTCGCGGTGGATGTCGATCATGGCCCGCTTGATGATGTCGGCGGCGGTGCCCTGGACCGGTGTGTTCTGGGCCATGCGCTCGGCGTTGGCGCGCACGCCGGGGTTGGGGCTGTCGATGTCGGGGAGCCGGCGCCGCCGCCCGAACAGGGTGGACACCGCCTTGTCGCGCCGCGCCGCCTCGTGCATGGCCGCGACCCATTCCCACACCCGCGGGTACGAGGCGTGGTGCTGGTCGATGATCTGCTGGGCCCGCGCCCGCGGCACGCCGAGCTGGCGCGCCAGGTTGAAGGCCCCCTGACCGTAGACGATGCCGAAGTTCACCGCCTTGGCCTGGCGCCGCTGCTCGGAGGTCACCGCGCCGATGTCGGCGCCGAAGATGGCGGAGGCGGTGCGGGCGTGGATGTCCTCGCCGCGCCGGAAGGCGTCGCAGAAGGCCTCGTCCTGCGACAGGTGGGCCAGGATGCGCAGCTCCACCTGGTTGTAGTCGGCCGACAGCAGCGCGCAGCCGGGCGCGGCCACGAAGGCCGAGCGGATGCGCCGCCCCAGCTCGGTGCGCACCGGGATGTTTTGCAAGTTGGGGTCGGAGGAGGACAGCCGGCCGGTGGCGGTCACCGCCTGGTTGAAGCTGGTGTGCAGGCGGCCGCTCTCGGGGTCGAGCATCTGCGGCAGCACGTCCACGTAGGTCGATTGGAGCTTGGCCAGCTGGCGGTGGTTCAGGATCTCGGCCGGCAGTTCGTGCGAGGCGGCGAGCGCCTCCAATACCTCGGAGTCGGTGGAGGCCCCGCTCTTGCCCTTGCGTACCGGCGAGAGCTTCAGCTCCTCGAACAGGATCTTGCGAAGCTGGATGGGCGAGTTGAGGTTGAACTCGTGTCCGGCCAGCGCATACGCGCGCTCGGCGATGCGCTGCATGTCGCGCGCGAGCTCCTTGCCCATCTCGCGGAGGCGCTCGGTGTCGATGCGTACCCCGGCCAGTTCCATGTCGCGAAGCACCGGCACCAGCGGCAGCTCCAGCTCGCGCAGCAGCGGCTCCAGCCCCTCGGTGCGCACCCGCGGCAGCAAGAGGTTCCACAGGCGCAGGGCGAAGTCCGCGTCCTCGCCCGAATAGGCGGCGGCGCGCTCGACGGGGACCTCGGCGAAGGGGATCTGGTTCTTGCCCTTGCCGGTCACGTCCTCGTAGGTGAGCGGCGTCAGGCCGAGGAACTCGCGGGTCAGGCTGTCCAGGGAATGGCTGTTGCGGCCCGGATCGAGCACGTACGAGGCCAGCATGACGTCGCCGCCCACCGGCTCCAGCCGGAGGCCGTGCCGGTGGAGCAGCACGATGGCGTCGTACTTGAGGTTCTGGCCCAGGATGGCGACGCGGCCGCCCTCGATCAGGCGGCGCAGGCCCGCCACCACGACCTCGGTCGCGAGCTGCCGCGGCGCGTCCGGCCCGCGGTGGGCCACCGGGACGTAGCAGGCGTCGCCCTCGGCGCAGCTCAGGCTCACGCCCACCAGTTCGGCGCGCACGGCCGAAAGCGAGGTGGTCTCGAGATCGAGCGCGCACAGCCCGGCCTTCTCGATGCGAGAGAGCTCGCGATCGAAATCCTCCCGCGACAGGATGATGCGGTAGCGGCCCACCTCCGCGCGCGGCCGCTCCAGAAACAGCGAGCGGGCCAGCTCGGACATCTCGAACTCGGCCAGGAAGGTCCGCAGGGCCTCCGGCTCCGGCGGGCGCACCGATAGCTCCGCGAGCGAGAGCGGCAGCGGCACGGCGCGGTTCAGGGTGACCAGGCGCAGCGACAGCCGCGCCGCCTCCGCCTCGGCCATCAACCGCTCGCGCAGCTTGCCGGGCTTCATGTTCGGGGCGGCGGCGAGCACCTCCTCCAGGGAGCCGTGCTCCGAGAGCAGCCGCGCGGCGGTCTTCTCGCCCACGCCCGAGACGCCCGGCACGTTGTCGGAGCTGTCGCCCATGAGGGCCAGCAGATCGGCGATGCGCTCGGGCGGCACGCCCATCTTCTCCTGCACCGCCCGCGGGTCGTAGCGGGCCCCCTTCATGGGGTCCAGCATGGTGACGCCCGGGCTGACGAGCTGCATCAGGTCCTTGTCGCCGGAGACGATGACCACGGGATGTCCGGCCTGGCGCGCGGCCTCGGCCAGCGTGGCGATGACGTCGTCGCCCTCGACGCCGGGGACCTCCACCAGGGGCAGGTTGAGCGCGCGCACCGCCCGGCGCACGATGGGGAACTGCGCGCGCAGGTCGTCGGGCGGCGGCGGGCGGTGGGCCTTGTAGTCCGCGAACATCTCGTGGCGGAAGGTCCGGCCGCCGGCGTCGAAGACCGCGGCCAGGATCTCGGGCCGCTCGTCTTCCAGGAGCCGCAGCAGCATACGGGTGGTGCCGAACACGGCGTTGGTCGGCACCCCCTGGCTGGTGGAGAGCTTCTGGATGGCGTGGTAGGCGCGGAAGATATACGCGCTCCCGTCCACCAGGTACACGGCCGACTTTCCTTTTTCGGACATGCCGGCACGGTATCCGCCGCCACCCGAGGTGTCAACCCGCGGGTGAGTCAATGAACGGCATGCATGGCGTCGCCTACGTTCAGCGGCCCGAAACGCTGGCGCAGTTCCCACAGGCGCACATACATGGCCTTGGCCTCGGCCTCGCGCGGTCCCCGGTAGCTCTCGAGCCGGGAGAGCAACCGGTCGGCAGCCTCGAGGATGCTCGGGATGAGCAGGTAGGTCATCGGCGGGAAGGCCGCCCGCGCGAGCCACGGCTCGATCCGGGACTGTTCCCGGGCCAGCGAGTCGATCTCGTCGAGAAATCCATCCGAAAACTTTTTCCGTCGCATGCGGCGCTCCTTGTCAGAGCCTGCCCCAGGATGGCACGAGGGTCTGACAATTTCGCCGCTTGGCGCCGGGAGGGGATCACTTCGCCGCCGGCGACAGGGCGGCCTGGATCCGCGCGTGCCTTCTTCGCGCCAGGACGGCGTCGAGGATGGCGATCAAGAGGAGCGCCCCCGGGACGATGCCCCAGAAGCCGCCGAAGGCCCAGACCATGATGGCCGGGTCCAGGATGACGCCGGAGTCGGGGACGAACGCCAGGAAGGGCGCGGGCCACAGGATGATCAGGGCGCCGAGATGGGACCAGGTGAAGGCGCGCTGCGGCGCCAGCAGGCGCAGCAAGAGGTACAGGAGAAGCTGTGCGGAAAGCATGGTCGAGCCGCCGAGGTAGATGGCGACACCCGTGAGGTTGAGCACTTCACCCACGTCGGAGTTCGGGTCGTGGTAGGGAAGCGCGAGCGCCAGGATCGCCAGCAGGGCCAGCGCGCCGGTGCTCCAGGCGATGGGCGCAAGGCGCATTGAAAAATCGGGCCGCACCTTTCGCCACAGGATAAAGAGCAGGCGCGCAAAACCAAAGAACACGAGCATCACCAGCGGGGAGGCGAGCAGCATGGCCCGGCCGATCTCCTCGTTAGTGGGCCCGCAACCGCCGGCGATGAGAGCGAGGATGGGAAGCGCCGCCGCCGGGCTGAGCCGGGAGGTGTGTCCTGAGAAAATCCGCTTGATTTTCATGCGGGTACGCTAGACGAACCCCCCCGGATTGTCAAAATGACGAGCGCCTGACAACCTTGAACCCGCGGGGCCTGTCCCCGCTGTCTGCCCCCGGGGTGTCGAAGTGTTTGTCCTTGGTTTTCGATGAGTTGCTGTGTTGCAAAAGAAACCTTGTCGCAACCTGCCGGCGGACCTATATTGCCGCCCGGAGGACGTCCATGAACCTCTCACGAAATGCCGCCTTCCTCTTGCTGGTGCTCGCATCGCTAGTCGCCCAGGTTTCGCAGGGGTGCTCGCCGGGGCAGGGGGCCGAGGCGAAGAAGGCCGAGGAGCCGGGCAAACCCGTCCGGGTCGAGCTCGTCGGCCGGATCAACATGGACGAGGTGCTCACCTATGTCGCCGACCTCGTGCCGTACACCGAGGTCAAGGTCTATTCGCCGGTGCCGGACCGCATCCTGTACTTCCCCTGGAAGAACGGCGACGAGATCAAGGCGGGGCAGCAGGTGGCGCTCATCCGCAAGGAGGGCCTGGACAAAGGGCTGGAGCAGATCGCCGCCCAGCTCGAGGTCATCGACGTGCAGATCCAGAACCTCAAATCCGATCTCGATCGCTCGAAGGGCCTACTCAAGGCCGGCGCCATCACCCAGGCGGTGTACGACCGGACCGAGGCCCAGTACCTGGCCGCCCTGGGACAGAAGCGCTCGCTCGAGGCCGGCCGCGGCCAACTGGCGGCGACCGCCAGCAACGCCATCCTCACCGCCCCCATCACCGGCGTGGTGGCGAACAAGATGCTGGAGCAGGGGGACATCGCCTCGCCGCAGTTCCCGCTGTGCCGCATCATGGCCATCGACCGGCTCAAGGCCAACCTGCGCCTGGTCGAGACGGACGTCCACAAGGTGCGCCTGGGCCAGGAGGCGGTGCTGCGCATGGACTGCTGCCCGGACCGCACCTTCACGGGCAAGATCACCCGCATCTACCCGTACCTGGAGCGCGAGACCCGCACCAACACGGTCGAGGTCACCGTGGACAACCCGGTGGACGACAAGAGCGGTGGCCGCCTGCTGAAGCCGGGGATGTACGGGACCGCGGAGATCACCGTGTCCCGGCGCGACAACGTGGTGGCCGTCCCCGAGCCGGCGCTGCTGCTCGACAACGAGCTTCTGGAGAAGCAAAAGAGCGGCGAGCGCCTGCGCCGGGCCTTCGTGGTGGAGGGCAACACGGCCCGCGCGCGCCTGGTGCGCCTGGGCGCCCGCAACGGCACGCGCTACGAGGTGCTGGAGGGGCTGGCCGAGGGTGAGCGGGTGGTGGTGCGCGGCCAGCACCAGCTCAAGGATGGCCAGAAGGTGGAGATCGTGGAGGCCCGATGAACCTCTCCAGTCTCTCGGTGCGGCGGGGGGTGACCTTCGGGATGCTCTACCTCTTGGTGGTGGGGTTCGGGCTGTATTCGCTGGCCCGGCTCAACCTCGATCTGTTCCCGGACATCTCTTTCCCCTCGGTCATCGTCATCACCAACTACACCGGCGCCAGCCCCGAGGACATCGAGACCCTGGTCACCCGGCCGCTCGAGGGCGGGGTGGCCTCGGTCAAGAACGTGAAACGCGTGCTGTCCGAGTCCAAGAACGGCATCTCCCTGGTCACCGCCGAGTTCGAGTGGGGATATGACATGGAGCTCGCCGAGACCCACGTGCGCCGCGCGCTGGACCTGGTCAAGGGCCAGCTGCCCGAGGACGCCCAGGAGCCCATCGTCTTCGCCTTCGACCCGTCGCTGCAGCCGGTGGTCATGATGATGATCTCCGGGCCCTACCCGCTCGACGAGCTGCGGCGCATCGCCGAGCGCGAGATCCAGCCGCGCCTGGAGCGGCTGCCGGGCGTGGCCTCGGCCGAGGTGGCCGGCGGCCAGGAGCGCGAGATCCACGTGGTGCTGGACCCGGTGAAGCTGGAGGCGTTCGCCATCGACGTCAACGCCATCATCGGTGCCATCTACCAGGAGAACCTCCAGATCCCGGGCGGCTCGGTGGAGCAGGGCAGCCTGGACTTCACCATCCACACCCTGGGCAAGTACCAGTCGGTCCAGGAGATCGGCGAGATCCTGGTCGGCATGAAGATGCTCCCCGGGGCCCCGCCCGAGCCGGTGCGCCTGAAGGAGGTGGCCCGCATCGAGGACACCTTCATCGAGAGCCAGCGCATCCTGGAGGTGGACGGCGAGCCCACTGTGTGGGTCATCATGCGCAAGCAGTCCGGCTCCAACACGGTGCGCACCTGCGAGACCATCTTGAAGGCGCTGCCGCAGATCCTGCGCGACACCGGCGCCGACATCACCTACCGCATCCTGTGGGACCAGTCGGACGTGGTGAAGCTGGCCCTGGGCAACCTGTCCCAGTCGGCCATGGTGGGCATCGTCATCTGTTTCTTCGTGCTGCTTTTTTTCCTGCTCAACATCCGCTCGGCGCTCATCGTCTCGACGGCCATCCCCATCTCGGTGATCGCCACCTTCGCGGTCATGGACCAGGCGCACATGACGCTGAACATCCTGTCCATGGCCGGGCTGTCGCTGGGGATCGGCATGTTGGTGGACAACGCCATCGTGGTGCTGGAGAACATCTTCCGCTTGCGGCAGGAGGGCCTGAACCCCTGGCAGGCCGCCATCCGCGGCGCGGGGACGGTGGGGCTGGCGGTGACGGCCTCCACGCTCACCACCGTGGCGGTGTTCGTGCCGGTGCTGTTCGTGCCCGGCATCGCCGGGGTGCTGTTCCGCGACATGGCGATCACCATCTGTTTCGCGCTGCTGGTGTCGCTGGTGGTGTCGCTCACCTTCATCCCGCTGGCCGCCTCGCGCCTGCTGGCCAGCGAGCGGGCGGCGCGGCTGCTGCAGAGGGCCCAGCAGCGTGATCTGCTGACGGGTTTCCGGCGCGGCTACCAGCGGGTGCTCGGCTGGTTCTTGAACCGGCGCTGGGTGGTGGGGGTGGGGTTGGTGGGCATCATCGCGCTCACCATGGTCATCGGCCGGGCCATCCCCAAGGAGTTCATCTCCGCGGACGACCAGTCCTTCGTGTTCCTCCAGGTCGAGTCGGCCATCGGCAACAACCTCCAGACCGCCTACCAGGCCGTCAAGGAGACGGAGCGGCAAGTGCTGGAGCTCATCCCGCCGTCCGAGCGCCGGCTGGTGGCGCTGGACGTGGGCGTGGGCAAGGGCTTCGTGTCCATCTTCTCCAAGGGCGTCCACGCCGGGACCATGCGGGTGATGCTGGTCCCGGTCAGCCAGCGCAAGCGCAGCCAGCAACAGATCGAGGACGATCTGCGCCAGAAGCTGCGCATCCCGGGCGTCAAGATCACCATCGGGCCGCCGTTCAACCCCATGGGCGGCGAGGGCGACATCGAGATCCAGATCCGCGGCCACGACCTGGAGGCGTCGCGCCGGGCGGGGCTCGAGCTCGAGGAGACGATCGGCGCCCTGCCCGAGGTCAGCACCATCAAGTTCTCGCTGGAGGATCAGAAGCCCGAGATCCGCGTCCGCTTCGACCGGGCCAAGATGGCCGAGCTGGGCGTCTCCAGCGCCGCGGCGGGCACCGCCATCTCGGCGGCCTTCATGGGACGCTCGGCCAGCCGCTACTCCGAAGAGGGCGACGAGTACGACATCCTGGTGCGGCTCGACAAGAAGCACCGCCTGGACGTCGACCAGGTCCGCCGCCTGCCGATCGCCTCGCGGGCGGGCGCGGTGATCCCGCTCATGAACATCGCCGATGTCCGCGAGGCGCTGGGCCCGGTGAACATCACCCGCCTCAACCAGGAGCGGGTGACCCGGCTCATCCTGTCGCTCAAGGCCGAGTACACGGACGAGGACGGCAAGCCGCAGCGCAAGGACCTGGCCCGGGCCATCGAGCGGGTGGAGCGGGTGCTCAAGGCCTACCCCTGGCCCAAGGACTTCACCTGGTTCATCGGCGGCACGGCCGAGGACTTCCAGACCTCGTTCAAGTGGCTGGGGGTGGCGCTGATGGTGGCCATCCTCATCGTGTTCATGGTCATGGCCAGCCAGTTCGAGTCGCTGCGCCAGCCGTTCATCATCATGTTCACCGTGCCGCTGGCCGGCATCGGGGTGGTGATCATGTTCGCGCTCACCCAGACCCACCTGGACGTGTCCGCGCTCATCGGCATCATCATGCTGCCCGGGATCGTGGTGAACAACGGCATCGTGATGGTGGACGCGGCCAACCAGCTCCGCCAGCAAGGGCTGGACCGCAAGGCCGCCATCCAGCAGGCGGCGACGCTGCGCATGCGGCCGGTGCTGATGACCGCGCTCACCACCATACTGGCCATGGTGCCGCTGGCGCTGGGCATCGGCGAGGGCGCGGCCGACTGGATCGGCATGGCCCGGGCGGTGATCGGCGGCCTGGCCACGGCCACCGTCTTCACCCTGGTGGTGGTGCCGGTGATCTACACGCTATTCTCCGCCAAGGAACTTACGCAACGGCGCTACGAGGAGACCCCGTCTGGCGAGTGAGGCGCGGGCGGTCATCGTATCTTTCCTGAAGACACGCCTCTGCCTTGCGCTGGGGAAAAGGGGTGGGAGAGGAAAGAGGCGCAAGTTCAGGCGGTGACGAACTTCTTGCGCTGCTTGGCGCCGGCCACGCAGCCGCCGATCCCGGCCACCAGCGAGGCCAGGAAGATGAAGCCCGCTGCGAACAGCCCCACCGCCGAGCCGAGCACCATCCCGGCGTTCTGGGCCTGGGCGGCCCCGCCGCCGGAGGCGGTCGCCAGCGCGGTGGTGGCGTGGGAGAAGACGCGGGAGACCAGGAAGTAGTAGATCACTCCCGAGGCGGCCGAGGCCAGGAAGAAGGCCGCCACCCCGACCAGGGTGCGGGCGCGGGTGAGAAACATCGCCAAAAAGCCGCACACCGCGAACACCCCGAAGTACACCGCCGAGGACACCTTGTTGCCCATGTCCGCGGTGACCCAGGCCCCGCCCATGGCCACCAGGATGGCGCCGAGGGCGAACAACCACACCAATGCGCCGTTCAACTTTCCGATCTTGTTCCGCATGACACGCTCCTTTTTTGAAGGCCAGTCGTTGGCCAGTCTGGACGGCCTCCATCGCAAGCCGCGTGCCATCCTTGGAGCCCGCGGAAATATCTACAAAAGGCCGCAGGTGTTCGAGCCGGGGCGCGGTCGAGCCTTTGGTTTGTGCCAATCTTGGCAGCGATCGACTGCCACGGTTGTCACTGCTTGCCAGGTTTGTCAGTCGAGTCGGCGAGGTGGCGGTACAGCGATCGAAGAGAGATCCCCAGGGCGCGGGCCGCACGCTCGCGATCGCCGCCGTGCCGCGCCAGTACGGCGGCGACGTAGCGGGCGGTGAATTCGTCGCGCGCTCTCTCCAGGGGGCGTCCCAGATCGCCGAGGCCGTCGTCGTCGGCCGGCCTGGGTGCGGGGGCCGGTGCGGCGGACCCGGGAGTGGCGGCCTCGAGCAGCAGGTGCTCGGGGAGGATCTGGGCGCCGTCGCACAGCACCGCCGCGCGGCGCACCGCCGCCCGCAGCTCGCGCACGTTGCCGGGCCACGGGTGAGAGAGCAGGCGCTCCTCGGCGGCGGCCGAGAAGCGGCGCGCGCGCAGCCCCAGCTCCTGCTCGGCGTGACGCAGGAACAGGTGGGCCAGCAGCAGCACGTCGTCTCCCCGTTCGCGAAGCGGGGGCAAGGCGATGGTGAACTCCTTGAGGCGGAACAAGAGGTCTTGCCGGAAACGGCCCGCCGCCGCCTCGGCCTCCAGGTCCTTGTGGGTGGCGGCGATCAGGCGAAAATCCACCGCCCGGGCCTGGTTCTCGCCCAGGCGGACCACCTCGCGGGCCTCCAGCACGCGCAACAGGGCCACCTGCATGGGCTGCGGCATGTCTCCGACTTCGTCCAAAAAGAGCGTCGAGCCGTCGGCCTGCTCGATGCGCCCGCGCCGGTCGGTCACCGCGCCGGTGAAGGCCCCGCGCCGGTAGCCGAACAGCTCCGCTTCCAGCAGGCTCTCGGGCACCGCGGCGCAGTTGAGCGCCACCAGGGGCTTTGCGGCGCGCGGGCTGGCCCCGTGCAGGGCACGGGCCACCAGCTCCTTGCCGGTGCCGGTGGCGCCCTGGATGAGGACGCTCAGCTCGGAGGGGGCCACGCGCTCGATGAGCTCGCGGACCTTGTACATCGCCTCGCACTCTCCCAGCAGGTGGGACTGTGCACAGGTCGTGCCAGGGAAGACCCGCCGCAGCTGGACCAGCAGCGGCACCGCCAGGGAGGCGAGCAGGGCCAGGTCGTCGGCCTGGCGTCGGCCGAAGGGTTGCCCGGGATCGCGCTTGCCCAAAAAGACCGCGCCCAGCACGGTGCCGCCGACCTTCATAGGCACGCACAGGATCGAGCGCAGCCGTAGCGCCACCAGCGAGGGGGTTCCCGCGTAGCGCGGGTCGCCCTGGGCGTCGTCGATGCGCGCCGCCGTTCCGCTCTCGAGGACCCTTCGCACCACGGAGTCGGAGAGCAGCTCGCGCAGCTCGGGCCGCTCTCGGCCGCCCGCCTGGAAGGCCGCGGCCAGCGCGTAGCCTTCCGGCTCGCGCAGCAGCACCGCCCCGCTCTCGGCCCCGGTGCTGACCGCCACCGCGTCCAGCATCAGGCGCAGCGCCTCCTCCGGCTGGCGAACCTCGGTCAGCCTCTCGGCCAGGTCTCCCAGCGGGATCCCCGCCTCCGCGGCCGGCCTGCCGGCTGCGGCCTCCCAGCTCAGGCGCACGCCCTGGAGCACCAGGCTCGCGCCCGGTTCGAGGCGCAGCGCCTCTCCGCCCGGGAACGGCTGGATGCGCAAGGCCGCGCCGTCCCGGGTCAGGGCCGCCAGGCGGCGGGGCAGATCGGGCAGGCGGATGTCGGCGGCGGGGTCCGAGCCCAGGGTGGTGATGTGTCGCACCAGGCGGACGCGCAGGGGCGCGGCGGGAGCCGGCGGCGTGATGCACAGCTCGAATTCGCGTTCGTCCGGCATGGCCTCTCCGTTCGGCGCCGCATTGTAGCGGCAGGCCCGGGGAAAAGTCGATGATGTTCCGTCTCCCATAGCATGCTTCTCGGATGCCCACTGGACCCGGCCGGCATCGCCATCGGCCCCTACCGCTTGCTGAACTCCATCGGAGAGGGCTCCCAGGGTCGGGTCTTCGCCGCTCGCGCGCCGGACGGCCGCCGGGTGGCCCTCAAGCTGCTCGGTGCCGGAGGCGAGGCGGACCACGAGGTTCGCCGCCGCTTCGAACGCGAGGTGCGGGCCGTCCATGAATTGCGGCACCCGCGCTTGCTGCCCCTCCTCGACAGCGGCTGGGATATGCGCTGCGGGTTTTTCCTGGTGAGCCCCCTGATCGAGGGGCAGAACCTGCGCCAGTTCTCGGCCGGGCGGCGACTCTCGCCCGAGGCGGCGGCGGCCGTGCTCTGGCCCGTGCTGGAGGGCCTGGCGGCGCTGCACGAGGCCGGCTTCGTGCACCGGGACGTCAAGCCGGAGAACGTCCTGCTCGGCCGCGGCGGCCAGGTGTGGCTGGCCGACTTCGGGCTGGTGCTGCGGCCGGAAGAGGGCCGGCTCACCTGTGACGGGCGCGTCTCGGGGACCGTGCCCTACCTGTCGCCCGAGCAGATCCAGGGTCAGACGGTGTGCGCCGCGAGCGACGTGTGGGCCGCCGGCGTACTGGCATACGAGCTCATCGCCGGGCGGCGGCCCTTCGAGCGCGCGCTCGTCTCCGAGGAGGTGGCGGCCATCCTGCGCGGGGGTTATTCGCCGCTGCACATCGCCGATCGGCGAGTCTCGGCGGCGTTCTCCGAGCTCTTGGGCTCGTGCCTCGAGCACGATCTTTCAAGGCGTCCCGCGGACGCCGGGGCGCTCCTCGAACGCCTGCTGGAATTGCCGGAGATAAAGCACGGGACGGATCTCCAGCGCCTGGCCGAAGACCCGGACGGGTTCGAGGCCGAGATTTCCGCGCGGCGGCTCGGAGAGCTTCGCGACGAGGCCCACGAGGCGCTGGCGCGCGGCGACAGCTTCCAGGCGCTTTCGCTGCTCGACCGGGCGCTCGCCTACCGGCCCGGCGACCCCGAGGCGCAGGGGCTCATCGAGCGCGCCATGGCCTCGAGCGGCACCCCGGCCGCGCCCGAACGGACGCGGTTCTTTGGGAAGCGCCGGGGGCTGGTCATCGCCGCCGCGGTGCTCTCGATCTTGCTTTGCGGGGCCGGGTTCTGGACGTTCTCGGGTGGGCGGGGCGGGGAGGCCTTGTCCCTGGCCTCGGCATCGGCCGCCGCCCAACCGGCGCCGCTCGTGCCCGTCATGACGCCGGAGCCGGCCGCGCGGCCGCGCGCTCATGGCTCGACAAGAAAGAACGAGCCCCTCGGCGACGACGATCGGGCGCTGTTCTCGACCGTCGGCCGGCTGGCGCAGGTGATGCAGCGGGGAATGAAGAAGAAGATCGACGGCTCGGCTCAACCCGCCCGCGGCGCCCAGGAGACGCGGCAGACCCCGTCCCGGGCCGACCGGACCGCCGTGGCGCTCACCGGCGACTTCGCCAACCTGCTCATCGCCCTCGGGACTGAAAAGGAGGGCCAGACGTCGCCGGCGGTCGGCCGGGCGGCCGTCTCGATGCTCGGCAACCTGGTGACCATGTTCGAGCTGTCGCTGGAGGGAGACGAACCGGTGGTGCTACGCCGCTGAGGCGGGCCGGCGCAGGCGCGCCCGGCCACGGGCGGCCAGCACGAGGAGGAGCCCCGGCAGCAAGACGAGCGCCCCCGCGCCCGCGCTGGCACAACCCGGATTTTCGCAAGGTGTCCGGCCGCCGCTGCCAGCGGGATCGAAGCCGGCGTCTGTGCACTGCTCGTCCTCCGACCCGGCGTCGATCGGATGGTACGGTTCATCGCCCGGGCAAGCGCGGCAGCTCCCGGTGTGCACCTCCCACACGTTGTTGGAGACGCCGACGTCGGCGACCGGCTGAAGCGAGACGTCGCGCCCCATGTGGGCCCTGTCGATCCGTCCCTGATAGCGCGACAGCCAGGCGTCACGCGAGAAGATCTCCTCGATCTCGGACGACCAGGAAGCGGGGAATGGCACCCCCAGGGCAGCCAGCGCGACGCAGCCTCCCGGGCCGCCGTCCGACCATCCCCCATAGCCGTACTGGCTGCACACCACACCGTCTCGCCGATCATCCTCGCTGGCGGGATAGCTGTACAGGCGGACCAGCGCACCGGGATTGGCGGCCAGCACGTCGCCGACGGCCCGCTCGTAGCTCTCCGGATCGGTCGGCCCGGCGACCTGCCGCAGGTCTATCACCCGGTGGTGGGATGGCGCCCAGCGCTCGGTCTTTCTGGACACCACCCACAGGGTGAGCGACAGCGCCGCTTCGTCGGGCACGCCCAGCCCGGTCATGCGCATGGGGTAGGCCGGGTCGGGTGTCCCGGGGAGCGTGAAGCGGACCGGAGCGAGCGGCGCCGCCGGATCGGCGTCGGGCGCGATCTTGGCCGCGAAGAAGTACGCGCCCTCCCGGGTGAACGTCTCGAACACCGGGCCGGCCTCCGGCGGGACGCGGTAGTCGTTGTTCGATAGCCAGGCGGCCAGGCTGTCGCCGCTCGCGGACGACAGGATCAGGTAGTCCAGGTCGCCCACCCGCCCGCGTTCCCAGACCACCACCGAGGCCCCGGCCGAGCGCACCTCGCCCCCGCCGCTGGCCGCTCCGCCGTCGATGCCATAGCCGCAGGAGTCCGTGCAGGTCTGCAGGAAGATCGGCCCGGTGAGCACCTCGAGCTGATCGAAGAAGTCCGCGTTCGACGGTTGCACTCCCGGGCGCACCGGGAACGGTACCACCCAGGCGGCCCCGCCGATCTCGCGCGCGAACACCGGCTGGATGTGCACCTCCCACACGCCGTCGCGCAGCCACAGCACCGCCCGCTGGGCCGTGGCCCGCACGCCGGCGCTGGCGCTGGTGACACTGGAGTAGGCCATGCCGTCGGCGCGGGCCTGGCCGCCGGTCAACACGAGAACGCCGAACAGAACCCATCGCTTCATCATCGCACCTCCGGTGTTGGCGGGAAACGCGCCGCCTTCACCGGATCAACGAAAGCAGGGAATCGGATGGACGAAAAAATCTTCGTGCGCGCGTTCTAGTCGGCCCCGCCGTCGAGGCCGCCGTCGCTGGCGAGGGTGCAGCGGTATTGCTCGCAGCGCTGGTCGGGAAGGCAGTCGGCGTTGTCGCGGCAGCCGCAGCTTTCACCCAGGCAGGCCCACTCGCTGTCCTGGCTGGTGCAGTCGCGGCAGGCGGGCCCGCAGCACTTGTTGTGGCTGGACATCCCGCCGTCCTCTCCACCGCCGTCGCCCCCTCCCGCGTCGGTGCCGCCGTCGGACGTCTCCTGCTGGCAGGTCCCGCCCAGGCACCGGTAGGGGTGCGGGCAGTCGGCGTCCGCCCGGCAGCCGCAGGAAGGGCCCAGACAGGCCCAGTCTTTCCAGCGGGAGGTACAGTCCTGGCAGCTCGACCCGCAGTGCTTGTTGTCCGCGCACAGGACGCACAGCGCGGCGTAGCACCACTGGTTGGAAAGACAACCCTCGGAGCAGGGGCGCTGGCCGGGGCATTCCTCGCCGACGGGATGGCAGCGGCCGTCGTTCGGGCAGCAGCGGAACCCCTCGACGCAGGGGCACGGGCGACCGTCGAGGGAGAGCGAGTCCACGCAGGCGGACAGGGCGAAGGCAGAGAGGAGGAGAGAAAGGCGAAGGCAGCCTCGCCGCATGGTCAAAACCTCCCGCTGACGATGAAGAGCGGGCCGTCGGCGCCGAAGCCGATGGCCGGCCCGTCGCCCTCGGGCCACACCAGCAAGAATAGCGAGGCGGCGAAGGCCGCGCCGGCCGCGCCATACAGGATCCCGGCCGCCAGGTTGCGCTCCCGGATGTGCCGGTTGCGCTCGGCGATGGCCTGCTGCGACTCCGCGGCCGTCGCTCCGGCGCGGGCCTGGGCGGCGTAGGCGGACATGCCGGCGCCCGCCCCGGCCAGCGCGAAGGAGAGCGCCAGCGTCCCCAGGCCCAAAGCCGGTCGAAGGCGGGTCGGCCGTCCTTCCTCCAGGATCCCGGCGAGAGCGCTCTCGTCATCGAGGCGGAAGCCCTCGGGGTCGGCCGGGCCGAACGGCTCCCCGAAGAGCCGCGAGAAGGCCTCGTGGGCGGCGCCGCGTTCCCGGGCGCGTTCGGGGGCGGGTTCGAGGTCAAACAGCGCAACCGGCGCGGCTCCGGGAGGGATGGTGTACTCGGCGCCGGGGTCGGTGGCCCCCGAACCCTGGCGGTGCAGGTACAGCGTCTCGCCGCAGGGCAGCAACAGGCGCGGCGCCGTGCCGGCCTGCGGATGGATGTCGAGCAGACGCACCCCGCGCGCGTCCTCCAAAAAGTAGCGCGCCGGCGGGGCGCCCGCCAGGCTCAGGGTGCGCCGGGAGGCGAGCGGGAGTTCCGAGAGCACTTCGGAGTTTTGCGGTGGGCGGGCGTACACCCGGGGCCGGAAACGCTCGTTGGGGATGGCGGCGTTGGCGCGCTCCACGAAGGCGGCCACCTCGCGGTAGCTCAACCGGCCGTCGCCATCGGCGTCGGCGCCGCCGAACAGCGCCGAGCGCACCTCGTGGGAGAACACGCCCGCCTGGAACCCCTCCCACTCATGGCTCTCGCGCACCGAGGATCCCGAGAGCAGCAGGCCCACGCCATCCGCGGCGGTGAGGCCACTGACCTCGGCGAAGCCCGAAAGCGGCCGGCGCTCGCCGCCCGGCCCGCGCGAGAAGGCCAGGAAGAACGAGGCGCAGGCGTCGATGATGAGGTGGCTGCGGTCGGCGCCCACCCGCCGCACCAGCTCTGCGAGCTGCGGGCCGGACAAGCGCGCGTCCTCCAGGACCAGGTAGCCGCGCCCCTCACGCAAGTTTCCGTGGCCGGCGAAGACCAGGTAGAAGACGGTCGGAACGCCCCGCTCCCGCGCCTGCCGCACCGGCTCGGCCAGGGCCTGCGCCGCCGCGATCAGTTCGGCTCGCGTCGCCGCTCGCGCCTCGGCCTGCGCCTGGGGGTGCAGGGCCGCGGTGTCCGCGTCGAGGGACGAGAGCAGCAGCACCCGCGCGCCGAGCAGGCGAAACAGCTCGAAGGTGCGGGCGGCGTCGTCATCGGCGTAGCGCAAAGGAGCCAGATCGGCGTCCACGCCGCGGTTCACGCCGATGCTCAGGACGAAGGCCGCGCTGCCTTCACCGGCGCGGGCCGGCGGGGGGCCGAGCAGCGCTCCCAGGCACAGGCATGCCAGCGGCAGTTTCATGGCTCGACGCGCACCTCGATGCGGACCGTGTACGATCCGGGGAAAAGCCGAACGAAATCGCCGCCGTCTTCAAGAACACGCTCCGCCTCGCGCACGGACAGATCCTGATTCAAGAAAAGACCGATAAGGACCAGCGGCCCCGGGGCGAGGTCGTGGCGCACCGCCTCGGGCAGCTCGTGCACACCGGCGGAGGCCAGGATGGGCACCGCCCCGGGATCGGCTTGCGCGTCGCTCCAGGCGGGATGGTACCACACCACCCGCCGGGCGGCGTCGATGCCGAACACCAACAGGCGTCGGAAGCCGGCCTGGTTCTGGTAGGCGAAGGCCAGCTCGTCGCCCGCGCGCATGGTCTTGTCGAGCGGGGCCGGCGGCCCGCCCGGGACGATCCGGTAGGCGAACAGGCGCGCCGCCTCTTCGGGGGCCCCACCGCGGGCGGAAAAGCCGCTCTCGGGTCCCGGCCCGACCCGGGGCCAGAGGATGAAGACGAGCAGGGCGGCGGCCGCGGCCCCGAGCGTTGCCCAGAGCGGCCGCGTCAGCGACCGCGGGGCCGGGGCCAGGCCCAACCCCACCGCCAGCCGTTCCCGGGGGGAAAGTGCGGCCGGGTCGAGGCGCGCGAGCGTAAGGTGCCGCTGGTACTGCTCGCGACAGGCGGCGCAACCCGCCAGGTGCTCGCGCAGCCGCCGCTCCTCTTCCGGCGCGATCCGGCCGGCGAAGTGACGGGCGACGAGCGCGGTGAAGGGGCAGCTCATGACCGGCCTCCCTGGAGCACGAAACGCCGCAACCGCCAGCGGATGCGCGCCTCCCGGTAGGCGATGGTGGTGCGCGGCAGGTGAAGTCGCCGCGCCGTCTCGCGCTGCGACAGCCCCTCGATGAAACGGGCCTCGAACACCGCCTCCCACTTGGCGGGCAGCCGCTCTTTGCGAAAGCGCTCGACCAGGCGCCGGGCCTCAAGATCGATCTCGCGGTCCGGCTCCGCGTCCGGTGGCGGCTCGGGCATGTCCTCGACCGGCGCAGAGATCTCGCGCCGGGTGCGGCGCCAAACGTCGATGGCCAGGTTGCGGGCAACGGTCGAGAGCCAGGCGGAGAGGGAGCCGCCCTGGAAGCGCTGGCGCATCTTCTCATCGGAGAGCAGGCGACAGAAGACCTCGTGGACCACCCCCTCGGCGTCGACGAGCAAAAGGCGAGTGGCGGCCGCTCGGTACACCGCGTCGAAGTGTTCCCGGTACACCTCCGAGAGCACCGCCCGGTCTCCGGCGTGAAAGCGCTTCAGCCACTGGGCATCGTTCATCCGGCACCACGCCCCGGCGAATGCGGGGACTGGCTGGGTTGTATCCGCGGCCGATCGCACCTGTCAATCCTCCCTTCGGGCATTGCGGCATCGCGCCGCGGCCCAAGGAGCACTCCGCTGGAGTGGAAACGAATGGCCGCAACGAGGTGGACAAAAAAAGTTGGCACATCTTGTCGAGAAATAACCAACGTGGCACCATGAGATGGAGCGCGGACGGAGGTTTCGCGATGGAGCGGATCCGCGGCGCTTTCGCATGCTGGATGGCGATCGAGCTGTCCCTCGGCGCGGCCGCCTGCGCCCCGGGACAGGTGTCGGTGGAGGTGTGCCAGGGGGTGGAGTGTTCGGGCCACGGGTTGTGCCAGGACGTGGCGGGCGATCCGGTCTGCCGCTGCGAGACCGGCTACCACGCCGAGGGCCTCCAGTGCCTGGCCGATCCGCCGGACCCGTGCGCGGGCCAGACCTGCTCCGGCCATGGCACCTGCCAGGTCACGGGCGGCGCCGCCTCTTGCGTTTGCGAGCAGGGCTTCCACGCCGCGGGCCTCACCTGCGTGGTCGACGATCCGTGCCTGGGCGTGACCTGCGGGACGAACGCCCACTGCGAGGCCGGCGCCTGCCGCTGCGATCCGGGCACCGAGGGCGATCCCCAGGTGGCCTGCCGGCCTCCCACCAGCGAGGAGGAGCGCGTGCGGGCCAAGCTGGTGGCCATCGCGCTGGCCGAGGTGGGCATGTGCGAGGGCGTGGACCAGCGGCCCTACATGGAGTGGCAGCCGGGCTACTGGTGCTACGACTTCGTGGACTGGGTGTATGCCGAGGCCAACGAGGGGTTGCCCCGGCCGCTGTACCTCCCCCAGCGGCGGATCGGCGCGCTGCCCCCGGGCTGGCGGCCCAAGGCCGGCGACCTGGTCAAGTACACCTTCCAGCATTACTCCATGGTCAAGGAGGTCTCCGCCGACGGCCAGACCGTGTACACCATCGAGGGCAACTTCAACTCCTGCGTCACCCAGTGGTCCACCACCGACGCCCAGGTGGAATACTACGGCACGCTGGAGGAGCATTTCCGCTAAGCCGCCCACGCCTCCACCTGGGAGAGCAGCTCGTCGCGGCCGAGCCGGGTGCGCGCGGAGAAGGGGATGCCGGGCGCCGGCGCGCCGAGCGCTCGGTCCAGGCGCTTCGCGGCGGGCTCGACCTGGCGCGGTTTGAGCTGGTCGGCCTTGGTCCACACCGCGCGCCAGGGGACATGGTGTGCAACCAGGAGCGACAGCAGATCCCGGTCCAGCTCGTCGGGCTGGCGCCGGATGTCGAACAAGGCCAAAAACCCCCGCAGCGGCCGGTTCGCCGAGAGATAGGCGTCGACGAGGTCGCGCCAGCGCATCATCTCGGCGCGCGGCACCTGGGCGAAGCCGTAGCCGGGCAGATCGACGAGCCGGAAGCGTTCCTCCACCGAGAAGAACACCAGGGCGCGGGTCTTGCCCGGCCGGCGCGCGGTGTGCGCCAGGTGGTGGATGCCGGTGAGGGTGTTGATGAGCGAGGACTTGCCGGCGTTGGAGCGCCCGGCGATGGCGATCTCGGGGAGCCCCGGCGGCGGGAAGGCCCCGGGGTGGGGCGCCACTCCCGATAGCTCGGCGCGCAGCGTCCGCATTCACTCCCCCGCGCTGCCGTAGGTGTGCAGCCCGCTCCCGGTGAGGCCCAGGTTGACCCCCAGGAAGGTGAAGGCCACCACCAAAAAGCCCAGGATGGCGATGAGCACCGCCCGGCGCCCGCGCCAACCGTGGGTGATGCGCGCGTGCAAAAAGGCCGCGTACACGATCCAGGTGATGAGCGACCAGGTCTCCTTGGGGTCCCAGCCCCAGGGCCGGCCCCAGGCGTAGTTGGCCCACACCGCGCCGGTGACGATGGTGAGCGTCATGAGCGGGAAGCCCGCCTGGATGGCCCGGTACACCATGCGATCGAGGGTCTCGGCCTCGGGCAATGCCTGCCGCAGCCGGTCCGCGCCCAGGATGAGCGCGCCCAGGAAGGCGCCGATGAGCAGGCCCAGGATCCACAGGGCGAAGGGGTAGGGCGCGGAGCGCAGGGAAAGAAACCCGCCGCCCTCGAGCGGGCCGAGGCTCTTCCCCTCCATCACGGCCGAAAGCCCCGCGGCGAAGAGCAGCAGCACCGACCCGACGAGCGTTCCCGGTGCCACTTGGCGCGGCAACAGGCCGGCGGGCAGGGCGTAGGCGAGGGCGGCGAGGAGCAGGAGCGCGAGCGCGATCAGGCTTACGATGGTCGCGGCCGGGAGCGCCGCGCGCACCGTGCGGCCCTCCTCGTCCCGGAGAAACTCGGTGCGTTGCAGGCGGCACCGTCCCTGCTGGCAGCGATGCTCGCCCGGACAAGGGGTGCCCGCGTCGCAGGTTGTCTCGGAGACGCAGGCGTTCTCCTCGCAGCGGTAGGGGAGCAAGGCGCCGTGACAGTCCGCGGCGCTCTGGCACACGCCCGCCTCGCGCAGAAGAGGATAGGATACGGGTTGGCTCCCGGGCCAGGGCACGCCGCCGGCCGCGCCCAGGATGGAGAGGACTCCCGCCGCCGCCGCCGCGATGCCCAGGGCGCGGTCGGAGACGCCGGTGGCGCGCAGGTGCAGCACCCCGGCCACCGCCGCCAAGAAGAAGCAGGCGTAGCCGAGGAAGGCGGTGATCACGTGGATGTGCAGCCACCAGGACTGGAGCGCCGGGACCAGGGGGAGCACGTCGCGCTGGAGCTGGAGCGAGGCCAGCCCCATGGCCAGGTTCGCCAGCACCATGGCGGCCACCGTGAGCGGGAACGCGGCGCGGCCCTTCCAGAGGCGCTCGGCGACGAGCCCGGTCAGCACCAGCGCGAAGCCAAAGAACACCAGCGACTCGTACAGGTTGGTGAAGGGGGGATGCCCCAGCCAGGCGGAGAAGCGCTCGAAACCCTCCAGGGCCCGGCCCAGGGCGCGCTCCGAGGCCAGCACCTCGATGCGCCCGCCCTCGTACCAGCGCCACCCCAGGCCCAGGGCGTGGGCCAGGAGCCCCAGCCATCCCAGCCAGAGCACCAGCCGGCGCAGCCAGTCCTTTCCCGTGGCGAACGCGACCAGGGCGAGCAGGCATGCCACGAGGTAGGCGGCGAAGGCCGCGCTGAAGAAGGTCTGGCTGGTCACCGGGGCCCTCCCGTCGTTGCCGTTTGCAGACGTTTCTCCACCTCTCGCTCGAACTCCTCCGCGCCCCGGCGCGCCCACAGGAACACCTCGAGCGTCCCCTGGGGCGTGGGCCGGATCCACAGCCGCCGGTGGGCGGGGCCGAAGGCGAGCAGCAAGCCGAGCAGGAGCAGCGCGCTCCCCAGCCACAACACCGGCGGCGAGGGATCGCGGCTCACGCTCAGGACGGTGGCGAATCCCGGCCGTACCGAGACGAGCGAAAGCGCCGGCCGCCCCGGCACGAGGCTGGAAAGATCCAAGGCGTGACGCGCGAAGAGCGGAAAGCGCCGGCGCCGTCCGTCCGGATATTCGACCTCGATGCGGGCCAGGTCACCGTACGGCGTGCCCGTCTCGATGCCGTGCAGGCGGTAGCGGCCGCCGCCGGGGGCGCGCAGGATCTCCTGTCCCGGCGCGAAGGCCGCCTCGCGAAACCCGTCGCCGTCGGGGAGGCGCAGCGTGGCCCGGTCGAGGGCGCGCACGGCCTGGTAGCTCGACTGGAACAGCCGGTACCCCTCGCGCGCAAAAGGCCGGTTCACCTCCAGGCGCGCGCGCTGGGGCGGCTGGCCGGCGCCTGCGACCTCGATCTCGCTCACATAGTGCCGCACCGCCATGGCCCCGGGCGCGTAGCGCAGGATGAGAAAGTCGAGGCAGCGCACTCGAAAGGGCAGGCGCCGCATCTCGGAGCCGCCCTCGGGGAGCTGGATCTCGACCTCGTCGCTCTCCTCTCCCGGCGCCAGCGTCAGCGTCCCCTCCAGCGAGGCCACCTGGCCCAGGCCGCCTCCGAGCAGGATCACGACGATGCCGAGGTGCACGAGCAAGAACCCGGACCGGCCCACGCGCCCGCGCTCGGCCAGCCAGAAGGCGCTGTTTTGCGCCGCGCGGCGCAGGTTCATGTTGGTACGGTGGCGCACCTCGTCGATGGTCACCGGCCGGTCCCACGGGATCTCCAGCCGGCGCACCCCGGCCACCCCGGACGGCTCCGGCGGGCAGCGGGCGAGCTCCCGGCCCAGCGAGGAGATTCGCGGCAGGGAGCAGGCGGTCAGGTTCAGCGCCAGGAGCAGCAATAGCAGCGAGAACCACCACGAGTGGAACAGATCGAAGGCCCCGAATAAAGAGAGCAACTGGAAGGCGACGGGTGAGTACAGCCGCTCGAGGTGGAGCGCGCTCAGGCCGGGCGACTGCGGGAGCTGCGGCACGAACGTTCCCACCACCGCGCCCGCGCCGATGAGCAGCAGCAGGGCGATGGCCAGACGCACCGAGGAGAAGGCGCGCCACCAGGCGTCGACCAGCCGCATGAACCCGCTGCCGCTTTCGGGCGGCGAGGGGCTTTCGGTCGCGGGCCGGGTCATGCGCTCAGGGCCGGGCCTTCTCGCGGCCGTGGGCGATGGCGGACCACATGCGCGAATGTTCGTAGGGCCGGATGGCGGGGGTGGTGTCGTTGTGACAGCGGCGGCAGGACTCTTCCTTGGGATCCAGCAGGCCCACCAGACGCGAGAGCTCGCGGTCCTTCATCACGTGGGTCTTGGCGTACACCAGGCCGGCGCCGTGGCAGGTCTCGCACTGCACCCCGGCTTGCGAGGGCTGGTTGCCGCCGTGGCACTGGGTGCAGCGGGGATCGGTGCGACGCTCGGCGGGCAGCGCTTCGTTGGCCTTCCGGTGGGCGGAGGCTTGCCACACGGCGTAGGCCGAGGGGTGGCACTCGGCGCAGCGGCCCGCCCCCGTCATGTCGCCGGCGGAGCTCTGGGAAATCGCGGCGGCGGCGGCCGCGGCGGCGAGCAACGCGGGCAGCCACAGCAGGTGGACCAGGCGCTTCATGCCGGAGACCTTAGGGCGGGGGTGCGCCGGTGTCAAGCCGTGGAGGTATCGTCGTTCTGCAGCCGAAGGATGAGCCGGCCGACCAAGCCGAGGAACAGGACCAGGGTGATGATGGCCAGGATCAGTGTGAGCCCCGCCAGCGTGAGCCCCAGCGCGGGGCCGATGCGGGTAAAACGCAGCAGGAGCTGCATCAGCACAGCGAGCGGGATGGTGAAGCCCAGCATCCAGCCGATACGCCCCACCCGCTCCCGGATCCGCTCCATGTCGAGCGCCTGCCCCAGGCGGAAAAAAGCCAAAAGCAGCGCCACGATGCCGACCAGCGCGAGGATCTGACCACCGAGCGAGAGCCAGGGCGCGGTCTTCACCGCGGCCATGACCGTCGAGATGCGGTTGGAGAAGATGCCGAAGACGAGCGCGGTGGCGGCGAGATCCGAGAGCACGCCCGCGATCATCACGCCCAAGGCGAGTCCGGCGGGGCCGCGCGCGCGGGTGGAGACCGGCAGCGTGGTGGTGAAGCGGGCCATGCCGGCGACCATGACCACGCCGCAGGCGAGCGAGAGCAGCGAGGTCGTTACCAGGAAGAACTTCATGGCCCCGAGCGAGCGGCCGAGCTGGGCGAGCACCAGCAGGATCATTCCCGAGACGGTGATGCCGAGCCGCCACAGGAGGGCGCTGCGGTAGGTGGCCAGACCCCGGCTCACCCCGGCCGGAAACTCCACGGCCGGAGAGGAGGGCGCGGCGGCTTCGTTCGTCACCGCCGGTTTCAGGACCACCGCCTGGGCGTGGGCCAGCGAAAGGAAGAAGAGTGCGGTAGCGTATGCCAAAGAGAACGCCGTCGCCAGGGAGAAGTGAACCCACGGGTGATCGAGCTGGAGCGGCCGCTCGATGACGCCGCTGTACAGCACGATGTTGAATCCGTGCAGCAGGGTCGCGCCGGCGACGGTGGCGATGAGGGACCGGACGAGCGAGGGCCCCCCGTGGTCTCGTTGGCGACCCATGAAGGTCGCGATCGAGCAGGAGAGCGCCGCGACCTCGATGGCCACACCTGCCCAGAACAGGATGGGCCAGAGCACGCGCCAGGGGTCGGGGTCCAGCTTCGCTCCGGCCACCTGCGCCAGGTGCACGATGAAGTAGAAGGTGTCCAGGAGCGCTTGCGCTCCCCACAGGACCAGCGCGGCCCGGGCCAGGGCCGCCTTGTCGCGAGGGAACGTCGAGGTGTACCAAAACAGCCCCAGCACCATCCCCAGCACGGACAGCCAACCGAGACCCTGGAAGATGGGAACCAGGTATTCGGTCCAGGAGAGGTCGTCATAGCCGCCGTCCTCCGCAAACAAGGCCTTCCGGGTCAACACGGCGAGCAACCGGGGGACGATGGCCAAGACTGCCTGGATGAGCACGCAGCCGGCGAAGAGCAGCAGGCCGGTGCGGGCACGATCGGCCGGCCGCCGCGCGGTCGAGGGCGTGGGGTCGAGGGTTCCGGGTGTCTCCATGGCGAAGCTCCTTTTTATCAGCACCAGTAGACGGAACAAGGGGTCGGTATTTCGCAGTTGTCAGCGAGAGAGATATCTGTCTAGCCTTCGCCCGACCTGCGCCGTCAAGGGTTTTCAATCGCCTTGCGGCTCGCCTCGCTCGCCCTGGACGGCGGCCGGGCCTCGGCTGAAATCGCTGCCATGAGGAGCATGCAGGCATGCACCTCCTCATGAAGGAGGACATCCAGTTTTTCTGGGAATACCCTGGTCAGCAGGTTCTCTCCGGTCGGCGCGGCTGCCTGAGGGCGGCCGAGTATCGGCCGGGAAGAATATGGGACGACGTCGGGGGGTGAGCGGCGCTTCTCTGACGCACTTGGCTCAGCGGGTCTCCACCACCGCGGCCGGGTCCTTCTTGGGGTTCTCGATGGCGTCCTTCATGCGCCGGATGCCTTCCTTGATCTGCTCCTTGGCGGTGGCGTAGGACAGGCGCACGTACTCCTGGTCCTCGTCGGGGAAGCGCGAGCCGAAGCAGGTGCGCCCCAGCACCGCCACGTTGGCCTCGTACAACACGTACTCGGCCAGCACCTTGGAGTTGGGCAGGCCCAGCGCCTTGCAGGCCCCGGTGACGTTGGGGAAGACGTAGAAGGCCCCGCGCGGCTCGACGCAGGAGACGCCCTTGATGGAGTTCAGCCCGTCCACCACGATGCGGCGCCGCTCGCGGAACTCGTTGACCATCTTCTTGACCTCGTCGCGCGGCCCGCGCAGGCCCTCCATGGTGGCCATCTGGGAGAAGGAGCAGGTGCAGGAGTCGGAGTTGGTCATGAGGCGGGAGATCTTGGGCGCCAGGGTCTTGGGCATGACGCCCCAGCCCACCCGCCAGCCGGTCATGGCGAAGGTCTTGCTGGCGCCGTCGATGATGACGGTGCGCTCCTTCATGCCGGGGAGCTGGGCGATGGAGAGGAACTCGCCCTCCCAGATCATCTGGTTGTACACCTCGTCGGAGAGCACCCAGCAGTCGTGCTTCTTGGCGACGTCCGCGATGGCCTTGATGTCGGCCGGGGTGAGCATGCCGCCGGTGGGGTTCTGCGGCGAGTTGATGATGATGAGCGCGGTCTTCTTGCTGACGCGCCGGGCCAGGTCGTCCACGTCCAGCGAGAAGCCCTTGGACTCGAGCAGCGGGTAGGGCACCGGCTTCGCGCCCACGAAGTTGATCATGGACTCGTAGATGGGGAAGCCGGGGTTGGGGTAGAGGACCTCGTCGCCCTCCTCGGCCACCGACAGGATGGTGTGGAAGATGATGGGCTTCGCCCCGGGGGTGACCACCACCTCGTCGGGGTCGCACACAAAGCCCGGACGCATGCGCATGGTGTCCTCGACGATGGCCTGGCGGAAGGGCAGCAGGCCGTTGGAGGGCCCGTAGTGGGTCCAGTTGTCGTCGAGGGCCTTCTTGGCGGCGTCCTTGATGTTCTTGGGGGTGTCGAAGTCAGGCTCGCCGATGGCAAACGAGATGATGTTGCGCCCGTCGGCCTTGAGGCGGTTCACCACCGCCAGCACGTCGAACGCCGTCTCGGTCCCCAGCCGGTCAATGCGCTTCGCGAACTTCATGAGATCCTCCACGAGTGGGTTTCCCGGCGAACGTATCTTCGCCGCCCGCGCAAGTCAACCCCTCCCTCCGACGGTGGAGGGGTGGCCCTGGCGGCCCGCCAGCACACAGACGGCCGACGTCGGGCCTTGACAGGGCTGATATAACCGGATAATCGAGTATAGGCTTACAGGAGGCGACCCGTGAGCGAACACGCGCAACCAGTCGGAGTGGCCCGGCGCCTTTCCTTCCTCGACCGCTATCTCACCTTGTGGATCTTCTTGGCCATGGGGATCGGGGTGGGGGCCGGCTACCTGTTCCCGGCGCTGGAGCCGTTCATCAACCAGTTCAACGTGGGCACGACCAGCATCCCCATCGCCGTCGGGCTCATCTTGATGATGTACCCGCCCTTGGCCAAGGTCCGCTACGAGGAGATGGGGCCGGTGTTTCGCAACACCAAGGTGCTGGGCCTGTCGCTGGTGCAGAACTGGATCATCGGCCCGATCTTGATGTTCGCCCTGGCGGTGCTCTTCTTGCGCGACAAGCCCGAGTACATGGTAGGGCTCATCATGATCGGCCTGGCCCGCTGCATCGCCATGGTGATCGTGT
>CAZLNM010000017.1:0-57150 GCA_964561025.1 uncultured Myxococcales bacterium
AACCTAAGGGGTATCCCCTTTCCTTTCCTGACACAAACTTGGGTACATCACCGCGGATGACTTTGGAATTGACACCCTCCCGGCGGTTGAGCTAGAAAAATACGGAAGAGACGCAGGGTTGGACAGGTATCCTGGAGGGGTAGAGGAGCGGGTTCGGGTGTCCGGCAAGCGCAGGATCGCGAGGCACAAGGACGGCCGGGGCACCCCGCCCGCCGCCCGCAGGCCCAGCGTCAAAGATCGAGCACACCTGGCGCTAGCCCAGCTCAGCCACGAACTGCGCACCCCCTTGACCGGGCTGCTGGGGCTCCTCGAGATCCTGGATCGCACGAACCTGGACGCGGGGCAGCGCTCCTGCCTCCAGTCCGCCCGGCGCGCGGGAGAGACGTTGCTCGGGCTCATCAACGATCTGCTGGACTCTTCCGGCCTGGCCCTGGGCCGTCTCAAGATCCGCAACCTGCCGTTCGACCCGCAGGTCATGCTTACCGAGACGGTGCAGATGCTCCTGCCGCTGGCCCGTGAAAAAGGCCTGGTGCTGTCTGCCGAGGTGGCGCCGCTGCCGGCGCCCACTTTCCACGGAGACCCGTACCGCGTCCGCCAGGTGCTGACCAACCTTTTGCACAACGCCATCAAGTTCACCGAGCGGGGCACCGTCCAGGTGGAAATGCGCCCGGAGAGCCGCGCCGGCCAGCAGGGCCTGCTCTTTTCGGTGCGCGACACCGGCATCGGCATCGAGACGAAGAAACTCGCCGAACTGCGCTCCGGCGCCGTGCCCAGCGTGCCGGACGAACGCCCGCTGCCGAACGGCGCGGGCCTCGGGCTGTTCATCTGCCGGCAGCTCGTCGACCTGATGGGAGGCGAGCTCTCTCTCGACAGCCGACCCGGGGAAGGTTCGACCATCTCCTTCTGGGTCCCACCGTCCACCGCGCCGCGCGAGAACGGGCGGGCCGAGCCCGTGGGAGAGCTCCGGCCCGACCATCGAACGCCCCGGGTGCTGGTGGTCGAGGACAACCCGGAGAACTGCGCGGTGGCGGTGGCCATCCTCGGCCGTCTGGGATGCCGCACGGACGTGGCCCGCAACGGCCAGGAGGCGGTGCAAAAGGTTTCCCAGTACCGCTACGACCTGGTGCTCATGGACTGGCAGATGAGCGCCATGGACGGCCCGAGCGCCACCCGGGCCATCCGGAACCACGAGATCCAGAGCGGCGGCCGGGTTCCCATCGTGGCCGTGACGGCCAGCGTGCAGGACGAACAACGCCAGGAGTGCCTGCGCGCGGGGATGGACGACTTCCTCGCCAAACCCTACACCCTGGGCGACCTGGAGGACGTGCTGCGCCGCTGGGTCGCGCCCGGCCGCATCGAGCCCCGCTCCTCGTGAAAGGCCCGGAAAGCAACCGCGCGCATGGTGTCCGGCCCGACCGGCGCCCGGGCATGAACCAGGTGCTGGTTGCCGCCGCGATCTTCGCCTGGGCCTGGGCCTGCGCCACGACAGGCGGAAGGGGCGCAAACGGCCAGCGCGAAAACGGCGATCCGCTGGACCAGGCGCACGCGCTGTGGCTCATGATCGTCGGCGAGCAGGCCCAGCTCGAGCGCGCGCTGGAGTCGGTGGAGCAGGCCACCTGCGCCGGGATGTGCACATCGGTTCACAATCTTTCCGATCTTTCTTTGCTACTGTGCGATCTTGCGAAAGAGCACGCGGGGACGGCCGCGCTCTCCAGCCTGTGCCGCGACGGGCGCACCCGCGCGCAACAGGCGCGGCAACGGGCCCGCGACGCCGGCTGCCCCTGCTCCGAATGACTCGATATTCTCCCGTGGATCTCCCACACCCCCAAAGGGCCGGTCGGCATCTGGGCTCTCTATCGCGCGAAGGCGGGGCCACCATAGCCAGCACCTTCGCGCGATCGGTTCTGGAGCAGGCAAGAAAGAGCCCCTAGAACTCCCGGCAATCCGGCGGGATCTGGGCCGCGCCGAAGGAGTAGGGCCGGGCCTGCTTGAGCACCAGGCGGCGCTCGACACCTTCTAGCTTGAACTCGACGTCCATGGCGAACCAGCGCATCTTGCGCTCGGGATCGAGCAGTTCGCGAAAGCGCGTATGGACCGCCTTGCCGAGACAGGCGAGGCGCGATAGTTCCTCGAGGCTCATCACCGGCCCCGCCTGGAGGCTGGTGCGGGCCTGGTATTCGACGCGCGGCGTGGCACCCAGCACGTACAGGAGCTGATCTGCCGTGACGCCGGGCGCCGGGTTGGTCACGGAGGCCTCGCCCGCCTGCACGTTGATGGTGAACATGTCCGAGCGGGTGGGCTCCAGCACGTTGCGGGTGATCAGCACCCCGTTGGCCTTCTCGGAGAGGAAGGCGCCGTGCACCAGCACGCCCATGGCCACGCTCTCGATGGGGATGGAGTAGTACTCCCGCTCCTGGTAGGCGCGATCGTTGAACAGCGACGCCCACACGGTGCGGATGGCGTCGCCGATCGGCCGCTCGGGATCGCGCACCGCGCCCGAGGCCGAGGAGTACAGCCCCGCGCCGTTGAAGACCGCCAGATCCTCGGTGTTGCTGCTGCTGCGAAAGCGCAGGCGCGCGTACCCGAAGCGCCGCGCCGCCACCGTCTCCACCATGGACAGCAGCTCGGGGTCGAGCGGATGGTCGAGCACCTTCTGCCGCACCCGGGCCAGGCCGGCGGCCCGGGCGACGGGATCGGCGCGGAAGGCCGGATCTTGCTCCAGCTCGGCGAGCAGCCGCAGCGCGCCGCTCTTTTCGTAGTGCTCGCGCGAGTAGGCCACCGGGATGGCGAAGGCGCCCGGCGGGGTCGGGATGGGGCCGGGGCAGCCGGACTGCGAGGAGACGGTGCGCGCGAGCTCGGCCAGCTGCGCCGCCTTGACACCCACCATGGGCGCGTCCGCGAGCGAAAGCTCGTCGAGCGAGTACAGCCCGCGCGCGGAGAGGTTGAGCTGCGGCAGCACCGGCGGTGCGCCCGGGCGCCGGCTCTCCCAGAAGGCCTCGGCCTCCTCGACCGTGGCGGGCCGCAGGGCGAACCCCCCGGCGTCCACCGTCAGGCGCACCAGGGTGCCGAAGTAGGGCGCGAGCCGCGGATCGTTCCGCGCGCCCGGCAGCGCCAGGTTGGGCGTATTGCGCGCCTTCGACAGCACGTTCACGTGGGAGAGCGGCGTCTGGAACGCCTCGGTGATCAGCCCTCCGGTGAGGGCGATGTCGTTCGGCACCTGGTCGGTCACCACGATGACCCCCATGCCGAGGAGCGCGCGGGAGAGCTCCTCTCCGGGCACGAAGGTCAGCACGCCGTAGCCCTCGCCGGGGTTCATCACCGCGAAGGTCCGTCCCCGGAAGGGCGCGTTGGGGTCGACGAGCGGCAGCTCGCCCTGGATCTTGCGGCACTCGGACACCTGGCGGCCGGTGCCCGGCCGGACCGCCCAGGCCTCGGGATCGAGCATGGTCCGGACCGCGCCGAAGAAGGCCTCCTTGATCTGGGCGGCCACGATCCGGTCGCCGGCCGCGAACTCGACCGCCGCCACCTCGGTGCCGGCGTAGCGGCTCATGGTGCCGAGCAGGTAGCGGCGCGGCTCGACGGTGAAGTACTCCCGTTGCGAGAACTGGGCCCAGCCGGCGTTGAACAGCCGCGCCTGCTCGGGGTCGCAGCGATCCAGGTGCGGCTGGCCGTCGATGCGCTCGCGGATGAAGGTGTAGTGCAGGTCCCAGGAGTTGGAGAGCAGGTGCACCACCCCGCCGGCCTGGCGGTCCACGATGAACTTGACCGCCTGCACGCCGACCTCGGTGCCGCCCGCGGCGAGCGCTTCGAAATCGCCCGGGGTGTAGATGTGTCGCAGCCGGTCGCCCACCTCGCGCCGCGGCAGGATCTCGCAGGTGTCGTTCGACCGCCCCGGCGACGGTTCGCGACAGAAGACGAAGCGGCCGCTGTCGTCCGGGAGGCGGGCCAGCGCGGCGCCATCGGGCCAGCGCATGAAGTCCACCCGCTCCACCGGCTCTTCCTCTCCGGCGCGCCACAGGCTGAGCACGCCCTCGAACTCGCCGGTGGCGGCGATGGCGGCGACGTCGGCCTCGGCGACCTCGACCCGCGCGCGTTCGCCGGGCGCCAGGGTCACCTGGGGCCAGACCAGCGCCCGGCCCTCGGTCCGCTCCGGCCAGGCCAGCCCCGGCCCGCCCGGCGCCAGCGTGAGGGCGTACGTGCGAAGATCCACGGGCGCGCCGGAGGCGTTTAGCACCTCGACGAACGCCGCGGGACGGAGCGCAAGCTCACTGACGACGAGCGGCCGCGGCGGCGCCGGCCAGGGCCGGGGCCAGGTGTACGGCGGGAACGTCACCTCGGGCGGGAGTTCCGGGGCCGGGGGCGGCCCGCAGCTTGCGCCGTTTTGCCGTCCCGGGGTGGCGAAGCGGCACACCGAGAACGCCCCGCCATCACCGAAGCGCGCGAAGGCCTCATTGGGCAGAAGCGCAAGGAACTCGGCCCGGTCGGCCTCTTCGCCGAAGGGGCCCCACAGGCTGACCACCCCACCCCGCGCCGACAGCCGGAACGGCAGATGCCAGGGGCCCTGGGAGACCTCCCCGTCGGCAAACAGCACCGCCGTCTGGCCGGGCTCGAGCAATAGATCGGGGAGCGAAAAGGCCCGGTCGGGCCGCTCGCCGATGGCGTATCCGGCCAGCTCGACGGCGCGCACACCCAGGTTGACGAGTTCGATCACATCCTCGGTCTCGCCAGATTCGTCGATCCACACCCCGTCGTTGTCGGCCACGATCTCGGAGAGGAAGAGGCCCGTCGAGGCGCCATCGGGGGCGGCGCACCCCGCTCCCAGCAGGACCAGGAGAAGAAGAAGCCGCCTTTTATGATTTTCCAAAAACTTCATCGAGCCGATTTTTAAGCAATTATCGTTCCAGGCCCGGCTCGACGACTCGCGCAAAATACGCCTTGAACTTCAACCTGTTGCAATTTGCGGCCCCACCGCCGCGTACGCGCGGAAGACGATTTTTGAAATTAGCCTCAGACTTCTGAGAAGAGGAGCTCTTCCAGCTCCCGCACCGTCCGGCAGGAAAAATCCGGCGTGGCGTTCGAAAAAGACGCGCCCCCGTCGAAACCCCACAGGGCGCCGCAGGTGGAGAGCCCCGCCGCGCGGCCGGCCAAGACGTCGTTTTCGAAGTCGCCCACCATCAGGGCGCCGGAGGCGCTGCGGGAGAGTCGCGCAAGGCACAACCGCAGCGGCTCGGGATCGGGTTTGATGCGCGCTGTCTCGTCGCCGCCGACGACGGCTCCCACGAGCGGGAGCAGCGAAAGCCCCGAGAGTATCTCGAGCGCGAACTCGCGCGGCTTGTTGGTGACCACGCCCACCGACCCGCGCCCGAGCCGAAAGAGCAGGCCGGGCACGCCCGCGTAGGGCCGGGTGTGCTCGAGGCAATTCTTACGGTAATCCTCGCGGAACAAAGAGAGCGCCTCGTCGAGGCCCTCTCTTCCCACCCGGCGCAGGGTGCGCTCCATGAGCCGCCGGGCGCCGTCGCCCACGAACCCCATGATCTCGTCCTCGGGGAGCGGCGGGACCGAGAGCCGCGCCAGCGTGCGGTTCACCGCCCGGGCGATGTCTTGCCCGGAGTCCACCAGCGTCCCGTCGAGGTCGAAAAGGACCGTATGAAAGCGCACCCGGGATGATCCCGCTCAACCCAGCACGGCCTTGACGCGCTCGAAGGCCCAGTCGAGATCGGCCCGCTCGATCACCAGCGGCGGGGCGAAACGGATGATGCGCTCGTGGGTCTCCTTGCACAGCAGGCCCTGCTGCATGAGCTTTTCGCAGTAGGGCCGCGCCTTGCCGGCGGCCTGCGAGAGCACCGCGCCGATGAGCAGGCCCTTGCCGCGCACCGACTCGATCTTCTTGCCGGCGAGCGTGCGCAACTTTCCCATGAAGTACTCGCCGAGCTCGCGGGCGCGCTCGGCCAGTTTCTCCTCCACCAGCACCCGGATGGCCGCCCGGCCCACCGCCGCCCCGATGGGGCAGCCGCCGAAGGTGCTACCGTGGTCGCCCGGCCGGTACAGCCCCAGGATCTCCCGGGAGGAGAGCACCAGCGACACGGGCAGCATGCCGCCCGAGATGGCCTTGCCCACCACCAGCACGTCGGGGCGGATGCCCTCGTGCTCGAAGCAGAACATCTTGCCGGTGCGCGCCAGGCCGGTCTGGATCTCGTCGAGGCACAGGAGCACGTTGTGCCGGGTGCAGATGTCGCGGACCTGCTTGAGGTAGCCGTCGGGCGGCACCACCACCCCGGCCTCGCCCTGGATGGGCTCGACCAGGAAGGCCACCGTGTTCTTGGTGATGGCGCGCTCGAGCGCCGCGGCGTCGCCGAAGGGGATGAGCTTAAAGCCCGGGGTGAACGGCCCGAAGTCCTCGCGGTACTGCGGCTCCGACGAGAAGCTCACCACGGTGAGCGTGCGCCCGTGGAAGTTCTCGGTGCAGCAGATGATCTCGGCCTGGTCGGCGGGGACCTTCTTTGTCCGGTAGCCCCACTTGCGCACGGTCTTTACCGCCGTCTCCACCGCCTCGGCGCCGGTGTTCATGGGCAGCGCCATCTCCATGCCGGCGAGCTCGCAGGCCTCCCGAAGGAAGAGCCCGAGCTGGTCGTTGAAGAAGGCCCGCGAGGTCAGCGTGATGCGGTCGGCCTGCTCCTTGAGCGCGGCGACGATTCGGGGATGGCAGTGGCCCTGGTTCACCGCGGAGTAGGCGGAGAGGAAGTCGAGGTACTTCTTGCCCTCGACGTCCCATACCCAGGCGCCCTGGCCGCGCGCGAGCACCACCGGCAGCGGGTGGTAGTTGTGGGCGCCGTATTTTTCGGTGAGCTCGATGTGCTCTTTCGAGGTCGTCATCGGAAACCTCCTCAAAAATTTGCGCAGAATCTACTCAAACGAAAAAGAAATATCAAATGCCTCCCGTACCATCGCCGCGGGTTTGTGATCTCAATCACTATCTTATTGATTTACATGAATTTTTTTTGAAAAAAATAAAAGCTCCTCCGTCATAAAAAAGCGGCGGCAGGAAATGAAAAACGATGACGACAGGAAATATAAGGAGAATGCCATGAACATGACGCTGCTCGAAAGCCTCAGGCGCTGGTTCTCGACCGAGCCGGAAAATTGCGACGCTTACAAACCCGAGCGCGAGTCGCCGCGCTTCAACGCCACCATCGTCGCCCGCTACAACAAGGAAGGCCCGCTGGCCGAACGGCGCGGCAACGTCGGCATCGGCGGGTTCTGCTTCGAGGGCGAGCGCGAGATCGTGGCCGGGACCGAGGTGGCGCTGGAAGTCCGGCTTCCCGGCATACCCCGCCGCATCCGCGCCCGGGGCCTGGTGCTGGGACAGGTGCGCTACCCCGGCTGGCTGGGCATCCGGGGAAAGTTCATCGACATCTCCCTCGACGACGAACGTGAACTCGCCCGCTGGATCGACCGCACCAGCAAGGACATCACGAGGTTCCACACCGCCTCGATGAGTACCCTTTCCGTATCTTATTAGACCATTTTGCATCCCAAAGAAAACAACTAATACCCTATAAAAATCCGGCACAAAAAGCGTCTAAGCCGAAGTGACGTATCCTCAGGGATACAACACCTTACCGCCAAGCCGTCGGGTTCTTCTGACAAGCCGCTGAAAAAAAACGACATATTTTGAGACACCGCCTCGCCGTGGCTGGCACGCTTTGTGCTTACTGCCCGCGCCGAACGACGCACCAGCGAGTGCATCCTCAAGGAGGAGTTCGATGCGGCAGATTCTTTCAGTGATCGCGACGGTCGGTTTTTTCGCCGCTTGCGGCGGGGGTCTGGAAGCGACGGATGATCACCTGCTCGACCAGGACGACCCGGTGGGGATGGAGGACGGGGTGGTGCGCCCCATCGGAAGCTTCTCCCGCAGCGGCGAGAGCGCCGGCGACCTCATCCGGCTCACCATCATGACCGATCACACCTACCACGCCGAGACCCTGGTGTACTGCGTGAAGGCCCCCTGCTACCCGGTGCGCGACGACGGCACCTACCGCTTCACCAAGGGCGGCTCGACCCGCTACATCCGCCTGTACGGTCCGGCCGGCGAGAAGCTCCACCGCTACGCCTACCGCTTCCAGGGCGATTCGCTTTATCTTCGCGACACCGACCAGGACGGCGAGTGGTTCCTCATGACCCGCGAGTCCGCCGGCTGGTGCCGGGAGGCGGCCCAGTGCCGCGTCCAGAACCTCTCCCAGCCCCGCTGCCCCGGCGAGTGGACCTGCACCGCGGACAACACCTGCGCCTACCAGTGCGAGACACAGACCGCCTGCGCCAGCGCCGGCGGGAGCTGCGTCCCGGTGGTGCCCGGCGCCTGCCAGGGCGGCATCATCGGCGACGGCGCGGAGTACTCCTGCGGCGGCCTGCTCGGCGTGATGTGCTGCCTGCCCTCGCCGAAGGCCCCCGAGTGCAAGAACGCCTTCACTTCGCAAGAGGGCTGGTACGATCCCGACAGCGGCGACCTTCTGTGCCTCGCCAACTGCGCCGGCTCGGCCGTCCGCTGCGGCAACGCCGGCACCCGCTCGGAGGGCTGGTACACCGACGCCGGCGCCGGCTGCGGCGGCGGGGCGCTCATCGCCTGGGACAATTGCGCAAGCTCGATGGGCTCGTGATGAGATAGGATAGGATTGGATGGGATGGGCGGGACGCCTTCGGGCGTCCCGTTTTTTTTACAGCCGGTACTTCACCCGCCAGGCGGCCTTGGCGCCGGGGACGGTGAGGTCGGTCTTCTGGAAGGACACGCCCGGGATGCCGGCGGCCGCCTTCTTCACCGAGTCGGTGACCAGGATCTCGAAGGCGCGCGCCAGGTCCTCGCCCAGCTTGGAGGCGGCGTTGACCTCGGGGCCGAAGACGTCGTCGTCGCCGATGCGCAGCATGGGCCCGAAACCGATCCCCACGCACAGGAGGATCTTCTCCGAGGCCGACTTGCGCCGGTTGTAGCGCTTGAGGGCGCGCTGCATGGCGATGGCGCAGCGCAGCGCCCGCTCCGGCCGGCGGAAGATCACCAGCAGGCTGTCGCCCTCGGTCTTGAGCACGATACCGTCGTGATCGGCGATCACCGGGATGAGCACCCGCTGCGACTCGTAGATGACCTGGAGAAAATGGATGATGCCGAACTCGGCCACCTGGCGCGAGAAGCCCGACAGGTCGGTGAACATCACCGCCCACTCCTCGCCGAAGAGATCCCAGATGCGCCGGTCGATGGCCGCCTTGTCGGCGCCGCGCCGCAGGCGCTGCTCCATGAGCTCTTCCAGCCGGTCCGCCGAAGCCCCGGTGCCCACCTGTCCCAGCTTGGCCATACCCGCCTCCTCCCGCGGCCCGCGGCCGCATGTTCATCCGCCCTCGCCGTCCTTGCCGTCAGGTCCCGGAGAACTGCACCGGCGCGAAGCGCAGCGAGGGTGTGCGCCACGACGAGTACGGGGTGGGGTCGGCGCCGAGTTCGAGCAGCGCCTTCCAGAACTCGAGGTGGTTGCCGGAGAGGTTCATCTCGGACACCGCCCGCACCGGCCGGCCGTTCTCCACCCACAGGCCGCGGATGCCCAGCGAGAAGGCGCCGGTGGCCGGGTTGGAGTTGCCGCCCGAGAACCCCGTCACCAGGATGCCCGTGCCCATGGCGGCGAGCAGGCCCGGAAGATCCCGCTTCCCCGCGGGGAAGACCAGGTTGGTGGTGCCGCCGCTGGTCGGCTCGCGATTGAGCTTGCTGGCGTAATAGGTGTCGAGCAGGAAGCTTCGCAGCACGCCCTTCTCGAACAGGTAGCGCCGCTTCAGCGTCAGCCCCTCGCCGTCGTAGGGGCGCGAGCCCAGCCCGCCCGGGAGCAGCGGGTCGTCCTCGACGGTGAAGATCTCGGCGGCCACCGGCTGATCCAGCTTGTCGGCGAAATACGAGCGCTTCTGCTGGATGGCCTGGCCCGAAAGCGGCGCCAGCAGATCGCCCAGCAGGCGGCCGGCGACGCGGTTTTCGATCACGCACGGGTAGAGCCCGCTCTTCTCGGCGCGGCTGCCGCGCAGCTCGAGCGCCCGCCGCACCGCCTCCCGGCCGGTACGCTCGAGCTCGGGCAGCCCGGAGAGATGGGTGCTGCTGCCGTACTCGTAACCCTCCGGCTTGCGCTCGCCCACGTCCCGGACCGAGGCCTCGGCGAAGACCGAGAAGTCCGTGCCGCTGCGGCCGGCCAGCAGGCCGTTGGTCGCGCCCAGCACCGAGTCGAAGCTCGAGTTGGAGGCGGCCGAGGTCACCGAGATGATCTGGTCCGCGCCGGGGGCGGAGCGCGCCGCGGCCTCCATGCGCTCCACCATCTCGCGCCGCCGGTCCGGCGTCATCTGCGTAAGCCCCGCGCTATCGCAAATCCCGAGATCGCCCTCGAAGCGCCCCTGGTAGCGCGCGGGGTCGGGCAGGCGCCGGTGCTCGTCGGCGGCCAACAGGCGCGTCATGGCCACGGTCTCGTCGAGGAAGCGCTCGAGCGAGTCGGGTCGAAGGTCGCTGGTGGTGTTGGAGCTGTAGCGCGAATCCACGTACAGCGTCACGCTGGCCCCGCGCTGGGTGGATTCCTGGAGCCGGTCGAGCTTGCCGTCGCGCCACTCCAGGGTGCTCTCGCGGGAGCGGTAGGCCGAGGCCCGCGCCCCCTGGGCGCCGCGCTTCTTGGCCCCGTCCAGGATGCGCTCGACGATCTCTTGCAGCTCGCGGTTCATGAGGCGCTCCTTCCGCCGATGGAGATGGCGCCGACCTTGAGGGTGGGCAGGCCGAACCCCACCGGCACCCGCTGGCCGTCCTTGCCGCAGTAGCCGCCGCCGGAGACGATCTCCAGGTCATTCCCGATCATCTGAACCGCCGCGAGCACCTTGGGGCCAGAGCCGATGAGGTTCGCGTCCTTGACGTAGCCCTTGAGCTTGCCGTCCTCGATGAGGCGCCCGTGCTTGAGGTAGAAGGTGAAGTCGCCGGCGCCGATGTTCACCTGGCCGTTCGAGAACATCTCGGCGTACAGCCCGCGCTTCACCGAGCCGATGATCTCCGCCGGGGAGGAGGTCCCGGCCAGCATGTAGGTGTTGCGCATGCGCGGCACCGGCGGGAAGCGGAAGCTCTCGCGCCGGCCCGAGCCGGTGCTGGCGATCTTGTAGTGGCGCGATGAGATGCGATCGTGCAGGTAGGAGCGCAGCACCCCGTCCTCCACCAGCACGGTCTTCTGGGTGGGGGTGCCCTCGTCGTCGATGGCGATGGAGCCGCGGATGGCGCCGCCGCCGTCGTCCAGGATGGTGACGCCGGCGGGGGCGATGCGCTCGCCGATGCGGTTTGAGTAGATCGAGATGCCCTTGCGGTTGAAGTCGGCCTCGAAGCCGTGCCCCATGGCCTCGTGCAGCAGGATGCCCGGCACGCCCGGGGCCAGCACCACCGGAAGCTCGCCCACCGGAGGCGCGCCGGCGTCGAAGAGCAGCAGCGTGTACTCCGCCGCCCGGCGCACCACCTCGGCGACCGTGGCGTCCGAGAGGAAGGGCAGGCCGGCGCGGGCCGAGAGCGAGTGGCCCGAGGTCTCGGTCTTGCCGTTGTGCTCGGCCACACACGAGGCCGACAGCACCGCCATGGGCTGGTCGTCCTCCACCAGCAGGCCCTCGCTGTTGGCGACCAGGATGCGGCAGAACTCGTCGGTGAGGTAGGAGATCACCTTGATGATGCGCGGGTCCTTGGCCCGGCAGGCGCGGTCCACCCGCTCCAGGATCGGCACCTTCTTGTCCACCCCCACCTCGGACCAGGGGACCTCGACCGGGTAGGGGTTGTCGTGCCGCGCGCGCGAGAGCTCGGCGGGCGCGCCCGGCCCTCCTTTGCTTGCCACCGCGGCGGCCGTCTCGGCGGCCGCCAGCAGCGCCTCTTCCGACAGGTCCTCGGAGTAGGCGAAGCCGGTGGCGTCGCCCTGGAGCGCCCGGATGCCGGCCCCCAGGTCGACCTGGGTGAAGGCGCGGTTCACCTGGCCGTCCTCCAGGCCCACCCAGTGGGTGATCTTGTGCTGCAGGTACACCTCGGAGAAATCCGCGCCGCGCGCGAGCGCACGCCCGATCACCCGGCGGATGCGACCCGCGTCCACCCCGAAGGCGTCGAAGTAGGTCGCGTGCGCGCCGCCCGCGGCGGCGGGCCTCGCCGCGCGAGTCGGCCCGGCGCACGAGGCCAGCAGGGGCGGGAGCGAGACCAGGGCGATGCCGCTCCCCGCCGTCCGCAGAAAATCCCGGCGATTGATGTCCCGCATGATTACCTCCACCTCGGCAACTTACTTGCCGACCGCGCGCGGGTCAAGCGTAGCGACAGGGCAGCCCCAGGGCCCGCGGTACAAAGATGGCTGAAAAAAGCACAGCAAGCCAAAAACGTGAGACTTCGGGATCATCTTTGTAAGGAAGTTCTTCCAGGGTTTTCACTTATCAGCAGGTCTTCTCCGGTTTTCTGGAAAGAGCGCCGGGCCACGCCCCGTGCCGAGGAATCCTCTGGATTGACTCCACGGGCCTCGGGCCGTACCTTCGAGGCGGCATGAGCTTCAAGGCGACGCTGCTGGGACGGCCGGAGAACCCCTCGGAGGCGGTCGAGGGCATGCTGCAGCCGGCGCCGGCCGAGATGACCGGGGTGCGCCGCGAGACGCGCGCGGTGCTGTTCTCCGACATCACCGGCTCCACCGCCTACTTCGAGCGGCACGGCGACGAGGCGGGCCTGCGGCTCATCGAGCGCCACCACCGGCTGCTGCTGCCGCTGCTGCCGAAGCACCAGGGGCGCCTGGTCAAGACCATCGGCGACGCGCTGATGGTGGAGTTCCCCGACGCGCGCCCGGCCGTCGCGGCGGCGGTCGAGATGATGCGCGCACTCTCGGCGCACAACCAGACGCAAGCGGAGGAGGAGCGCATCCGGGTCCGCATCGGCGTCAACTTCGGCGAGGTGCTGGTGCGCGGCGGGGATCTGTTCGGCGACACGGTGAACGCCGCCGCCCGGGTGGAGGCGCTGGCCGCGCCCGAGACCATCCTGATCTCGGCCGCGGCGCGCCGCGCCCTGGAGGACGATCCGCTCTCGCGCGAGTGCCGGCCCTTCGACGCGGTGCTGGTGAAGGGCAAGAGCGAGCCGCTGGAGGTCTTCGAGGTGCGCTGGGACCCGCAGGCCCCGCCGGCGCCCGGGCCCCGGCCGGTGGCCAGCGCGGGCAGCGTGGTCGGCGGCCGCTTCCGCGTGCTCTCGCTTCTGGGCGAGGGCGGCATGGGCCAGGTGTTCTGCGCCCACGACAGCGCGCTCGACGAGACGGTGGCCCTCAAGTTCATCCATCCGCACCTGGCCGAGCGGCGCGACAGCCTGGAGCTGTTCAAGCGCGAGGTGAAGCTGGCCCGCGCCGTCACCCACCCCAACGTGTGCCGCATCCACGAGTTTCTGCACATGGAGGGGCAGGCCTTCCTCTCCATGGAGTTCGTGGCCGGGCGCTCGCTGGAGCGGCGCCTGCGCGAGCAGGGGCCGCTGCCGCCGCCGGAGGCGCTGCGCATCGCCAAGGAGCTGTGCGCCGGGCTGGCCGCCGCCCACCGCCGCGGCGTCGTCCACCAGGACCTCAAGCCGGCCAACGTGCTGATCGAGGACGGCACCGGGCGGACGGTGATCACCGACTTCGGCATCGCCCGCCTGGCGGAGAAGGAGGCGCGCGGCGAGCGCGCGACGCGGGTGGCCGGCACCCCCGAGTATATGGCTCCGGAGCAGGCCCAGGGACTCTCGCCCGGCCCGTCCGCCGACCTGTACTCGCTGGGGATCGTCCTGTTCGAGATGCTCTCGGGCCGTCCCCCCTTCACCGCGCCGAGCGCCGGCGAAGTGCTGATCCAGCAGGTGACGCAACCCGCGCCGGACCTTTCGGCGCTGCGGCCGGATCTCCCGCGCACCCTGATCGACGCGGTGCACGCTTGCTTGCAAAAGGATCCTCGCCACCGGCCGAAGAGCGCCGAGGAGGTGGCGCGCCTGCTGGGCGGGGAGCAGCCCCGCCGACGGGTGTTGCCGCTATTCGCGCTCGGCGGCGCTCTCGCCGCCCTGGCCATCGCGCTATTCCTCGTCCTGTCGGGGCCGCGGCCGCCCGGCGGCGAGCGCCGGGTGACGCCGCTGTTCTCGACCGCGGCGCTGGAGCGGGCCCCGCGGGTGCGGCCCGACGGCGCGGCGGTGGCCTTCCTCCGCGACGGCGCGGTGTGGACCGCCGCCTATCCCCCGGCGCCGCCGACCAAGCTCTTTCAACCCGACGCGCACGTGGAGATCACCGGCCTCGCCTGGAGCGGCAGCGGCTCGCTCTTTCTTTCGACGCGCGAGCCCGCCGGTGTTTCGGCCCGGCAGCTCGACCTCGACGGCCGGGCCGAGGCGCTGGCCGGAGTCCCCGCCGCCTGCCCGCCCGACCTCTCCCCGGACGGCAAGCGCTACTGCGGCTGCCGGCCGAACGGGAGCGGCAACACCGATCTGGTGATCGGCGAGATCGGCGGCGCCGAGCGGGTGCTGCTCGCCGCGGGCAACGCGCGCTCGTTCGATGTTCCACGCTTCTCACCCGACGGCCGGCGCATCGCCTTGGTGGTCGCGCAGGAAGGCTTTCGCACCGCCCGCGACATCGGAGTGATCGAAAGCGACGGCGGCGAGCTCTTGTTGCTCACCCGCGATGGCATGCCGCAGCGCCTGAACCACACCGACCCCGCCTGGACGCCCGACGGCCGCTGGATCGTGTTCAGCTCGCGCCGCGCGGGCACCCAGGCGTTGTGGTGCGTCCCCGCGCGCGGCGGGACGTCCTACCTGCTCGCGCCCGGGGCCACCGCGGGGCAGTACGCGCCCGATCTGTGGCCGGACGGGACATCGCTCGCCTTCGAGGTGCGGGAAGAGCGGCAGGACCTGCTGGTCGCCGACCTGGCCGGCGGCCCAAATGCGCACGTCGGCGACGAGCGGGTCAACAATCGGTTCCCGGTGTTCTCCCCGGACGGGCGCTATCTCGCTTACCGGACGCTCCGCTCCGAGGACAACGAGGAGGACGGCGCCGCCGAGATCGTGGTGGCGGACTCCGAGCGCGACGGCGAGCGGCGCTACCCGGCGCCGGCCGGCACCCGTGAGCTGTGCTGGTGCGGCGCGAACCGCATCCTGTTCGCCCGCACCGAAGGCGAGGACCGGCAGCTTCTGGAGATGGCTCTTCCCGCGGGGGAGATCCGGACCCTGGCGCGCGGGTTCTCCGGCCTGTGGTCGCCCCACGCCGACCCGAACTGCCGGCGGGTGGTGTTCTCGGCAAGCCGGAGCGGCGAGGCGGGACGCAGGCTGTACGAGATCCAGCTGCCGGACGGCGAGCCCGTGCCGCTCACCCCCGCCGGGGAGACGGCGGTGTTCCCGGCGCTCTCGCCCGACGGGAGCCGGATCGCCTTCCGCCACACCGCCGACCCCGCGGGCGCCGGCGCGGCCACGCTGCGCCTGCTGGCGCACGGGTCCGGCCCGGCCAAGATCCTCTCGGCGCACGAGAGCTTCGCCCGCTCGCAGCGCCGGCTGCGCTGGGCCGCGGACGGCAAGAGCCTCTTCTACCTCACGCCCGACGGCGGCGGAGCGCGGCTGATGCAGGTCCCCGCCGCCGGCGGCGCGCCCAAGGAAGTGCGGCGCGTACCCGAGATCTCCACCTTCGACTTCGACCTCACGGGAGACGGCGCGCGCCTGGTCTACCCCGTCACCCGGGTCAGCGCCGACGTGTACCGCATGGAGGGGATCGAGTGGTAGGCGGGCGTTTTCTTGCCAGAGGCCAGAAAGCGGTCTAGCTTCGCTCAGACGCAAACCATCACCCGGGAGGACCCATGCCGGTATCCGAGCAGCAGGCCGTGGCCGCGCTGGAGGCGGTGCTGAAGCCGGGCGACGTCATCAACATCGACAGCCGCGCCCGCTGGTACAAGTTCTGGTACCGCATCCCCTACGCGCTGATCCGCTCCCACCAGAAGCGCATCTTCGGCGAATGGAGCCGCTGGCGCGACACCCACACCATGCTCTACCTCGGCCCGCAGTTCGGCGCCTACTCCACCTTCAGCGTGGAGCCGCCCACCGCCCGCTACCTGCCGCTGTCGGACTTCTGCTTCTCGCACCTCTCCATCTACCGCCACCGGACGTTCACGGTGGGCCCGGCCGAGGCGCTCATCATGGACCAGGCCTGCCACCCGCTCGCCGGCACGGTGTACGACGTGGGACAGCTCCTGGACATCATGGTCAACCGCATCCTGGGCTACCCCCAGGTCATCCACTACCGCTGCTTCGACTTCAGCAGGCGCTGCAAGGTGTGCTCGGTGGGGGCCCGGATCGCCTACGAGCACCTGCGCCATGTCCTGGAGGGCCAGGGCAACACCTCGCTGGCCAAGCTCTTCTCCACCGTGCGGCCGGAGGGGACCCCGGCCGGCGCGGGCGTCATCCACTGGGGACCGGACGGCCCGCCGGCGTCGCAGTTCGGCAGCGGGGTGGACGTGGAGGCCACCGCCCCGGCGCACTTCGCCAACAGCGAGTACTTCGGCGACGAGTTCGTCAAGGCCGCCGAGTTCGATTACGGGGTGCCGGTGTAACCTCCGCCCGAGCGGCGCCGGCTCGAGGCAGTTCCGTATCATGTCCGTCGCGCGCGAGCGCCACCGCGGGACACTTACCGCGTACGATGCGTTTGACCAGCGACATGCCGGCCGGTATATCTTGCGCATGGCCTTGTGGCAGGGAGCCCTCGACGGCGCGCGCGCGTCCGCCACCTTCCCGCGCCTGCTGGATCGGCGCGGCTGGCGGCTCTTCTTTTTGTACCTGTTCGTGGCCGGCCTGGCGGTGACGGGGTTCGCCCTGGTCGCGCTGTGGCTCCGGCCTTCTCTCAAGCAGGCGGTCATCGACTACATCTTCCCCTCCGACTGGCAGCTCGTGCCCCGGCTGGTGATGGAGAAGTTCTTCGGGCGGCTGGGCTCGCAGGTGATGGCCAACTTCATCCTGACCGGGGGCATGGCCGTGCTGGCCATGCTGTGCGCCCCGCTCAAGGAGATGCTGTCGCGCAACATCGAGCGCAGCCGGCCCCTGCTCGCCGAGCCCATGCGCCCCTGGCCGGTGTGGCGCCAGGTGGTGGAGGAAGTCAAGTTCGCCCTGCTCTACCTCCTGGTGTACAACGCCATCTTCTGGCTGGGATACCCGCCCGTCCCGCCGCTGCGCGCCGCGGCCACCGTGTTGAGCTACCTGGCCCTGTTCGTGTTCTTCGACATCACCTTCCTGTGCCCGCTGTTTCTTCGCCACCGCGTCGGCTACCCGCGCATGATCCGCGTCTTCTTCGCCCGGCCTCTGCAGAGTTTCTCCTTCGCCGCGCTGTGGTGCGCCCCGGCCATCGCGGCCGGCTTTCTTCTGCAGGGCGAGAAGCTGGGCCTGGTGCTGGCGGTGATTTTGGCCGCCCACGTGGTGGTGGTGGCTCCGGCGGCCACCGCCGGGACAGGGCTGGCCGCGCGCCTGATGCCCGTCGCCGCCGCCATGCGCGCCGTGCCGCTCGTGCTGCGGCTGCTGGGCTGGCTGGTGTTGCTTCTGGCGCTGGGCGTCTCGGCCGCGCTCACGGCGCGCCTGGCGGGCTCCCTGCACAAGAAGACCCAGGTGCTCAAGTGCGAGTACCAGCTCGACCCGGGCTCGCTCTCGGTCGATTGGCCGAGCCTGAGCGATCCCACCCTGGGTCTCTCGGTCGATCTGCAGATCCGCAACCCCACCCGGGTGGACCTCGAGCTCGAGGACAGCCGGCTGGAGATCACCAACGACGGCCGCCCGCTGGGCATCGTGCGCATCGGCAGAATCGCGGTGCCAGCCGGTGAGACGAGGGTGCAGCGGCTCACGCTCCGACTCGAGGTGAGCTTCTCGCGCCTGCTGGAGATCCGCAGCCTGCTGAGCAAGAAGTGGGACTTCGTCCTGTGGCTCAAGGTCTCCGAGGACTTCGAATTCCCGCTGTACTTCCGTTGACAGGGTCCGCATGCGAAGAAACCGCACCATCGCGCTCGGGATCGGGCTGTGCGGCGCCGCGGCGGCCATCGCCGCCGGCGTCTGGCAACTGGCTCGTCTCCAGGGAGAGCTGGGGCGGCTGGCCGAGGCGGTGTCGTTGGAGGCGGGGACGGAGCCGCGCCGTCTGCGCTGGCTTGCCGTGGCATTGATCCTGGCGGGATGCGCCGGGGCCATCTCCGGCGTCCTCGGCTTCCTGCGCTCACACGCCCGCTGGCCGGCGTGGATCCTGCTCGCCTCCGGCCTGATCCCCGTGCTGCTCTCGGGCCTGGCCTGGCCGGGCTTGCCCATGACGCTGGCGGGCGCGCTGCTGCTCGGCGAGCGGCCGGCGGGAACCGGAAAGGATTGATGCTTGTCCGACGCTCGGGGGGTGGTACACTGCGCGCCGAGGAGACCGCATGCCCATCCCACACCTGGCCTGTTTGCTGAGCTTCGTTTTGCTCCCTGCGCCGCCGGCCTCCGGTTTCATTGACACCGTGCAACGCCTGGAGCGCTCGCGCGGCAGCCTGCGCGCCATCGTCCCGCTGTGGGAGCTTCCGCTGACCTGGGGCTATGCCAGCCGCGCCGAACGAGAGCGGCTGATCCGCGAGCTCCAACGGATCTCGAAAAACGAGAAGAGCCCCCTGCCGCTGCGGCGCCTGGCGCTGCGCCTGCTGGCCGACCGCCTGCGCTCCGCGGGCCGCGAGGAGGAGGCTCGGGCCGCGTGGCGCGCGCTCGGCAACCTCGGTGAGTTCTGGCTCGTCGGGCCGCATCCCAACCCGGGCGAGCGCGGCCTGGAGGCGCCACAACCGCCGGAGCAGGGCCCGCCCAGCGCGATGCCCATGCCCGGCAAGAACCGTCCCGTGGCCTGGCGCCGCCTGCCGCCCGCTCCGCCCGAGGGCAAGCTCTCCCTGGAGAGCCTGTTCGCCGACGACGATCCCCAGGTGGCCTACCTGCTCACGGGCTTTCGCCTGGAGCGGGAGACCGAGGCCGTGCTGTGGGCCGGCTGCGCCGACGGCTGCAAGGCCTGGCTCGACCGCCACCCGATCCTGTCCGACCCCGGCCCGCACCCGCCGCGGCCGGACCAGCGGGCCGTTCGGCTACGGCTCGCCGCCGGGGATCACGCGCTGCTTTTCAAGGTGGCTCGCGGCGGCGGGGCGTTCGCGCTCATGGCCTCGCTCACCGATCCGGGCGGCCAACCCCTGGCCGGACTGCGTGCCATCAGCGGTCTCGACGAGCTGGCCCGGATGTGGGCGGCGCCCCCCGGAGGCACGCCCGACATACGACCATTCCCCACGCTGGCCGATCTCGCGCAGCCGGCCTCCGGCCGGCAGGGCGCGGACGACCTGGTCCTCTGGGCGCTGGCCCTGGACATGGCGGGCGCCGGGGACATACGGCGCAAGGAACCCGAGCGCCTGTTCGAGGAGGCGCTGCAGAAGCTCCCGCCGCGCGACGAGCGCCAGGCGCGCTTCCGCCGCTGGCTGGCGCTCATCACCGACGACCCGCAGCGGCAACGGGCGCTCCTCGAGGAAGCGCTGCGCCTGCGACCACAGGACGCCGAGACCGCCTGGCGGCTGGGCCGCCTGTTCCGCGCCCTGAACGATCCCACCCGGGCCATCGCCGCGCTGGAGAAGGCGCGACGGAGCGACCCGCGGCACATGCCGACCCACCTGGAGTGGTGCGAGTTGTTGGCCGATCTGCACCTCGACGGCCGCGCCCAGAAACAGATCGAAGACCTGATCGAGCGTTATCCCGATGTCCCGGAGGTGCTGCACTCCGGAGGGTTGTTGCTGCGCCGGCTGGGCAGCCTGCGCGCTGGCGAGGTGCTGGCGGCCGCGGGCAAGGCTTCGTGCGACGACACATCCATCCTGCGCTCCCGGCTGGAGATCGCGATCGAGCAAGGCCGCATCGGCGAGGCGCTGGCGCTGTTCGATCGCCTCATCGAGCTGGAGCCGTGGCACGTTGGCTGGTTCATCGAGCGGGGAGAGCTACGGGCCGCGAACGGTCACGTTGCCGAAGCGCTCGCCGACTTCGAGGTGGCCGCCCGCCTGCTCCCGGACGATCCCGTTCCCGTGCAGCGCCGGGCCGAGGTGTTGCTACGCCAGGGAGACACGCCGGGGGCGATCGCGGCCTTCCAGGCCGCCTTGGTCCTCACCCCCCAGGACCAGAACCTGGCGCGGCGGGTGCGCTGGCTACAGCCCGGCGGCCACCCCTTTCAGCGCCCGTACGAGCTCGACGCGCGCGCGCTGATGGCCGGGCCGGCCGGAGACTGGCCGGAGGCGCCCGCGGTGCGGTTGGCCGATCGCACGGTGGTGCGGCTATACGAGAACGGGATGAGTTTGCGCTACCACCAGGAGGTCATCCGCGTTCAGAACAAGGCCGGCGCCGAGCGCCTGCGTACCTTCCGCATCGAGTACGCCCCCGACCGGCAGCAGGTCCGCGTCCACGCCAGCCGGCTGCTGCGCTCGGACGGCAGCGTGGACACCAGCGCCACCACGCGCGACTACTCGCTCTCCGAGCCCTGGTACAACCTGTACTACGACGTGCACGCCCGGGAGATCTCCTTCCCGCAGGTGTCGGCCGGCGACACGCTGGAGGTGGCCTGGGAGATCGATGACATCGGGGGCGGGGCGCTGCTGGAGCGTTTCTTTGGCGACCTGAGCCCGCTGCAGTTCGAGGAACCGGTGCTGTCCTCGAGCTACTTTTTGTTGGCGCCGGAGAAGATCGAGATCCACGGCTACGCCTCCCCGGGCGTCGAGCGCCGGGTGGAGCCGGCCCGGGACGGCGAGGAGCGCCTGCGGCTGTATCGGTTCGAGGCCGCGGCCCTGCCAGGGTTGGAGCCGGAGCCCGGCTCGGGCGGGTTCACCTCGCACCATGCCTTCGTGCACGTGTCCACCTTCCGGGACTGGAACGAGGTCGGTGCCTGGTACCACGACCTGGCGGCCGGGGCCCTGCGCCCGGGCCCGCGGGTCGAGCAACTGGCGCGCGAACAGAGCGCGGCCACCGCCGATCCGCTCGAGCGGGTGCGCAAGCTGTACCAGTTCGTGGCCAACGGGCTGCGCTACGTCGGCCTCGAGTTCGGCGTGCACGGCTACGTCCCCTACCCGGTCGAGCAGGTGCTCGAGCGCCGCTTCGGCGACTGCAAGGACAAGACCGCCCTGCTGGCGGCCCTGCTCAACCTGTCCGGCATCCGGGCCGAGATGGCGCTGCTGCGCATGAAACGCCTGGGGGACCTGCCCGACGTGCCGGCCTCGCTGGCGCCGTTCAACCACGCCGTGTGCTACCTGCCCGATCACGATCTGTGGCTCGACGGCACCGCCGCCTTCCACGACATCCGGGAACTGCCCGCCCAGGACCAGGACACCCTGGCTTTGGTGATCACGCCGCGCGGGGGCCGGCTGGTGCGCACCCCCCTGTCCAAACCGGAGCAGAACCGCACCTCGATCGAATTCGAGTTGCGACCGGACGAGCGCGGCGACGGCAGCGGCGAGGTGCGCATCCGCCTCCAGGGGGTGCTGGCGCCGGATCTGCGCATGCGTTTCTTCGGAGAGTCCGACGTGCGCGGCCTGGCCGAGAAGACCCTGTCCGAGCTCTTTCCCGGGATCCGAGTCTCACAGGCCTCGGTGCAGAACGTGAACGAGCCGGAGCGGCCGCTCGAGATCCACGCCGCCTTCCTGGCACCCCACCTGGCCCGGCCGACGGCCACCGGCCTGGACGTGCCATTGCTGGGCCGGGAGACCTTCTACCAGCGGCTGTACGCCGTGCTCTACCAGCGCGTCACCGCGCTCGAGCTCGGCCCGCCCTGGTCCGTGGAATGGCTGGTCCGCTGGATTCCTCCAGACGGTATGCGGCTCGATACGGTCTTGCAAGACGAACTCCTGGACACGCCGTTCGGCCGCGTCGAAACCCATTGTCAGCGCGAGGGCGATGGCGCCCGGACCCGGGCCGTCTTCACCCTGACGACCTCCCGCGTGTCGACTGCCGATTACCCCGCCTTTCGCGAGTTCGTCTCACGCGCCGACCGGGCGCTCTCGCGGAACCTCCGCTTCGTTCGGGGAGATGCCCCATGAGAACCCCGCGCAACCTGGCGCCGCTGCTGGCCCTGTTGTCCGCTTGCGCCGGACCGCAGCCGCGGCCGCCCACGACCCCGGCCACCCCGGCCCCCGCGACGCGACCGCTCCCGGAGAGCGCCAGACCCTGGGCCGCCTGGCTGGAACGGTGCGACCTCGACGGCGCCGAGCGAGATCTGCGAGAACACCTCCGGCGCCTTCCGGAACCGGCGCGCCTCGAGCGCCAGCAAACCTTGCTCGGGCTGGGTTTGCTGCACCTTTCCCGGGGCCGGTTCGGCGAGGACGCCCGGATGTTCTGGCAAGCGGTCCAGGCCGAGCCCGGCTCGCGGGTGGCGCTGCTGGCCGCCTGGCAACTGGACGAATCCCTGGCCGTCTCCGGCCAGGCGGCGCAAGGTATCCGCCCCGAGGTGGAGAGCCTGCTGCGCTCGCCGCTCTCTCCCGAGCTGCGCTTTTTGCTGCATCGCGTGCTGCGCTCGCTGGCGCTGCGCGAGGGCGACTGGGCCACGGTCGAGGCGCAGGTGCGCCAGGCCGGGGCCATCCCCGCCTGGCGCATCTGGCCGCTGACCGGCCGCGATCCCCAGGTCGCGCTGGAGGAGGCGCTCCGGCAGTTCCCCCGCGCGTTCCCGGCACAGCCGGGCCGGGCCCACCCGTCGTCGAGCGCCGATGGTTTGTTGCTGTACGAAGACGAAGGCGCGCGCGGGTTGTTGCTGGCCGAGTGTTTCTTCGATGTCAAGGCGGCCGAGACGCTGTGGCTGCGCCTGGAAGGAAGCGGTGTCTGGGCGGCCGCGCTCGACGAACAGGTGTTGCTGCACGATCGGCGCCCGGGCCACGCCGGCGTGGTGGAGACGCGGATCGTCACGGCGCAGCCGGGCCGGCACCGCTTGCGCGTGGCCGTGCCCATCGAGGGTGGGCGGGCCATCCTGGGTGTGAACCTCCTGCCGGCCGAAGGGCATGCACCGGAGGTGGTCTTCCCATCCGCTGAGGCCGGCGCCGACTCGCCCCTGGCACAGAGCGCTCCGGGTCCGGACACCGATCCGCTGGCCGCGGCCATCCAGGAGGCCGAACGGGATGCCGATGACCCGCTTCCCCGGCTCTGGGCCGCGCTGGTCTCCTGGTCCTACGGCGACATGGACCAGGCCATCGAGCAGCTGGTGCTGGCCCGCCAGCGGGCGCCGGCCTTCTCGCTGATAGACTACCTGGAAGGCGTGCTGTGGCTCGAGAACGACGACCTGCCGCAGGGCATCGGCGCCGCCCAGGCCCGGCGCTTGTGGGGCCGGGCCCTGGCCGCCTGCCCCGGGCTGGATCTGGTCCGCTTCCGCCTGGCATTTCTGGATGGAATGGAGAACCGGGAGGAGCAGGCGCTGGAGACGCTGCAACGGCTCGAGGCGCTCCATCCGGAAGCCTTCATCTTTCCCTTCTTCATGGCCAACTTCTTCGACCGGCTGGGGTGGAACGCCGAGGCCGACCAGGCGTTGGAGCGAGCCCGCCGGCGGGTGGACTTCGATCCGGAGCTGTGGCGGCTGCTGTTTTCGAAGGCGTTACGCTCGCGGGACGAGCAGGACGCGTCTCGCCTGGCGCAGGAACTCGTCAGGCGGAACCAGCTCGTCTCGCCATTGAACGCCTTCTTCTGGGCCCGGGGCGAACGCGAAAAAACCCGCCGAGGCCTGGAGGCCGCGGCCCGGCACTTCGGGGCCCAGCTCGGGGTTCGCCTGGAGGCGGTGGACCTGGAACTCGCGGCAGGCGAGCTGGAGCGCGCCCAGGCGGCGCTCGACCGGGCCGAGGCGGACTTCGGACAACGGCCCGAGCTGGTCAAGAGACGCATGGACCTCCTCGAACGTCGCAACCAGCAACGCGAGGCCGCCCGCTGGCTGGAGCGGCTGAGCCAGTTGTGGCCGTGGGATCTCCACCTGCGCCTGGCGCTGCGCGTGGTGGAGGGACACGACCGGCTGTTTTCTTTTACGAATGGCCCGGCGGATCCGCTCTCGAGCATTCGCGAGTACCTGGACTCGGACTTCGTCGCCGGCGGCGACGCGGTGCTGGTCCTGGATCAGGCCGACCTGGAGGTGGCCTCGGACGGGAGCAGCATCGAGCGCATACACTTCCTGGTCCACCTGCTGTCGGCGGCGGGTGTGGAGCGCTGGGGCGAGGTGCGCGACATCCCGCCCGGTGCCCAGGTGGAGATGGTGCGCTCGCTGGACGCTTCCGGCAACAGCCGCGAGGCCGAGGTGGTCCCCGGCAAGGAGTCGATCACCATCCCTGCCCTGCAGACCGGCGACTTCGTGGAGATCGCCTACCGGGTCGGGCGGCGCCCGTCCGGGGTACGGCCGGGAGGGTTCTCGGCGAGCCGCTTCTACTTCGCCAGCGAAGGGCTTCCCATTTTCCGCTCGCGGTACACCGTTCGCGTTCCCAAGGGGCTCCCGCTGGTGACCCGCCAACACAACGGTGCGCCGGCCCCGGTCTTGCAGCGCGCCGGCGCCTTCGACGTGTACCGCTTCGAGCGCACCCGCACACCGGCCTTGCCGGCCGAACCCGACGCGGCGCCCCTGGACGAGAGCGCGCCCTTCGTGGAAGTGGGCTTCGCCACCGACTGGCGAGATGTGCGCGACCTGCTCGCCGCGCGCCTGGCACGCGCGACCCGCATCAGCTGGCCGGTGATCCAGTTCACGCAACAGCGCACACCTCGGCTCTGGCCCGACGCGGAGCGAGCCTGTGTTCTGTTCCGGGAGGTGAATCGAGCGGTGCGGCGGGGCAGCGACGCGGGCGACTTCGACGAGAGCGCCGCCAGCGTCCTGATGCGGGGTGAAGGAAACCGGCTGACCGCGCTGGTGGCGGTGCTGCGCGCCGCGGGCTTCGACCCCACGGTGTACCTGTCCCGCACCGTATCCAGCTCCGTGCTGGAGTACCGTTTTCCCCAGGACGGTGTCTTTACCCACGGTGTGGTGGCGGTGCCGCTCGCCGAAGGAAACACCCTGTGGTTGGATCCCGCCGAGCGGGATCAACCCTGCGGCCGGCTGTACTCCTTCCTGTGGGACCAGCCGGCGCTGCGCCTCACCGGATCTCCAGGTGATGATTTCCTGACGCGGCTACCGGCGGCGCCCGAGCGCCTCCCCGGCAAGGAGATCCGCCTCGAACTCTCTCTGGCGGCCGATGGCACCCTGAGCGGCACGGGCCGCGACGTCCTGGACACCGCGGAGGCCGCACGGGCACGCGAGCTCCTCTCGGGGTTCTCGCCGGCGCTGCGCCAGCAAGTCATGGAGAACGGCCTGAGCGCGGCGTTCCCGGGAGCCCGCCTGGAATCCTGGTCCATGGAGGCGCTGGACGACCCGGAGCGGCCGCTGGTGCTCCAGTACCGGCTGCGCACCTCGGGCATGGCCGATCTCGAACCGGGTCAATTGGTGCTGCGGGGCGGGTTCTTCCCCTACCGCCTGGCGGCCGGGCTGGCCGCCCAGGCGCGGCGCGCCAGGCCGCTGCTCATCGAGGACGAGACCCGCCTGCGGACCACGGTGGAGATCCGCCTCCCGCCCGGAGCCACGGCCGAACTCCCCGCCGAGACGCGGGTCGAGGGCCCGCTGTCCGAGTTCACCTTCCAAGCGCGAACGGAAAACGACCGCCTGATCCTCATCAAGTCCCTCCGGGTGCGCGCCGGCCGCGTGGCGCCGGAGGAGTTTCAGGCCTTCAAGGAGTTCTGCCTCAAGGTGGATCGCAAGGACGTCGAGCCCATCCGCGTGTTCATGCCGCGGAGCGTACGCGCCGACGCCAGGTGAGGGCCAGGCCGAGCAGCAGCACCGGGGCCAGGGAGGCGCCGGCCGCGCCGCAGCCGCAGCTCCCCTCGATCAACACCTCGCCGTCGCTCGGGCCCGAATCGGTCCCGGCATCCGTGCCCGGGTCCGCCCCGGTATCCGTACCCGGATCGCCGCCGTCCGGCCCGGCGTCACCGCCATCGCTGGGGCATACGTTGCCCTCGTCGGTCAGATCATCGCAGTCGTTGTCGAGGCCGTCGCAGCGCGTCTCCGCGTCTTCGTAGTCGGCGCCGTAGTCGGACGAAACGCACGCGAGCCACCCCCCGTTTCCACCGCAGCGCTGCACCGCACCCGCGCACACACCCGCCTGAAGAGCGCAGGCAGGAGGCGTCAGCTCCTCGTCCGTCCGGCCATCGCAGTCGTTGTCGAGCCCGTCGCAAGCCTCTGCCGTGGGCAGCACCCCGCTGCACGGGCCCCACTGGCCCGAGCTGTCGCAGGTCTGCGTCCCGGCCACGCACTCGCCCTCGTCGGTGGAGCAGGGAACGGTTTCGTTGGGCGTGCAGGGGCAGCCCTCGTCCACCGAGCCGTCGCAGTCGTTGTCGAGGTTGTCGCAGCGGTCCTCGCTCGCCTGGTAGTCGGCACCGTAGTCGCAGTCGCCCCAGCCCGCGTTGCCCAGACACGGCTGGCGCGAATCCCGGCACACGCCGCTCTGGAGCGGGCAGGCCGGGCCGGGCATCTCGTCGGTCTGCCCATCGCAGTCGTTGTCGCGGCCGTCGCAGCGGCTCTCGGTGGCCTCGTAGTTCGACCCGTAGGTGGAAGCGGTGCACTGTCCCCAGCGGCCGTCGCTGCCGCAGGGACGAGTCGCGCCGGTGCACACGCCGGTTTGCAGCGGGCAGGCGGGTGCCGGGAAGGACGCGCAGTCCGGGTCGCGGCAGTCCACGTTCCCGTCACCATCGTTGTCCTGGCCGTCGTCGCAGATCTCGCTGGGGACGGTGTAGGAGGCCTCGTTGGAATAAGCGCTCTCGTTGCCGGCCACGTCGATGGCCGTGACCACGAAATAGTAGGTCTGCCCGCCGGAGAGGTCGTTCACCACGGTGGTGAGCACGTTGCCGGTGGAAAATCCCTGCGGGTAGGGGCCGCCGGCCTGGGTGCCGTAATAGATGTGATAGCCCTGGATGGTCTCGGGGTTGCCGTTCTCGTCCAGGGTGACGGCCTGCCAGGTGGCCTCGACCGCGGCCATGGCCCTCGACGCCGTGAAAAGGCTCAACACCACCGCCACCATCCCGGCCGCGGTCGGACGCATCATGCTCGCCTCCTGCGAAGGAACCACTTGCCTGGCAGGATAGCGCATTTCCCACCAAGACGAAACGGGATCGCTTGCCTTCCCGGCCGGATTGGGGTCCAATCGGAGCGGCTTCATCCCTGGAGGAAGCGTATGAATACGAAACGGCTCCTGCTCACACTCATCAGTCTTGCGTTCGGGTCCGGGGTGTTCGCCAAGCCCCCGTGCAAGCAGGACGACCGGCGTTGCCTCTCGGCCGCCTGCGACAAGAAGGACTTTGCCGCCTGCCACCGGCTAGGGAACATCTTGAAACTGGGCCTGGGGGTCCCGGCCGACCCGGCTCGCGCCCGGGCGCTGTTTGCGAAGTCCTGCGACGGTGGCGACCCGGTCGGCTGCGCCTACCTGGGCGGCGCGCTGCTCACCGGCGCCGGCGGCGAGGCCGATCCGGCGCGCGGCTTTGCGCTGTGCCGCGAGGCCTGCGACAAGGGCACACTGGCGGGCTGCAACTGCCAGGGCGCGGCGCTGCTGTTCGGTCTCGGCCAGGAACCCGATCCCATCGGCGGGCTCACCCTCATCCAGAAATCCTGCGACGAGGGAGAGAGCATGGCCTGCAACAACCTGGGCAACGCCCAACTGCAAGGCGTTGGCATGGAGGCCGACCCGGCGCAGGCCGCCGCGTCCTACCGCCGCGCCTGTGACGGCGGGTACCTCCCGGCCTGCGTCAGCCTGGCCGCGCTCCAGCGCGAGGGCCGCGGCGTGGAGAGCGACCCGGCGGGGGCGCTCAAGCTCTTCACCCAGGCCTGTGATCGAGGATTGGCGGATGGCTGTCTGGGCGAGGGCTTCGTCTTGCTCTCCGGGGAGGGGACACGCCCCGATCCGCGTCGTGCGGCGGGCTTGTTCCAGAAGGCCTGCCAGGCGGGCAGCGCCTCCGCCTGCGACAACCTGGGCATCCTGCACCAGCAGGGAAACGGCATAAAGAAGGACGCGAAAAAAGCCGTGGCTCTCTTCCGTCTGGCCTGCGACAAAAAGCTGCACTCCGCCTGCTACAACCTCGGCCACGCCCTCAAGAACGGCCTGGGCACGAAGGCCGATCCCGCCCGCGCCGCCGCCGTCCTCGGGCCAGCCTGCGAGGCGAGCGAGTACCGCGCCTGCAACCTGCTCGGCGCCATGCACCACACCGGCGCCGGCGTCCCCCAGGACGCCGCCCGCGCGGCCGAGTTCTACCGCAAGGCCTGCGACGGCGGCCTGGACACCGCCTGCGAGAATCTGAAGAAGCTCGAGGCGGACACGGTCACGCCAAAGCCGTGATCCTCGTCGCCCCTCCCGCTTGACATTTTTTTTGTGCCCGGCGGACAATGGATTGGATGAACCGTTCCCAGGAGGATTTCATGCGCCATTCCTTTTTTGCGCTCTTCCTTGCGCTGCTGCTGGCCCTGTTCGGAGCGAACTGCGGCAGCAGCAACACCGGCAACGGCGACGGCGGCGGCGACCCGGACGGCAGCAACCCGCCCGACGGCTCCCCTCCCACGGACACCACCGGTGGCGACAAGGGCAAGGACGGCGGAGGCGGGGGCGGCGACGAGCTCATCTGCAACGAAGTCCAGTTCGAGGCCAACTCGGTCCCGCCCAACCTGCTCTTGGTGGTGGACAAATCCGGCTCCATGCGCGACGCCGTATCCGCCACCGACCGCACCACCAAGCTCTCGGTGCTGAAAACAGCGGTGAACTCGCTCCTCGACTACGGCACCGGCAAGATCCGCTTCGGCTGGCTTCAGTACCCCAGCGACTCGAGCTGCGGGCCGGGCATCGTCTCGGTCCAGATCAGCGACAACTCGGTCCAGGCCATCCGCAACGCGGTGACCGCGCTCTCCGCCGGCGGTGGCACCCCCACCGGCGACTCGCTGAACAACGCCAACGCCTACCAGGGCCTGCACGACACCACCCGCAACAACTTCGTGATGTTGGTGACCGACGGCATGCCCACCTGCCCCAACGGCGACGGCCAGCAGACGAATGAAGCCGACAACCAGCTCGCGCTCTCGGCAGTGCAGACGCTGCGCGCGTCTGGCATCGACACCTTCGTCATCGGGCTGGGCGACGACCTCAACGCCAGCAACCCCGACCTGCTGAACGCCATGGCCGACGCCGGCGGCCACCCGCGCGTCGGAGCCATCCGTTACTACCCGGCCAACAGCGTCTCCGAGCTCCAGGCCATCTTCGAGACCATCGGTGGCATGGTCATGGGCTGCAACCTGGCGCTCTCGGCGGTGCCCGAGTACCCCGCCTACCTGTGGGTGTACTTCGACGGCACCCCGGTGCCGCGCAGCACCCAGAACGGCTGGGAGTACGACTCGGTGCGGAACACCATCAACTTCTACGGCACCTACTGCGACATGCTTCGCAACGGGCAGGTGACCAAGGTGGACATCAAGATGGGATGCCGTCCGCCCGATTGATGCCGTCGTTCCTCGGCAACCCAAGGGGGTTGCGCCCCCGCGCTGAACTCCAGATCCCGGTTCTGCTGTCGAGCCGCTCGCCGCCTGGATTGTTTGGGCATCCATCCGAGGGGTGGTATACTGCGCGCGGCGCGAGGCGCGGGTGAAATCGTCTTTCCTGGATGAGCTGGAGAAGGAAGTGGCCACGACCGAGGCCGCCACCTCGGCCGAGCTGGTGGTGGTGCTTACGCGCCGGGCCGAACGCTACCCCGACGTCCCCTGGAAGGCCGGCGCCCTGCTCGCCGGTGTGACGTTCTTGCTGATCGTTTTTCTCCCGATCGACTTCTCTCCGTACTGGATGATCCTCGACGTGGCGCTGGCCTTCGGCCTGGGGTACCTGAGCGGGCGCGCCTCCGATCCCTGCCGGCGGCTGCTCACCACCCGGCGTCGCCGCCGCGGCGCCGTGCTGGCCCGGGCGCACCAGACGTTCTCCGAGCGCGGCGTCTCGCTCACCCGCGAGCGCACCGGGGTGCTATGGTTCTACGCAGCGATGGAGCGGGAGGCCGTACTGCGGTGGGACGTCGGCATCGAGCGCTGCATCCCCTACTCCCAGTTGGGCCTGGCGGCGAGAGAGCTGGAGCGCGCGCTGCGTTCGAGCGACATGCGGGCCGGTTTTCGCAAGGGCTTCGAGATCCTGCGCCCGTTGCTTTCGCAGTACCTCCCTCCCGCACCAGACAACCCGAACGAGATCCCCAACCGGCCGGTGGTGCTGCCATGAGACGCCGCTGCTCGGGGTTGTTGCTCTTGACCGTGATCTCTCTCGCCGCGCTGCCGGCCCTGGCCCGGGTGGGCGGCGGAGAGAGCTACGGCGGCGGCGACAGCGGTGGCGGGTTCGGCGACTCGGGCGGGGGAGATGGAGAGCTGTTCGGTTTCTTCCTGTGGTTCGTGGTGCGCAACCCCGAGTTCGCTTTGCCGGCGCTGGCCATCGCCAGCGCCTATTTGTTCTTCCGCACGCGCATGCGCCGCGACCGGCCCGTGCTGGCCACCCCCTCCTGGGTGGGCGGCCTCCCGCCGGGAGACAACCGCCCCCGCCGCGAGAGCCTGGCCCGCCTTCGCGAGCAGGACCCCAACTTCTCGGAGCCCTTGTTCCTGGACTTCGCCCAGATGGTCTACGCCCGTTACCAGGAAGCCCGCGGCGGCGCGAACCTCGAGGGCCTACGGCCGTACCTCTCGGACCTGCTGTGGCAGAAGCTCATGCTGGGCGAGCCGGGCGTCGAGCGGGCCCAGGTGTCCCACGTCATCGTGGGCTCGCTGGCCATCGAGCTCATCGTCTTCGAGCCGGAGTGGATCACCATCAGCTGCGCCCTGCAAGGCAACTACACCGAGACGCTCTCGTCCGGGAGCACCACCTACTTCACCTCGACCCAGCTCGTCTTCCGGCGCCTGCCGGGCGTGGTGTCCCAGCCCCCGGAACGCATGCGCAGCCTGTCCTGCCCGAACTGCGGCGCCGGCGAGAAGCTCGACCGCGAGGGGGTGTGCGCCTTCTGCGGCCAGGCGGTGCGGCCGGGCGCCTTCCAGTGGCAGCTCCACTCGCTGCTCGACTACTCCCGCATCCCGCGCGCCTCGCTCGAACTCCCGGTGGACCAGCCCGAGCGCGGCACCGATCTGCCCACCGTGTTCGATCCCGACCTGGACGCCGAGGTGCGCGCCTTCGCGGCGCGAAATCCCCAGGACTCCATCCAGCGCCTCGTCGAGCGCGCCCGCGAGGTGTTCTTGCTGCTGCAGAACGCCTGGAGCGGCGGCCGCTGGGAGCGGGCCCGGGCCTTCGAGACCGACCGGGTGTACCAGATGCACCTGTTCTGGATGCTGCGTTACCAGGAGAAGGGCATCCGCAACGTGCTGTCGGACATCCAGGTGAAGAACATCGAGCTTTCGCGCTTGCGGCGCGACGCCTTCTACGAGAGCGCCACGGTGCGCATCCACGCCTCCATGATCGACTACAAGATCGATGCCAGCGGCCAGGTGGTCGGCGGCTCGCGCAAGGTGCCACGGCATTTCAGCGAGTACTGGACCTTCATCCGTCGCGCCGGCTTCGTGCCCCGGGGCGATAGTAGCGCCTGCCCCTCCTGCGGCGCACCGGTGAAGGTGGCCATGGACGGCCGCTGCGAGTTCTGCCACAACCACATCGCCAGCGGGGACTTCGACTGGACCCTGTCGGCGATCGAACAGGACGAGTCCTATGCGGGTTGAGCTGGCGCTGGCCCTGGTCACGCTCGTGCTCCCCGCGCCGGCATGGGGCGGCGAGCCGTCATCCCCCGCGGGAGACGAGGAGCTGCGCCAGGCACTGGCCTTCGCCGAGTCGCTGTTCGCCGAGGCCGACTACTACCGCGCCATCACCGAGTACAAGCGCGCGCTCTCCCTCGCCCCCGAGGCGCCGCTCGCCAGCCGGATCCGCCTTCGCATCGGCCGCAGCTACCTGGAAGGCGGGAGGAGCGGCGCGGCCCTGCCCTACTTCGAATCGCTCTTCGACGACCCGTCGCTGGGGCCGGATGCGCGCTTGCAGGCCGCGCGCGCCTGGTTGAGAGAGCGCCGCTTCGCACCGGCGCGCGAGCTGCTGGCCGATCTTCTCGACGAGCCCGATCCGCGGCTCCTCGGCGAGGCCCGCTATCTCGCCGGCTGCCTTTCCCTGCGGCAGGGTCTCGGCGCCGCGGCGCGCGAGCATTTTCTCTCCCTGCCGGCCGGGCACGCGCTGGCCGAGCGGGCCCTGTGGCTGGCGGACGAGGCGCTGCGCATCCCCGCCATTCCGAAGAAGAGCCCCGCGCTGGCCGGCGTGTTGTCGCTCGTCCCCGGCCTGGGTCACCTCTACCTGGGCGAGGCCGGCACCGGGCTGCTGGCGCTCTCGGTCAACGGGCTGTTCGGATTCGCCGCGGCGGACACCTTTCGCGGCGGGCACATCGGGGCGGGCACCCTGCTGGCCGCCATCGCGCTGTTTCTCTACAGCGGGACCATCTACGGCGCGGTGGAGTCGGCCCACCGCTTCAACCGCGACGCCGAGCAGAACTTCCTCGACGAACTCGAGCGGGAGGCGGGTCTCGATGTGCCGGCCGGCCCCGGCGGCTTTGCGCCCTCCTGGGAAGGTCACTGACGTGGAAATCCCGTACCTGGGAGAACTGGTCCTCATCGCCCTGACCGGCGTGGTGTGCACGGTGGCGCTCTGGCGGCTGCGCATTCCGGTGGTGGCCGGGCTGTTGGCCGCCGGCATGCTGCTCGGCCCGAACGGGCTGGCGCTGGTCAAGAACGAGCAGCGCATCGAGACCCTGGCAGAAGTGGGCGTGGTGCTGCTGCTGTTCTCGGTGGGCCTGGAGTTCTCCTTGCGGCGGCTCCGCCACATCGCGCGCCAGGTGGTGCTGGGCGGCCTGCTCCAGGTGGGCCTCACCACCGGCGCGGTCACCGGGTTGTCCCTCCTGCTCGGCGAGACGCCGGCGCGCTCGCTGTTCTACGGGCTGGCCTTCGCGCTCTCCAGCACCGCCATCGTGCTGCAAGAGCTGTCCGCGCGCGGGGAGCTGGACGCGCCCCACGGCCGGCTGGTGGTGGGCACCCTGATCTTCCAGGACCTGTGCGTCATCCCCATCGTGTTGTTGCTGCCCCTGTTGGCGGGAAAGTCCCCGCAGCAGGGGCCCTCGGGCGGCGTGTTCCAGGCGCTGGCCATGGCGGCCGCCCTGCTGGCCGGCGCGGTGCTGTTCGGCCGTTGGCTGCTACCGCGGGTGTTGACCCGGGTGGATCGCCTGCGCTCCCGGGAGATCTTCGTACTGGCGGTGCTCGGGGTGTGCCTGGGCACCGCCTGGCTCACCTCGCTGCTGGGCCTGTCGCTGGCGCTGGGAGCGTTTCTGGGCGGCATGGTGCTCTCCGAGAGCGACTTCGGGCGAAGGGCGCTCTCGGATGTGCTGCCGCTGCGCGCCGCCTTCACCTCGCTGTTCTTCATCTCCATGGGCATGCTGTTCGACGCCCGGGTGATCCTCCAGCAACCGACGCTGGTGGGGATCCTGCTGCTGGGCCTTGTCGCGGGCAAGGCGGCGGTGGCCGCCCTGGCCGGGTTGGCCCTGCGCCTGCCGGCCCGGGTGGCCTGGCTCTCCGGCGCCTCGCTGGCGCAGTTCTCCGAGTTCGGCTTCGTGGTGGTGGCCGCCGGCAGCCGGCTGGGGCTGATCGACTCCCCGCAGACCCGGGCGCTGTGGTGCGCCGGGGTGCTCAGCATGTTCCTCACCCCGCTGGTGATGCGTCTGGCGCCTCACGTCACCGCCGGGGAGCGATTGCTGCGGCCCCTGGAACGCCTGCTGGGCGTGCGCGGCATGGACGAGCCGGCCCCCGAGCACGCCGCCCTGACGGGGCACGTGGTGGTGGTGGGTTTCGGGCCGGGCGGGCAGATGCTGTGCCAGGCGCTCTCGGAGCTGGGGCTGCCCTACCTGGTGCTGGAGCTCAACGCCGAGACCGTGCGCCGGGCCCGGGCCCGCAACCTCCCGGTGTACTACGGCGATGCCACCAGCCCGGAGGCCCTGGAGCACGCCCAGGTGCGCCGCGCCCGGCTGCTCTCGCTGCTCATCAACGATCCCACCGGGGCGCGCCGGGTGGTGGACGCGGTGCGCAGGGCCGCGCCCGAGCTCCCGGTGTTGGTGCGCAGCCGCTACCTGGCCGAGGCCTCCAGCCTGCGCCGGCTGGGCGTGGCCGACGCCGTGGTCGAGGAGCTGGAGTCGGGCATGGAGATGACGGCCCGGGTGCTACGCCGCATGGGCGTGGCGCGAAACCTCATCGTCGAACGCATCCGCGACGCCCGCCGCGCCACCCAGGAGAGCGAGCGGCCCCTGGTCGTCCCCCGGCCCTGCTTCGCCGACATGTCCGAACTGGCCGATCTCAAGGTGGAGACCTTCCTGGTGCGCGAGTCGGCGCACGCCTGCGGCCAGAGCGCGCTCGAGCTCGATCTGCGCAGCCGCAGCGGCGCCCTGGTGCTGGCGGTGCGGCGGCAGGGCCGGGTGGCGCAGCCGGTTCCGGCGCAGCGGTTCGAGGCCGGCGACGTGCTCTTTTTGCTGGGCGAGGGCCCCGCGGTGCGGAGCGCCATCGACATCCTCGAGCGTGGCGAGGTGTCGCAACCCCCGGACGGACCCACCTACGCATAAGGAGACCCCCGCATGGACTTCTTCGCCACCGCCGCCAAGGGGACCGAGCCCGCCCTGCGCGACGAGCTGCGCTGGCTGCGCGTGCCCAAGGTGCGCTGCGACCGGGGCGGAGTGCACTTCGGCGGCGAGTTCGCGGACGCCTTCCGGGTGTGCCTGTGGTCGCGGGTGGCGCTGCGGGTGCTGCTGCCGCTGGCGCGCTTTCCGGCGCCGGACAAGGAGGCCCTGTACCAGGGCGTGTACGCCGTCGACTGGGAACCGTACCTCACCCCGCGGCACACCCTGGCGGTGACCGCCTTCTGCAAGGATAGCGCGCTCACCCACACCAACTTCACCGCCCAGAAGGTCAAGGACGCCATCGTGGATCAACAACGCTCGCGCCACGGCGTGCGTCCCGACGTCGATCGAGACGATCCCGATGTCCACCTCTTTTTGCACCTGCACAAGAACCAGGCCACCCTGTACCTCGATCTCGCCGGCGAGTCGCTGCACCGGCGCGGCTACCGCGCGCAGCCGGGAGAGGCCCCGCTCAAGGAGACCCTGGCCGCGGCCCTGCTGCGCCTGGTGGGCTGGAACCGGCGCGTCCCCTTCTGCGATCCCATGTGCGGCTCGGGCACGCTGGCCATCGAGGCCGCCCTGCTGGCCACGGATCGCGCCCCGGGTCTTACGCGCCGGCGCTTCGGGTTCGAACGCTGGCCGCTCTTCGACGAGGGCCTGCGCCGGCGCATGCGGGAGCTGCGCGAGGAGGCCCGCGCGGCCGTGCGCCGCGACGCGCCGCCGATCTTGGCCTCCGACATCGATCCCAAGGCGGTCGAGAACACCCGGGCCAACGCTCGCGCCGCCGGCGTGGACATCGCCGTCTCCCGCGGCAGCGTGCTCAAGCTCGCCCCGCTCTCTCCGCCGGGCCTGATCCTGACCAACCCGCCGTACGGGAAGCGCATCGCCGCCGAGCGGCGCTTTTTCTCCGAGATGGGGCATATGTTCGCCGGCCTCGCCGGCCATACCGTGGGGGTGCTCTCGGGCGATCGCGCCATCCAGCGCGCCATCCCCCTCAAGCCCGAGAAGTACTGGACCGTGTTCAACGGCGACCTGGAGTGCCGCCTGCTGCGCTACCGCATCGAGTGAGAGCCTCAGCGCGCGTAGGAGCCGCAGGCCGGAGCCACGGGTGCCGGATCCAGCCGGGACATGATCGCCAGCACGTAGGCGCCGGCGCCGTAACCGATCATGGGCACCGCGCCCAGGTAGGCGCCGCTCACCGGGTCGTGCAGCTCCGCCGCCAGGTTGAAGTTGGCCAGCGCCTGCGCCGTGATCCAGCCCAGCAGCCGGTCGGCCCGCTCCCCGCGGCCGGCCCGGCGCGCGGCGGAGGACACCCACAGGCCCGCCACCGCCCATTCCTGCGAGTCGTACCAGCCGCCGTCGTCGTTGCGGAAGAACCCCAGGCCGGTGCGGGTGCCGAGCTCGAGCTCGATGGCGTCCAGGGTGGCCCGCGCGGTGGCGCCTTGGGGATCGAACAGCGCCCCGTTCAGCGCCTCGACCACCGCCACGTCCCGCGCCCCCGCGCCACCCACCAGCTCCTCCAGCGATCCCGCCAGCGCGCCGTCGGCGTCGCGCAGCCGCAGCGCCATGGCGTCGCGGATCCCGGCCCCCGCCTGGCGCCAGCTCTCGGCCAGGGCCGTCTCGCCGCGCACCTCGGCCAACCCGGCCGCGGCGCACAGGCCCCGGGCCGCGGTGGCGCTGGTGTAGGCGAAGCGCTTCTGCCGCCCGTTCCAGTGCACCTCCCAGATGCTGGAGTCCGGCCGGATCAGGCCGCTTACGGGATCGACCAGGCCGACCAACACGTTCGCCACCCGGTCGCGGACGGTCGTCCAGTAGAGGTCCAGGAACTCCTCGTCTCCGGATGCCTTCACGTACTCGGCCAGGACCCACAAAAAGAGCCCGAACCCGTCGAACTCGATGTTGGGCCCGTCGGCGTTGGTGTCGCTCTCCTCTCGTCCCCGCCCGAAGTAGCGCACCACGCTGATCTGGTACGGCGCACCCACCTCGGCCTGGTAGAAGCCGGCGTCCGCCTCCAACATGAAACGCAGCGCCTCGCGCGCCTCGGGGAAGTGTCCCAGCCGGACCAGGGCCGCCACCGCGTAGCACATGTCGCGCACCCAGGCGATATTCCACTGCCCCGGCGGCAGCGAGGCCAGGATCTGCCCTCGGGCCTTGGCGCGCTCCTCGCGCACCTGTCCCTGCCGCAGCAACGCCTCGGCCTGACGAAACACGGCCCGCTCCGCCGGCGTCAGCCCCGCAGGCAGCGGCTTGCGCCATGCCTCCCAGGCGGCCAGCGCGTCCTCCAACACGGCGGGCTCTCCGCGAGCGCCGAAGACCGCCTCCAGCTCGGCGAACACCGCCTCGTCCGCCGTGGGAGTGAACACGCTGGCCACCCCGAACCATCCTTCGCCACCCGGTTCGATACGAAAGTTTTTCTGGAACCCGGCCACCCGGTCGTCGCCGACGCCGCTATCGAGGGTGTCCACAAGATCGCGCCCGTCGAGGAGCGCCGGGTACGGGTTGTCCGGCGTGGCGCCGTGGTGGCTCGGCGCCGACAGCGGCCAGTGCACCACCACCCCGGCGGGCCCGCTCTCCACCAGCGCGCCCCGATCGGCGCGGTACAGCACCCGCTCGCCGGCGGCGTCGGGGTGGGCCGGATCCGCGGCCGGCGCGTTCCCCAGGTGGAAGTTGTGCAGCGAATACAGCGACACCTCGACCGGCTCCGCCCGGCGGTTCACCACTCGCCCGATGACCACCAGCGCCGCACGAGAAAGCTCGAACGGCGCGTAGTAGAAGCTCTCCACATCCAGGCCGGAGATTTCCTGGCGGGTTCGCACGATGCCCGACTCCTGGAGGTGGCCGGCCTCCGCAAGCGGCACCTGGCTCAGCCAGGCGTTGACTTCCGGCGCGCGCAGCCCGAGGTAGCTGTCCCACAGCACGTCGCGGGTGGTCTCGCCCTCGTCGAAGGCCTGGTACGGGTGTTCGTACAGGTCCACCGCCCGCCGCCGCAGCACGTCGTACACCGCCACCCCGTGGCCGTTCGCCGAGGGCAGGCTGTAGAAGCTGGGCCGCGCCGCTAGGCACAGGTCCTGCCCGCCGCTGCACACCGGCAGGCACGAACCGCCGAACTCGTGGCTGCCGGCATCACAGCGGCAGCGATGCCGGCCCGCAGGAAGAGGCTCGCACACGCCGCGGCCGGCCTCCAGGCACGGGTTGGGGTGGCAGGCATCGGGCAGCACCAGCACCGCCGAGCCGCGCCCCGGCACCGTAAGCGCGACGCGTCCCCCGCTCACGCGGAGCGATTCGCCACCGACGGCGTCGTACAGGAGCTGGCCGTCGGACAGCCCGAGCGCGCCGACCGGGATCTCCCGCGCGCGGCTCTGGGCGTCCCGGTTGAGGGCCACCAGCGCGCGGTCGCCCTCGTGCTGCGAGCCGTACGCCCAGAACAGCCCGTCCGGATCGAGGAGCAGGCTCACCGGCTCGCCCCGGCGCAGGGCCGGATGGGCCTGGCGGGCGAACGACAGACGCCGCAGGTGCTCCTGGGTGAGGAGCTGCTGCGAGGTGTGCCCGGAAAAGCGCATGCTCCGGCGGTTGTCGGGATCGCCCGCGCCCTCCAGGCCGAACTCGTCGCCGTAGTACACGAGCGGCACCCCGGGCATGGTGAACAGAAACGTCCAGGCCAGCCGAAGCCGCTGGAAGGGAAGCTCGCCGGCAGGCAGCTTTGGCGGATCGCTCCAGCCTTGTTCGCGCGCGCCGTTGCCCCACAGATCGGCGATGTCGCCGGCGGCGTGCGAGAGCGCCCGGCACACGTCGTGGTTGCCGAGGAAGTTCGACATCACCGCCGTGCCGTAGGCGGCGCGCACCTCGGCCACCCGCTCGGCCAGCCGGTCCAGGCCCTGCTCCTCGCGCAGGAAGGTCTTGACGATCTGCCAGTAGAGCGGGAAGTCGAACTGCCCGTCGAGCTGGCGCGGCCCGAGGTACTCGGCGATCTGGCCCGCCCCGTCCTCGCCGGTGAAGGTCTCGCCCAGGAGGTACGGCCGGGCGCCAGAACCCACCGTCTCGTCGAGGCGGGCCCGCAGCGCCCACCCCACGTCGTGGAGGAAGTGCTTGACCGCGTCCACCCGGAAGCCGTCCAGATCGAACTCGGAAAGCTGCCAGGTGGCGTGTTCGATCATCGTCTCCAGCGCGTCCAGGTTGGTGTAGTCGATGTCCGGAAGGTACGGCGCGAACCAGCACTCGATGGGCCGGTCCCAGCCGCACACGTACAGCGGGCTGAACCAGGGCGGCTGGTCGTTCTTGTGGCGCGCCCACAGCGGACTCTCCTGGTGGACGTGGTTGAGCACCAGGTCGGCGATCACCCGCATGCCGCGCGCGTGCGCCGCGTCGACGAGGCGCCGCAGCTCCTCGGCCGAGCCGAAGTGCGGCTCGACCGGCTGCACGCCCGCGAGCGGCCGCGCCGCGCTGTGCCCGCTGGAGACGGGCCAGTAGGAATGGTAGCCGGAGTAGGAGCGGCCGTCGCTCCCCGGCCAAGCGCCGGCGGTGTTCTGCGACACCGAGGAGAGCCACAGGGCGTTCACCCCCAGATCGTCGAAGAAACCATCCTCGATGGCGGCGCTTAGCCCGGCGAAATCGCCGCCCTGCCAGTTGGCCTTGGGGTCCACGTTGGCGCTCGGCCCGTCGTTCAAGGCGTCTCCGTTGCGAAAGCGATCGATCATGGGGAAGTACAGCACCGCGTCGCGCCAGTCGAAGGGTTCCGGCTCGAGCCACAACGGAAGAAACAGAGGCGCGGCGGCGCGGCCGGCGGTGTCGCGGACCTCGAAGCGGAACGAGTGCTTCCCCGCGGGGAGGTTGTCCAGCCGGATCTCGAACCGGCCGGTGCGCTCGTCGAAGGCAGCGGGCAGGGCCAGGCGGTTGCGGCTGGCGGAGGCGCTCTTGGCATCGATGGCCGTCCCGGCGCGGCCGGGGGCGGCCTGCACCGCAAACGAGATCGTGTTTGCGCCGAGTTCGACGGGGCGCACCAGGTAGAGCAGCGGCCGCTCGCAGTCGGGCACGCGCAGCCGCGAGTTCTGCACCCCGGCGATCCACTTGGTGTAGGGGTTGGCCTCGTCGAGGAACCAGCGATCGGCGTCCGGGTCGTAGAACTTGTAGCCGTAGTCCCCGGCGGGGAGCGTGATCTCCCGCGACAGGCTGCCGTCGGGCTCCGGCGCGAGCGGCTCGCTGAGGTCCCACCCGTTCCACTCGCCGCGCAGGTATATCGCCCGTGGCGGCGGGTCCGCGGAGCGGTAGCGCACCCGCACGGCGCAGGGGCGCGTCCCCTGGCAGCGCGCCTCGCCGGCCAGGTCGCTGCAGGCGAGCGGCGCGCAGGAGAGCCCGCTGTGGGCGCAGTCCGGCCGGCAGGCGCCGTCCCCGTCGTTGTCCTGCAGGCCGTCGGCGCAGCGGTCGCAGCGCTCGCCCGCCCAGCCGGCCTCGCAGGCGCACACCGCCGCGCCGCCCGAAGCCGAGCAGGTGCCGTGGCGGCAAGGGTTCGGGGTGCAGGCGTCGTCGGGCAGGCACTCGCCGTTCACCAAGTGGAAGCCATCGGCGCACGCGTCGCAGCGTTCGCCGGCCCAGCCGCTGTCGCAGCGGCAGGCGAATCCCCCGCCCTCGCGGACACAGGTCCCGTGGAGGCAGTGGCCCGCCGGGCAGTCGGTGCCGGGGGAGAGGCACGCCGAAGCGAACCATCCGGCGCACAGGAGGGCGAGCTTCCTCATCATGCACTCGGCCTTCTCTCAGGGAGCGATGGGGATGGTCTGGTCCGGGCGGGACCAGCTCCCGTCGTTGTTATGGAACACGAAGTTGACCTCGGTCACCGGCGTGCCGTTGAACGGCCCGATGTCGATGGTGTAGCGGCCGCTCCCGTCCGGGCCCGTAAGCAAGCTCTCGATGGCCTTGCCGTCGCTCCACAAGACCGAGCCCGCCGGCCAGTACTCGGCGGGCGGCGGCTGCCACACGCCGCCGTGCAGGCTGGCGTCCACGCCCCAGTGGAGCTTCGCCGGCCGGTCCCAGAAGACGGTGATCACGTCGTTTCGGGTTGGCCGCTCGGGCGTCCAGTTGCCGCCACCGGAAGATGCGCTGCCGATCCACACGTGCTGGATGGGCGAGCGGGTGACGTTGCCGCGCGAGTCGCTGGCGCGCACGTAGTAGTCGAGCAGGGCCTCGCGCTGGCCGGTGACGGTGGCGGTGTAGCGCGCTGCCCGGTAGCGCGGCTGGGGATCGGTGCGCGGGGGAGGCAGCGGAGCCTCCAGCATTGGCAGTTCGCTCCAGCTCCCGCCGGCGTAGAGGTCGTTCTCGCTCGTGCGCACGCCGTCGCCGTCGCGGCGGTAGAGGAGCACCACCTCGGAGAGGCCCGCTGCGTCGTAGGCCAGCGTCCAGATCTCCACGTCGGCCGGCGCGCCGTCGAGTCCGGGGTTGAAGGGCCGCCGCTGCGGCAGGTACAGGGTGGGGCCGATGGTATCGGTTCCGCCGCCGCCCGTAAGGACCCGGTCGGCGAACTCCACCGCCAGGTTGGCGGCGCGGGTGGGGTGGCTGTCCCACAGGCCGCCCAGCGAGTTGTCCCAGTACCAGTAGCAGCTGGTCTCGGCGTTGAGGAAGTAGTGCCAGGCGCGGTCGGTGTCCGAGCCGGCGCCGTCCAGGATGTTCTCGATGGAAGAGTGGGGCGCGAGAGAATCGGCGGTGCGCACCCGGTTCTCGGCCGCCACCACCACCGCCCACGAGTTGCGATCCGGCGAGTACCCCTCGGCGTCCGGCGCGCCGTTCCACTTGGAGAACTCGGCGTCGCCGTTGTCGGCCCCGCTCCAGGCGCCGTCCTCAACGTGGATGACGTCGTCGGGCGCGGGCGGGAAGCGGTCCAGGTAGTCCTGCACGGTGGTGGGCACGAAGCGCGTGCTGTTGGCCGCGGCCCAGGCCACGAAAGCCTGGAAGTTCCCGTGGTAGTAGCTCTCGGTGCCGGCGCCGTAGTTGTCGCCGTCGTGGTGCAGCAGCACCAGCATGGGGTGCGCCGGATCCAGGTTGTAGGGCTCGAGCTGGCTGAGCACCTTCTCGTACTGCAAGGCCCCGAACCCGCCGCGCGCGTCCTCGTTGCCCTCGTAGCGCGCCGCGGGCACGGCCACCAGGCGCGTCTTCGCCCCGCTCTCGGGATCGGTCCACTCCACCCAGTGCGGCTGGTAGCCCCACGGCGCCGAGACCGGCGAGGGGGCCCACAGGTCCCGAAGCTGCACCCAGCCGGTGGCGGCGCGGTTCACCTGCTCGGCTCGGTTCGGCGGCGGCAGGTTGGAGGCGGGGCTGTAGGGGTAGTCGCGGTGCGCCCGGTCGAAGTGCACGTTGTCCACCATCACCCACTCGATGCCCTCCTCCGCCAGCGCCGGGATCATGCGCTCGGAGAAAGCGCACTCCGGCGGGAACATCCCCCGCGCCGGCGCGGCCTGGAAGGCGCGCTGGAGCGCGGTGCGGTGCAGCGCCACCTGGAGCCGGAGATCGCCCGGCCCGATGAGCCCCATGAGCGGGTGGTGATACCCGAAGGCCACGAAGGCCAGCCGCGGGTTGCCGCGCGCGGTGGTCCAGGCCGACGCCTCGCGCCACGGCGCGGTCCAGTTCCCGAAGCCCACCCCGGCCGCGGACAGCGCGCCCAGGTTCTCCATGAGCGAGCCCGAGAACGACACCTGCGCCCCGCACCAGGGCAGGCCGCGGCAGGCGTCGATGGCGTCGCGCGGCCAGCCGGTGTAAGGCCCGCTCCGGTCCAAGTGGACCTGGTACACCGAGAAGGGCATACGCGCGTTCTGCTCGGTGACCACCACGCTCTCGTACGGCCAGTAGATGGGCTGGTGCATGTGCCACTGGAAGGCGATGTAGATGGGCGGCTTCTCGCCCGAGACGCAGGCGGCCGTGCCGGAGGAGTCGTCGCACAACTGTCCAGAAGGGCAGGAGAGCCCCGCCGTGAAGCAGTTCGCCAGGCAGGTGCCGTCGCCGTCGTTGTCCTGGTAGCCGCCCTCGCAGGCGCACGCGAAGGTCGCCCCGTCGGGAACGCACACGGTACGGTGAGGCTCGTGGCAAGGGTTGGGAGCGCAGGGCCCGGCCGCGTCCGGGACGCACACTCCGCTCTCCTCGTGGTAGCCCTCGACGCACTCGCAGCGAAAGCCTTGCCCCTCCACCCGGCACACGGTCCGGTGGGGCTCGTTGCACGGGCTCGGGTTGCAGGGGTCGGGAACGTCGGGAACACACAGCGAATTTTCCCGGTGGTAGCCCGGGGCGCACCCGTCGCAAGCGGCGCCGGCGTAGCCCACGTCGCACTCGCAGACGGCGCTCGTCCCCTGCACCCGGCAGGTGCCATTCACGCAGGCGAGATGAGCGCACGGGTCGGACGTGGGCAGACACTCGAGCGCCTGCGCCTCATACCCGCTCTCGCAGCGGCACACCGGCTGGGCCTGGACCACCTCGCAGGTCCCGTGACCCGAGCACCTGACACCCTCGCACGCATCGGGCCCGAGGTCGGGGTGGCGGCACCCCGCGGCGCAAACCACAGCCGCGAGCGCGGCGAACACAACCAGACGCACCATGAAAAACCTCCCGCCGGAATGGCGGCAGGATTCTAGCGTGAACCGCGTCGGCGGGAAAGCGGCTTTCGCCGCCACGGCACCAGCGCGAGCCAGAGCAAGAGGATGCCTCCGCCCCACGGGGCCGAGGCGCAGCCGCACCCCGAGCCGCCGACCTCGCCGTCCCCAGCCCCGTCGGGCCCGGCGTCGCTCCCGGCATCTACGCCCGCGTCGGGTGACGGGTCGCTACCAGCGTCGAACCCCCCGTCATGACCGGCGTCGGCGGAAGCGTCAGAACCGTCGGCGCCCGCGTCGCTCCCGGCGTCAACCCCGGCGTCGCTTCCCCCGTCGGGCTGGAGGCCGCCGCTACAGGTGGCGGACAGGGCGATCTCGCCGTAGTAGGCCGGCGCCTTGGCCATGCCGATCCCCGGCGTCCACTCCATCCACCCCACCCGGCCGGCGCCGTCGGCGTCGTTGACCAGGAACGAAAAGTTCGAAAGCGACCCCGCCGCCAGGGCCAGGCCGGGCAGCGCCGTCGGGCCGATGCGGATCTCGTAGGAGGTCCGGCCCTCCCGGCGCAGCACCGCCAGGCCGAAGTCGTCGGAGGCGCCGCTCGGCCCGCGGTAGCGGAAGGTCGCCGGCAGGTCGTTCGACAGGGCGAAGTTGATCTCGTGATCGTCGGTACTGTCGTAGGCCAGCCCGCCGTTTCGTCCCACGTCGAAGGCCAGCTGCACGCTGTCTCCTTGCCACAGATCCGCCGGCGGGTGGCTGTTGTCGTGGACGTCGTCCTGGACCTCGAGGCCGAAGAAGAGCCCCTCGGCCGTCCAGCGGGCCGAGAGCCGCACCGAAAGATCGCCCGCGCCCAGGGGTTCGGTGCCGTGCCAGGCGGAGGCGGGCAGCGTGATCCAGCCCTCCGGGCCGAACTCTCCCAGATCGCCGTCCAGCACCGGCCGCGCTTCCAGGCAATAGGCGTCCAGGCGCGCTCGCGCCGGATCGTCCGACTCGTCGTTGTCGGTGGCCGAGGTGCAGCCGCGATCCTCGAGGTCGGTGAGCCCGTCGCGATCGTTGTCGATGCCGTCGCCGCACTGGGGCGGCGGCTCGCGGCCGGTGATCTCGGGGTGATCGGCGATGAACTGCCGCAGCAGCAGGAAGGCCGGCTTGAGCCGAAAATCCTGCGGGAAGCGCCGGGTGTCGAACTGCCCCGCCGTGGGCCGCATCAGGCCGAAACCGTCGATGGTGCAGCCCGGCTGGTCCACCCCGCAGTCGCAGATCTCGTAGAAGAAGCTATTCGTGTACCAGGCGCGCTTGAGCTGCTCCTCCAGCACCCGGCGCACGTAGGTGGCCTGGAGGTTCTCATTGGTGGCGTCGCCGATGGGGGTGGCGCGGTAGCCGGTCTCGGTGATCCACACCTCGCCGTTGTAGCCGGCCGCGTCGAGGAGCTGGCGCAGGTCGCGGCGGGTGAAGGGGAACCGCTGGTCGTCGAGGACGTTGATGAACCCGTCCCCGTCCCAGATCTGCCAGCCGGTCTCGGCAAAGCCGTTGTAGCTGTGGTGGGTGATGATGTCGAAGGCGCCGCGCCCGGCGAGCTGCAGCACCCGCTCGAGGTAGTCGTCGCACTCGCCCACGTTGGCCAGATCCGGCCCCAGCACCTTGCAGTCGGCGCACACGCCGCGCAGCGCCGCCGCTCCGGGGAGCACGATGAGGCTCACGTACTCCTCCACCGTCCCCTCGAAGAACTGCCCCAGGTTGGGCTCGTTCCACAGGCCGAAGTGGGTCACCCCGCGAGCGCGGTAGTGGGTGACGGCGTCGGCCACGAAATCCGCCCAGTCGAGCGAGTCGTCGGGGCAGTCGTTGCCCGGATCGCCGTCGCTGTCCCCGTGCCGGGAGACCCAGGCGGGGGTGTAGCCCAGGGTGAGAAACACCCGCAGGCCGGCGGCGGTGGCGCGGTCGATCGAGGCGTCCAGCCAGCCCCAGTCGTAGCCGTCGCGGGTTGGCTCGAGCGCGAACCAGTTGGCGTCCATGCGCACCCAGCCCACCCCGAGGTCGGCCGCGGCGTCGATAAACGACTGCGGCCCGATGTGGATGTTCATGCCCACGGTGTTACTCCCCACGTCCGCCAAGGCGAGTGGGAGCTTGAGCCACAACAACAGCCCCAAGAAAAGGGTGCGCCTCATTCCCGGCCTCCTGGATGAGCCGCAGAATTCTATCCCGGAGCGGGCCAGGATGAAAGCCGGTTCAGCCCTTGGAGCCCACAAGCTTCTGAAACTCGGGCCGGCCTCGCAGACAGGCCAGATCGTCGTCCTGCGCGAGGTCGGCCGGGCTCACCCCCGCGGCCACCGCCCGCGCTGCCCAGCGCAGCGCCAGCCGCGGCCGGCGCGAGCGGGCCTCCAGGCAAGCCAGCGACCACAACAGCTCCCCGAAGTCGGGCTCAGGAATCAGCTCGAGCGTCCGTTTCGCGATGGCGCGGCCCCGGCGCATGAGCCGATCGTCTCCCGAGCGCAGCGCGGCCACCAGCCCCTTGCTGAGCATGTGCTGGACCCGGTCGCGCTGCGTCAAGTTCGAAAGCCGCAGCCGCATCTCCTCCGGTCGGTCCAGGCGTTCCTCCACCAGCGTCACCGCCTCGGCGTACCGCTCCTGCTCGATGAGGGCCCACAGGAAGTTCACCGAGCCCGCGCTCATCCACAGGCTGGTGGGAAGTTTCTGGCCCCGCAGCAGCGCGTTGAGCTCCTCCTCCGCCGCGAGACCCTGCGCGCAGGCCTGGAACGCTTCCTCCCGCTGGCCCTGCTGCTCCCGCGCGCCGGCCTGGTTGGAGAAGAACACCACCCGCCCCACGAGCGCCTGGATGGCCTGGCGCAGGGACTCCTTCCCGCCACGGCTCTTGGCGGCGGGATCCAGCTCGGCCGGCAAGGGCTTGTGCGCGGGCCTCGGCGGCGGCTCGCCAGTGAGCAGCGCGGCGGCCTCGTCCTTGCGGGCGCTACCGAGCAGGATGGCCGCAAGGTTGTTCTTCGCCGCGGTATGAGCCGGATACAACTCGAGCAGCAGCCGGTAGAGCGCCTCGGCCGCCGCCAGGTTCTTCTCCTGGTGCGCCTGCCAGGCCTGCGCTTCGAGGTCCTGGGCGAGCTCGTCGCCGTCTCGCGCGCGCGTCACCATTCTTCCTTGTCCTCTTGCGGCTCGAACTTGAGCTTCTCCAGGGCCGGGAAGCGCCCGCACTCCCGGATGGCCCGCTCCAGCGCATCCGGCAGGTGATTCACCTCCAGGTTGAGCTCCCGCAGCCGCGGCATGTCCCGGGCCTCGAGCAGGGCTCGCCCGCCGGGCTCGCCGAGGTAGTTGTGCGAGAGATCGAGCGCGACCAGTGGGCGAGCCACGGGGGAGGTCAGCAGCGCCCGCACCGCTCCGGCGTCGAGGGCGTTGTAGGAGAGGTCCAGGCGCTCCAGACGCCGCAACACCGGGGAGGCGGCCAGCGCCCGGACCCCCGGCGAGCCGCCCTCGACGGTGCGCACGGCGTTCAACGACAGGTCGAGATCCGACACCTGCGCAAGGTGCGCCGCCTTGGCCAGGGAGGAAAATCCGCTGCAGGCGATGTCGTTGCCGCGAAGGTCCAATCGGCGAAGTCCCTTCAGATGACCCGCGCGCGCGATCGCCTCGGCCAGACCGGTCCCGCCGTAGTTCGAGTCGAGCGCAAGCTCCTCGATCGTTCGCGCCGCGGAGAGGATCGCCTCCAGGCCGGCCGGCCGGAGGTGGTTGGAGCCGAGCCGCAACGTCCGCAGACGCTCCAGGCCGGGCCAGCGCGAGAGCCGCCGGGCGTCTTCGTCGTCGAGCCGGCAGCAGGAGAGATCCAGAGACAGAAGCCTCGGCCAGGCCGGGCCCTGGCACAGCTCCTTCAGGGCGCCGCCGTGTAGCCGCTCGTTGTTGCAGAGGGAAAGATGCTCGAGGTTCGCCAGCGGCCTCGCGGTGGCGAGCGCCTGCAGGCCCTTTTTACCGATGCCGTTATAGGTGAGGTCGAGCTGGCGCAGGTTTTCAAGGGTGTCACATGAGGCCAGGTGCGCCGCGCCGCTGTCGCCGAGGCCGGCGCCCTGGAGCGAAAGCCGCGAAAACGCCCGCATGGCCTTGGCCTCGACCACCCGGCGCCACTTTCCTCCGGATGCGGAGAAGTTCAGCTCGAGCGCCACCGGGGCGCAAGTCCCCGGGCGTATCATCCGTCGCCTCCGTCCGCGGCGTCTGGTGGATCAACTCCGTTGTCGAAGAAGCAAGGATCGGAGGCGCAGCCGGCGAAGGACACGGCGCAGGCCAGCAGGTGGACGACGTACGGCCTCACTGGATCTTGATAAGCTCCACGTCGAAGACCAGCATCCCCTGCGGCCCGGGCCGGCCCTTGTAGGCCAGCTCCTCGGGGATCCACAGGCGCGCCTTGTCGCCCTCGACCATGAGCTGCACGCCCTCGGTCCAGCCGGGGATGACCCCGTCGAGCGGGAAGGTGATGGGTTCGCCGCGGGTGACGCTGCTATCGAACATCTTGCCGTCGGTGGTCCAGCCGCTGTAGTGCACCGTGACCCGGCTGGTCGGGCCGGGGTGGGCCGTGCCCGCGCCCTTCTTGAGGATCTTCCAGGAGAGCCCGCTGGCGGTCTTCTTGGCGTCCTTGGGCGGGGCCTTGACGTCGGGCGGCACCGGCGGCGCGGCCAGGATGTCGAGGAGCTCCACGTCGAACACCAGCATCCCCTGCGGCCCACGGCGCCCCTTGTAGGCCAGCTCCTCGGGGATCCAGAAGCGGCGCTTCTCGCCGGTCACCATGAGCTGCACCCCCTCGGTCCAACCGGGGATGACGCGGTTGAGCGGAAAGGTGGCGGGCTGGCCGCGCGTGACCGAGCTATCGAACATCTTGCCGTCGGTGGTCCAGCCGCTGTAGTGCACCTTGACCGCGTCCTCGGCCTTGGGATGAACGGTGCCAGATCCCGCCTGGAGCACCTTGGAGGCGAGCCCGCTCCCGGTCTTCTGGGCGTCGGCCGGGACCGCGGCCACGTCGGGCGGCGCGGGGAGCTGCGGCGCCTCCGGGGCCCGCACCACGTTGGGCGGCGGCGGGGTCTTGGGACGGCTCGCCTCTCCGGCCTTGGGGACGTCGGCCTTGGGCGGCGGGGGCGCGTCGGAACCTTTGCAGCCAAAGAGCGAGAGCGCAAACGCAGCGACGACGAAGAGGAGTGTGGTTTTCATGGGGCACAGCCTGCATCAAGACGGGCCGGTTGGCAAGCGTTGGCGGTCCGCGCGGGCCAGGAGCTTTCTCGCGGGCGCTGGGTCTGCTAGCCTCATGCCATGCACGCACCGGGGACACTTTGGCGGGTTTCGCTCGCGGGGATGCTGGCGATGCTCGCGGGTTGCTCCCAGGCGGACGGCCCATCCGATCGCGAATGGAGCTACCGCGCCATCGGCGGCTTCTCCATGGGTTCGGTGAGCGCGGCCTTCCTGGGGTTGCGCCACCACGAGCTGTTCGACCTGGTGGCGCCGCTGGGCGGCCCGCTCGACATGGCGGGGCTCATGCACACCCTGAAAACCGAGGTGTTCGGCGGGTTCTGCGTCCCGCCCCAGATCGGGCGCATGTGCCCCGCCCCCGGCGCCGGCCAGGACTACGAGCACCTGGACATGGGCCACGGCCTGGGCGGCACCACGCGCACCGGCCTGCTGGAAGGCTTCCTGGGCGCGGCCATCGCCTGGGGCAACTACATGTCCTACAACCCCGACCACCCCTACCTGCCGCCGGGGGTGCCGGAGGATTACCTGATCCATCCGGAGCGCTTCTGCGAGCAGCCCGCGCGCCTCGACGGCTTCTTCGACTGGCGTTTCAATCCCGAGGGCCGCCTGCCGGTCATCACCTTCTGCGACGGCAACGGCCCCGTCCCGGGCGCGTTCGATCCGGCCGGCGCGTACGACTTCGCGGTGGAGATCGCGCTGGCGGTGGACCTGGACGGCGACGGTCGCCGCGGGCCGGGGGAGCCCATCCTGTTCTGGGACGGCGAGCGCTTCGAGGACGTGGGCTCGGACGGGCTGGCCTCAAGCGACGAGCCGGGGTACGACCCGCAGGCGAACCCCGATCCCGCCGGCGACGACTTCGCGCCGCTTTCGAACCCCGGGGGCAGCGAGGGCAACCACAGCTGGGACGAGGGCGAGCCGTATCTCGACGACGGGCTCGACGGCGTGGCGGGGACGGCGGGCGCGGGCTATGACTTCGGCGAAAGAAACGGACGCTACGATCCCCACCCGGCCATCGTGCGCCAGGGCGCGCTCTACGACCCGCGGCGGTTGCTCGAGCGCCTGCCCGAGCAGGCGCTGGCGCGGCTCGATTTCTACCTCGACGTCGGGGCCCACGATCACTACCGCTTCCGGCCGCAGGTGGAGGCCTTCGCCGGCACGCTGGCCGCGCGGGGCCGGCCGGTGGCGATCGCGCGCGGTTTCGAGGCCTTGCCCCTCGATCCGCCCGGGGCCTGGGACGCGCGCAACCTCGACTGGCGCGCGCTGGGCCGGGACGTGCTGGTGATCTACGGCAGCGACACCGCCACCCCGGAGGAGATCGCCGCGGGCGACGGAGCGCACGTGGGTACGGCCACCCAGCTCATCCAGCGCCTGAGCGTGCTCATGGCGGCGGTGGGACGCGAGTGGGCGGACGGGGATCGCGAACGGTTCGAGCCGGCGCTTCCCGCCCGCGTGCTCGAGGCCGCCTACCCGAGCGCTCTCCTCGGCGGGGAGCGGACCTTCTGGATCTACCTGCCGCCGGGCTACGACGAGCGGCCAGCGCTACGCTACCCGGTGCTGTACCTGCTGCACGGCATGGGCATGGAGCCGACGTTGCTCACCAGCGCCGTGCTGTTCATCGAGCCGTGGATGAACGAGGGCGCGCTGCCCAAGTTCATCATCGTGTTCCCGGACGGGCGCTGCGGCGAGGACTGCCGGGCCGGGACCTTCTACGTCAACCAGGCCGGCCGCCACCTGCCCCCGCGCCGCTACGAGGACTCGCTGATCGAGGAGCTCATTCCGTACGTGGAGGCGACGTGGCGCACTCGGGCCCGCAGCGACGCGGCGGGGTCTCGGTGTCCAGCATCTCCTGGATGGTGACCGCGGCGGTGATCCCGTCCCCCACCGCGCTGCCGATCTGGCGCACCGAGTCGGCGCGCACGTCCCCGGCGGCGAAGATGCGCGGATGCCGCGTGCGCATGCGGGGGTCGGTGAGCACGAACCCCAGCGGGTCGAGATCGACGTGACCGGAGAGGAACTCCGCGTTCGGCAGGATGCCGACGAACACGAACACCCCCTCGACGGCGATGCGGCGCAGCTCGCCGGTCTTTACGTTCTTGAGGCGCACCCCGCTCACGGCATCCGCCCCCTCGATCTCGTCCACCACCGAATCGAAGCACAACTCGACGTTGGGCCGCTCGCGGATGCGCTCCTGGAGCAGCGCCTCCGCGCGTAGGCGATCGCGGCGGTGGACCAGGTACACCTTGTCCACGATGCGCGAGAGGTAGATGGCCTCCTTGACCGCGGTGTCGCCGCCGCCGATGACCGCCACCGGTTTTTTCGCGAAGAAGTTCCCGTCGCAGGTGGCGCAGTAGCTCACCCCGCGGCCCTTGAGCCGCTCTTCGCTGGGGATGCACAGCTCGCGGTGACGCGCCCCGGTGGCCACGATGAGCGCCCGGGCGCGGTAGCGGCCGGCGTCGCCGATGACGGTCACCGAGGCATCGTCCGCCTCCAGCTTCTGGGCCTGGTCGAAGTCGATCCGCACGCCGAAGCCCTCGGCCTGGCGCCGCATGGCCTCGAAGAGCTCCATGCCGGTCACGGCCTTGTCGAAGCCGGGGTAGTTCTCGATGCGATCGATGATGGCGAGCTGCCCGCCGCCGCCCTGGGCGTCCAGCACCACCGTATCCAGCCGGCTGCGCGCGGTGTAGATGGCCGCCGCCAGCCCGGCCGGCCCGGCCCCCAAGATCGCCACGTCGTGCAGCTTGTCGTCGCTCATGCGAAATAACCTCCTGCGCTTCCCCCGCCCGTTCCCACGCGCGGCCCCCGGCCGCGGCCAAGATTGCGCGCCCGCCCGCGCTGGCTCTTTCGGCCTCGCCGCCGGTCGCGCTCGACCTGTTTACGCAGGTGGGGCGGGTTTTGCAAGAAAACAATGAAGCGAACATCAGTGATCTCAGGTGACCGGGTCCTGCCGCTACGCCCTCCGTCTCTGTCCCGACAGATCTTTCGACGGGCACCCCACTCTGCGCCACCCGGTCACGAGAGGGGACCATCTCCAAGCGGGTTGGATGGTCAAAAAAAAGGGCCCGGCGGGTGCCGGGCCCTCGTTCCCTGCGAAGGCGGCGCTCAGTTGCGGTTCACGCGCGTCTCGATGAGGGTCTGGACCACGCTGGGGTCGGCCAGGGTGGAGGTGTCGCCGATGTTGTCCAGCTCGTTGGCCGCGATCTTGCGAAGGATGCGGCGCATGATCTTGCCCGAGCGGGTCTTGGGCAGCGCGTCCGCCCAGTGGATGAAGTCCGGGGTGGCGATGGGGCCCATCTGCTTGCGCACGTGGGCCACCAGCTCCTTGCGCAGCTCGTCGGCCTTCTCCACGCCGGCCTTGAGCGTCACGTAGGCGTAGATGCCCTCGCCCTTCACGTCGTGGGGGTAGCCCACCACGGCGGCCTCGGCCACCTTGGGGTGGCTCACCAGGGCGCTCTCGATCTCGGCGGTGCCCAGACGGTGGCCGGAGACCTTGAGCACGTCATCCACCCGGCCGGTGATCCAGTAATAACCGTCCTCGTCACGGCGGCAGCCGTCGCCGGTGAAGTACATTCCCGGGAAGATGGTGAAGTACGTCTCCTTGAAGCGCTGGTGCTGGCCGTACACGGTGCGCATGATGCCGGGCCAGGGCTCCTTGATGCACAGGCGGCCCGAGCCGGGGCCGGTCATCTCCTTGCCGTTCTCGTCCACCAGCACCGGGATCACGCCGAAGTACGGCAGCGTGGCCGAGCCGGGCTTCTGCGGGATGGCGCCGGGCAGCGGGGTGATCAGGATGCCGCCGGTCTCGGTCTGCCACCAGGTGTCCACGATGGGGCAGCGCTTTTCGCCCACCACGTTGTAGTACCACTTCCAGGCCTCGGGGTTGATGGGCTCGCCCACGGTGCCGAGCAGGCGCAGCGACTTGCGGCTGGTCTTCTTCACCGGCTCCTCGCCCTCGCGCATGAGCGAACGCAGCGCGGTGGGGGCGGTGTAGAAGATGGTGACCTTGTGCTTGTCGATGACCTGCCAGAAGCGCGAAACGTCCGGGTAAGTGGGGATGCCCTCGAACTGCACCGTGGTGGCGCCGGTGCACAGCGGCCCGTACACGATGTAGCTGTGGCCGGTGATCCAGCCGATGTCGGCGGTGCACCAGTGGATGTCGTCCTCGTGGTAGTCGAAGATGTTCTTGAAGGAGCTGGCCACGTACACCATGTAGCCGCCGGTGGTGTGCAGCACGCCCTTGGGCTTGCCGGTCGAGCCGGAGGTGTACAGGATGAACAGCGGGTCCTCGGCGTCCATCCACTCCACCGGGCAATCCGTGGAGGCGCCCTTCATGAGCTCGTGCCACCACTCGTCGCGGCCTTTCACCATGGGGGTCTCGATGCCCTTGCCCTGGCCCACCCGCTCGTACACGATGCAGTGCTCGATCTTGTGGCCGTTCTTCTGCACGATGTCCATGGCCTTGTCGGCGTTCTGCTTCATCGACACGGCCTTGGCGCCGCGGAAGGTCCCGTCGCAGGTGATGAGCACGGTGCACTTGGAGTCCAGGATGCGGTCGGCCAGCGACTCGCCGGAGAAGGCGCCGAACACGATGGAGTGGATGGCCCCGATGCGGGCGCAGGCCAGCATGGCGATGGGCAGCTCGGGGATCATGGGCAGGTAGATGCTGACCCGGTCGCCCTTCTTGACGCCGAGCTTCTTGAGCACGTTGGCGAACTTGCACACCTCGTCCTTGAGCTGGCCGTAGGTGATCTTCTTCGATTCGCTCGGCTCGTTGCCCTCCCACAGGATGGCCACCTTGTCCTTGCGCTGGCCCTCGGCGTGGCGGTCCACCGCGTTGTAGCACATGTTGGTCTTGGCGCCCTGGAAGAACTTGATGTCGATCTTGTCGTTGAAATCATAGGAGCGGACCTTGGTCCACTTCTGCTTCCAGTAGAAGTTCTCGGCCTCGCGCGCCCAGAACTTGTCGGGGTCCTTGATGGATTCCTCGTAGAGCTTCTTGTACTCCGCCATGGACTTCACCCAGGCGTTCTTGGAGAAGGCCTTGGGGGGCGCGAACACCTCTTCCTTTTCTTTCTTCTCGGCCATGTTCAATCTCCTCCTTGGGGGTTATCAGAAAGGCGGACGCCGGTCTTTATTGCCGCGAACGATTTTTTCGCGGGAGGTTCGTAGCATGCGTTGACTGGGGTGTCAAGCGAAACTGGGGACCGGGAAGAAGGGCAGACCGGGGCGGCGCGGCCAGCCTACCACAGGGCGGCGAACTGGACCTGGATGCCCATCGGCACCTGGCGGTTCTCTCCCTCCACGGGGATGTCGATGAACAGGTTGGTGAGGATGCGGAAGTGTTTCTCCTCCAGCCAGAAGTGCGCGCCGGTGGTGAAGCGCATCAGCATGTCGTTCGCGTCCTTGCCCATGATGGGGTCGGAGAGGTCGAGGCGCGCGATGGCCTCGACGAAGTCGGTGAGCCGGTAGCCGCCGTGGATCCAGGCGCCGAGGCCCGTGACCGAGCCCGGATCGGCGGCATCGTCACCGTACTTGATGGCCCGGAACATGATCTCGCCGACGACGTGGAGCTTGCCATCGTTGTACTCGACGCCGGGCCCGCCCATGAACACGAAGTCGTTCTCGTCCGCGTTGGTGAAACTCACCGGGAAGCCGAACCAGCCCGAGAAGTCCAGCGAGAGCTCCTTGCTAATCTTGTAGCTCGCCCGCAGCAGGAAGTCCTTCATCTTGTTGTTGTCCGAGTAGTTGGTGTAGTCGGTGCCGTTGAGGGTGACCGTGCCCATCTGCATGTAGACGTCCGAGGGATTGATGTCGAGCTGGTTGTAGAGCAGCCCGTTGAACACGCCCAGGCGCAGTTGCAGCGCGTCCTTCTGGTACATGGCCTCGATGCCGATCTGGCGCCATACCGCAAAGCGTCCGTTGGTGATGTACAGCGGGTAGTTGATGGCCGCGAGGTCGGCGGTGTTGCGGGGCATCATGTAGCCGAACTCGGGCACGAAGCGCCCCACCCGGAACGAGAGCCCGGAGTCTCCGAACTTGTAGCCCACGAACATGTCGAGCGCGAAGGAGAGCATGTTGCGCGCGTCGCCCTGGAAGAAGTAGGTGAGGTTCTCGGACACCAGGTGGCCCTTGAGGATGATGCGGGCCCGCTGAAAGTCGAAGCTCATCTTGGTGTAGTGATCGTCTGGGGCGTTTTTCAGGATGATGGTGTTGTCGAACAGGGTCTGGAACACGCCCAGGATGGTGAGCGCGCCGTACTGGGTGCTCACGGTGGGGATGATGTTGGGGTGGCTGCCCGGGGCGTTGGCACCGGCGCCCACCTCGGGCCCCTTGGGCGGCTCGGCGGGTTTTTCCGCGGGTTTGTCGGCCGGCTTATCGGCCGGCTTGTCGGCGGGCTTTTCGCTGTCCCAGCCCTCGAAGCCAGCCTCGGGCTTCTCGTCGTCGGCGAAGACGGCCGGGGAAATGCCGAACGCCAGCACCAGACCGAGCGCAATGCATGACGTCATCTTCGACATGAAGGATCTCCTTTCCCTTCCAGGTGAAAGCCATTGGAACGCCGCCCATGTATGCGATCTCGGCGCGCCGTGTCAAGAAGAGAGGCGAGTCATTTGGCTTGACGGGGCCGCGCAACATCAATACCATCGCGGCTGTTCCAACCCGGGAGGTCGCATGACGCTCCGCCTCGCCGTGACGTTCTCGCTTCTTGCATTCGCGTTCGCCTCGTCCACGTCATCCTGGGCCCAGACGCCGCCCGCGGCCCCGGCGGCCGGTGCGCCGTCCAAGGCCGACGCTCCCAAGCCCAAGCCGGTCCCGGTGGCGGGCGCGCTCCTCAAGGGCAAGCCCGCCTACACGCCCGGCCAGAAGATCGGGCTCTTTCTGTGGCAGGACGCCGAGGGCATCCATGTCCGCTTCACAAACGCCCAGAAGCCCGTGCTCTTCGAGGGCCGGCTGGACCTCGACCGGCCGCTCAAGGAGCTGAAGCGGATCGATGACAAGGGCCCGGGCTGGGTCAAGAACAACGGCGATCGGATCGTGATGTTCTCGACGACGCTGCGCGAGGGCGAGGACGGGCTGGACCTCAAGGTGCCCGGGCTGCGCAAGCTCATCGTCGACCTCAAGATCGACGGCGCTCCGGCCCCGCTGGAACAGATCTTCCTCGGCGAGAAGTCCGCCTCCCCTCCCGGCCTGCCCATGCAGATCGCCGTGCCCTGACGAGGGCCTTGGCGGGCTTGCTGACGGGCCTGCCAGACGTTGGTTCAGACGTTGGTTCCACCCACCCCGGTTTTCCCCCAGTTTCCCCCGGTTCACCTGGTTCTATCTCGGCCGAGCATCGGAGCATTGGAGCATTGGTGCCACTGATCCCGGTTTCCCACCTCGGCTTCCCCCTCGGCGAGATGCGGGTGTTGCTGATCCTGCACTTTCTGACCGAGCAGCTCGAGTTCATCACCGTGGCCAAGCAGTATATCGAGAGCAGACGACGGCCGGGACTACCCTATGTGGAAGAGCACCCATCAAAGGCTAAACGACGCGCTCCCACTTGCCTCCAAACAACCTGAAGACATCCTTCTGGCCGAGAGAAACGAGTCCGTCCGCTGCCTTGAGCAAATGCAGGCACGTACTCGGTTTATCGTCAACATCTGCGAAATTGGTCACAGCATCGAGTTTGTTTCCGGCGAGTTGGAGAATTGCAAAGTCCGTCGCAACGTACACAATGCCACCGAAGTCCCGGACGTCCTGCAGATTATCCCTTACCCCGGTAGCGATTTCGTTCCATTGGTCATCGCGCCCGCGCAGCATCACCCCCCCATCACCCACCACGTATACAAATCCATCCTCGGCGCAGCAGACCGCGTTTAGGTTCGACGAAACCGGGGAATCTATTTGGCGCCAGCGGTTTGCCTTGCGCTGCCAGATTTCCCCTTGCCATCCCACGGCGTAAAGGTCAGCACGCGAGAAACCATCGATTCCCTCAAAGCCAATAATCCCGTCTCGATTGCCAGCAGGTGGGGCACTGATGTCTCGCCAGGCCAACGGCCCCATTCGTACAGCGACAACTCGGTCCATTCCGCAAGCGTAAATATGGCCATCGACAACAGCTAGCGAACGCCAAGAGTTGCATCCAATGGGCATGTCACCGGCGACGTGCGAATCATTGCCAGGTGCACATTCCCAAAGCTCGCCATTGGGTCCGATTGCGCATAAAAGACGTTCGCCTCCTGTCGGTTTGACGGTGACCATCGAGATGGCAGGCCACGCCATTGCCTCACCAAGGCGCGCCGTTTTCGGACCATCGATGAAAAGGAAAGTTGAATTAGGTTGATCAACGTCGTCTAGCTCATCGAGTGATTTCGCAAAGAAGATCAGGTCGTGGTAAGGCGCGCAACCACTGAGAAATGTTGAAAGGGAATGATCCATTGACCTGCCCCCAATCTCTGGTCCAGGGACAATATGAGACTTCCATGGTTGATGTCCACCTCAGGCAGCAGAGCGGAGAGAGCCATAGGCGACCGGAGCTCTGCTGCCTGGCGCAAAATCCGCCGGGGCTCGGTGCGAGCATTGGGAGCATTGGTGCCACCGATCCCGGTTTGCACTAGACATTGACGGACTTTCTGGATTGCCCTC
>CAZLNM010000018.1:0-54764 GCA_964561025.1 uncultured Myxococcales bacterium
CGGTCCCTGCGGGATTCGCGTTGCTCACCCTTGACAGCAGCCGAGCTTCGGCAAAATCCGCTGATATGAAGAGCATGCAGGCATGCTCTTCCTGCTAGAGGAAGCTCTATTTCAAATGCTCGAACGACTGGGCGGGGCACCTGGAGGTGAACAGGAGAGGAGGGGCGAAGCCGGAGCCGGATTACTTCTGCTGCAGATCCTCGACCGCCAGGGCGTCTTTCTTGGTGAAGCCCGGGGGCGGGGCGTACACGCCCGGGGGCGCGGCCTTGGGGGTGATCTCCACGATCTCGGTGGTGGAGCGGATCTTGGCGCCCATGATCTCCCCGCTCGTCTCCGAGGCCACCTGGAAGCCGTCGATCTTGTTGAGCTCGCCGATGGAGGCCTCGTCGAGGAACTGGCCCTTCAGCACCTGGGCGTACATCTCGCGGTACTTGCTCATGTCCACCGGCACGTCCTTGGTGACCCAGGCCTTGGTCTTGATGGGCATGCCCATCACGGTCATGGTGATGTCGTAGCCCTGGCAGTTCCACTTGCCGACGGTCTTCTTCTCGGCGGTGGGGTTCACCTTCATGCTCATCTTCATCATGCCCACCATCGAGGCCATCTGGGGCGGCAGCAGCTTGGTCATGTCGAAGGGCAGCGCCGCCTGCACGTAGGTCTTGCTCTGGGGGTTGATGAAGTAGATCAGCTTCTTCTCCAGGTCCACCACCACTCCGCGGTTGGCGCCGATGTGGGCAAGGCTCCGATCGCCGATCCACTGCTCGGTGATCTCGTCCTTGGCGGGGGTGTTCATGCCCTTCATGCTGATGGCGTCGGTGTGGTTCTTGGTCTTGACGTACACGTCGCCCGCCAGCGCGGGCAGGGCGAGCAGCAGCAAGAATATCGAAATCAATCTGATCGTCATGGGGTTCTCCCGGTTAGTCTCGCTGGTGCGAGAGGTTTTCCGCACTATACGCCCGGCGGATCGCGCCTGCAAGGTCAAATGACTTCCAGCCTCACGAGGAGCGATCCACCTCACCCCCGATTTTATTTTCTTTTGTTCTCATTCCCCCTCTCCACTGTGGAGAGGGGGTTAGGGGGTGAGGTGGAATGGAGAGCTGGTCAGGGGGTGAGGTGCTGCAACCCGGAACCTGCTTTTGTTTGTATCCCGCCGCGCCGGGTTGTGGCACAAGTAGGGCGTACGCGGGAGGCCACGTGACCCGGACCGAGACCGCCGGACTCTTGCCGCTTTCCGCTGCGCGCGCGGCCGAGTTCGATCGCTTTTTGGAAGAAGAGACCGGCGCGCTGCTGTCGTTCGCCCGCCGGCTGGTGGGCGACCCGGAGGAGGCCCGGGACCTCACCCAGGAGGCGCTGGCGGAGGCCTTCGAGAGCCTGCCCTCGTTCGAGGGCCGCTCCGGGCTCAAGCACTGGGTGTGGCGCATCCTCATCCACCGGGGCACGCGCCGGCTGCGGCGGCGGCGCTTCTTCGAGAGCGTGCGCTCCTGGCTGGGACAGCGGCCCGGCGCGACGCCGGCCGGCTTCGGGCTGCGGCCGAGCGACACGCCGGAGCACTTGGCCGACCGGCAAGAGCGGCTGGGCCGGCTGATGCAGGCGCTCGAGAAACTCTCGGCGCGCCAGCGCGCGGTGGTGCTGCTGCGGCACGCCGAGGGGATGTCGGTGGAGGAGATCGCGCGGCTCTTGGAGACCGGGCCGGGCACGGTGAAGACCCACCTGGTCCGGGCCATGCGCCGCCTGCGGTCGGACTGCGCTGGAGGTAGGCCATGAGCGGTTGTCTGAGAACGCAAGGCTTCTTGTACGCCAAGGAGGCGCTGGACGGTTCGGCGCGAGCGCACCTCGCCGGTTGCCCCGCCTGCCAGCAGGAGCTTTCCAAGGTGGAGGAGATCGTGGCCGATCTCGGGGCGCTTTCCGAGTGCTGCGCGGTAAAACCCGCCGAGGCGGAGCGGGTGGTGGGTGAGGTGCGCGCGCGCATGCGGCGCGGGCGCGGGGGGCGGGCGGTCTTTGCGAGTCTTTCGCTCGCGCTGGGGACGGTCTCGGCGGCCATGGTGCTGTGGCTGGTGCCGGCCCCGCTCCCCGCCGGCGTGGAGGAGCGGCTGGCCGGGCTCGCCGATGACGTGGCGACCCTGGTGACGCCGTCGAGCGCGAACGAGCAGGTGCCTTATGAGCTGGTGGCCACCGGCAGCGGTTTTCTGGTCGAGGACGATGAGGATGACGAGGACGCGGCGGGTAGTTTTCCAGGAGGATACGGCGTGTTGTTCGAGCTTTTTGAAAACGAAAACGGGACCGATGGTTCCCAGTAACCTGGAGGTGTGATCATGAAACGGGCGATCGTGATGGCGGTGTCGGTTCTCATGGTGCTCTCGGCGGCGGCGGCGCTGGCCGGTCCGCCCCCGGCGGCCATCCGGCAGTTCGCGCGAGAGATCGGACTTTCTGACGACCAGATCCGAAAGCTCGACGAGCTGCACTATTTGGCCGAGAAGGAGAAGGTGGACATCCGCGCCGAGCTGGACAAGGCGCGCCTGGAGCTTCGCCACCTGATGTCGCAGGACAAGCCCAACGAATCCGCGGTCTTCGGCATGGTCGAGAAGATCGGCGCCATCCGGGTGCGCATGCAGAAGAACCGGGTCGGCCTGATGCTCAAGGTGAAGGCCCTGATGACCCCGGCGCAGTGGGAGAAGCTCGAGTCCTTCATCGGCGACCGCTTCCGCGAGCGGCGCGAGATGCGGCACAAGATGCGCGGCATGGGCCCGGGGATGGGTGGCCCGGGCGCGCCCGTGCCGCCGGCACCTCCCGCTCCTCCGGGTCGCTGACCTCCCCGCCCGCGCCGAGGCCCCGCCGGGGCCTGCGCGGTCTTTCATTCCCAAGAAACATCCACGAAATGTCCAAAAGCCGACAGGTACGCCGCCCCAGTGCTGGCCCCGGGGGGATAGTGCTCGAGCCTGGCCCGGAGGTCAGGCGATCACCTCCATCGCCGCAAGCCACCCTCGCACGAACACCGCCACGATGAACGTCTCGCCGTTTTGAAACACGACCCGCTTCTGCTCCCCGCCGGCAACACCCAAGGCGAGCCGCTCCACCTCGCGGTAGCCCTCGATCAGCCGGTAGGCCCGCGGGCGGGGGACAAGGTCAAGGCGCGTCTTTCCTCCGTCCGAAAAGTCGCGCCGCCGGACCTCGACTGCGTTTTGCACGCGCACGGCCGGCCTCCTTTCCAACATCCTGACTCTATCTACCATGCGCATCTGACAGGCGGCCGGGCCGGGCGGAATGTCAGACCCCCGCGCTACGCTCGTCCTCGGGTGCGGGAGGTGGCCGGGGATTCGTCCGTATCCCTTTACGCGAAGGAGAAGATCATGCGCCCCAGACAGCGAACGTCCGGCGGGAGGTGGTTTTTAGGATTGGACAAGGCGGCGCTGTGGCGCTCGCGCGGCGAGATCGTGTATGAGCGCCTCACCCCGGGCGTGAAGAAGTGGCTCTCTCTCCTCGGACGGCCCGGCGTGCCCCGACCCGGCCCGCGAGCGGTCGTGTGCTTGAGCGGCCGCGCCGCCAACCCGGCCAGCGGCGGGGCCTTGTGCCGTGCCCTCGAAGGCGGCAAAGACCTCCTGTGGGTGATCGTTCTCGACGATCTGGCTCGTGCCGACCTCGCCCGTCTCAACCGCGTCATCGGCCGCCACGTCCCCCGGACCTTCGACCGGGCGTCCCTGCGCCAGGCCTGGGATGCGTATATGTTGCATTCGTATCTGCACGAGCTGGGGCACGCGCGCTTTACGCGGCGCGGCCGTGCCGGTTTGGCGCGCCACGAGCAGGAGGCCGAGCGCTTCGCCTGGCGCTACTTGGAGCGGCTGGTCCCGCCCGAGATCGTTGCCCGGGTCCTGGCCCTGCACTGGATAATCGAGGCCGCGACGGAGAGGTGAGACGGGGGCGCGTGCCCTTGGACCCCCGAAGACCCGGAAAAACCAGCCCTTTTACACCTACCAGTCGAACTCCAGCCGGGCGTGGCGCAGCTCCCAGGGGTGGATGCGCGGGGTGTCCTCACGGTTCTCGTCGGTGCCGGAGATGAAGGAGAGCTTGTTGTGCTTTTTCAGCATGAGCACCGAGATCCAGTGGGTGTACTCGGTCACCCGCTCGGCGCTCTCGCTGTGGGTGTTTAGATCGAGCAGGAACCGGTCGTTGAGCTCCACCCGGTCGCGAAAGCGCCCCATCTTGTAGTCCTCGGAGAGCGCGCCCGGCACCCCGGTGTAGCGCATGACCAGCCGGGCCCGGCGCGGGGGGCGGGGGAGATCGAACTCCAAGTCCAGGCGCTTGTTGAGCGGCTCGGTCTGGTCCTGGAAGGCGATCGGTTTTTCGACGAGCACGATGCGCGCCGGGGGCGGGGGGCCGGCCTCCTTGACGGGCGCGGACGGCGGCGGCGCGGGCTCGCGCTTGGGGCCGCAACCGGCGGCAAAGAGCAGCAGGATCGAGGATGCGATGGCGATCTTCATGGCGACCTCCTCGGGCCTCGGAAAATTTGCCTTGCGGCCCGTGGGCGAATATGATCCGTTTTCGGTGACGGAGTGTAGCACAACGGAATTCAGGGGTGAAATATGGAAACGACCTCCCAACCGGTGGAGCAGCGGCGCGTGCGGCGGCGGGTGTTCCTCGTCGATCGCAAGTTCCAGCTCAAGTACACCGGCATCCTGGTCCTGGTGGGCGTGGTGGTGTCGGCCATCCTGGGGTACTTCGTGATCCGGCTCAGCCGCGAGGCTACGCAACTGCTCAACATGGATCCGGATCTCATGGCCGAGGCGGCCAAATTCGACACGGTGGCGCTGTACTACCTGGGCGGCTTCATCGTGGTCATGGCGGTGTTCTTGTTCATGTGGGGCATCTGGATCACCCACCAGGTGGCCGGGCCCATCTTCATCATCTCCCGCTACCTGCGCCAGATCGCTGACGGCAGCATCCCCAAGACCCGCCCGCTGCGCCGCGGGGATCAGCTCCAGGAGTTCTTCGAGACCTTCGGCGCCATGCTGAACTCGATCAAGCAACGCAACCTGGAAGAGGCCGAGGCGCTCTCCAAGGCCGCCGCGCTCATGGGGGACAAGGGCCCGGAGCTCGCCGAGCAGGCCAAGAAGCTCTCCGAGCTGGCCGCCCGCAAGAAGGCATGGGGAGAGGCCCCAACGCCCTGAGCCCCGTCAGTCTTGGCCGTTTTTTGGAGGAAAGATGGCCTCGGGTGTGGTGCGCTTCAGCGTGTCCATCGAGCGTGAGCTGCTCTCCCGCTTCATGCGCGAGGCGCGCCGCCGCAAGCTCGGCAACCGCTCGGAGGCCATCCGCGGGCTCATCCGCGATTCTCTGGTGCGCGAGGAGTGGGCCGCCGACGAGGAGATCGTGGGCACCATCACCATCGTGTACGACCATCACCGGCGCACCCTGCTGGACCGCCTGGCCGCGGCGCAGCACGATCACCACGAGGCGGTGCTGAGCACCACCCACGTCCACCTCGATCACTCAAACTGCCTGGAGATCATCGCCGTGCGCGGGACGGCCGGCAGGGTGCAGCGGGTGGCCGACGCCATCCTGGGCATCAAGGGGCTCAAGCACGGCAAGCTCACCGCCACCACCACCGGAAAGCGCCTCATCTAACCGAAGTCAAGCGACCGAGAAAATGCGGCAAGGGGGCGCGCCCCCTTGAACCCTCCGGAACCTCCCTGGAAAACCCTCCGGAGAAAACCTTCTACTAAGGAAAAACCCTAGAAAAACCTAGAGAAACCCTGGAAAAAACCGAGGAAAACCTGCTGACAAGGAAATGCCCGGAAAACCCTTTTTCTTTGAAAAGGCCCAGAGAACCTTCTGCTAGAGAAAAACCCTAAAAAAATTACAGAGAAGACCTGCTGACAAGGGAAAGCCCGGACAAATCTTACTTTTCGGATAAGTATGAAGATATGCAGGAGCAATCCTTGTTGGAATCTTGAGCGCGGCGCGCCAGGCGACCGCCGGCACTTGCCGGGCGGGGCCTAGACGAAGAAGGTGCGCGGGCCGAGCTGGCCGCCGTCGGGGGGCGGGGCGGCGTCCGGCGCGGCCAGCGTGTCGCGGCACACCACCACCACGTCCCCGCCGCGCGCCTCGGCCTCGCGCAGGCCGCGGTTGGTGTCCTGGATGAGCCGCCCGAAGGAGAGCTGGTTGGTGGAGGCGCCGGCCACCGAGACCGAGGCGCTGAAGGCGAGCTGGGCCAGGCTGGCGGGCGGGCGCAGGGCGGCGATGCGGGTGCGGATGCGGTCGGCCACGGTGATGGCCCCATCCAGGGCGGTGTGGGGCATGACCACCAGGATCTTCTCGTTGGCGAAAAGCAAAGCGATGTCGATGTCGCGGATGGCGCCGGTCACCTCGCGCTGCAGCCCGGCGAAGACCTGCCGGCGCTGCTCGGGCGACAGCCAGCCGGCGATCTCCTCGTGGCGGTCGAGGCGCAGGAGCAGGATGGAGAGCGGGTAGCCGTAGCGGCGGGCCTTCTTGATCTCCATGGCGATGACGTGGCGGAAGGCCGCGAAACGGTAGAAGCCGGTTTCGGGGTCCAGCACCGAGTTGGCGGTGGAGGCGCGGCGCAGGGCGGTGTTCTCCTCCTGCATGTGATCGAGGCGGACTTGCAGCGCGGAGCGCTCCAGCAAGAGCCGGCACAGCCCGGACAGCTCCTCGTCCCGGGCCCCGCGGCGCACGACGGCGTCGGCCTCGACCCGGCGCCGCGCGCCCTCGGCGTCCACCGTGGCGTCGTCGAGCAGCAGCAGGAACGGGACGTGGCCCGGGAAGAACTCCCGCACGTACTCGGCGATCTCGCGCGGGTCGCGGTCTGGCAGGTGCTCCGCGCAGATCACCAGATCGGCCGGCTGGCTCTCCAGACGCTGCACCGCCAGCAGGCCGATGGCGCACACCGCGGTCTGAAAGTGCATGTCGCGCAGGCGCCGGGCCAGCTCGTCGGCCCGCTCGTTTTCGGCGTCGATGATGAGGATGCCGCCGGCCATGGCGGGGAGTGTACCACGCCGCGCCGTCGGCTCAAACGATCTCGTTCAGCCGGCGCCACACCTCGGCGTCGAGCCGCTCCAGCGAGGGCAGCACCTCGTCGGCGATGGTGTAGCGCGGATCGGTGCGCAGGCGGGGATCGGGGACCGCCAGGGCGCGCATGCCGGCCGCCTTGGCGGCGATGAGGCCGGGCAGCGAATCCTCGATGGCCAGGCAGGCGGCGCCGGGGACGCAAAGCCGCTCGGCGCACACGAGGTACACCTCGGGGTGCGGCTTGGGGTGGGAGAGCGTGGCCGCCGACTGCACCCAGTCGAAGGCCCGCTCGAGGTCGAGCCGGCGCAGCACCGCCCGGATCAGACCCTCGTCGGAGGAGGAGGCGAGCGCGAGACGGCAGCCCCGCTCGCGGAAGAACGACAGGGCCGCCAGCGCGCCGGGCATGGCCCGGCCCTCGCTCCCGATGAGCCCGATGACACGGGTCAGGATGCGCCGCGACACCTCGGCCAGGCTCGGCCCGCTCCAGGGCTTCTCACGGTGGCGCAGCTCGACCACCTGGTCGAGGCCCATGCCCACGGTGCGGGCGCAATCCTCGGGCCCAAGCGAGATCCCCAGCGAGCCGAAGACCTCGATCTCCGCCTTCGTCCACAGCGGCTCGGAGTCCACCAGCAACCCGTCCATGTCGAAGATGGCCGCGCGGATCATGCGCCACCCTCAGCGAAAGCGCCGGGCGATGGTCTCGGCGAGATGCGGCTGTACGCCGAGGTCGCGGAGCGGTCCGGCCGCGGGCAACACCCGCTCGTCGAAGGGCGTTCCCTGGCGCTCGAAAAAAACGCCCAGCAGAAAAGGCTGGGTGCTGGCGAGGCGGAAGGCCGCCACCGCGTCGCCGGCGTCGTGCTCGGGCGGCACCGGGGCGCAGTGCTGGTCGTAGAAGGCGTAGGTGCGCTTCTTGTCCCAGCTCACGCACGGCTGGAGCACGTTGACCAGGGAGAAGCCGCGGTGGCGCACGGCGCGTTTGAGGATGTCCACCAAGAGATCGGCGCGCGAGGAGAGGGCCTGGGCCACGAAGCCGCACTCGAGCGCGATGGCCAGCGCCAGCGGGTTGAGCGGCCGCGAGGGCACACCGCGCGGGTGGATCTTGGCGGGCTCGCCGAGGGAGGTGGTCGGGCTGGCCTGGCCCTTGGTGAGGCCATAGACCTTGTTGTCGTGGGCCACCAGGGTGATGTCCACGTCCCGCCGGATGGCGTGGAGCAGGTGGTTGCCGCCCTCGCCGTAGGCGCCGCCGTCGCCGGCGTGGACCAGCACCGTAAGATCCGGGGCGCACAGCTTGGCGGCGGTGGCCACGGCCACCTCGCGGCCGTGGAGGCCGTTCATGGTGTTGACCCGGAGGTAATGCGGCAGCTTGGGAGCCTGTCCGATCCCCGAGCAGATGAGGACCTGGTGCGGCGAGAGCTCGAGTTCCAAAAGCGCCCGGCGCACCGCGTTGAGGATGCCGAAGTTGCCGCAGCCGGGGCACCAGTGGTTCTCCACCGGGCTGTCGTAGTCTTCCTTGCGCACGCTCATGCCAGCGCCTCCCGCAAGCGCGCCTCGAGTTCATCGACCGCGAAGGGCCTGCCGTCCATGCGCTGGATCGTTGCCTCGGGTTCGCGCAGGCCCACCTGGGCAAGCAGGCCCGAAAGCTCGCCCCCGACGTTGTTCTCGACCGTGAGCAGGCGGGGCGCATCGCGCAGCAGCGTACGCAGCAGGGCCGGGGGCAGGGGCCAGAGCTGGTCGAGGTGGAGCCAGGCGAAAGGCCGGCCGGCCGAGACGAGCTTTTGGCGGGCCTCGGCCAGCGTCGGGTGGGTGCTGCCGAAGCTCACCACCAGGGCGTGCTGGCGCGGGTCTCCTTCGACCGTCAGGGGTGCTTCCAGCTCGCGGGCCAGGGTGGCGGCCTTGCGCAGGCGCTTCTGCGCCATCTGCAAGGCGAGCGACGGGACCTCGGTGAGGTGCCCGCCGGGGTCGTGCTCGTCCGAGTCCACCACCACGACGTGGCGCGAGGCGCCCGGGGCCGCCATCGGCGAGATGCCGGACTCGGTGACGGCATACCGCTGGTACGACGGCAGCGCCTCCAGCTCTTCTCGGGTCAGGAAGTGGCGGCGGGTAGGCAGCGAGCCATAGGGAAACGGCTCCACGCTCGCCTGCGCGTCCTGGAGGAGCTGATCGGTGAGCACGATGACGGGAACCTGGAAGCGCTCCGCCAGGTCGAAGGCCCGGGCGGTGGTCAGGAACCCGTCGGCCAGATCGCGGGGCGCAAGAAGGATGCGCGGGAAGAAACCGTGGCCGGCGTGTAGCGCCAGGCGCAGGTCGCCCTGCGCCGTGCGGGTGGGCAGCCCGGTGGCCGGGCCGGGGCGCTGGGCGAGCAGGATCACCCCCGGGGCCTCGATCATGCCCAGCAGCGACACGCCCTCGGTCATGAGGCAGAACCCTCCGCCCGAGGTGGCGGTCATGGCCCGGGCCCCGGCGTAGGAGGCGCCGGCCAGCATGTTGATGGCGGCGATCTCGTCCTCGGCCTGCTCGACCACCAGGTTCGCCTCGGTGGCCCACTGGGCCAGCGCGGTGAGCGTGCCCGTGGCCGGGCTCATGGGGTAGCCCGCCACGAAACGCACCCCGCCGGCGACGGCGCCCAGGGCGGCCGCCTCGGCGCCGGAGATCCAGTAGCGGCCCGCGGGCGGGCCGGCGGGGAGTTTCAGCGAGCGGGGGAGGGGATGCCGCAGGGCCGCCTCGAATCCCAGCTCCACCGCCCGGCGGTTGATCTCGGCCGCGGGCGTGCCGGAGGAGAACAGCTCGCCGATGGTGGAATCGAGCGTCTCGCGCGCGACGCCCAACCAACAGGCGGCGGCCGCCGCGGCCACCACGGCCAGGCTCTTCGGCGAGCCGGCCTGGCCCGCCAGGGCCTCGATGTTTACGCCGGCGCGCCGGGGATGGGTGAGGCGCTCGGAACAGAGCAGCCAGCCGTCGGGAACGAGGGTCGGCCCTTGTTCCTGCACCGCCTGGGGGGTGAGCGCGATGAGCAGATCGCAGCGATTGACCACGCCCTGGCGTAGCTCGGGCGCCACCCGGAGGTGACAGAAGTTGAGCCCGCCGCGGATGCGCGACTCGGCGTCGTTGTAGAGGTAAGCGCACAGACCCGAGCGGGTCAGGGCGCGGCCCAGAAGATCGGCGGCGGTCTGGATGCCCTGGCCGGCCGCCCCGGCGATGCGGACGCTCGCTTCCATGCGCCGGCCGATCAGAGGATCTTAGCCACGGATTCGACGGGTTTGCGTTCCCGCGGTTTCTTGTCCAGGCCTTGGAAGTGCGCCGGCAGGTGGCTCTCATCTTGCGAGGGCCTGCCCACGGCGATGCCGGCCAGCACCCGGTCCGCTTCCTCCAGGCCGAAGATCTTTTGCACCGCGGCGGGATCGAACCCAGCCATGGGCCGGGCCACCAGGCCCCGGGCGGTGGCGGCCAGCATGAGGTTCATGACCGCCATGCCGAGGTCGAACTGGAAGTACTCACGCCCGTCCGGGATCTGGCAGTCGTCCGCCGCCCGGGCGTAGGCGAAGATGAGCAGCGGGGCGCGACTCGCCCAGGGCTGGTTGCCGGACGAGAGCGTCTTCACTCCCTTTTCTCGGGCCTCCTTGCTCTGGAGCACCAGAAATCGCCAGGGTTGTTTGTTGTAGCAGGACGGGGTGAGCCTGGCGGCCTCGAGCAGCTCGGACACGGTTTCGGGCGGCAGGGCTTCTGGATCTATGGAACGGCCGGCGATGCGGCGCTGCAAAGTCTCGACGATCGGGTTCATGGGGTCCTCCTTGTGTCGCTCAAGAATCAAATCCAACTTGCGTCTTTCGGACACGGGAAATATCGTGATGGCACCGTCGCTTGTCAAATGGGCCGGGGGGTTTGCCTTTTTTTCTGATCCGGATCTAGACTGCTTGCATCTTGACCGGGAGGTCCGAATGCGCCGGATCGTGGTGACGCTTCTTTCGCTGGCGGTCGCGATCGCCTTCGCCTCGGGTTGTAGCAGCTCCGGCGGCAAGGCCTGTCAGAACGACACCGAGTGTCAGGCCGACCAGTACTGTGGCACCGACGGCAAGTGCTATCCGCGGGAGCAGCCGGACGGCTCGCTAGACGGCTCCGACGGTAACGGGCCCGACGGGGCCGACGGCACCGATCAGGGGCCGCCTCCCTGCGCGCACGACCGCGAGTGCCCGCCCGACAAGATCTGCCAGGCGGGCGCCTGCGTGGCGGGCGAGACCTGCAGCGCCGACTACCACTGCTCGGTGGACCACTGCCCGAACGGCGTGGTGGACTGCTACTGCGATCCCACCGGGAAGGTGTGCAAGCGCCGCTCGTTGCTGTGCGAGCCCTGCGTCGGCGACTACCAGTGCCCAGACCCGGGGATGGGCGACAAGTGCATCGAGTACCCCACCGGAAAGTTCTGCGGCAAGCGGTGCGGCGTGGCGGCCTGCCCGGTCGGCTACGTGTGCGACACCCAGATCTCCCAGTGCCGCTCCAACACCGGCTCGTGCGCCGGGACCTTCGTGTGTCACAGCGACGGCGACTGCGCCGCCAACCAGGTGTGCAACCCCATGACCGGCAACTGCGTGCCCAAGTGCACCGAGGACACCAACTGCCCGGCCGGCCAGAAGTGCCACTACACCGGCCACTGCGCTGCCCCCTGCCAGTCCGATACGGACTGCGGCCAGGACCTCATCTGCTGCACCGGTTCGGGCGTGCCCAGCCCGTACTGCACCGCGGCCTCGGTGGGCAAGTGCCGGCCCATGGGCTGCGTGCTGCACAGCGAGTGCCTGGTCGCAGACGGCACCTCGCTCGGCTACTGCGACAAGCGCACCCACCAGTGCCAACCCGGCTGCCGCGCCGCCGATCCCCGCACCGTCAACGACTGCCGCTCGGGCATGAAGTGCGACTGCACCGGCGGCTCGGTGGCCTGCGACGTGTTCGACTGCTGCCCGGACCCCGGCGAATACGGGCAGTGCGTGTGCGATCCCACCCAGCAGAGCTGCGCCACCGTCAAGGTGTGCGACAACGGCGCCTGCATCAAGATCCCGTGCAACGAGCGCGGCGACGTCTCGGTGGCCTGCGCCCGCAACAACGTGTGCTGCGGCTGGCCCGCGGACGGGTACGCCTGTCCCGGAACCACCCCCGTCGGGGACTGCTACATCGCCGACAAGAACCAGTGGTGCGCCCCCTGCGGCGAGGAGGGCAAGGAGTGCACCCAGCCCTCGAACTGGGGCCACGGCGAGAAGGGCGTGTGCCTCAAGGACGGCAAGGACAGCAACACCTACTGCCACATCGGCTGCCGCGACGCGCAGGACTGCCCGTCCACCTGGGCCTGCGCCTACAGTTTCGTGCAGGGCTGCGATCAGAACTCGGACTGCGAAAGTGGCGCCACCTGCCAGGTGGTGGCCAAGCAGAAGAACTCCAACGGCGAGGTCCAGGAGCTCAAGGCCTGCGTGTGCGGCAACGACAACCAGTGCGCCCAGGACCTCAACGGCTTCGCCGGCCACTGCTTGAGCGCCACCATGTGCGACACCACGCAGAGCCCGCCCGTGTGCAACGACTACATGCTGTGCCACTACGCCAAGGCCTGTCAGTGCCAGACGTGCTGCGGCGAGCTCCACTCCGGAGGCTGAGGGGGACGCCCATGGGCAGCGACGAGACCTTCGACGTCGATCTGGACGCGGAGAAGATCTTCTTCGATCAGCGCTGGCTCTCCCGCGGCGACCTGGCGGGCATGCTGGCCCAGCGGCTGGCCTCGATGGACTACAACATCGGGCGGCTCTCGCTGGCGGTCGAGCACCTCGACCGGACCCTCAAGTCGGCCGAGAATTTTTCGGTGCGCCTGACCAAGGAGACCGCCGAGCAGCTACGCGAGACCGCCCGGCGCGCCGGGCTGCCGCCGGGGGCCATGATCCGAGAGGCGGTGGTTTCGTACCTGGTGGGGGTGGCATTGTCGAAGCTCGGCTGAGCGAATACGATCGAAGTCGCTCGGTTGTCGCGGTTTTCGCATGGGGCGGTTGAATTGAGGGGTTTGGCCGCGGGGCCGAGCGGACCGACCTCGCCGGACGCAAGGCCCGACCGTGGCGCTCGGGTGATTGTCAGTCAACCAGAACACACACGAACGGGAGATGAGGGGAGAGGATGTAGCGCTCCGGTCGGCCGAGAGGATTACAGCTTCTGCACCGTCTCCAAAATCCACTCCTCGCCGTCCTTCTGGAGCGGGCGGCCCCAGATCTTGTCACCCACCTTGAGCTCGCGCGAGCCCATGTTGATCTTGGTCCGCGCGTCGCTGTCGTCGGGCTCGGCGCTGCCTTCCTTCTGCTTGAAGTAGCCGCGCACCGACAGGGTCTGGCCCACCCAGAAGGCCTTGGCGTTCGGCCCCTTGCGCGGGACGCGCAGGATCTTCACCACCACCGAGGGCACCGCCCCGCACTCGCACACGTGGATGACCTTGCCGAAGAGGTTTTGCAGGTCGTCTTTCTTGGTGGGCTCGGGCGGGAGATCGATGGCCCGCGAGACGCGGATGGAGCCCGCGCTGGAGAGGTCGGAGAGCCCCGGCCCCTCGTTGCCCAGCGCCGACAGGGCGGCCACCGCGTCGGCCTTGCCCTTGTCCTTCTCGCCGAGCGGGAGCGCGGCCAGCTTCTCGAGGAGCACATTTTCGGTGAGGTCCTTGCCCTCGAAGACCAGGGTGAACTCGTCGGTGGCGCGCACGGTGATGGGCGCGATGCGGGCCGAAAGATCGCTCGCCACCTCGGCGGCCTTGATGCCGGATTTCAGCACGAAGCGGAAGGTGTTGCCCGACTTGGCCCATTCGGCCGCCGCGGCGGGGAGGTACTTTCCGTCCGAGGACTTGACCACCAGGGGTTCGCCGGCGAGCGCGGGAAGGGCGAGCGAGAGCGAAAGAAGGAAAGATACGATTCTCATCCTGGCCTCCTTGGGCTGTTCCAGGCGCTTCGACGGCCCAGACCCGGCGTTTAGTCTAAGGAAAACCGTATTTTTATGTCAAATGACAAGTGGATTCGTTTGAGGTGCGCATGCAAATACACGACCATTTTGTGGCCCGGTCTTGCAGGACTGGTTTTACTTGTGGTATTTTCCGAATGTACTCAAACCCAGGGGAGGTACCATGAAAGCGATTGGTTGGGTGGTCTTCGCCGGGTTGCTCGCCGCGGTGGGGGGGGGGTCCGTACTTGCGAAGTGAGGCGGTGAATCACCCGCCCGGCTGGACCAGCGCCGCCGGCGTTTCGTACCCGGGCGGCGCGATGACGATGGCGGCGGGCTTTTTCTTGGAGGCGGGAGGAGCGCGCGGACCATTCACGGTCTTCAATGACTTCGTTGCTCCAGCATGTTTTGATGGCCTGGTGATACCGCCACCCTGGACTGAGATTTGTAACGAATCGAAACTCTGGGACGTTCTGTCGCCCGCTTGCAAAGACCTGCTGGCAACCTGCGACAACCAGCACTCGTGCGATATCGGAACGATCGAAGGAATGGTGCGTTGGATCGCGAACCAGGGTGGCACGGGCAGCATCCGAAGCCGCTTGCTTTCGGCGGATCTTTGCTTTCTGAAGGAGCAGTGCGAGCCCGTTTCTATATCGAAGATTCGCGTTGGCTGGGAAACGAGTTGCAGCGGTTCAAACGCAGAATGCGGCGTCCGATCACCAAAGCTCAGCGTGTGGGTCGATGTCAACCCGTTCACCTTCGTGATCCCCGGTGAGAAGATAAGCTTCACGGTCTGGAATCCTTTTGGGGACGATCTCGTCTGCACCGTCGATCGCGTTAGCATGTCTGCCTTTTCCATGAAATTGGAGTTCATCCCGGCGGAGGCAGTGATCATCCGCGTGGACGACACCCAGGGGTACATCCGGCACTTCGGCCCGGTGGTCTACGAGGAGGGCGAGAGTGCCCGCATCGCACCCTACGGCTTCTCGTCCGCGGTGGCCGCGGTCGGGGGTGAGGCGGTGCGGTTCGCCTTCGGCGGCCAGCGCACGGACGGGTCGTACAGCGCGGACCTCTTCGCCGGCCATTCCGGCAGCGGGCTCCGCTGGCGCAGGGTGGATACGCGCGCCGACTATCCGCGGGTGTCGGAGATCGGCGTGGGAAGCCTGCCGCGGGAGATCAACCTCAACCCCATGGTGCTCTCGACCGACGAGCGGCTGGGGATCGTGGCCTGCGAGGGGTCGAACCGGCTGGACCTCGTCGATCTCGACACCGGGGTCACGGTGAGTCAGATGTGGGGTTTCGATCACCCGGCGAGCCTCACCCTGCTCAGGCAACGGGCGGAGCTGTGGGTGAGCAACCGGGGATCGAACTCCATCACGATAGTCAACACGATGAACTGGTCGGTCATCGCCGAGATCCCGCTCGGGCTCTACGAGCCGACGCTGCTCGCCGCCAGCCCGGCGGGCGAGCGAGTGTTCGTCCGCGCAAGGTATCAAACGGGCACCCGCTGGTGGTGGGCCATCCTGATGATCGATCCGGCGAGCCGGGCCGTGGTCCAGGTGGCGCCGTACGAGTACCACGACCGGCTGACATACGACGCGCTGGCCGTGCACCCGGACGGGAGCCGGCTGTTTGTGGTCCGGGACAACTACGACCGGATCGATGTCTACGACGCGGCTACGCTCACGCTGCAAAAGACGGTGAGCCTCGATCGAGACGCGACCGGCATCGCGCTTTCGCTCGACGGGGCGTTTGCGGTGGTGACGAGCTACCAGGAGAACCTGGTGACGGTGTATCGGACGGACACCTGGGATGTGGCGAAAGAGATCCCCGGCGTGCCATCGCCGGCCGGTGTCGAACTGGAGCAGCTTGGCGCTCTGGCGGCCGTCACCAACTTCGATCGGGGTGAGATCACGATCATCGACCTCGGTGCCGGAAGGGTCGCGTACACCCTTCCCGCGGGCCGCTATCCGACGACGGTGTCCATCGACGGATACCGTCGCGAGGCGTACGTGGCGAACGCGGGCTCCGGGACGGTGACGGCGATAAAGCACCTTTCGCTCGAATACGGCACGCCGGCTCCCCGGAGCGGCGCCTTGATGGCGGCTGACAATCTCCATCGTCGCCTCATCGTCCTCGGTGGCAGAACCAGTGAAGGATTCGTGACGGATGCCTGGGCTCTCGAGCTGGCCGACGGGACATGGAGCCGGCTATCGGGCGTCGGACTGCCGAGGGCATACGCCGCGCGGGCGACGGATCCCGCGACGCAGGATGTGTACTTCTTCGGCGGCGAGACATCGAGCGGCGTGTCGAACGAGCTTTGGCGGCTGCGGAGCGCAGGCGGGACACTCGAGATGGTAGGGCAACCGGAGAAGGTGGCCGGCCCCGCGCGAAAGCGGGCCTCGCTCGCCTACCTGCCGGCGAGAGGCGCGCTCTACCTATTCGGCGGCCAGGATGGAACGCGAGCGCTGAGCGACTCCTGGATGTACTCGTTCGCCACGGGAGAGTGGTCGGCGGTGAACGACTGCAAGGCGTCACCGTGTCCCGAACCCCGTTGGGGCGCGTCGCTCATCCCGTCCCGGGACGGGACCCGGGTGTTCCTGGTCGGCGGGAAGCGGGAGGATGGCAAGAGCGAGCTGCGCGTGTGGGAGCAGGATCTTTCTACGGGTGAATGGACGAGGAAGGAGGACTCCAGCGAGCCATCCGGGGTCCGTGCGGGGGGCTTGAAGCGCATCGACTATCTCGGAAAGCGGCTGGAGGCGCGACAGGCCGAGAGCTTCGATACGGCGGCGCTCGCAGAGAGCTTTGATAGAGGACAGAACCGCTCGTATCGATGGGTCGGCCAGGTGGAGATACCGGAGAACGGCGAGTATGTCTTCCGCCTGCGAAGCCAGGGAGGCATGAGGATGTTCATCGACGGCGAGCTGGTGATGCTTCGCTTTGGGCCGGCGGATCGTCTAGGGCGCTGCGCCGCGCAGGATGAGGAGTCGCTTCCCATACGCCTTACGCGCGGCTGGCACGATGTGGTCGCGGATCTGACCGTTTGCCGGCGCGGCGGCGAGCTCTATGTTGCGCTGGCGGCCGCGGGCGGCGAGGCCGGGGCGATTCGGCCCGAGCGCCTGCGATACCGCGGCGATGGCGGGCTGGTGCGGAAAGGGTACTTCCCGTTCTTCTGGTGGATGCTCGAGACGGGCGAGGACTTCGACCGCTCGCCGGTGAACGACGACTTCGGCAAGGGCGCGCCGCGGGTCCTGGGTCTCCAGTGGCCCGACCACTTCGCGGTGGGATGGGAGGGCTGGCTGCGGATCGACGTACCCGGCGTGTATCGGTTCGTCGCGGACACGGACGACGGGGCACGGCTGAGCATCGACGGCAACAAGCTCCTGGAGGCCTTCTGGCAGGAACCCGGCAGGCGGACCAGCGAGGCCATCGAGCTTGCCGAGGGCTGGCACCGGCTCGAGTTCCAGTGTAGAGAGGCCTCGGGCGACGCGAGGGCGCGGCTGCTCTTTCACGAGTCCTGCCCGGAACTCGGCGGCGAGGTGATACCCCCCGCCCGCTGCGCGGCGCGGATGAGTTTTTAGGCTGGAGGTGGAGACATGCGCTGCCGTATCTGGCTCAGTGGATGTGTGTGCTCATTTATCATGGCGTGCTCCTGGGATAATTCTAACAATGACATTTTTCCTATTGTACATCATGGTTTTTCACAAAATAATCAATCTGGAGCAATACGTGTGACATATTACGATAGTCCAGTCTCGGGTTATGATTTTTTTGAAAACAACATATCATACTCAGGAATCAATAGCGCATTGTATGTTGTTGACATCATTTCTGAAAAGGAAAAGCTTATCTCCGAACCTGAAAAAGATGAAAACTACCCCTCCAGAGTGGGGCCCGCCATTTCAGATCAGTTTCTGGTAGCCAAGGGCATTGACAAACCAGAAGACAACTACGGACTTGCAATATATCATTACAAGAAAAGTAGTGACTACAAGTTCATCAATCTTCCTTGCCGTGAACCCAACTATGCTCATGTTCATGGCGACAAACTTGTGTTCAATCTGCGCTGCGATCCTATCGATGTGGATGATCAAATAAACCTTGAGGTTTTTGTGTATTACTTCAGCAGTCAAACACTCCATCGCCTGACTGAACTCAGAGCCCAACAATTTGTTACAGGCGTATCAGGGCAATACATCGTCTGGGAGGACTATAGAAAGGGTTTCTGCAGGGAGGAGGTTGTACTTTACGACCTCAAGACGGCCCAGTCCAGGCAGCTCACCGACGACGACATCGGCCAATTCCGTCCCGACGTCGACGGCGACCTGGTGGTGTGGACGGATCTCCGCAACGGGACCACCTACCCCAACTGCAGCTACGAGAACTCCGACATCTACCTCTACCGCATCTCCACCGGCGAGCTGCGCCGGCTCACCACCGATCCCCATGACCAAGAGTACGCGGTGGTGAGCGGCAAGTACGTCGCCTGGACCGACTACCGCTACGGCTCCAGGGATCCGAGCGGGGTGCCCATCCAGAGCCACGTCTTCGTCCACAACCTGGAGACCGGAGAGGAGAAGCAGGTGACCTTCGGAGAAGGCTTCGTGGAGTGCTGCCCCAAGATCTCCGGCGACCGGCTGGTGTACCTCAGCTACGCCACCGGCGGCTGGGGGGCGCTGTGGATGATCGATCTAAAGAAGTACTGGCCGGAGTAAGCTTTCAGCAGTGAGCGGCAGAGCGCGGCATTTTTTTCTCATTTATCATCGAAAACTGGCCCGCGCTCAGCGCTCTGGTACAATCCGCCTCATGGCGGCAGAGGAGCCGAAAAAGCCAGCGCGGCCAAGCCTTCCCCGCCGCGTGGCCCGGATCGCCCTGCGGGTATTTTTGTGGATCTTCCTGGGGATTCTGGGCCTGCTGGGGATCGCCTGGGTGGTGCTGCTCATCCTGTTCCCCGACGACCGCATCCGCCGCCTGATGATCGAGCAGATCGAAGCGCGCACCGGCCTGGCGGTGGAAGCGGGGGAGCTCGAGCTGCACATCCTGCGCGGTCTCGTTCTGCGCGACGTGGCGCTGCGCGCCCCGCCGGGGTTCTCCGAGCGGCCCGTCTCTGTCGAGCGCATCGAGGTGGAGTACTCGCTGGGCCAGCTCCTCGACCGGCAGTTCGTGGTGAAGCGGGTCCACCTGGTGCACCCCCGGCTGGTGCTCGAGGAGCGCGAGGGCGTGACCAACCTCGAGGCGCTGCTGGCCATGAGAAAACCGCCCGCCGCGGAATCTCCGCCGGCGCCCACGCCAAAGGAGCCCGGCGAGCCGTTCCGCGTGGATCTCCAGTCGCTCGCAATCGAAGGCCTCGAGGTCGTATCTGCGCTCGGCGCCACCCGCCTCCACCTCAAAGACGGCGAGATCCGCCTTGTGGGCAACTGGCAGGACGGAAAGCCGTCGGCCCGGGCGGAGGTCTCGCTCCCGTGCCCCACGGAGGCCAACCTGACGCTGGAGGATCTTCCCGACGAGGTCCCCGGCGGCCGGCTCTCGCTCTCGTTGGGGCTCGATCTCGAGGTCAAGCTCTCGGCGGGGGGCGAGCTGTGGGCGGAGGGCGCGCTCGACCTGTGCCGGCCGGTGTTCCCGCATGGCGCGCCGCTGAAGCTTTCTTTCACGGCCACCGTGTCCGACGGCGGGCGCAATGTTACGCTCTCACGCCTTCGGCTGGATTCGCTCGCGCAAGGCGCGCCCCGGCCGCTCCTCGAACTCAGCGGGGAAGTGGTGGATTCGGAAGAGGGCTTACGCTACTCGGTCCGGGCCGGGCGGGTGCTGCTCACCGAGCTACTGGGCCAGGCGGCAAGGAAGTATGTCTCGCGCGGCGAGGCGGTACTGGTGGAGGCGGAGGCGAACGGGCGGCTCGGCGGCGGGTTGCCCCAGGCGCGCCTTATGCTGGCGATAAGCGACGTGGGAACTGCGCGAGAAGCGCTCGTGCAAGGGGCGAGCGGCACGCTGGAGGTGAAACTCGAGCCTTCGCCCACGGGCGGGCGAGTTTCCGTAAGCGGAAAGCTCGATGCCGCGCGGGCCGGGACGGCGGCCATCATGTTCGAACGGCCCCGGGTCGACCTGTCCATGGCTGGTCGCATCATGCCCGGCGCGGAGCGGGGCGGCCTTGCTCTCGAGCCCGAGCTGTTCTCTCTACGGTTTTCCGCCGCTCAAGCGACCGGGCCGCTGGTCGCAAGCAACCTGACCGGCTCGCTGGAGTTCGCGGGTGCCGGTGGGGCCGTCACGATCACCGAGGGGCGCGTGATCCTGCCGCGGCTCACGGCGGCTCTTTCGGGAAAGGCGGGGCGGGTGGTACTTTCCGAAGGGGAGCTGCAAGGCCCGTTCATAAACGCCAAACTGGCCCTTCCTGCCGGTCCGCTCGATGTCGCCACCTTGAGCGAGCTTGCCGGCGGGCGGATCCAGGGCGGCGCCAATCTGGTCAAGCTGGCCCAGGCGAGCGCGAAAGAGGCGTCTTTTACGGCGGATCTTGCGGGGGGTGGGATGTCCGGCGCGAAGCTGCGCCGCCCGCTCCAGGCCCGGCTGGAGGCGCGGTGCGGGGAGGCGAGCATCGAGACGGGCGCGAACGGCGCGGCTCGAGCCGGCGGGGTGGCGCTTTCGGCCCGGCTCGAGGTGCCCGCGCTCACGCCGCTCGCCCTGGCGGCTGACCTCTCGGCGGACATCGCGGCGCTGGAACTTGGCCTGCCGGGCGGAGGTTGGGCGCCCGGGAAGGTGCGCCTCGAGGGCCGGGGCCGGCTGGCAGACGAGCGCGTGACGGTGGAGGCGTTCCGGCTCGACGTGCCGGCGCTGGCCAATGTCGCGGTGAAGGGCGCGGCGAACTATTTCGCCGGAGACCTGGGCGCGAAGGCGCACCTCGCGCCGGTGCGGATCGAGACCTTGCTCGCGGCGCTGCCGGCCGCCTGGACGGCGGGGTTGCCGGCGCTGCGGGGCGAGGTGGAGCTGGACCTGACCTTCTCGGGCAAGATCGCGGCGATCGCGCTGGATCCGGCCGGGGCGCTGCCGGCCGCCCGCGTCGAGGTGTTGCTGCGCGGCGTGGAGGCGGCGCTGGCCCAGCCGGCGCTGGAGATCGCCGGTCTGTCGGGGCGGGTCCTGGCGCAGTCCGATCCCTCCCGGCATGCCCAGGAGGTCAACGTCAATTTCACGCTGGAGAACCTGCGCGGCCCGGGGATGGCCCTGGCCGGGCTCAGCCTGGCGCTCACGGGAACGGGCACGGGGCTGGACGAGCTGGGGCTGAAGGGTTCCCTCAAGGCCGCGCGCGTCGAGCACTCCGCGCTGGCCCACCTCGATCTGTCGAAGATCTCCCTGTCGTTCGATGCCCGCCTGCTCGGCCGAAAGGAAGTGTGGTTCCGGGAGATCGCGCTCGATGTGCCCAGCCTGAAGAGCCGCCTTGTGGCCTCGGGGCAAGGGGTGTGGCCCGGCTCGGTCGACCGGCTCTCGGAGCTGAAGGCCTCGGGGACCGTGCGCTATCAGTTCGATTCGGCCGAGCCGGTGCGCTTTGCGCAGAGCCTCGCCGTCCGGGGCAAGGCGGCCCTGGAGGCAACCCTCGAGAGCCTCTCCGGGAACGCCGAGCTCTCGGGCAAGCTCTCCTTCGACGGCGCCGACGCCGAGACGGGCGCGCTCTCGATTTCGGGGATGCGCGGCGTGCTGCCGGTCCGCCAGCGGTTCCGGTATTTTCCGGCGTTCGAGATGTTCGGAAAGCAAAGCCCGGGCACTCCGCTCGCCGATCGTCAGACGACGGGGGCCTCGCGCGCCTACGATGAAGCGCTGCGCCCGCTCCGCGGAGAGGAGCGGCGTTTCTTCATCGAGCGGGTCAAGGCCGGCGAGCTCTCTTTCTCCCAGGTGTCCGGGGCGCTGGCGGTGGAGGAGGGGCGCCTCAGCCTCGATCGGCTGGCTTTTTCGTTCCTCGGTGGCGACGTGCTGGCCCGGATGCAGGTCGTGTACGCGCCGGCCGAACTGAGGTCTTTTACGCTGGAAGGGGAGATGAGCGGGATGGATCTTTCCAGGCTGGGAGGATTCGGGGGCGGGGCCTCGGAGGTCGCGGGGACGGTGAGGCTGGGGGCGAACCTGCGCACCCGGGACGTCGGGGCCACCTTCCACCTCACCCAGATCGGCTACTCGACCCTGGAGGCGCTGCTCCAGGCGCTGGATCCGGCCCAGGCCAACCCGGGGATCTCGCGCCTTAGAAAATTCTTGGACCGCTTCAAGGTGGCGCCCCGGACCGCGCTGCTGGATCTCTCCATGGGCCGGCTCAACATGGAGGTCCGCTTCGACATGGGGATCGCGGCCCGCGCCGCCTCGGGGCTCATCGAGGGGTTCACCGGCGACACCTACCGGCTGCCGCCGCTCCCGGTGGGGGGCTTGCTCGAGAAATACCTGCGCCTCTAGCGCGCCTCATGGCCCGCGCGAACGCGCTGGCTCTTTCGGCTCCGCCTTCGCGCGTTGCCTCAAGCAAAGGCCGGGCGGCATCGCGTGTTGTTCGCGGGTCCTGAATGGAAGATGGGCCTTACTTCTTCTTCCAGGCGCCGTCCGGATCTTCCAGCCAGGTGCCCGCGGGCACTTGCTCGGCGCGAAGGCGCGCCCAGGCGCTCTCGAGCCGCGGCAGGTCCTTGCGGCTGAACTCCGGGGTGGTCTCGATGACGAAGATCAGGATGGCCTGGCGGGCCTCGTTCTCGAGCCGCGCCACCCGCTGGACCCGCTCCTCGAGCTTGGGGTCCTTCGCGGCCTCGTCGCAGGGCCGGGGGAGCAGGCGGGCGGTGCGTCCCTCGCCCAGGCAGCCGAGGCGCAGCAGCTCGTCCACGTCGTCCTGGACGAACCGCTGCACGCGCCGGGCCCGGATGGCGGCGTCGCGCACGCTGGCCTGCTCGGGCGCCCAGCCCTCGTCCTGCCCCGCGCGCACCGAGGCGAGCTGCAACAGGCTCTCGTCGAGCTCCTGGTAGCGGCCCAGGATCTGGTTCTCGAGGGCGGTGCGCTCGTCCACCACGTTGATGCGGGCGCTGACACACGCGCCGAGAGCGAGGGAAAAGATCGGGGCGGCGAGGACAACGACGAGCGGGCCAGCCTTCGTCGGTCGGCCGGGCCCGGCCGGGTCTACTGTTTGCATCGTTCTTGGATCGAGGGATCGATGGTGGCGTTGGGGAACGACTTCTGGTCCCAGCCCTTCTTGCGGCAGAAGCGCTTCTGGGCCAGGGGACAGAAGACCTTGCAGATGCAGGCGCAGCAGCCCGCGTTGGCAGGGGCGTCGCAGAGCGAGCGGTCCCAGGTCGGCGAGCTGGTCGAGGGGCAGCCGCCCTGGCCCGCCTTGGTGCAGGAGTCGGTGCAGTTGTCGCCCCACTGCTCCGGCGGATTGCAGTGCAGGTTCTCGCCGAAGGGAGCCATGTGGCTGCAGCTATAGCCCTTGGGGCAGCTCGCGTCCGAGAGGCACTCCTTGGTGCAGTAGCCGGTGCAGCTCACCGGCGCGGAGGGGCAGGTGGTCGAGTTGCTGGGAGAGACGCACTGGCCGTTCATGTGGTTGACCATCTCCTCGGTGGTGCCCTCGGTGATTTGCGTGGCGGCGCACACCAGGTTCTCGCACTCCATCGAGCGAAGCTGCAGGCAGTCGGCCGGGCAGGAGCGGTTGTTGATGTTCACCGCCCCGCTGTCATCCTGGAGGGGATGACACTGGGGGTACTCGTTGCAGTTGTTCTCATACCAGGAGAACCCACAAGGCGTGCCGACGTCGTCCCCGACACAGCCGGGCAGCCCGCAGGCGAAGAGTACCCCAAGGAGCGTCAGGACAATCAGACCGTGCGACCGCATCAGGGACCTCCCGTACCGTCCGGTCCTCCCCGGAGGGAGACCGGAGATGGAAACGCCGGCCAGAGGTTGCTTATCACGCCTCGAAGGGCCAAGACAAGAAAAAATGCCATCCTCCGAGTACCGGGAGCGGGCGAATTGCCTTGACAGTCCTCGACCCTCCGTCCTACCATCGAAAGCCAAATATGCCCGTGATTCAAAAGAAGATATTGGCAGAGTGCGCGCCGTAAACTTCGAGAGGAGAGGCTCGATGGCGAAGCCAATTGCGCGACGTGTCCGGTGGGCTGGGGCAGTTCTTGTGCCGGTCTTCTTCGGGCTCTGCTCCGTACTGGGAGGAGGAGCGGCCTGGGCGCAGCAGGGGCGCACCCTCAAGGAGCGCATCCCGTCGGTCTCCAACCGGCACTTCATGAAGGCCGGCCGGCTGGAGTTCACGCTGCTGCCGTTTACCAGCATGAGCCTGAACGACGCCTTCTACCAGAAGCTCGGCGGCGGGATCCAGGCGGCCTACCATTTGAACGAGGCCTTCGCCATCCAGGGCATGTTCACCTACAACCTCAACCTCGAGACCAGCAACGCCTCCTACCAGGGCAGCGCCAGCGACGTGACCTTCCCCTACGCCGGCAAGCGCACCTTCCTGGCGGCGGCGGACCTCTACTGGGCGCCGCTCTACGGCAAGGTGGCGCTGGCCGCCGAGTGGATCTGGCACTTCGACACCTACCTGCTGGGCGGGCTGGGCTTCATCGGCGGGGAGCTCGACACCAGCTCGGCGGTGGGTTTCGGGGCCCACTTCGGGCTCGGCTTCCGCTTCTTCTTCAACCGCACCTTCGCCCTCAAGGCGGAGATCACCGATTTTCTGCTCTTCACCGACAAGGTGCAGATCAAGAAAGGCAGCCCCGAGCGCGCCGATGTCCAGAACCAACTGGTGTTCAACCTGGGGCTTTCCATCTTCCTGCTCGACGGGCGCACGGAGGAGGCGCAATGAAGATCGCCATCACGCTGGGATTCTTGTCCGGGGCGCTTCTCCTCGCCCCGTATGGCACATTCGCCCAGGAGCCGGCGCCGGCCCCCGCGCCCGCGGAGGAGAAGGCCAAGCCGGCGGCCGCGCCCGAGAAGAGCGCGGCGGTCTCCATCCAGCAGGACCGCATCAAGAGCGTGCAGCGCAAGGACTTCCTCAAGCGCGGGCGCTTCGAGCTCACCCCGGTCTTCGCCCTCAGCCTCAACGACGCCTTCTACCAGAAGCTCGGCGGCGGGGCCCAGTTCACCTACCACCCGGCCGACTCGCTGGGGCTTGAAATCAACTTCCTGTACACCGCCACCATCCAGACCGACATGGGCAAGTTCTTCCAGCAGGCCATGACCGCCCTGCCCAAGGTGAGCCAGCTGCGCTGGGTGCTCACCGGCGACATCACCTGGTCGCCCATCTACGGCAAGCTGTCGCTTTTTACCGATGACATCGTGATGTTCGACGCCTATCTCATCGGCGGCTTCGGGGTGGCCTACACCGAGAAGGGCGCCCGGCTCGCCACCGACGTGGGGCTGGGGCTGCGCTATTTCGCCACCTCCTGGATGGTGTTCAAGCTGGAGGTGCGCGACGTTTTGTACACCGAGACCCTGTCGCTGGACTCCGGCGCCCGCTTCACCGACATCCAGAACCACCTGCTGCTCATGGCGGCGGTGAGCTTCTTTTTGCCGGTGGAGTTCGAGTACGAGTTCCAGTGAGCGAGGTGACCATGCGAACCGCGATCCCCTTCCTGGCCGGCCTGACGGGTGCCGCGTTCTTTTTGTGTGGCGTGCAGCGCTTGCCCGCTCCCGTCATCCCGAACGCGCTCGCCCAGGACGACTTCGAGATGGATCTCTCGGGCGGCGACAAGAAGAAAGACCCGAAGAAGGACCCCAAGAAAGACGACAAGAAGAAAGGCACGCCCCAACCTCCGCCCAAGGGCAAGGCCGACGCCAAGGCCGCCGGCGGCCAGGATGGCGGCGGCGAGGACTTCGGCTTCGGCCTCGACGTGTCGGTCAAAAGCATCGAGAAAGAGCAGAGCGAGAAGGCGCTGGACCTCATGAAGGAAGAAGACTACGCCTCGGCGGCGGTGATCTTCTGGGACCTCTACAACAACCCCAAGGCCAAGCCCTTCTTCGAGCTCGCGGAGTACCAGCTCTCCAAGGCCCTGTACCGCATGGGCCTGTACCACTCCTCGCTGTGGACCTTCGGGCGGGTGCTCGACAAGGGGCTGGAGCACAAATACTTCAAGACCTCGCTGGAGTGGCTCTTCTTCATCAGCCACAAGATCACCGACCAGGCGGAGGTGCTCAAGGACATCGCGCGCTTCGCCGACATCGAGTTCCCCAAGAAGTACAAGGACGAGTTCATGTTCCTGCTCGCCAAGTACTTCTACTTCCGCGCCCTGGACATGGAGAAGGCCGGCCAGGCCGCCGCCGCGCCGAAGGAGAACAAGGACGACAAGGCCAAGGCCCCCGCCGACGAGTTCGGCTTCGACCTCAGCGGCGGAGAGGAGGCGCCCGCCGGCGGCAAGCCCAAGGCCGCCGCCGACGAGGGTTTCGGGCTGGACCTCGACGTGGAGAAGAAGACCGGCCCCAGCGCCCTGCCGACCGACGTGGTGGGCATGCTCTCCAAGGCCCGGGCGCTCATTTTGCAGATCGACGAGAAGAGCAAGTTCTATCCCCGGGCCAAGTACCTGGAGGGCATCATCTATTACAAGGAGGAGAACTTCCAGGCCGCCGTGGACGCCTTCAAGAAGGTGGTGCAGATCCTGCACCCCAAGAAGGGCCAGTTCCGCGACGACCGGCTGCGCGAGATGTCCTTCTTCCAGCTGGCCCGCACCCACTACGCCCACAAGCAGTTCCGCTACGCCCTGTTCTACTACGACCACATCGGGCGCGACAGCGAGGGTTGGCTGGAGGCGCTGTTCGAGAAGAGCTGGGCCAACTTCCGCCTGGGGGACTTCAAGAAGGCCCTGGGCAACCTGATCACGCTGGACAGCCCGTTCTTCGCCGACGAGTACTTCCCCGAGAGCCTGATCCTCAAGGCGGTGACCTACTTCGAGAACTGCCGCTACCCCGAGAGCAACCAGATCGTGGCCGACTTCAAGAAGCGCTACGAGCCCCTGTTCAAGGAGATCGACAACCTGCTCAAGAAGGCCCAGGCCCCGGACGCCTACTACCGCCAGCTCCTGGCCATCCAGCAGGCGCCGCCCTCGGGCGAGTCCGGCAAGCTCCTGAAACGCATCCTCAACCTGGCGCTCTCGGACAAGGATCTCAAGGTGCTCAACGCCTCGGTGCTGGAGATCGACCGGGAGCTTTCGCGCATCGCCAAGGCCAAGGAGACCTTCACCCGCAGCAAGTTGGCCGAGCGCCTCACCCTGCTCCTCAAGCAGCGCAAGGAGGACCTGATGAAGCAGGCCGGCCTCCTCACCCAGAAGCGCCTGGAGTCGGAGCGCAAGGCGCTGGCCGAGCTGCTCTCCATGGGCGCGCGCATCACCCTGGAGAACACCACGGCCGAGAAGAACATGCTGGAGGCGACCCGGCTCGATCCCAACAGCCGCAGCAACGTGGCGCTCATCGAGTACGACTGGACCCCGGCCACCGACGACGAGAAGCTGTACTGGCCCTACGACGGCGAGTACTGGCGCGACGAGCTCGGGACCTACGAGTACACCCTGACCTACGGCTGCCGCAAGGGCCAGTAGCGGCACCCGGGAGGAGACATGCTCCGGACCTTCGTTTGCTGGTTGGCGTTTCTGATGGCGGGCCTGCCCGTGGCGGCGTTCGGCTACACCACCGAAAAGAAGAAAGAAGAAGAACCCAAGCGGCGCCCGACCATCGACTACTCCGAGATCCGCCGCAAGACCCGCTCGGTGGACGTGCAGATCGCCGCCAAGCGCGCCGAGATCCGCTCCCAGCTCCAAGAGCTCCTCAAGTACGAGCAGGATCCCAAGGAGGTCGCCGCCCTCAAGTTCCGCCTGGCAGAGAACTTCTACGAGGAGGCCACCGACTACTTCAACCAGGCCCAGGAACAGGACGACGAGCTGGCCAAAGATCCCACCAACGAAAAGCTGCGCGCCAAGGTGGACGCCGCCAAGAAGGCCTTACGGGTGAAGGAAGACGAGTGGCGCCTCAAGGCCATCGAGGCCTACCGCGAGGTGGCCAACACCTACAAGGACTACCCCGAGCGCGACAAGGTGCTGTTCTTCCTGGGGTCCTCGCTGTGGGACATGGACAAGAAGGCCGACGCCCTCACCATCTACAAGGAGCTCATCGGCACCTACCCCAAGTCCAAGTTCGTACCGGATGCGTATTTGGCCTTCGCCGAGTACTACTTCGAGCAAGCCACCAAGGGCTCGGCCATGCTCGAGAAGGCGCTCATCGCCTACAAGAAGGTGGCCGAGTACGAGGACTCCGAGGTCTACCCCTACGCCATCTACAAGCAGGGGTGGTGCTACTACAACATGGGCGAGTGCGAGCAGGCCAAGGACAAGTTCCAGACCGTGATCTACCTCGAGGACATGGAGGGCTCGGGCAAGAAGCGCCGCTTCGAGATCCGCAAGGAGGCCCTCAAGGACTTCACCCTCACCTACAGCCGCGAAGGCTGCGGCTCGGCCCAGGACGCGCCGCGCATCTTCGGCAAGCTCGCCCCCAAAGAGTCCCATGACCTCCTGGTCAGCCTGGCCAACCTGTACTTCGGCACCGGCCAGGACAAGAAGTCCATCATCCTGTACAAGCACCTCATCGGCGAGGAGAAGTGCTCGCCCGAGGTCCCCTTTTACCAGGGGCGGGTAGTGGAGTGCGCCTCGCGGCTGGGCAAGGACAGCGCGGCGCGGCGCTACACGGTGCAGCAGGTGCGCGAGCTGGTGGACCTGTTCCGCAAGATCGCCGAGTGCATCGCCAAGCCCACCGACGCCCAGAAGAACCGCATCAAGGAGGCGCGGGAGCTGGCCGAGCTCACGTTGCGCCGCATGTGCAACGACTGGTACAAGGAGGCGCGCGAGACCAAGCAGAAGGAGACCTTCGAGTACGCCCAGGAGATGTGCGGCGACTACCTGGAGCTGTCGCCGGACTCGATCTACGCCTACGACATCCGCTTCGCCTACGCCGAGATGCTGTACCACTGGCTGAAGCTCTTCGAGCGCGCGGCCACCGAGTACTCCAAGATCGTGGCGGTCGATCTCGCCTACCTCAAGGAGCACAAGAAATTCCCCGAGCCGCCCAAGGACGGCAAGCCGCCCGAGCGCACCCTGCCTGGCACCTACCTGTGCGACGCCTCGTACAAGACCATCATGGCCCTGCGCGAGGTGAACAAGGCCGACGCCAAGAAGGAGAAGAAGGCCCGCAAGGAGCGCGAGAAGGCCGAGAAGGCCGAGAAGGGCGACGCGGCGCCGGCCCCCGACGAGAAGGGCGGCTGCCAGCAGAAGCAGAAGCTCCCGCTGCCCAAGAGCAAGCAGCGGTTCATCGAGGCGGCGCGCATCTACATGGACCACTGCCCGAGCGATCAGGACTACTGCCCCATCACCTACGACATCGCCAACTCCTACTACGACTACCACCACTTCGACGAAGCGCTGAAGCGCTTCGACGCGGTGGTGGACCGCTGCCCGGACTCGGAGCTCGCCGACTACTCGGCCAACCTGGTGCTGGAGATCCTCGACAAGTTCCAGTGCGACATGGACGGGCTGAACAAATACGCCGACAAGTACTTCCAGAACGCGAAGCTGATGGCCAAGAACGAGAAGCTTCGAACCTACTTGCAGGAGCTCATCCCCAAGATCGCCTTCAAGCGCATCGAGGTGCTGGAAGAAAAACTGCGCAAGCCCGCCCCCAACCAGCCGCCCATGCCCGACAACCGCATCCACCGCAAGGTGGCCTACGAGTTCATCGGGTTCGTAAAGAAGTTCCGCAACCACGAGCTGGCCCCGGTGGCGCTGTTCAACGCCGGCGTGGAGTTCGAGAAGGCCGAGCGGCTGGATCTCGCGCTCAAGGCCCGGCGCAAGCTGGTGGACGAGTATCCCAAGAGCGACCTGGTGCCGGGCACCATCTTCAACCTGGCCGAGAACTACGAGCGCATGGCCGACTACGACAAGGCCGCCTCGCTCTACGAGACCTACGCCTCGCGCTACAAGGAGATGGCCGGCCTGGGCAAGGCGGTGAGCTACAAGGCCAAGCCCGGCAAGGGCGAGAAGGCCCCGCCTAAGAAGGAGAAGAAGAAAGAGGAGAAGAAGATCGAGGGCAACAAGCGCACCTGGAACGTCGAGGACGCCCAGGCGGCCTTGCTGAACGCCGGCATCTACCGCGAGGCGCTGCGCCAGTATCCGCAGGCGGTGAAGGACCGCGAGGAGTTCATCAACCTCTTCCCGGACGCCGACGACACGCCCAAGGTGGTGTACTCGCTGGGCCTGATGTTCGAGAAGACCAAGAAGTACCCCCGGGCCATCGAGATGTTCCTCAAGTACGCCGACCAGTACGGCCGCAAGCACCCGGACCGGGCCATCGGAGCGCGCATGAAGGCCGCGCTGCTCTACAACCGGCTCAAGAAGTTCCGCGAGGCCGAGCGGGCCATGCAGGAGGTGCTGGTCGCCTACCGCAAGATCCCCGCGGCCAAGCGCAAGACGATGTACGAGGCCGCCGAGGCCGCGGCCCACGCCGAGTTCATCCAGTCGGAGCCGCTGTACAACGAGTACGTCAAGTACAAGTTCAACACCTCGGACCCCAAGAAGGTCAAACCCCAGCTCGACGAGAAGACCCGGCGCCTGGAGAAGGTCAAGAAGGCCTACGAGGAGATCGTCAAGCTGGGCCAGGCCGAATGGGCCATCGCCTCGCTGTACAAGTTGGGCCGGGCCTACGAGGACTTCGCCGAGACCTATTACAAGGCGCCGCTGCCGGCGGGGCTCACCCCGGAGCAGAAGGGCTTGTACCAGGACGGCCTGCGCCAGATGGGCCAGCCCTGGGAGGACAAGGCGGTGGCGCACTTCGAGGCGGCGGTGGTGAAGGGCTCCGATCTCGGCTTCTACAGCCAGTTCACCCAGCGGGCCCTGGAGAAGCTGCAGCAGTACCGCCCGGACAAGTATCCGCGCGAGGACCTGGGGTTCAACCTCAGCGTGGTGGCGGACACCGCCTCGCGCAGCCCGCTGCTGGTGGCCACCTGGGAAGAAGTGATGAAGAACCCGGCGCTGCTGGACGAGGCTCCCTTGCAGACCGAGCGCAAGGAGCGGCCGGAGACCCGCGCGGCGCCGGAGGAGCCCAAGGCCCCGGAAGGCGAGGCGGCGCCAGCTGCCGAGCCGGGCAAGGAAGAGGCGGGGCAACCGGCCGAGGACGCGTCCAAGGCAGGAGCGCCCGGCAAGGCCCCCCCGCCGGCCGCGGAGCCCGACGAGTTCGGCGAAGAACCCAAAGAGGACCTCTGAGGAGGGCGGCGAGCACCGCGCCCGAGCGAGAGAACGGTCATGCACACGAACGGAAGACTCGTCACCCTGCTTCTGGCCCTTTTGCTGGCGGCCTGCTCCTCGACGCCCGAGAAGCCCGACCAGAAGGTGGACAATACCGCGGGAGGCGCGGGCGCGGCGGCGGCGACAACCGCGGCCAAGCCCCCCGACGTGTCCGCGGAGGCTCGCGCCGCCTTCGCCGAGGCGGTGACGGCCTACCAGGACCAGAAGAAATCCGGCGCCATCGACTACCGCGGGTTGGTGGAGAAGTTCGAGCGGGTTCTCGCAATCGACGCCAAGATGGCCGAGGCCCACTACAACCTCGGTTGTATCTGGGAGGCCCTGCACGACGACGCCAAGGCCGAGGGCCACTACAAGAAGGCGCTGGAGATCTTCCCCAAGCTGACGCTGGCGGCGGCCAACTGGGGCGCGCTGCTGGCGCGCCAGGGCAAGCTCGACGAGGCGCTGTCGGTGTACCGGCGGGCCCTGTCGGAGGACGCCAAGAACTCGGCGGTGTTGCTGAACATGGCGGCCATCCTGCAGACCCAGAAGCAGTTCGACGAGGCGCTGAAGCTGGCCGCCCAGGTGCTGGTGCGCGACCCGAGCAACATCGGGGCCTACCGGCTGATGGCCTCGCTGTACCTCGACAAGGGCGACCTGGACATGGCCAAGCTGATCTGCCTGCGCGGCCTGGCCCTGCGCGAGAAGGATCCGCGCCTGCTGAACACCATGGGGCTCATCCTGCTCCAGAACAAGAAGGCCTCCGAGGCGCTGGCGCAGTTCCGCCTGGCGCTGCAGCAGGCGCCGGACATGATCCCCACCCTGTTCAACGTGGCCAAGATCGCGCTGGACTACCGGGACTTCAAGGTGGCGCGGGAGCAGTTCAAGAAGATCCTGGAGTACGAGCCCGACAACAAGAAGGCCGAGATCGGGCTGGGGCTCGCCATGCGCGGCAACGGCGACCACGAGGCCGCCCGCCAGCACTTCCTCCAACTGGCCGAGAAGTACAAGGATGACGCGCTGCCGCGTTTCTGGCTGTGCCAGATGGCGCTGCGCAACTTCAACGACAACGCCGCCACGCAGAAGGAGTGCAAGGCCTACCTCGAGGTGTGCCGCACCGCGGGCCACTGCCCGGCGAATCAGGTGGAGATCGCCAAGAAGACCATCGACGAGGCGATGCAGAACATCCAGATGGACGAGAAGATCAAGGAAGAGGAAAAGCGCATGCAGGCCGAGCAGGCGGCCCTGGAGAAGCGCCTGGCCGACCTGGAGAAGGCCCGCACCGAGGCCATCGAGAAGGAGTGGGCCAAGGCCGAGGAGGCGAGCGGCCCGCTGCCGCCCAAGAAGGCCACCGGAGCGGAGGTTCCCTTCGTGGTCATCCCGCTGGCGGTCGATCCGGACAAGGACTACCGTATCCGCCTCATGGGCACGGTGTTCTCGGACGTGGCCAAGGTGGAGATCGGCACCCTCAAGGTGAAACACGTCCTGCTCGACGACACCACCATGGAGTTCGACATCACCCGCGGGCGCGAGCCGGGCCCGTGGGACGTGATGATCACCTGGAAGGACAAGAACAAAGACCCGCTGCTGTTCCAGGGTGGGTTGTGGGTGGAGTATCCCCCATGTCAGCCGCGCGAGAAACACAAGGCGCGCATCGACCAGGAGCGCGCCGAGATCCTGGACAAGGCCTGGAAGGCCGCGGAGGAGGCGGGGGAGCCGTTGCCGGCGACAAAGTACGCCGCGGCCGATATCCCCTTCGTGCCGCTGCCGCTGGCCTTCGTCTCCGACAAGCCCGTGCGGGTGCGGCTCAAGGGCGCATTGTTCCGCTGCGTCGCCCGGGTGGACTTCGGCAAGTTCAAGGTAAAGCACGTCATCCCGGACGAGAACACCCTGGAGTTCGACGTTCCCAAGGGGACCAAACCGGGGAGCTACGACATCAAGGTGAGCTACGTCGACAAGAACCTAAAGCCCCTGGTGTTCCCCAATGGTCTGGTGATCGTGGAGAAGGGGAAGACCCCTCCCCCGGAACAAAAACCCGCGCCTGCTGTCGGAAAGGAGCAGGCGGCGCCGGAGGCTCCCAAGAATCCGGAAAAGTCTCCGGCTTCCGCTCCGCCAGCGGGCGGATCCGAGTCGAGCGAGCCGGCCGAGCCGGCAGAACCCGCGGCGCCTTGAGGTGCCGGGTGATGTGGAGGAGCTAGATATGTTGCGAAAATCACATTGGATCCTCTGGCTGGCCGTGCTGCTGGCCGCGCTGTGGAGCCTCCCGGTCCTGGCCGAGGACGAGGAAGTCGGTACCGCCAAGGCCGAGGACGGGGTAATCTACAAGAAGAAGACCGTGTACAACTTCGAGGACGACACCATCACCGGCGACCTCACCCGGCCCGACCAGGAGTTTTTATCCGGGCGGATCAAGGCCCAGCACAAGAGCCTGATCAAGGTGCGCGAGGATTTCCGGGACAAGGTGCTGCAATCGGTGGGCGATCTCTAAATCGCCCAAGGAGGCCGTCATGGCCCGCTTGATTTCATTGAAGGTCTACCGCAACGGCGAGCTCATCGGCAGCGAGAGCTTCGAGCGCGAACCGGGAGGGGTGGTCAAGATCGGCCGCCTGGCCTCGGCCCACCTCCACCTGGACGACGAGAAGGTCTCGCGCATCCACGCGGTCATCGAGGTGGCCCAGAGCGGCGAGTTCAACGTCATCGACATGGGCAGCGCCGAGGGGACCTTCGTCAACAGCCAGAAGATCAACAAGGCCGCGCTGAAGGCCGGGGACGAGATCCGGCTGGGGGATACCCGCCTGGTGGTCCAGGGCGACGGTGGCGACGGCGCTTCGGCCGGAGCCGTGGCCGAGACCCCGCCACCGGCCGAGGAGCCGACCGCGGTGGCCACGCCCTCGCCAGTGCCCACGCCCGAAATGCCCGCCGAGGTGGCCCCGCCGGCACCGGAGGGTTATCCGGAGCCGGTGACCCAGGAAACGGTCCCGGTGGTGTCGGCCCCGGCCGCGGTCGAGACGCCCGTGGAGCCGGAGACCCGGCGAGTGGCCCTGCCTCCGCCGCGACACCTGGGTGAGCTTCCCGAGGACCCGCATCCCGAGGGTCAGCACTGGCGGCTCGAGGTGCGGCATCTGTGGGGCGACAACACCGTGCTCGAGGTCCGGACCTTCACCCGCGACCAGAAACAAGTGGTGGTGGGCGAGGAGGGAGCGGACTTCTTCACCCCGGCCGACCTGCTGGGCTCGCCGAGCTTCACCATCGCCCACATCTCCGGCAACGAGGCCATGATCTCCTTTCTGCCGAGCTGCACCGGCGAGGTGACCACGGCGCAGGGCACCAAGAAACTCTCCGAGTTCGGCAAGGGATCGTTCTCGCTGCCGCCGGAGGCGACGGCCACGGTCCGTTTCGGCCAGATGGGCTTCCGCTTCCGTTACACCTCCCGGCCGGCGGGCTACCTCTCCCGGATGGGCGAGCGCATCGACTACACCATGATCAACACCGTGCTGCTCCTGCTCTTCGTGTACGCGGGCATGATCGCCACCATCCAGTTGCGGCCGCGCGCCATCGACACCACCGAGGAGGAGCTCTACAAGATCCCGGATCGGTTCGTGCAGTTCATCTTGACCCGGCCCAAGCCGGAGAAACAGGATCTTACCTTCCTCGAGAAACTCAAGTCCGACATCAACGACAAACAGCAGTCGGCCCCGCGCTACAAGGGCGCCGAGGGCAAGATGGGCAAGCCCGGCGCCCCGGACACCGGGCGGCGCTCGGCGGTCAAGGCCATCAAGCCGGACGACAAGGAGATCGTTGGCAACCGCGGCTTGCTGGCAGTGCTGGGGGCGGGCGGCCCGCAGGGGTTGTCCACCGTGATGGGTGGCACCGGCCTGGGCGGTGAGATGGAGGGCGCCATCGGCAACATGTTCGGAAGCCAGGTGGGCGAGAGCGGCGGCTTCGGCGGCCTGGGCCTGCGCGGCACCGGCTCGGGCGGCGGCGGCATGGGCAACACCATCGGCGTGGGAGGCCTGGGTACCCGGGGCCGCGGCGGCGGGCAGTACGGTTACGGCACCGGAGTGGCGCGCATCCGCGACCGGGGCGAGCGCAACGTCAACATCAGCGTGGGCACGCCCATCGTCATGGGGTCGCTGTCCATGGAGATCATCCGCCAGGTCATCGCCTCCCACCGCGACCAGATCAAGTACTGCTACAGCCAGGAACTCAACCGCAACCCCAACCTGGCCGGCAAGGTGGCGGTGAAGTTCACCATCAGCCCCAAGGGCTACGTGACCCAGGCCTCGGTGGCCCAGACCACGTTGAACAACGCGGCGGTGGAGAACTGCATCACCCAGAAGATCCGCACCTGGAAGTTCCCCGAGCCCAAGGGCGGCGGCATCGTGATCGTGAACTATCCCTTCATCCTCAACCCGTCCGGCGGCTGAGCCGGCGACAAGACGCGGGCGACGACGGAGGATTCATGCGCCAGGCTACGGTGATCCTGTTGGTCATCCTGGGTGCCGCCAGCGCGGCATGGGCCCAAGGGAAAGAGGGGGAGGAGAAGGTCGGCTCGCGCGAGGCCAAGATCAACGAGGTGGAGTACGGTTTCTGGTTGCGCTCCACGCTCGGCGCAGCCGTGGTGATCGGCGATGTCTTCGGATCGGAGAGCGGCGCTCCCACGGCGCCGGTGTTCCCGCCGGGGCCGGCGCTGGGCATCGAGATGGGGGTCGATCTCGGGACCATCGCCTCCCTGCATCTTTCGGTCCAGGGCTTCGAGATCGCCGGCACCCGAGACGTGACCCGGGGCGACAAGACCGAGACCGTCAGCAACGACGCCACGGGGCTGCTGCTGTCGGCCGGCGGCAGGTTCGCTCTCATGACCACCAAGCGCCTGGCCTGGTTCATCAAGGCCGGCGCCGGGTATGTGCTGGCGGTCCCGGACTCGTCCGGGCTCGACTCGAGCTTGGCGTTTTTCGGCGGCACCGGGGTCGAGTACGCCACGGCGCTTCGGCACTTCACCATCGGCCTGGAGGCGGTGGGGCAGTTTTTGCTCGCGCCGAAGAGCGTGATGGTCATCCTCTCCCCGACGGTGAAGTACACCTTCTGATCCTCCCGCGCTCTCGGTTTTTTCGTAGGAACAAATCCCCGCACGGACTGTCGTAGCAGTTGATGAGTGCAGGCGAACCCGATCGCGGTTCGCCTTCGATTCTACAAGCTTACGGTTCGATGCCGGACGAAAGAGATCCTTTCGCCCAAGGAGGCCGCCATGTCCTGCGAACCAAGAAGCGATTTTGCTGGTGAATCCGTGGGGCCCGCGGACCCGGGTTGGCGGCTGCTGGTGCGGCAGCTCTGGAAGGAGGACACCGTGCTCGAGGCCCGGGCCTTCTCACATAAGCGGCGGCGCATCACGGCGGGCGAGGCGGGCGCGGACTTTTTTCTTCCGAACGATCTCGGTGGCGCTCCCGAGGTGTGTCTCGCTCACATCTCCCATGACGAGGTTCGCATCTTTACCGAGGCGGCGACCGCCACCGAAGTGAGCGGGCCCGATGGACAGCGCCAGGTGCTCCGCGGGGGCGTGCCCGAGGGCTTCGCTCTGCCTGCGGGAGCCGTGGCCACCGTCCGGTTCGGGCCGGTCGGGTTTCGCCTGTGCCACGCCCTGCGCCCGGCGGGGATCGTCTCGGGCCTTGCCGAACGGGTCGACTTTCCCATGCTGAACTCGTTGCTGCTCATGCTCTTCGTGATGGCCGGGGTGTTCGCCACCTTGCACCTGCAACCACGGGCCGTGGCGGCCACGGAGGAGGAACTCTCGCGCATCCCCGATCGGGTGGTGCGCTTCATGCTCTCCCGGGCGCAACCCGAGCGCCAGGACTTCGTGTTCGTGCCGCGGCTTCGGACCGACATCGACGAGCGCCCGGCGGCTCCGCGCGCCCCGGCGGGCGCCGCGGGCAAGGCCGGCCTGCCGGGCCGCCCGGACACGGGACGCCGGACGGCGGCCAAGGCTATCAAGCCCGACGACAAGACCGTCGTCGGTCGGACGGGTTTGATTTACCTCTGGGGGACGGGCGGCGCCCAGACCGCCTCCACTATCCTGGGTGGCACCGGCCTGGGTGGCGAGATGGAGGCCGCCATCGGGAACGTCAACGGCGCGTTGCCGGGCGACAGCGGCGGGTTCGGCGGCATGGCCCCGCGCGGTACGGGCACGGGCGGTGGCGGCCCGCCTGATACCATCGGGTCCGCCGAGCTGAACCTGGGAGGGAGCGTCAGGCCGCGGGGTGGGCGCGGCGGCCCGAAGGTCGCCATGCGCGCACCCGAGGAGCGCACGATCAGCATCAACGTGGGAAAGCCGGTGGTCATCGGGCCGCTGTCCATGGAGGTCATCCGCCAGGTGATCGCCTCGCACCGGGACCAGATCCGCTACTGCTACTCGCAGGAGCTGAACCGCAACCCGAAGCTGGCCGGCAAGATCTCGGTGCGCTTCACCATCGGGGAGGGCGGGTACGTGAGCCGGGCCGCGATCGCCCAATCCACCGTCGGCGATGCCGCGCTGGAGGAATGCCTGGTGCGCAAGATCGGCGCCTGGAAGTTCCCCGCCCCGCGGGGCGGGGTGGCGATCGTGAACTACCCCTTCATCCTCACCGCGCCCGGGATGTGAGCCAGGCCTAGCGTTCTCTCAGCGCGGACAATTCCTCGGACAGGACGGCCAGCAGCAGGGGGGCCATGTCCGGGCCCACCGAGAGTCCCTCGCCGTAGGGCGCCTCGGTCTCGCCGAAGGTCCAGGGCGGTTGCTCGTCCCACTGGCACTTGGGGATGATGTAGCCCACCTCGTCGTTGGCGAGCCCGAGCACGATCTGGAACGGCGTATCCCGCATGGAAGCGCGGATGGGCGTGCCGCAGGGCGCGCCCGGGAAGTCCGCGTTGGGGTCCTGCGGCTCGGGGAAGTACGTCTTGCCTCCCGGCGCGACCAGCGCCAGCTCGGGGTAGAGCTCGCCGGGGACGGTGGCGATCTGGATGTCGCCGATGTCCAGGACCGACACCTCGGTCTGGATGTGGACCCGGTCGGAGGGCAGCTCGGCGGCCGACATGGGGTTGCCCGCCTCGTCGTAGATGGAGCGGCGCAGCAGCCCGCCCATGAGGGCCAGGGTGAGGTCGGCGTTGCGAAAGGACGCAAGGAAGGTGCGCCGGCGGTACCGCAGCCGGCCGTCGCCGGTGGCGTCATGTCCCTCGGCGAGCGCCCGCAGCGCCGCCTCGCCCGCGAGGGTGCCGAGGCGTTCGGTCTTTTCGAAGGAGTCCTTGGGGAGCGCGTTGCCTTGCTCGTCTCGGACCACGACGTTGAGCGGGTTCATCAGGCCGCCCACCGGGCCCTGCCAGTAGATCCCCACCGCGCCGGGGTTGGCCGCCTCCAGCGTCCGGCGGAGGAAGTAGGCAAAATCCGCGCTCACCTCGCGGTTGCGACCGCCCAGGCACTCGGGGTGGTTGGGCCAGTGGGCGACGACCGCCACGGGGCCGGCGCCGTCGGCGCGCTCGAAGCGGAAGGCCTGCACCGTCTCGTCGATCACCTCCGGCAACCGGCTGTCGTCAATCAAGCCCTCCGTGCGCCCGAGCCCGGCGTGGATGCGGACCTCGGCCGCGCGCTCCCGGGCGGCGGTGATTCCCGCGACGATGGCCTCCCGGGAGCGGGCCATGTATCTCGGGTCCACGCCGCTCTTTCCTTTCTCGGGCTGGCCCCAGATGCCCACGGTGTCCGGGCCCTCGTGGTTGTGGGTGGCGGTCACGATCAGGCCGTCGAGCGCGATCCCCGCGTCCCACACGGCCTGGGAGAGCGCCAGGTAGTCGTCGTTGAGGAAGCCCACCCAGTCCACGCTGACGATGGCCAGGCGCGTGGCGTTGTCTTCGAGGTACAGGATGCGGGCCTCGGGCTGGTCGTGGACCTCGAGCGCACAGCGGCCGCTTCCGAACCCGGCGATCCACACCGGCGTCCAGGCGCCATCCTGGTCGATGTCGTCGAACGTCTCGCCGGGATCGTAAACGCCGTTTCCGTTCCCGTCCACGAAGGGCTCGACCAGCACCGGCAGCACGACGGCCTCGGCGCCCGCCCGCAGGGTGTTTCGCTCCTCCGTGCAACCGGCCGTGGCGAGAACGACCGCCCAGACGGTCCACAAGAATCGGCGATGGTCCATGACCTGGTTGATACCCGAACGGCGTGAGGATGTAAAGCGGTACCAGAAACAGGCGCTGCTAGTAACGGGTGAAAACGAAAGGCGAAAACATGGCAAGGGGGCACGCCCCCTTGGACCCCCACGGAAAAATCGCTGACAGGAAAAAGACCGAAAAATCGCAACTAGAAAAAGAGCGGGGACAAAGAAAAAGCCTGCGAAAAGCACCTCATAACTGCTCGCCGAGGAGCCGGCTGTGCTGCCTGGAAGAGCCGCCGCAAAGCAGCAGCGCCGAAGATCATTGTCGGGAAGAAAGTGAGGTACGGGCAAATCCGGCTCTCGTTGACACTGTGCGTCGGTCGAAATAGACTGGCCACGCTCGCCAGGGAGGCCGGCATGCCGAAGCTTAATCTGTCTATCGCGCTCTTACAGCTTGTGTTTTTCTGCGCTTGGGCATCAGCCCAGACGCCGGACGCTCCGGCCGCCGGGGCCAAACCGAAGGCCAAGGCCGTCCGTCTCGCGGCCGTGGTGTTGCCCACCGAGGGCCGCTCGCTCGAGCAGCAGCAGGCCCTGTGGCGGGCCGTTCAGGCGGCGGCGCTCGAACACAGCGGCGGCGGCAAGGCCTGGGTCTTGCTCGCGCTCAACCCGCTCTCTGCGGCGCGCGGAGAGGGGGAGACCATCGCCGAGGTGAAGCGCAAGTTCGATGAGGGGCGTCAAGCGTACCGTTTTCTCAAGCTCCCCGAGGCCCGCGCGGTGTTCGCCGAGGCGCACCGGCTGCTCCAGGACTCCCCGCCGGCGCGCTGCGAGCGGAAGGTGGTGAGCGATCTCTTTCTGTACTGGGCGCGCGCCGCCCTCGACGACGGGGACGAGCGGACCGCCGGGCGGTTGTTGCGGCAGGTGGACCGCTTCGACGAGAAGGCCCTGCCCGATCCGGCCACCATGCCGCCCAGCCTGGTGGCGACCTGGGACGTGGCGCTCGACGAGCGCAAGTCGCTGCCCCGCTCGCGGGTGAGCCTGCACCTGGGGCCGGGCGCCGGCTCGCTGTTCGTGGACTGTATGGAGCGGGCCGCGGGCGAGGTGGTGCTGGAGGGGCCGGCCGGTGACGAGTTCTGGCTGGCGGCGAACATCGATGGCGGCAGCTTCCATGGCCGCTTCCGCTTCCCGGAGAAGGGGGACGGAAGCCTCATCGTGTGGGCCGGCCAGCCGGGCGACGGGCGGCGCGTGGCGGAGCAGTACGGAAAGCTCGCGCGCCAGAGCATCTCCTCGCTCTCGCCCGAGGGGCGCGCGGCCCTGGATGGGCTGGCGGTGGCCGCCGGGGCGGAGATGCTGATGCTGGCGGAGGCGGACGCGACCGGCGCCCGGGCCCGCCTGCAGCTCTACGTGCCGGGGAAGGGCCCGGTCGGTGCCGCGGTCGAGACGGCGATTTCGGAGGAGGGGACAGCGGACGGCGGGCTCGCGGGCGGCCTGGCCAAGCTCGCCGCCCAGGCCGGCAGCCCCGGGGTGCTGGCGGCCCTCTCCGGCGGCGCCGAGCAGACACAGAAGGGCAAGGGCGGCGCCACGCAGAAGAAGAAAAAAGACGACGAAGCCGCGGTCACGCCCTGGTACCGCACCTGGTGGTTCTGGACCGCCACCGGCGCCGTGGTGGCGGGGACCGTGCTCACCGCGGTGTTGCTGGCGGGTTCCGGCGGCACGTCTCCTTCCGGCAACGTGATCCTCACCGTCAACCCGCCGCGCTAGGGATTCGAGGAGCCTTCGTTTTCTTGTCCGCTTGCGCGCCCTCTGTTACCATGGGCGCGATGGCCGAGAACCGCCGCATTCGCCTGGGAGAGCTGCTGCTCTCCGCCAAGGTGATCACGGAGTCGCAGCTTCGCGCAGCGCTGGCCGAGCAGAAGAAGTGGGGCGGCCGGCTGGGGGCCACCCTGGTGGAGATGAAGTTCCTCTCGGAGGAGATGTTGGTCAAGGCGCTCAGCAAGCAGCTCAACCTTCCCCGGGTGGACTTCAACGGGCTCACCATTCCCCCCGAGGCGCTGCAGAAGATCGACGCCGCCTTCGCCGAGAAGAACCAGGTGCTGCCGGTGGCCTACGACGCCATGAAGAAGCAGCTGGTGCTGGCCATGTCCGATCCCGAGAAGATCTCCATCGTGGACGAGATCTCCTTTCGCACCGGCTGCCGGGTGCGTGTGGCCATCGCTGGCGAGAAGGCGCTGGCCGCCGCCATCCGCCGCCTGTACCTGGGGCAGGATCTCTCGGAGCGCCCGGGCGAGGACGAGGGCTCCATGAAGCTCATCAATCCCCTGGGCAACACCCTGGTGCGTAAATTGGACTCCATTCGCCCGCCCGAGAAAGGTCCCGCCGAGCCACCCGGCGCGCCACCGCCGCCGCCGGCCGGGGAGCCCGCCGCGGGCGCCAGTGTCGAGGAGCGGCTGGCGCGCCTCGAGGCGTTGCAACGCCGTGAACTTCGGGTGCTCAAGGCGGTGGTGGACACGCTGATCGAAAAGGGCGTGCTCTCCCGCGAGGAATACCGCCAGAAGATCGACTCCTGAGGAGGTCGGGTTGCTCAAGAAAAGACTCGGAGAGATCCTGCTCGAGGCCAACGCCATCGACGAGTACCAACTCCGCTCGGCGCTGGGGTTCCAGAAGAAGTGGGGTGGCCGTCTGGGCAAGGTGCTGGTGGACAACCACTTCATCACCGAAGAGACGCTGCTTTTGGCCTTGCAACGCCAGACCGGCATCGCCGCGGTCAATCTGAAGACGCTCCAGATCCCGGAGTACGTGCTCAAGCTCATCCCCAAGGAATTCGCCGAGAAGAACCACCTCTTGCCGGTCCGCCTGGAAGGCGATCCCGGAAAGGCGGAGACGCTGATCGTGGCCATGTCCGATCCGACCAACCTCAAGGCCCTGGATGAGATCCAGTTCAAGACCGGCAAGAAGGTGAAACCGGTCCTGGCCGGCGAGATCGCCCTCGCCCGGGCCATCCGTATGCTGTATTTCGGGGAGACCGATGGGCTGGACCTGGACATGTCCAGCCGCGACAGCGGGCGGGACGAGGACATGGTCATCGTCCAGGGGACGCTGGAGCAGGCGGCCATGGCCGGAGAGGCGACGGGTTTTACCCCGGCAGCGGCCCCCGCCCCGCCTGCGGCCACCCCGCTGGTCCCTCCGCCGGCGCCCGGCCCCGACGACCCGTTCGCGCTGCTCGACGCCCTCGACGGCCCGGCCGGCGCGCCGGCTTCGCCCGCGCCCGAGGGTGTTCCCCCGCCAGCAGGTGATCCGGCGTACGCCACCATGGAGGAGATCGAGGACATCTTTTCCAACGTCGAGGCCCCCGCGGAACCGGCGGCCGTTCCGCCGGCCGAGGCAGCGCCGGCTCCGTCTCCGGTCCCCGAGACCGTGCTCGAAGCGGTGGACATCGAGCTGGACGAGGAGATCTCGCCCCTGGACGAACAACCGCCCGCGCCGGCGCAGGCCGCGCCGCCTCCGGCGGTCCCCGCGCCGGCCGTGATTCCCGTGCCGCACAAGCCCGCCGCCGCGCCCGCGCCAAGGTCCGTACCCGCTCCGGCGGTTCAGGCCCCGCCGGCGCCAGTCGCGCCCACCGCCAGAGTTCCCGTACCGCCTGCACCCCCCAAACCGGTCGCCCCGGTGGCGCCGCAGCCGGTCCAGCCGGCCTCCGACAAGTCCGGCGCCGCTCCCAAGGGGATAGGCGATCTCCTCTCCCGTGTCGGGCTGACGGCGCCCGCCGAGGCCCCTGCGGTGAAACCGGCGGCTCCGGCCGACAAGACCGCCCAAGCGGCGAAGCCCGTCCCCGGAACGGACCCCTGGTTGGAGTCGCTCCTCGTGGGCGCGCCCGAGGCGCTGGAGGAGGCCGGGGGCGCTCCGCGCGTGGTCAGCGCCTTGATCCGGCTCCTGCTCAAGAAGCGGCTCCTGAGCGAGAAGGACGTCCTGGATGTGCTCAAGCCGAAGTCGTAACAGTTTATGAAAGAAGGGCGATTGGGTGGTCAGTCCCGAGGCCAGAGAGCGAGCGCTTCGCCGCGGGCCGGGGTTCTGGGGCTTCTGGCTGGCCCACCACGGCCCGGGCGAGTTGGATCGCTGCTATCGGTTCTTCGCCGGCAGCCGCCCCGTGTGGATCTGCGCGCGTTGCCTGGGCGTGTATCCTGCCCTGCTGGCGACGCTCGGCCTGCTGCTCGCCATCGAGATCGAAACAGGCGCCTTCGACCTGGTCTGGCTGTTTGTCCTCCCCATCCCGGCCGTCCTCGATTGGGGCGCGGCGCGGCTCGGGTGGTCGGCTGGCACGAACGCGCGCCGAACCATCACCGGTATCCTGTTGGGGATCTCGCTCGGGAGAACCGCAGAACTCAACATGCGTGATCCGATGCAGGCCCGGGTGGTGTGGCAACTGGCCGCCTTGCTGGGGGTGGTGGTGGCCGTCGAGATCGGCGCCTTTTGGAAACGAAAGAGGGAAATCGTTGAAAGAAATCGCCCTGTTGCGTGAGTTTCTACGCGCCGCGCTGGAGGCCCACCTGCGCCCGTTCGAGCCGGCGCTAAAAAAGGTCGAGTATCTCAAGTTCATCGGCGCCGACCGCTGCCCGGAGTGCGGCGAGGAAGCGGATTTTCGCCACTATGTCAGGCAGGAACTCACGGATGGTAGTTTTCTGGAGCAGTACCACTGCCCGCATTGCGGCCTGAAGCTCTATTTCCCGAGGGATGTCCTCCAGTAGCGCTCTCCGTCCACTTGACCGATGCCATGGCCAGATTGAGGCCAAATGACCGATGGCGGCATTTGGCTGATTTGGGTAATTTTATCTTTGAGAACAAGGGAGTCGGCCATGTCACGAATCCGTCCACATGGAATGAGGCTCAGCCGGCGCCGCGGCCAGGCGGCGGTCGAGACGGCCATCGTGCTTCCCTTGATGGTCTTTCTCCTGCTCGGCATCGTGCAGCTCACCATGATGCAGCAGGCCCGCCTGATGGTGGAGTACGCGGCCTACAACGCCTGCCGCACCGGAATCGTGTGGAACATGAACCGCGACAAGATGGTGAACGCCGCGCTCATCACCCTCATGCCGACCTTCGCGGCCACCGACACCGTCTTTGGTGAGACCGATCCCGAGCTGGGGAGACGCCCGGGCATCCTGGAGACCTGGGCCAAGATGAAGCTCGCCACCGGGGCCACCCACTACCTCTCCCAGATCCTGGGCAACCTCGGGGTGAACGCCAACATCGACTTCATCGACGTGCGTATCTTGAACCCCACGCGGGGGATGTTCCGAAACCACGAGGAGATCGACTTCGACGACTACCACGCCGACAACACCGGGGCGGGGATGGAGTTTCTGACGCACAACCGGGAGGTGCGCGAGGCGACCCGGCTCACCATCCGGGTGCGCTACCTGTACTGGATGCGGATCCCCTTCGCCAACTGGATCATCCACATGGCCTGGATGGCGAACGAGGCCGGGGTCCAGCTCACCGGCCCCATCGATCAGCCCAAGGCCCGGCTCGGGTTCGGCCCCATCTCGGCAGAGATCGGTGGCGCGGGTCGCGACGCCATGATCCTGGGTGAGCTCGAGGACTCCGGCAAGCCGTTCGACGAGGAAGATCGCGGGGACCTCTTCCGCGCGCTGTGGGCCCTGCACGTCGGCGCCCACAAATACTTCATTCCGCTCTACGCCACGCACACCATGCGCATGCAATCCAACCCGTACATCAAGAATCTTCCTTGACGGAGGTGCGCCATGCTGCGGCGACTGCATCACCTGAAGAATGACCGGGACGGCCAGGCCATGGTGCTGGCCGCGGTCGGTATGCTGGTGCTGGCGGTGGGGGTGCTGGCCACCGTCAACCTGAGCCACGCCATCCACGAGCGCATGCGCTTGCAGGACAACGCCGACGCCACCGCCTACTCGCTGGCCGCGCTGGAGGCGCGCTCCTTCAACTTCTTCGCCTTCGTCAACCGGGCCCAGGTATCGCAGTACGTGACCGCCATGAGCCTGCAGTCCTACCTGGCGGTCATGTGGTTCGTGGACATCATGCTGGCGGTGCTGACCATGGTGGCCAGCATCGTCAACTGGATCGTGTGCACCTGCGCCGAGACGGTGATCGGGTGCGTGGTGTGCTGCGAGATCTTGCCTTTCACTGAGGCCATCTACCAGGGGCTGAAGGCCGCGCACAAGGCCTTCCACGAACTGGCGGAGAACATCCTCGATCCGGCGCTGGGGAAGATGGTCTGGGCCATGGGAAAGATCAACTGGGTCTACGGCCAGGTGGAGAAGGCCATGAAGTACATGGTCATCGCCAACCTGACCGTGAGCGGGATTACCCCGCCGGTGATCACCTTGCAGAACGACCCCGAGGTCAACTGGTTCATCCCGACCGGCCTGGCGGGGGCGGCGTTCAACCTGGGGGGCTGTCTGGGGGACAACATCAAGGTGCCGGGTTTCACCGGCTACTGCGACGCCTTCGACGTGAACGCCGAGAAGCTCGGCGGCGGCGATCCCAACAACGTGTCCGAGGAAGAGAAGATGGCCCAGCGGGTGATGACCGAGGTCTCCAACGCCACCCGCTTCCCGGTGTTCATCACCAACCGCTCGCTGCACGACTTCCTGGAGCGCATCCCGCTCTTGGGCAAGCTCATCTCGATCCTCGACAAGATCGGGCTCTCCCCGCCGATCGACATCACCGGCCAGACCAAGCTCATGTCGTACACCAAGGAGAGCACCCGCTGCGGAAAGCGTTTCGGCGCCGCCTGCGACCACTCGCGCCTGTCGCGGGGGACGGTGATCGGAGCGGACCAGGTGCTCACCTTCAAGTTCAACTGCGGCTGGGTGTGCAAGATCCCGGTCATCGGCAAGAAGATCAAGAAGGTGGTGGACAAGCTCAACAACTGGCTCAACCTGGGCGACAAGTACGCCAGCGTGTGGGCGGCCTACAGCAACGGCGAGCACTGCACCCACCGGGACATCATGCAGATCCCCAACAACTGCGGCACCTGGGACATCGTGCCGGGCGGCGAGTGCAAGGGCGATCACGACAACCACAAGTGGGACGGCATCGCCCCGTACGTGAAGTTCCGCCCCAACTCGGACGGCACGGAAGACTTCAACCAGCCCTCGGTGTACGTATTCCTCAACAAGACTCCCGAGGCCCTCGGCGGCCAGGCCTACGTGCAGAAGTTCGACCTCAAGATCGGAGACTACCAGGAGCACCTGGACACCAACGTGGGCAGCCGGCCCCTGGTGAACATCTCTGGCTTCACCGGGCTCAACGCCTGGTCCCGGGCCATGGCGTATTACCACCGGCCGTCGTTCAAGCCGCCCTACGGCGGCGGCGACAGCCGGGCCTGGGCAGCGGGGAATAGCAACTGGCGCGAGTACCCGAACTTCTTCAACCCCTTCTGGCGGGCCAAGCTGGCGCCGCTGGGCCAACAGATCAGCCGCATCGTGGAGAGCATCGGCATCCCCGGCAACTTCGCCGATGTCTTCGCCCGCGAGCTGATCACCCACTGAGGGGCCGAGGAGGACGCCATGCGCACACGATGCCTCCGACGTTCTCGCGGCGCGGCCATGGTGGAGTTCGCCATCATCTCCACCTTGATGGTGCCCATCATCATGTACGCCATGTACTTCGTCGATCTCGGCAAGGTGCGCATCAAGACCGCCGAGGTGGCCCGCTACACCGCCTGGGAGTTCACCTCGTATCCGCTGTCCAACTACGAGACCGGCGAGCACGAGGGGTACTTCGACATCGCACTCAACAACATCCGCCGCGACGTGATCTCACGCTACGCCGACGACCTGCGCTCGGACACCCTGGACGCGGCCAACCGCAACCACTTCATGACGGGCAGTTTCTCCATGGGCGAGGGCGAGGTGGTGATCGAAAACCAGGAGGCCAACTTCCTCCCCGGCCCCCAGAACAGCATCGGCTCCACCGGGAACGAGATGGTGGACAAGGTGCTGGAGAAGATCAACCAGGGCGTCAACAAGGTGCTGGGTTTCATGAAGTTCAACACCAAGGGCCAGATCCGGGTGGACGTGACCATCCACTACGCTAACGAGTTCATCCCCAAGACCTTCGCCCCGGAGTTCTACTCCCAGGACCTGGCACCGGACTATCTCAAGGACCTGGCGCTGAAAGATCACCTGACGCTGGTCGCGGACGCCTGGACGCTACTGGACGGCGAGGACGTCTATCCCTGGGGCGGCTACCAGCCCAAGGAACGGGACGCGTTGTTCTTCAAGCAGCTCAACCGCGTCACGGTGTGGGGCATGCTGGTCGAGAACATCCCCGGCCTGGACAAGCTGGACCAGCTGCTCTCGGCCATCAGCAAGATCCCCATCTTCGGCGACCTCATCGATCCCAACCCCTTCGGCACGCGGCTGGCCTCGATCGCCTCGCGCGGAGACAACAAGAACGACATCAACAAGATCCCCATCGACGTGGATTGTGGCGAGGGCCTGGAGGAGAGCGGCAGCAAGGGCATGCACACCACCCCGCACCAGGACAAGTGCTTGCCGAGCTACGACAGCGAGTACGTGAAGACCTACCTGGCCCGCGGGCCGTTCTACATGGGTTGCAAGACGCCGCAGGCGGACGACTGCTTCTCGGGCAACCAGCAGAACCCGTGAGGAGGACGCGTGCTCATCGCGGCGGCCATCTCGCTCTTGCTCCAGGCGCCGGCATCCGTCTGGCCCATCGCCGCCTACCCGGGGGCGGAGCTGTTCCCCATGGGGACGGACGCGGCGGTCAACGGCCGGCCGCTCAGCCTGTACTACTTCAGCATCGAGGAAGACCTGGACACGGTGCTGGCCTTCTACCGCGATGCCTGGGCCCGGGAGGGACACGTCGTCTCCGTGGTTAGGGCGGGCGAGACCGGCGCGGCCATCGGGTACCTCGATCTGGCCAACATGGCGGCGGTCAACCTGGTGCTGGTCCAGGAGGGGAAGACGCTGTTCGGCTTTCCGGCCATCATGGCCGGAGCCGACCGGCCGGCGGCGCTGGTGACCACGAGCGGCGACCTGCCCGTGCCGCCCCAGGCCGAGGGCGTGACCCGCTACGAGAGCCGCGAGCGGGGAGGGCGCTTTCGCACCCTGAGCTGCGCGGTGCGCCAGGCGCCGGCGGCGGTGGAGGCCTTCTATCTGCGCGAGATGGGGCGGCGCGGGTTCGACCTCTCGTCCCGCCGCGCCCAGGCCAAGGAGTTCGAGGGAGTGATGCTGGAGTTCGCCCGTGGGCCGAAGACCATCAGCGTCACCGTCTCCAGCCCGGACGGGGGAGTGAGCAGCGCGGTGTTCCTGGTGGCCAACTTCCAGGCCCCGCGTTCAGCGGAGGGATCTCCATGAAGACGCGAAAGAGCCAGCGCCGCCAGCGGAGGCGGGGACAGGGGATGGTGGAATACGCGCTGATCGTGTCGTTCCTGCTCGGCGGCCTGGTGACGATGTCGATCATCTTCTTGCCCACCATGATCCGCGCTTACGACATCTACTACCGCAGCTACTACGCCATCTTGAACCTCCCCATCCCCTGATCGTTCTCGGGCCGCCGACGGATCTTATGCGAACCGGAAAAAACCTCCTCTACCTGGCCTTGCTGCTGGTGGCGCTCTTCGTGGGCCTCGAGCGCTGGCGGGTGCTGCTCCAGGTGCTCTGCTCCGGCGCCTGCTATTTCGCCACGCTTCCGCTATGGCCGGTGTGGCTACCGCTGGGGGCCGGCTGCGCAAGCTACCTGGGCTACTTCTTCTGGCTGCTCGTCTCGCGCCGCTCGACGCGGTTGTTGCACCACGCCGCGGTGTTGTTCCTGTTCGCCGCCGTCATCCTGATGCGGACCTGGGAGGCCCTGTCCGTGGTGCCGCAGACGCAGTGGCGCAGCGAGGACGAGGCGCCGCCGCCGGTGCTGCTCGCCAGGGCGGCCGGCCGCTTGAAGCGTGCCCTCGACGAACGCAAGGCAGAGGGAGAGTCCTATCCCGTGGAACGCGAGGCGCTCGAGGAACTGCTGCGCGACAAGGGGCGGATGCCGTCGTCCGGTTTCCTGGGGCACGGGTTGCGTCTCCCCGTCCAGGTGGTGTTGGTTTCGAGCGCCGAGGGCCCCGTTCTGACGCCACGGCCGGATGATCGCCCCGGGACTCTGTACGTCGCGGTCAGTGAGGACGGGGGTCGGTACTGGATCACGCTGCTCGGCATGAGCGACTATCCCTGCGGTCGGGCGGAGATGATCGCCGGAGAAGACCGCGCGCCGCTGGTGCTGGAGGCAGGCGACGGGGCCGGGGGAGAGGAGTGATTCATGCGCGCGCGTACGCCTCCAGTGGTAACTCTTCTACTGCTGCTGTGCTGGGGTGCGGTGGTCCAGGCCGGCCCGGCGGACCTCGGCACCGTGCTCGACTCCGCCGGCGGCGCGCTCCAGGGGGAAAAGTTCGAACCCACGCCCGGCGCCTGGGTCAGCTACCGGGTGACCTTCCGCGCTCCGCTGCGGTTGGATCTCCCCTCGTTTGGCGGACGGTTGCGGGTCAGCCTGCCGCTGCACGCGGACCCGCAAAAGCCGCTCGGCGAGAATCAATTCTGGCTGGAGATGGAGTTCGGCGATGCCCAGGCGGAGGAGGCCACCCGCGTCGCTCTCAAGATCCTGGTGTCCGGCGATCCGCGCCAGCGCGGCTCGATCCAGCGCATGATCTTGCAAGGCCAAAACCGGGTGCCGATGGAGCTGCCGAAAGAGCTGCTGGACAAGTACCGCACCCAGGACTCCTCCTGTATGCAGGGGGACTGCCAGGTGTGCTCGCGCGGGGGTGGCAAGATGAAGAAACTCGAGTCGAAGCGCCTGTACACACCGGCGGGCTGGCTCAACGCCACCCACTACTCGGCCGAGCTGCCCCAGGGACAGGGGCGCATGGACTCCTGGTATAGCCCCGAGGTGCCGCTCTTCGGCCTGGTGCGGACCGAGGCGCCGGCGGGCTTCTCCCTGGAGTTGGAGGGCTTCGGCAAGGGAGCGCTCTCGCGGATCGACGAGACCCGCGCGGTGATGCTCCCGAATCCCGAGGAGCTCAAGAAGCAGCTGGCACCGGCCCCGTAGGCGCTGCCGGTTGGATTTACTTGACTTTTTTTAGTCGAGGCGGTTTTGATCGAGTGGAATAACAGAGAGGGTGAACAGGCCATGAGGAATTCGGACGAGAACGCGGAATCGGGGCAGGGATTTTCACGCCGGTTCTTTTTTCGGCGGGTTCTGGTCGGATTCGGGCTGGCCGGCCTCGGCGCGGCGCTCGCCTCTGGAGCGTGCCGCTGCGAGGACGACGACACCGAGTGGTCCGACGACAACGAGGCCCGGGGCGGCGCCACGGTATCGACGCCGGACGACAAGTCGGACCAGGCGACCGACAAGACCGAGGACAAGGGCGGCGGCGGGGAGGGGAGCGGAGGCGAGAGCGGCGGCTCCTCCACGGAAGGCAGCGGCACCTAGTATAAAACCCGCCGGCGGCAATCTCGTAAAAAGATCCAATTCGTTCGGCAGGCTTCTTTCGACGGGGTCGGGTCGGGTTGCCTGGCTTCCGGGACAACGTGTACGGGTCCTGCCGCCTTTCTTTCGAGGCGTTCTCCCGAAAGATCGTTCGCCGGGGGCGAGCCGTCGTCGACTGTTCGTGTACAAGATCTTTCGCTGAATCAATGGGGCCGGGTCTTGGGGGTGCAGGGAGCTACCGACATCACAGCGTCTTTTCTTCCGCGGGATCGATGATGTCCTTGAGCAGGTTCTCGGGGGTGTCCTTGGGGTCCTTTTGCGGCGACCCGGGTTCGGCTTCCTTGCGGATCCCCGCGCGATCGATCACCTTCTGCGAGACGTAGATGGGCAGGCGGTTGCCGACCGCCAGCGCGATGGCGTCGGAGGGGCGCGAATCGACCGAGATCATCTTCTTGCCCTGCTGGATGAAGATCATGCCCACGAAGGTATTGCCCTTGAGATCGTCGACGTGGATCTTGACGAGCTTTCCCCCCAACTCGCGCACCACCGCGTCCAGTAGGTCGTGGGTCAGCGGGCGCTCGAAGCGCCGCCGCTCCAGGCGCAGGCGGATGGAGAAGGCCTCCGCCTCCCCGATCCAGATGGGGAGCAGCACCTCCTCCTTTTCGGGTTTCAGCACCACCGCCATGCCCTGCTCGGTGGGCACCACCCCCTGGACCGTCATCTCCACGTAACCGGCCGGGCAACCACCGGGGGCCTGGGCCAGCGCGGGCGCCGCCAGCCAGGGGACGCCACACAATACCGCCAACCAACCCCACCGGGCCATGCGCGCCTCCCGCGTCGAACCAAAGCTCGCGAGCCTCTGGGCGGCGCCGGGTCGTCCCGAACCGCCCCGATCATGGGACGGATAAAAACGCCGGCCGGGTCAGTCCTCTTCCTCTTCTTCGGATTCTTCCTCGCCCTCGTCCCCCCAGAGCGAGTCCTCGTCGTCCTCGACCTCGGGCAGGGCCACCTCGTCGTCTTGTTCCGACTCCAGCTCGTCGCTCTCCACCCCGAAGGAGATCTTGAAGCGGCGCCGCAGCCGCGCCGCCTGGGCCACGGCCTCGTCGAGCGCCGTGGCCATGGCCTCCACGATGTCGGGATCGGCCTTGATGCCGCAGTTGGGGCAAGAGAGCTTGCGCGGTTCCTTGAGCAGGTCCTCCAGACTCAGCTCGAAGTCCGCCTCGCACTGGTTACACTCGACGATGAGGTTCATGACGCACTCCCGTGAGGAATTGAAACCGGCCTCCGGGGTTGACGAATGCATTGCCCGAGGCGGGCTTGTCAAGAATTTTTTTGGCGCCGCCGAACGCTGGAGGCAGCGCCCTGGCGTCGGCCCGCCCGCGAGCCGGAATATCCTTGAAAATCGCTGACGAAACCGTCAAACTTGCGATCCGAACCTGGCAATCCATGGAGGATGACATGAAGCCTTGTAAGATCGGACTGGCGCTATTGCTCGCGGGCCTGCTCGGCGGCTGTGGCGGGGCGGACGAGGACTACAACGCCTTCCTGGAGGACTGGACCGCGGGCGGCAAGGAAGACACCGCCTATTACAACCCCGACGGCATCGAGGTGGAGGTGGATCTCGAGGCCGACGTGGAGGCGTCGAGCTACCAGATCTTCGAGGCCCCGGCCCAGCTCGGGCAGTTCGCGCTGACCTACCTGCGCAAGCAGGGCCAGTTCTACCTCGAGTCGTTGGCCGAGGACGCCAGCTCCGACCAGCGGGTGGAGTGGCAGATCGACGGCGTGTGGAAGACCGCCGCCGAGGCGCGCTCGGCCCCGGTGAGCAAGCTTCGGCACTTCCGCATCCGCGGCGTGAACGCCGTGCTGCTCCAGCGCTATGTCTCCGGCGCCGCCGTGGGCAAGGTGTACACCGCCAAGGTGCCCATGAAGCCCTACTCGGTGTACTCCGACGCCGGCAACAGCTGCGCCGATCCCGACGACCACATGGAGCTGGACGCCACCATCTACTGGTACATGTGGAACCCCAACCTGTCCGGCTGCCGCATCACCAAGCAGGACATGAACGTCACCATCTCGCGCATGTTCCCCCAGGGCAAGGTGACCTACCCCGAGTACGACCGGCTCATCGCCGACGGCCGCATCACCGCGGTGGTGCTGTTCGGCCAGATCGGCGACGGCGCCATCACCGACAGCGATCCCGGCATGCGCGCCTACAAGACCATGGGCACCAACCTGAAGAACGCCAAGTTCACCGAGGTCACCCCGGCGCCGGTGGGGCGGCGTTTCAAGAAGACCTTCGGCCAGGTGGAGTTCCAGATCGACCTCTACTCGCCGCGCGACTTCTCGGGCCTGGGCGACTTCGCCCACTTCTCCAACTTCCAGCGCGCGCTCTCCGAGCACGAGATCGTGGTGTACGACGGCCACAGCATGCTGGGGGCCAGCGACTTCTGGGAGCGGCCTACCTACCCGGCCTTCTACCAGATCTTCCTGTATGGCGGTTGCCTGGGCTACGAGTACTACGTGCGGCCGATCCTGGCCGGCAAGGGCGGCTGGCAGAACGTGGACATCATGTCCTCGGTGGTGGAGGTCTCGGCCAACGCCAACGAGTTCGCCGCCCCGGTGCTCTCCAAGATGCAGTACACCCTGACCCGCGGCTACAAGGTCTCCTGGAAGGACCTGCTGCAGGCGGTGCGCAACAAGGTGGGGGACTCCACCTTCGGGGTGAGCGGCGTGCGCGACAACTGCTTCTCGCCCGCCGGCTCGCTGTGCGGCGCGCCCCCCGACCCGGACACCTCCAAGCGCTACGAGAACAATACCTCCGCGAACATCCCGGACAATTCGAGCACCGGGGTGAGTTCATCCATCGAGGTGCCGGACAGCATGACCATCGCCTCGCTGTCGCTCGAGCTGGACGTCACCCACACCTACATCGGTGACCTCAAGATCACCCTGAGCCACGGTGGCAAGACCGTCACGGTGTGGGACCAGGACGGCGGCTCGCGGCAGAACATCGCGCAGGCCTTCAGCCTGGACGGCTTCAAGGGATTGGATGCCAAAGGCACCTGGACGCTCAAGCTCGTCGACACCTACGCCCAGGACACCGGTAAGCTCAACAAGTGGGCGCTGGTGATCACCAAGTAGAAGCCCGCTCTCGGTTCGAAAATGAACGATCTGCCGCTCGCCACCTGCGCCGACTGCGCCGCCTTCCGGGGCACCGGCGAGGCGGACCCGGCTGGGGTGCGCAGCGGAACGTGCCGGCTGCGGCCCGAGCTGGGACAGCTCTCCGGCAGACGCGACGCCTGTCCCTCGCTGCAGCTTCGGCAAGAGCGGGTCGGGCAGGTGCGCACCCGCGTGGTGGCGACCTCGCCGGAGCCGCGCTCGCGTCGGCGGGAGAGCGAGCGGTCCGAGGAGGAAGCCGGCCGGCCGGCGCGGGCCACGCTGGAGGCTCCGGTACAAGGGGACACCCGGGGAGAGATCGCCATGGATCGTGACGGGCTCAAGCAAGTACTGCGGGAGCTGCTCGAGGAAGAGACGCTCTACGGCTATCCCGCCATCGGCAAGCGCTGGGCGGGCGGTACGCTCACCCTCAAGCCGGCCGATCCGGCGCTCCAGGCCAAGGACGTGCCGCTGGAGACGTTCTTTCACAAGATCGTGATGCTGCGCGACCGGCTGCGGGTGCTGGAGCAGAAGATCAACGCAAGCGACAAACTCTCCGAGGCGGAGAAGGTCGATCTCCAGGGCTACATCAGCAAGATCTACGGGACGCTGACCACCTTCAACGTGCTGTTCCGCGACAAGGACGACCAGTTCTCCTCGAAGGACGCCGAGGGCTGAGGCGGCCGAACCACTCGCCGAACGTCGCATCTGTACAGGTTTTCCCGCTCGAACGCGAGAACCGCAGCACCGGTGCGACCTTGTGCGATGGTGGCCGAAAGGGTTGTCCTCAGTAGACCTTCCGGCACAGCAGGCTCGGGAT
>CAZLNM010000019.1:0-44787 GCA_964561025.1 uncultured Myxococcales bacterium
GATCTGTGAGGGGTGAGGTCAATCACCGCCGCCGGACCCGCCCGGCGAGCATGACGAGGAGCGCCGCAACGACGCCCGAGCCCGGTGCGCCGCCGCAGCCGCAGCCGCCGGCGTCTCCGTCCCGGGTGCGGCACACGTCATCCTCGTCGGTGAGCCCGTCGCAGTCGTCGTCGGCGCCATCGCACACCTCGGGGGCGCCGGGATGGATGAACGGCGCGCCGTCGTCGCAGTCGTCTCCGCCGCAACCGTTGCCGGGGTGCCCGTCCCCGTCGTTGTCCGGACAGGGTTGCCCGCAGGCGAAGCCCCCGCTGGTGGCGTTGCAGGCCTGCCCCGGCGCGCAGGCGCGGCCACAGGCGCCGCAGTTATTGGTGGTGGAGAGCGCCGTCTCGCAACCGTCGCTGGCAGATCCGTCGCAATCGCCGAACCCCGCCGCGCACGCGCCCATCACGCAGGCGTTCCCCTGGCAGGTGGCGGCGGCATTGGCGAAGCTGCACACGTTCCCGCAGCCAGCGCAGTCGCTGGCGGTGCCGAGCGGCGTCTCGCAGCCGTCGGAGGCGTTCCCGTTGCAGTCGCCGAACCCCGCCGCGCAGGCGCCCATCGCGCACACCCCGCCCTGGCAGACCGCCGCCGCGTTCGTAAAATGGCAGGCGTCGCCGCAGGACGCGCAGTCGTTCACCGTGCCGAGCGGCCTTTCGCAACCGTCGGTGGCCGAGGCGTTGCAGTCGCCGAACCCCGCCGCGCAAGCGCCCATGACACAGGCCCCGCCCTGGCAGGCCGCCGCCGCGTTCGTAAAATGACAGGCGTCGCCGCAGGACGCGCAGTCGCTCGTGGTGCCGAGCGGCGTCTCGCAACCGTCGAGCCGGTCGGCGTCGCAGTCGGCAAAAGCCAGCTCACAGGCGGCGATGAGACACTGGCCGTTTACGCATTGGTAAGAGGCGACGTGGGGAAGATGACAATCGGAGGCCGCCTGGCACTCGCCGGTTTGCTCGGCGGGGATCTGTTCGGTGACGCAGTGGATGGCGCCCCCGGCCCGGATGGAGGAATCGGAACTCACGCTCACCACGCTGTAGCCGGCCGGCAGCGCCGACTGGAAGACCGCCCGCGCGGCGGCGTTGTCGCCGCTCGAGTACGACGGCAGGATGAGCGTCCCGTTCACGAACAGGGCGTTGGTGTAGGTGTACCAGACGCCGCTGCGGGTCCAGCCGGCGACCCGGAACACCTGGTAGGTTCGGCCGGGCTGGCACTCCAGGGTCGCAAAGTAGCTGGCCGCTGCTTCGAGCACCGAGGCAAAGGGTGATTCAGCGGTCTCGGCCACCGCGACCTTGCAGTCGGGCAGGAGCTTTACGAACATGTCGATGTGCCCGGTGCCGTCGGCCGGCTCGCCCCAGGCGTCCTTGGCGTAGGCGAACACGTGCAGCGTGTGCGCGCCGAAGTAGTCGAGCAAGAGCCCATTCACCTGGGCCCGGGTGAGGCTTGTGTTCCATTCGTAGATGCGCTCGGAGACAAAGACGTTGCCGCGGCCGTCGGTCATGTAGTTGCCGCCGTCCAGGATGAGCGAGGTCCCGTAGCATGCGGCGCCGGCCTGCTGCGCTACTGCGCAGGGGATGCGGTCGTCGTTCGGGCGGGTGGCGTAGTGGCGGTAGGTGGGGTCCACGATGCCCAGCGCGCCGGTCGGTTCGTAAATCCCCACCGGGCCGTAATCGCGCGTCCACACCGAGTCGAAGGCGAGGTTGAGCCTGCGGTACTTATCGCTGGGAACGCCGCTGATGGAGGACGGCCCGCCGATCATCCACACCTCGGCGCCGGCCTGGGCGGTGTACTGGGCGATGGCCTGCAACATGGTCTCGTAGTCGGTCCAGGCCATCACCACCGCCTGCATCGGCTCGTACTCGGCCGGCACCCGGAACCCGGCCGGCGGGGCCGCCTTGCCACCATCGAACTCAGGCGGCGGCGCCAGCGCCTGGAGCTTGCGCTCCTCCTCGGTGGCCCAGTTGGGGAGCCCCCGCTCCACGCGCACGGGGCGCGGCACGGCGCTCCACTCGCCCTCGCCGCAAGACGCCGTGCTGGCCAGGACAGCCAGGGACAGGACACCGTTCGCCAATCGCATGTTTTTCACGATCGCTCCTTTGGGCGAAGAGATTCTACCGCCAAGGACTCGTACAAGAAAAGCGCCCGCACCCGTTGGGCGGCAAGCGTAACCGCGCTATAATGGCGCCATGCGAAATTGCATCCCGCCTCTCGGATTTTCGATCGTCCTGCTCGCGCTTGCCGCCGGTTGCACCGGCACCATCGGTGGCGGCGACGCGCGCGTGGATGCCCCGGACGCGGCCACCAACGACGGGGATCCCGGCACCGATGCGGCATCGGACGGCGGCCTCGACGCCGGGGCGGATCCGGGCCCCGACGGAGTCGACGCGGGGACGGACGCGGGGGCGGATGCGCGCGACGCCGGGACCGACGCGGGGACAGACGCCGGGACGGACGCGGGCACGGATGGCGGCGCCGACGCGGGAACGGACGGCGGGGCGGACGCGGGCGGCGACGGCGGCTGGAACGGGCGGTATTTCCCCGAAGGCAGCATCTGGTACCAGGACATCTCGAACGCCCCCAAGGACAGCCAGTCCGACGCGGTGATCGCCTGGCTGAACGCCGCCGGCGGCTTCGGCTACGGGCGGCTGCAGATCGACTTCTCCATCGAGGTGCTGCACGTCTTTACACCGCTCTCCCTCTCCACCTTCGAGACCACCGGCGACTTCTTCTCTCCGGACTGCGACCACGTCCCGGTGCCGGTCCCGCCCGGCGGCGCCATCGAGGGCGAGACGGGTTACGAGTGCGAGAGCGACGGCGACTGCCACCTCATCGTGGCCTACCACCCGACGCACACCCTGTACGAAATGTGGCGTTGCAACATCGTGGGAAGCACCTTCTACGGCGGCTGTCTGGCGGTGTGGGACATGACCCGGGTGTACCCGCCGGAGGGGCGCGGCGACCAGTGCACCAGCGCCGACGCCGCCGGCTACCCCATCGCGCCGCTGCTCTTTTCCGCCGACGAGGTGGCCGCGGGCCACATCGACCACGCCATCCGCTTCATCCTGCCCAACGCTCGCATCCGCAACGGCGTGTACCTGCACCCGGCCACTCACTCCACCGGCGCCGCCAGCGGCGGGCCGGACGCGCCGCCCTACGGCATCCGCCTGCGCCTGCGCGCCGACTATCCGCTGGCCACCCTCCCCAACGAGGGGGCGCGCACCGTGGCCCGGGCCTTGCAGCGCTACGGCATGCTGCTAGCCGACGGCGGCAACATCGCCCTCACCGCCCAGAGCGACCGCTTCACCGCCGCCAAGTGGGACGGCCTGCTGGGCCCGCGCGATCTCGACGCCATCCAGGTCACCGACTTCGAGATGGTCGAAGGCGGGACGCGCATCCCCTACACCGGCGACTGCCGGCGCACGCCGCTCGGACATTGAGAATGGATGGCCTCCGGCGGGCGTTCCCGGCTATAATGAGCGCATGAAGCCGCTCGCCCTGCTCGCCCTCTTTTCGTCCGCGCTGGCCGCGGCCTGCAGCCCGTCCGCCGTCCCGTGCGGTGGCTTCTGCCCCTCGGGCGAGTACTGCAACGTCGAGGAGAACCAGTGCCTCCCCATCCGCCCGGACGCCTGCCCGGAGGACCTGGGGCGCTACCTCTCCCTGGCCATCGATTCTACCGGCCGGCTGTGGTTCGCCTCCTACACCGAGAGCTACGGCGACCTGGTCGTCGGCGTCGAGAACCCGGACGGGAACTTGCAGTGCGACTACGTGGACGGCCGGCCCGCGAACGTCCCCTTCTCCGTGCCCGCCGGCACTCCGCCCCCCATTCAGGGAGACGACGTCGGGCTATGGAGTTCGCTCGCGCTGGACGCCGCCGACCGGCCGCACGTCGCCTACTTCGACCGCACCCACGGAAAACTCAAGCTCGCCGAGCGGGACGAGAGTGGCTGGCACATCGCGGCGCTGCCGGAGATAGAGATCGACGGCGTCTTCGGGCGCGGCGGCTCGCTGGCCCTCGACTCGGCAGGACAGGCGCGCGTCGCCTACTTCCACGATGGACGGCACGAGCTGCGCCTGGCGCGGCGGTTCGGGGACGGGCACTGGGAATTCGAGATCGTGGACGGTGGGGTCGCGGCCTGGCCGGCGCTTCCCGACGACGCGGTGCGGCCCATGCGCCTTGTGGTGGACTCCCGCGATCGCGAATGGCTGGCCTACCGCGATCTGGCCACGGGCGCCTTGAAGATCGCCGGCCACGGCGCCGGCGGCCTCACCATCTCGGAGCTGGACGGCGGGCCCGACGCCGGCGCCTTCGTGTGCGCCGCCCGGGATCCGGCGGGAAACATGGCCGTGGCCTACACCGTCGGCGCGGACGGGTCTCTGCGCTTCGCCGCCAACCAGAGCGGCGCGCTCCGGCGCATCACCGCGGTCCCCGGCTGGGCGCCCGACGACTCCGGCTTGTTGCGCCAACACCCCGCCGGCCAGCATTGTGCGCTGGCCTTCGGCGCCGATGGCCGCCCCCGCATCGCCTACCTGGACGCCGCCGCGCTCGGCCTGAACGTGGTGGTGCCGGCCAGCGACAAGAGCCCGGCGGCGCGGCTGGACGCGGACGGCCCGGTGGGGTTCTTCAACGCCCTGACGGCCCGCGCCGGGGACCTCAGGGCGGGGAGCTGCCGTCTGGACCGCAGCAAGGACGGCCGGCGCATCTGTCAGCTCAAGCTCTACCGGCTCGACGGCGGCGCCGGGAAATACGGAGCGGCGCCATGAGAGCGTGGATCGCCGTCTCTCTCCTGCTCACGGCCTGCGATCTGGAGCCCGCCGGCTGCGATCCCGCCACCCCGGATCCTCAGGTGCCGGCCCAGGCCATCGGACCGGCGGCGGCGGAGTTCTTCATCCCGGCCGCATCGCTCGCCGAGCTCGGCCCCGCCGCCGCGCGCTTGCTCGCCCAGGAGGCGGGGGGCGCGCTGTGCGCTACCCTGCCGCCGCTGCAAGGCACGAGCGGGGATCTGGGGTACCACATCGAGGCCTTCAACGCCTGCCGGCCCCTGCAATCTTTGAGCGTCACACTCCAAGACTCCCGGCTCCAGGTCGTGGCCGAGTACCAGGCGACCTGTATCTCGCGCACCATCGAGCTTTCGCCCGGCGATCCGGTGAAGACCTGCGAGCTGAACCTCTCGCTCCCCTCCGCCCGGCTCGCGCTGGCACTCGCTCCGGCCGCCGGAGAGCCGCGCCTCGAGCTAGCCGGCGAGGCCCTGCTGGAGACGGTCGGCCCGACGCTCTCTCTTTCGGACCGTTGTCCGCTGAGCGGTTTCGGCGCCCTGTTCGACGAGGTGCTCGGGCGCCTCGGGCCGGCCCAGAACGAAGCCGCCCAACAGGCCGCCGCCACGCTCGCCGCCACCCTGCAACGGGCGGCGGGGATCACCGCAGCCTCCGCCGGAACTCTGACCGCCCCCGCGGGTGACGGGCGGCTCTCCTTCTCGATGGTCCCGGCGGCGGACGGCCTGGCCCTGGACGAGGCCGGGTTGCACCTCTTGTTCGCGGGCGGGTTCTTCGGCGCGCTCTCGGCCTGTGTGCCCGCGACGCTTTCGCCCTGGCCGCCGGCCGCCTCCGCTCCGCTGTGGACCTTCGCCCCGAGCGAGGGAACACCGTTCGCGCTCGCTGTCTCGCTCGATCCGGCCTTGCTGGCCCAGGCCCTGGGCGAGGCGGTGCGCGCCGGACTCCTGTGCCGGCCGATCACCGGCGGCATGAGCCTTCCGCTCGACGACGTCCTGCCGTCGCTGTTCGGCCAGCAGGCGGATGTCACGGGCATGGTGGCCCTGTGGCCCGCGGGCGACGTCGCGGCCGCCCTCCAATCGCCGCGCCCCGGCGCGCCGGTGCGGTTCTCCGTCGATTTTTCCAACCTGCACATCGACGTCTACGCCAGGCTGCTGGGATGCGCAGCGCGCGTGCTGGGGCTCGAGGTCGATGTCTCGCTGGCGCTCTCGCTCGATCTGTCCTCGGGCGCGCCGCGCCTTGCGTTCGCGGACGCGGGCGTGACCCGGCTCGAGATCCGCCACAGCGCCTTGCTCGAGGAGGGCGGCGGGGAGCTGCGCACCCAGGCCGCCGTCATCGTCCGGCGCCTGGCCGAGCGCGCCGTGTCCAGCCTCGGGGAGCTCCCGTGGGCGGTGCCGGAGATCGGCCGCGGCGGCCCCCGGGCCGCGGAGGTGCGCCAGGGCCGGCTGGTGTTCTTCTTCGACGCCTACCGGCCGTGAATCAGCATGCGGATCTGATCGGAAAACACCACCAGCATCTTGCCGCCCTCGCGCAGCCCGCTCACCACCCCCACCCCGAAGGTCGGGTGGCGCACCACCTCGCCGGCGGCGAAGGTCCGATGCGGATCGTAGGGGATGGCGCGCGACAGGTCCTTGTCCCGGCTGACCTCGGCGAAGAGCCCGCCCGCGGGGCGGCCGGTGAGAGAGGTCTTGGCCGGGCGGGGCCGCGCCGGCCGTCTTTCCGCGCCGGCTTCGCGACGCACGGCGTGCTGGCTCTTGCAGCGCTGGCACATCAGCCGGACGGGCTCCCCGCCCACCAGGGCCAGGATGGTGTGGGTGGTCACCTCGCCGCAACGCCGGCAGTGGGCCTCCATCTCGCCCCCCACCTGGGGGCCCTTCGGGGGAAGCTTGTATCCGCCCGGCGTCTTATGCGCTTCCATGATCGGACCTCGCGGGAGCCTTGAGGGAGGACAGCGGGACCAGGGTTCCCTGATCCCGCACCATGGGGGTGCGCGGCGGGATGTCCGGCGGCACCTCGGCGATCACGTCCTCCGGGCGCGACACCAATAAGAGATCGTTGGGGATCTCCCGCCCCGGGTGGATCAGCACCTTGGCGCCCAGCACCGCCCGGTGCCCGATGCAGCTCGCCAAAAACGAGCGCCCGGTCCCCTCGGTGCGGCCGCGGTGTCGCACCTTGATGTCGCCGATGAACTTGGCGTCCAGCAAGCCGCACCAGCCGTGCAAGTACACCTCGCGTCCGATGACCGCCATCTGGGTGCGCACGTTGCCCAGCGTCGAGCCCGGATAGCACAACGAGGAGACCAGGAAGAACCGATCGGTGAGGAAGCAATCCCGGCCCACCACCGAGTTGAGCACCACCGCGTGGTCGCCCACGATGACGTTGTCCCCGACGAGGCTGTTGCGGATGCAGGCGCCGGCCCCCACCTGCACGCCCGCGCCGAGGATCGAGGCCTCCAGGTAGGCGGTGGGGTGGATGCGCGCCCCGGGCCCCACCACGTTGAGGCCCGACAGCAGCTTGTAGCGGTTGAGCGAGAGGCGTCGCAGGAAGGCCCACAACACCTTGCCGATCGACCGCAGCCGGTGGGCGCGAAAGTACTCCATCCCGGCGACGCCCAGGGAGAGCTGCGAAAGCCACAGGAGGTGCGTCCAGTGGGAGACGTGGACGATCACCGTGGAGGTGAGCGGATACTGCAGGATGCGCTCCTCCTCGAGCAGCGAGGGGAGCCGCAGGGGGATCACCCGCTCCTTCATCGGAATCACCAGCGGTGGGCAGCGGCCATCGAGAGCCGAGCGCAGATCTTCGACCCGCGCCGGGAGGTCTCCTTCGGAAAGGTACCACAGATCGTACACCACCCGCGCCGCGGGGCCCTCCCAGTCTTCCTGCCGCACGTCCTGCAGCGGCAGGGCGTGCTCCACCGACACGCATCGGCGCAGGGCGGCCGCCGCCCCGCCGGGCCGGCGCGCGAGCTGCGAAAGAAAAGTCCCCAGCGCGCGCTCGCTGAAGTACACGGCGTCGGTGGTGATCAGGCAGGGGCGCTCCCGGGCCTCGGCGGGGCTGTCCACGAACACCGGCTGGAGGCCGAAGCGGCGCGCGGCGCGCTGCTGGGTCTCGGAAAGGGTCTCCTGCATCACCTGCGACTGGCCCACCGGATCGCCGAAGGGCGCGATAGTCTCGCGGGTGCGGCAGATGTAGAGGCTGCGGGCCGACGGCTTGGACATCACTCGACCTCCAGGGCTCGAAAATCCGGCAGGGCCTCTTTGAGGGGCAGCACCGTGTCGCCCATGGGCACGTACGGCTCGCGCGGCTCCACCCGCGCCGGGAACTTGAGGGTGCCCTCGTCGGGCCGCATCACCACGATGGTGCCGTTGGGGACGGCCCGGCCGGGCAAGAACACGGCCCGGGTGCCCAGGATGCTGCCGTGCCCGGCGCAACCGCCGACCTGCCAGCGTCCGGTGGGCACCTCGACGCCGCCCGCGACCACCGACACCGGCTCCAGCACGGGCTCGTCCCAGAACATCACCGCCGAGGTGAGGAACACGCGCCGGCCGAACACCGAGTTCCGCACCAGCACGTTGGCCAGGGTGGCCCGGGGATAGCCGGTGCAGCCGTCGAAGTACGAGTCGTTGAGCACCAGGCACTTCTCCCCCAGCACCGAGCGGCGAAGCTTGGAGTGCTCGTTGATCTCCACCCCGTCGCCCACGATGCACTCGCGCAAGGTCACGAAGGCGCTCACCTTGACGCCTCGCCCCAGGATGCAGCCCTCGATCCAGGCGGTGGGGTGGATGTCGCAACCCTTTCCCACGATGCTCTGGCGGACCGCCCGCCGAAAGGGGTTCCGGCCGCGCGAACGCCAGGCGCGCCGCCAGGCCGGCGCGTCCAGCCAGCGCTCCCGCAGGCGCACCCAGGGCAGCAGGTGGTTGAGCCACAGCACGTGCACCCAGTGGCGCACCTCGGCGATGACGCTCAGGCTGCGCGGCAGCAGCAGCTCCTGGCGCGGGGGACCGGGCCGGATCTGCGGCAGGCGTTCCACCGCCACCTCGGCCGGGATGGGGACGGCGCGAGCCCCGGCCGAAAGCCGCTCCCGCAGCTCGGGCCAGGGCAGCGAGGGCACTGAATCGCCCCGCACCAGAAAGAGGTCGGTCAGCCACAGGCCGTCCCGGTTCACGAGGTTCGAGAGCGGCCGCAGGTAGTCCGGCAGCGGCCCCGGCGGCAGGCCGGCGCGAAACACGCCCGGGCCGCGGCAGGCTGCGATGAAGAGCCGCAGCGCCTGGCGGGTGAGGAACAAGTTGTCCGGCAAGAGCAGCGTCTCCCCGTCCGCCTCCGACACCGGCGCGTCGAAAGCGAGCGCGGCGATCCCCAGCCGGCCCAGAACGCCGGCCACCGCCGCGCCCAACGTCTCGCCGCCCAGGAAGGCCTCCGCCGCCGGGTCGCCGAAGGGCTCGAGCAGAACCCCCGAGGGGACGATGCGCGCCTTCACGGCGTGTTCACCATCCTCTCGGGTTGCCCGGTGGACTCGAGCACCGACAGCCACAGCCCGCCGTTCGGGTCCACGTGCTTGCGCTCGCGCACCGCCTGCGGGATGGGGATGTGGACGAAGAGGTTGTTCCAGCTTCCCACCATGACGTTGGTCTTGCCGGCCATGCCGGCGTGCACCGCGTGCTGGCCCAAAAAGCCGCAGAAGATGCAGTCGCTGGGGATGGCCGGCACCGAGCGGATGATGTAGCTGGGGTCGATGTACTTGATGGAGTGCGGCAGCTTCTTCTGTTTGAGGTGAGCGCCGATGCGGTCACGCAGGAGCTGGCCGATGTCGCCGAGCTTCAGGTTGCCGGAGGCGTCCTTGCCGAGATCCTGACCAAAGAGGTTCTGCCCGGCGCCCTCGGCCACCACCACCACCGCGTGCCCGCGCCGGCGCAAGCGGGCCTCCAGCGCGGCCAGGAAGCCGTGCGGGCCGTCGAGGTCGAAGGGCACCTCGGGGATGAGCACGAAGTTGACGTCCTTCTGGGCCAGCGCGGCCGAGGCGGCCACGAAGCCGGACTCGCGGCCCATGAGCTTCACGATGCCCACGCCGTTCTGGGCGCCCTCGGCCTCGGCGTGAGCGCAGCGGATGGCCTCCACCGAGGCGGCCACCGCCGTCTCGAACCCGAACGAGCGCGATACCAAATTGATGTCGTTGTCGATGGTCTTGGGCACACCGATCACCGCGATGTGGCGCCGGCGCCGGACCACCTCCTGGTGGATGGCCTGGGCGCCCTTGAGGGTGCCGTCGCCGCCGATCACCATCAGGATGTTGACCTTGTTCTTCTCCAGCGTGTCCACCATGACCGCGGGATCCTGCGGCCCGCGCGAGGAGCCCAGCACCGAGCCCCCGTCCTGGTGGATGGTGCGCACCGCATCCAGGGTGAGTTCCTGGAGCGGCCAGCCCTCCTCGGGGTTGAGGCCGGCGTAGCCGTAGCGCACCCCCAGCACCTTGCGCACGCCATACACGTAGAAGAACTCGTGCACCACGGCGCGGATGACGTCGTTCAGCCCCGGGCACAGCCCGCCGCAGGTGGCGATGGCGGCGGTGACCTCGGCGGGCTCGAAGAAGAGCTTCTGGCGCGGGCCGGCGCGCTCGAAGCCGAGGGGGGTCTGGCCCGCGGCGCAGGCGCGGCTCACCCGGCCGGCGTCGAGGTCGTAGAGCACCCGCTCCTCGTCTCCGATGAAACGCTGGTAGCGCGCCGGGGAGGTCACGGTGCACGGGCCGAGGGTGGCGATGGTGGTGTCGGTGGGGAAAAACGGCTGGGTGAACGGCATGTCCTATTCCTCCGGCAGGTTGAGGTACAGGCGCTCGGCGTAGGGATCGGCGCGGGCCACGATCTCGTAGTTGATGGTGCCCGCCCAGGCGGCCATCTGCTCCGGGGTGATGCACTCCTCCCCCTGGCGCCCCAGCAGCACCACCTCGTCCTCCAGGGCGACGTCCGGGATGTCGCTGACGTCGACCATGCACAGGTTCATGCACACCCGCCCGCGCAGCGGGGCGCGCTGGCCGCGCACCAGCACGTGCGCGGTGTTCGACAACCGGCGATCGTAGCCGTTGCTGTACCCCACCGGCAAGATGGCGAGCCGCGTCTCGCGGGTGCAACGGTAGCTGCAACCGTAGCCCACGTAGGCGCCGCGCGGCACGGTCTTCACCTGGGCCACGCGCGTCTTCCAGCTCATGGCCGGCTGCAACACCAGCGGCTCCCGTCCGGCCTGAAGCGCCGACAAGAAGGTCTCCTTGGAGGGCCACAAGCCGTAGAAGCCGATCCCGACCCGGGCCAGCGCGAAGTAGGTCTTTGGAAAGAGCACCGCCGCGGCGGTGCAGGCGGTGTGCGGAAACTCCACCTCGAACCCCGCCTCGCGGATGAGCCGCAGCAGCTCCTCGAAGCGCGCGAGCTGCGCGCGGGCGACGTCGTGCTCGGTGGTGTCCTCGATGTTGGCGAAGTGGGTGTGCGCGCCCTCCAGCTTGAGCCAGCGCTCGCCGCGCATGAGCTCCAGCGCCCGCCCCAGGTCCTCCCGCATGAACCCCAGCCGGTGAGTGCCGGTCTCGAGCTTGAGGTGGACCCGGGCCGGCCGGCCCTCCACGTGGCCCGCCTCGGCCAGCGCGCGCAGCGTCTCCAGGCTGGAGACGGTGACGGCGACGTCGAGTTCCACCGCCTGCGAGAGGTCCGCAAGCGGCACGTAGCCCATGATCAGGATGGGCGCCGTCACCCCCGAGCGCCGAAGCTCCAGCGCCTCGGTGAGGTTGAACACCCCCAGCCAGTCGGCCCCGGCGCGTAGAGCCACCCGGGCCGCCGGCAGCATGCCGTGGCCGTAGGCCTCGCCCTTGACCACCGCCATGAGCCGGGTGGTGGGGGGAAGCAGCGCCCGGAAGCGCCCGATGTTGTTGGCGAGCGCGCCGGCGTCGATCTCTAGCCAGGAAAGCGATGTGGGCATGGCCTGATGGAACCACAAGCCCGAGCTGCCGTGCAAGAAAAACCGGGGTGCTCTCTCCACCTTCACGCGGATCGTGAGGCCATTGCGCTCTCCAAAAATATAGGATATGAATTATCCTCAGTAGCACCAGAAATCCGAGGAGAACCGAATGAGAAAGTCCACGTTCTTCGCAAGCTTGGTCTTGCTTGCGGCCGCTTCCTGTAGCAGCGGGTCCGGGACGCCGGTGGTCACGGGGGACTACGTCGTCTTTGCCTGGAATGACCTCGGCATGCACTGTCTCAACCCGACCTACGACACCCTGGTCATCCTGCCGCCCTACAACACGGTCTGGGTGCAGGTGATCAAGCGGGGGGTCCGGCCGGAGATCGTGTCCCAGGGGTTGACCATGGCGTACGAGCTGGTGGACAACACCCGTTCCTATGGCAAGACCGACGACCTCGGCGCGGATTTCGCCGGGTTCTGGGACCATTGCCAGGACCTGTTCGGAGTCTCGCTGGCCCATGACAAGGGCCTCAACCTGGTGGAGCCCAATGTCCACAACGGCCTCGCGGGAGAGATGACTTCCCGCGGGACGCACTGGCAGGTCGACGGCATCCCCGCGGTCCCGGTCAAGGACGACGGCACCTGGACGCCCTACCAGCAGATCCGGGTGACCGCCCGCGACGCCACCGGAAAGACCCTGGCCACCACCCAGACCACCTTACCCACCTCGGACGAGATCAACTGCGCCCGCTGCCACGGGGCGGACGCGCTCAATGACATCCTTGCCAAGCACGATGCGGAGGAGGGCACCGGCCTTAGCGACCAGAAGCCGGTGCTGTGCGCGCGCTGCCATGGCAGCCAGGCCCTGGGCGGCAGCGGGCCGGGGAGCTCCGGCAAGTACCTCTCTCAGGCGATCCACGGCTTTCACGCGGAGCACAACGCTTCATGCTACGATTGCCACCCGGGGCCCCGCACCCTGTGCATGCGGAGCCTGGCGCACACGGCCCCCGGCGGTAACTGTGTCGCCTGCCATGGTACGCTGGCCCAGGTGGCCAGCTCGGTCGAGAACGGGACCCGCGTGCCCTGGGCGAACGAGCCCGCCTGCAGCCAGTGCCACGCCGCCACGATCCCGCAAGTGGAAACCGGCGGCGTCCTGTTCCGCAACGCCTTCGGCCATGGAGGAGTGGCCTGCGCCGCCTGTCATGGAAGCCCGCATGCCATGCTCCCCAGCCGCGAGGCGGCAGACAACCAGCAGGCGGTGGCCTACACTGGCTCCGCACAGACCATCGGGAGCTGCAGCGCCTGCCACTCGAGCTCTCGGGGGAAAGACTTCGCGGACTTCGGAGAGGCCCATGGGGGAGCGAAGCCCGAGGCCCGGAGCGCCTGCCACGTGTGCCACACCGAGATCCCCTCGCTCGATCCCGCGCGCTGGCCGCACGCCTTCGCATGGAAGGACCGTTGACGCCGTCCGCCATCCTACCATGAACCGCGCCGCATCCGGCCGGCGACGGCGACATGAAGCGCTGGTCCCCCAGGCGAACCGCCACGAAAAGCGTTGATTTTCCTTGCCATGGCGTTGGGGATGTGGTAGCGGATGCCCCTCGCGGATGCGGCCGCGCATGGCCGCGAACAAGAGGTGTCACATGAAGAAGTCGCCGCTGGCCCAGGTGAAGGACAAGTTCGGCTCCAAGGACAAGCTGGTCGAGGAGATCCTCGCGGCCATCCCCAAGCCCGCCGACACCACCAAGGAAGAGTTGAAGAAGACGCTACGCGCCCAGAGCAACCGGAAGCTCATGACGCTGCTCAAGAGGGAGCGCACCATCCAGGAGAAGTTCGGCTCCCGCGACAAGCTCGTGGACTCCTTGGTGAAGGCCCGTATGGGCAAGGCCCAGAAGGAAGACAAGGAGTACCGCAAGGCCATCGCCTCGCTCTCCTCCGGCCGCCTGCTGGATCTCGCCCGCCGCCACAAGCTGGCCAAGGGCGCCTAGCGCCGAGTGCGTGATCTCCCGGACGCGCGCCGGCCAGGCGTGAAGACTCATCTCCTCGCCGTTCTTCCATACTCACGGGGTGTTCTTGCGCCGTTCGCAGGCAGACGGAGCACCTTCTGGTCGCCAGGCCGGCATACCCGCTTCACCAGAACAAAGACCATCAAGAACTTTCATTGTTTGGAAAAACAGAAGAGGGAAAACCCTGCCGGCGTTCAGGGCTTGAGCTTGCGGATGGTGCGGCCGATGATCTCTTTGAAGCGCTGGTTGTCCTCGGTCTTCTGCAAGTACTCCAGCGCCGGCACCGCGCGCGGGTCGCCGGCGTCGCCCAGGGCGAACACCGCCTGCCGCCGCACGAAGAGGTCGGCGTGCTTGAGCAGGCGCAGCAGCGCCTCCACCGCCTCCTGGCTCCCCTGGATGCCCAGGAGCTTGATGGCCCGGTCCTGGGCGGTGCGATCCGAGGACTCGAGCACCGCGATCTGGGCCTTCACGTCGATGAGCGACTTCATGGCCGCCAGCGCCTCGGCGGCTTCCTTCTTCACCTCCGGCACCACGTCGTCCGAGACCAACAGGTCGGCCAGCGGCCCCAGCGCGGCCGGCGTGCGCAGCTCTCCCAGCAGCCGCACCGCGCCCGCCTGGACCTGGTAGTTGTCGCGCCGCCACAGGGCGGACAGCAGCAGCCCTTCCATGTCGGCCTGCCCCATGCCCTTGACCGCCAGCACCGCCTCGTGGCGAACGTCTTCCTCCGGATCGCCGAGCGCGGTGGCGATGGCCGCGCGGGCGTCCGGCAGCGACACCACCGCCGACAGCAAGCGCACCGCCAGCTGGCGCACCGCGCCCTTCTCGTGGCTGAGCCCGGCGATCACCCGGTCCAGCGACTCCCGGGTGCAGAGACGCGCAAGCGCGCTCTGCGCCTCCTTGCGCACGAAGGGCTCCTCGTCGTCGGCCAGCGGAAAGATCCACTCGATGGCACGAAGCGCGAGCGGCAAGCCCAGGTTGCCCAGGGCCCGGGCGGCGGCACCCCGCACCACGTAGTTCTCGTCGCGGAGAGCTTTGATCAGCGGCCCCACCGCCCGCTCGTCGGCGGTGCGACCGAGGAGGACCGCCGCTTTGAGCCGCACCTTGAACGAGGAATCGGCAAGTTCCCCCGACAACATGGCCACGCGGTCGGCGTCCTCCGCCCGCGCCCCACCTCCCGCCATGAGGCACGCCCACACGCAGCCGATGACCGCAACCGTCTTACGCATCCGCGCCTCGAAGAGCACGTCTCGCCAGAATCCGCAGAGCGAGCTGCAAGAATCATGTACCACAACCCCAGGCCGCGCTCAAGGTTTTTTTCCTGTTGACTCCGCCGCGAGCGGCATTGTATCCCTTCTGACCGATGGAAAGAACACCAGAAACCGCCTCGCAACCCTGCGAAAGGGGGTCGTCGATGAGTCCCAAGATTGGCTGGCTGTGTCTGGTCCTGGCCGTCGCGTTCGCCGCCGTCGGCTGCTCGCGGGAATGCAAGCCGGGCGAAGATCTGGAGTGCTGGATCGGGGCGCTGAAGAAACCCGAACAGGTCTCCAAGGCCCTGGACAACATCAAGCAGCTCAATGATCCCAAGGCCGCCCCGGCGCTCATCGAGCTGTTCTCCGCCTCGGCCGAGGAGCCCGAGATCCGCGAGCGGCTGGCCGAGATGTTCCGCAAGTGGAAGGTGAAGGAAGCGGTGAAGCCCATGATCGACGCGCTGGACTTTACCGTCGGCCCCAGCAAGGACGGCAAGAAGGCCAAGCGGATCAACCGGGCCAACCAGAAGATCGCCTCGGCCCTGGCCTCCATGGGCGACCCGGCCGCGATCCAGGCCCTGACCCGCCTGCTCAAGGCCACCAAGGAGCCGGACGTCCAGCGCGCCGCCATCCGGGCGCTGGGCAAGCTGCGGGCCAAGGAGGTGGTGGACGACCTCATCCGCATGACCGAGGACACCACCATCCTGCCGGTCATCCGCCTCAACGCCATCTACGCGCTGGGCGAGATCGGCGATCCCAAGGCCGTGCCCAACCTGGTCATGGGCCTGTACCGCGAGAAGGCTTACTACTTCGCCCAGGCGCGGTTGGCGCTGGTCAAGATCGGCGAGCCGGCCGTGGATCTGCTAGTCAAGACCATGAACGGCGAGAACCCCGACGCCAAGAAGCTCACCGAAGGCAACGTGGAGATCCTGGCCGGCGCGCTCGAGGCCAACGCCGCCCTGGTGCTGGGCGACATCGGCAGCCCGCTGGCGGTGGAGCCGCTGCTCAAGATGATCGACAAGGTGGCAAAGTGGGAGGAGGAGACCAACCGCATCCTGGTGCAGACCCGTCTGTTCGCGGCGCTGGGCAACATCGGCGACGCGCGCGGCATCAAGGCCATCATGGGCTACCTGGACAAGGAGCCCGACGAGAAGTACTGGGACGTGCGGCTGATCTGCGCCACCGCGCTCAACACCATCAGCGACCGCTCGGTGATCGGCGACATCTGGAAGCTCCTCGACAAGGGCGGCCACCCCCGCGCCCGCGCCCCGCTGGTCGAGCTGATCGGCAACCTGGCCACCGACGAGGCCCTGCCCAAGCTCAAGGACCTGCAGGCCAAGGAGAAGGACGTCACCCTGCAGCCGGTGATCACTGACGCCATCAAGAAGGTCGAGGCCTACGGCCGGTGCCAGCAGAACGCCGGTTGCTGGCAGGGCCTGCTGGACGGCAAGGACGCCGCGCTGCGCGAGCGGGCCATCTACGAGATCGGCCGCATCGGCGACGCGGGCTCGGTGGACGGGCTGCTCAAGTACATCGGCGACGAGTCGGAGAACGTCCGCTTCGCGCTGATGTTCGCCTTCGATAAGCTGAAGTCCAAGAAGGTGGTCGCCCCGCTCGAGCAGCTGGTGGAGAAGGAAAAGGGCTCGGCCCGCTTCAACGTGGCCAACTTCAACTACCAGCTGGTCAACGCCCGCCTGCACCGGACCGCCACCCGCTGAGGCCCTCGGCCCGCCGCCGGTCCCCGGACCGGCCGGCGCCATCCCATCCCGGCATGATCCCGCTTCGCCTCCAGGCGGCCCGCCGCAACGTGACCCCCCGCCCTCCCGACTGGGACAAGGCCTTCCGGCGCGCCGGGCCCATCTTCGTGGACCTCGGCTGCGGGCGCGGCGACCTGGCCCTGGCGCTGGCGCAGCGCTGCCCCGAGCGGCGGGTGGTGGCGCTGGACAACCGCAAGAAGTGGATCGAGCGCCTGCGCCTGCGGGCGCAGCAACAGGGGATCGCCAATCTGCGGGCCATCCGCTGCGACGCCACCCAGGACCTGCCGGTGCTGTTCTCTCCGGGCTCGGTCGCCGCCTTTCTGGTGCACCACCCCGATCCCTGGTGGAAGAAGCGCCACCGCAAGCGGCGCCTGATTCAGGCCGAGTGGCTGCTGCTGCTCGCGCGCCTGCTGCAGCCGGGCGGGGTGGTGTACCTGCAGACCGACGTCTTCGACATGGCGGACGAGATGGAGGAGCGCTTCGCCGCCGCGCCGATGTTCGCGCCGCTGGACGCCGCGGCCTACAAACGCGAGGCGCTGCTCGGGCTACCTTCGCACCGGGAGCGGCGCTGCCTGGCGCTGAACCTCCCCATCCGCCGTATGGCCTACCGCCTGGTGGCCGCGGAGCCGCCATGAGCTCCGTGGTGTTCCTGGCGGACGCTCACCTGCGCGGGCGCGACGATCGCAACCAGCAGGCCCTGGTCGAGTTCCTGCGCTCGCGCCCCGCCCGGCCCGGGGGCATCGTGGTGCTGGGGGACCTGTTCGAGTTCTTCGCCGGCAACAACCGGCGGGCGGCCGCGGAATACGCGCCGGTCATCGAGGCGCTGCGGCGCTTCGCCCCATTCCACTACCTGGAAGGGAATCACGACTTCGATCTCTGCCCCGAGATCCTCTCCCTCCCGCCACAGTTCGTGCACCCCGGCCCGGTGTGCCTCTCCATCCAGGACGTGCGCCTGCTGCTCCGGCACGGCGACCGCGCCGCCCCGGGCGATCTCGGCACGCGCGCCCTGCGCGCGGCGCTGCAGAGCCGGGCGCTGCGCTGGCTGCGGGACCGCGTGTTGCCCGACAGCGGCGTGTTCGAGTTCGCCATGCGTTTCGCGAAGTTCTCGCGGCGCGGCGCCTGGCCCGGCCGGGGCCGCGAGGCGACCGAGATCCAGCGCTGGATGCGGCGGGAGATGAAGGCCCGGGGCGCGCGGGCCGGGATCTTCGCCCACACCCACCAGGGATTGCTGGCGCGGGCGCCGGAAGGGCTCCTGGCCAACCCGGGCCGGGCCACGCCCGGCGGCAGCTACCTGGAGCTTGCCTCCGGCCACCTGACCCTGCGCTCGTTCCCGGAAGGGGACGTCCTGCACCCCGGGCCGCTGCCCCTCGACCCTAGCCGCCGTACAACACCCACACCACCACCGCCGTCCACAACAAGCCGTTGAGCAGAGAAGGCCAGTCCGTGACCAGCGCATCGGTGGGCGTGCGGTCGGAGCGCGCGCGCACCAGGTGCAGGTAGCGCAAGATTCCGACCAGCGGGAAGGGCAAGGTGAACACCAGGTGAGTGCTGTGGAACTTCGACACCGTCATGGGCGAGACGGTATAGAAAAGGTACGACACCACCGTGGCCGCACCGGCGATCCACTCGGCCGCGATCAACGAGCGCACCCCGTACCCGGCCAGGGCCGAACGGGTGTTGGCCGAGGAGTCGCGCATCAGGCGCAGCTCGTGGTGCCGCTTGCCCAGGCCCAGGAGCGCCGCCAGCCAGAAGGTGCACAGCAGCAGAAAGGGCGAGATGACCACCTCGATGGCCAGCGCCCCGCCGACCACCCGCAGCAGGAACCCCGCGGCGATGCAGGCCACGTCGAGGAAGGCCACCCTTTTTAGAAAACGCGAATACAGCAGGTTGAGCGCCAGGTAGCCCACCCCCACCGCGAGAAACGGCAGAGACAGCAACGCCGCCCACGCCAGACCCAGCACCGACAGCAACGCGGCGAAGCGCAGCGCCGGCCCGGGCCGGATGATCCCCGCGGCCACGGGGCGCTTCTGCTTGAGGGGGTGGAGCCGATCGAAGGCCGCGTCCAGCACGTCATTGATGGCGTAGATGGCCGAGCTGAGCAGGCAGAAGGCCGCGAAAGCCTGTAGCGCGCGGAGGGACGAACCGGCATCCAGAAGCCGCTGGGCGAAGACCAGCGGTCCCAGCACGAAGAGGTTTTTTACCCAGTGCCTCGGTCGCAGCAGGGCGATCCAACTCGCCACCATGGACCCCTCTATAGCCGTTTTTCCATGGTTTTACCAATAATTGACTTTGCCCGAGGGATGACCTATCGTTGGCGCGATCGTTTTTCATGCGTGCTTTTTTCGAGGTGCCACATGCCTCGGACGATCCTGCTCACCTGTCTTGTGTGCCTGATGACCACCCCTTCCCAGGCCGGAACGGTGCGGGGGACGCTCGCACCCCTGCCGGAGGCGAAGGCCCGGCCGGCGCCCGCCCGGGATTCGTGCTTCTGGAGGCTGGGCCTGCCGGCCGCGCCCGCGGCTTTGCCCCCCCTCTTGGTCCTCGAGGGCGACGCCGCGCCAGTGCCGCCCGCTGCCACGGCGGAGATGGTGCTCTCGGGTTTCGAGTTTCAGCCTGCGTTCCTGGTGGTCACGGCGGGAAGCGGCCTGACCATCCGCAACCGCGATCCCCGTGAATATTCCTGCGCCGCGAGCGGGGCCGCCTCGTTCCAGATCGAAAAGCTCCCCCCTGGCGGCAGCGCGGAGAAGAAGGCCGCCTCCGAAGGCACGATCGAGCTGCGCTGCCAGGGCTATCCGTTCATCCGCGCGGTAATCCTGGTGCTTCCCAAGGCGGTGTGGACGACGCCGGACGCCGAGGGGAGGTTCCAGTTCCCCAACGTTCCCGCGGGCGAGTACAAGGCCCGCGCCTACCACAACGGCGCCTGGCACTTCGAAAGCCCCGTCACCGTCCCGGCCCAGGGGACCGTCCAACTCGCTCTCGGAAAAGCGCCGGCGGACCGGCCGGAGAAGACCCCCGGAGAGGTGGCCCCTCCGCCTCCGGTTCCGGAAAAGCCGAAACCCACCCCTCCTCCCGAACCTCCCGCGACGGCGAAGGCGCCGCCGCCGGACAAGCCGCAACCGCCACCACCCACGCCGGCACCGAAGCCCAAACCGGCCGAGCCCAAACCCAAGCCGGACAAGCCCGCGCCGAAGGAACCCGAGGGTGGTTTCAAGGACGTCGAACCCGAGGTCGAGGTCGAGGTGGAGTGAGGTCGGGGCGATCCGCCGCCTCCAAGGAGCCAACATGGGAAAGATCAAGACCGTCGTGGTGGTGATCGTGCTCGCCGTCGCGGGCGCCGCGGGCGCTCTGTTCGGCCTCGGCGGGATGTATCAGAGCCAGGTACAGACGCAGGCCACGGTGCAGCTCGCCGGCGCTGCCGAGAACGCGCTGAACGAGATGCGGGTCCTCGCCTTCGAGCGTATCGCGCTGCTTTCCCGCGCTGCCCGGGAGGTCCCCCTGGCTCCGCCGCTGGCCAAGACACCTTCCACGGCCGCCCTGACCGAGGAGGCCATACCCACCACCCTGGGCGCGGCGCACACGGAACTTCTGCCACTCCTGGAAGAGATGCAGAAGAAACACAAGCTCTCGCGAGTGATGGTGGTGTCCGCCGAGGGCCGCCTGCTGGCGCAGGTGCCGGAGAAGGACAAGTTCGGCGAGAGCCTCAAGGGCCTGCCGGTGGTGGCCGAGTGCCTCCAGAACGTCCCGCGCGACGGGCTGTACGAGATCGCCGGCAAGCTCACCCAGTTCGCCGCCGCTCCGGTCCTCGACGACAAGGGCAAGGTGGTCGGATGCCTGGTCATTCCGGAGGAGATCGATGTCCAGTTCCTCCAGCGCATCAACCGCCGCACGGGGATGGACACCGCCGTGCTCCTGCGCCAGAGCGTCTACCTGGCCACCGGGGATCCCGCCAGGCTCGCGGACCTCGCCAGCCAGGCCGCCGGCGAGGAGGTCATCTGGTTCGGCGACGCCGGCCCGCTGCCGATGTTCGTGAAACTCGAGCGGCGCGGCTTCGCCGCCCGGGTCGTTCCGATCCCCGGCGGGACCGAACCCTTGCAGCTGGCGGTCATCTTGCCGATCGGGCCGATGTTCCTCCCGCTCTCCGAGGCCCACAAGACCGCCTTGTTCGGAGCGGGGGCGTTGCTGGTGCTGGGTTTGCTACTTGCGGTGTTCTTGCCCGGCGGGTCGGATCGCCAGCTCAAGCGGCTGCGCGATGACGTCACGCTGATGTCGAACGGGGACGGCAGCTACGTGGTGGATCCTGTCAGCTACTCCGGCTTCGTGCGGGAGCTGGCGGCGGCGGTGTCGAACCTGGCGCCCGCTCGCTCCACGCGTCCCCCGGCGGCTCGCGCGACCCCGGCCGCCGCGCGCGAGGCACCCCCGGTCGAAGAACCTCCGCGCGTCTCCCAGAGCAGCCCGCCGCCGCTGGATTTCGAGAGCCTGCTGGGCGGCAGCACGCCCGCGCCCGCTCCGGGGCCATCGCCCGCGCCGCCCGCCGCGAGGCCCGCACCTGCGGCGCCTCCCCCATCCGCACCGCCGGCCGCGGTATCCGCGCTGGATCTGCTGGAAGAAGCGGCGCCGACCGCTCCCCGGCCCGCCGCGCCAGCCGCGTCGCCGTTCGGTCAGGCCGGCGGCGGCCCACGGGTGAATTTGCCGAACGACCTGGCGAACATCTTCGACGAGGGCGACGCCACGCGCGAGGTCGCTCCGGTGATCCCACCGATGGCGCGCCCCGAGCCCTCACGCCCGCCGGTCAAGCCGGCCCCGCCACCGGGTCGGCAGTCGTTCATCTCGCCCAGCCCGCCCATCACCAGCACCCCGGGAGTACTGGACCTGAGCGAGGAGGATCAGATCACCTCCTCCGACTACCGGCCCGACTCCACCGTGATCGCCCAGGTTCCGGATGAGCTGTTGCGCGTGTCCGCGACCAAGGAAGCCCCGGAGCCCCCGCGGGCGCAGGCCGGTCTGCCTCGCCCCCCCATCGGTGGCGCGGCGGCTTCGGCGGAAGATGCCCATTTCCGCGAGGTGTTCGAGCAGTTCGTCAAGACCAAGAAGCAATGCAACGAGACCCTGGCCGGCCTCACCGTGGACAAGTTCGTCGAGAAGCTGCGTAAAAACGCCGCCGAGCTCAAGGCGCGCTACAACTGTCAATCGGTGCGCTTCCAGGTGTACGTCAAGGCGGGCCGGGCCGCGCTCAAGGCCACCCCGGTCAAGTGAACGGTTCGCGCTCTCATCCCCACCCGGTTCCCTCCCCCACCCCTCGCGATCTCATCTCCCACGCCGGGCGCGCATCTGACGTTGCGCCACGAACCGTCGTGCTCAATCGCGCATCCAGAAGGAAACGACATCCCCCCTCGGCGTGATACCGTTCTTTCCGATCGCTTTGCGGCGCTCAATCACGCCCGGCCAGGATGTCCAGCTCCTCCTCGATGCGATCGCGCAAGAGCTCGGGGGTGGGCGGCAACAGGACCTCCTTGCCATTCATGAAGATGGCGGGGGTCGCCTCCACGCGATGTTTCATCCCCTCGAGTTTCTCATCGGCGATCCGCCCCAGGACGTCCTCGGCGGCCATGGCGGCCTTGAGGGCGTTTTCGTCCAGCCCGACCTTGGCGGCCAACGCCAGGATGTCCGCCGGGGCCAGATCCGGCTGCAGCTCGAAGAGGCGCTCGCACAGCTCCCAGAATTTTCCCAGCTTGCCCGCCGCCACGCAGGCCTTGGAGGCCTCCACCGCGCGGGGGTGTGACTTGAGCGGGAACTGCTTGAGGTACAGGCGCGCCGTCCCGCCGGACTCGCGCACCAGGCGAGTGAGATCCGGGCTGACCCGCGCGCAGAAGGGGCACTGGAAGTCGGTGAACTCCACGATCACCACCGGAGCCGCCGGCGCCCCCAGCGGGGTCAGGTCGTCCAGCTTGAACTGGTGGACTTTCTCCGGGTGAGCCATCTGCTGGCGCAGCGCCAGCCACTGGCCCACCTGCTCGGCCGTGGCGCCGGTAGTCACGAGCCGAAACACGTCCCGGGCCAGGCGCAGGGCGGTGGGCGACGGAGGATCCCGGTCCAGGCAGCGGGCGATCGAGTCGGTGCAGCGCCCGTAACAAGATGAAGACTCCAGGATTCGTTCTACCTGCGCCGCGACCTCCGGCTTGTAATCGGAGAGCTTGAGCTCAGGTAAAAGATCCCAGCGCACCTGCGCCTGCGCGACGCACGCACCCACGGCCGCGACGAACGCCAAGCCCAGCACTATGCCAACGCTTGCGTGCTTCGTCATACCCGCCTCAAAAAAACGCGACCGGCCCCGCCGGCCGGCCGCGTCCGCATGTGGTCTCCGATCCATCGATCGGAAACCGTCTATTCAAAGAATCCCTACGCCTACTTCTTCTTCTTCTTGGCGACCTTCTTCTTGGCGACCTTCTTCTTGGCGACTTTCTTCTTGGCGACTTTCTTCTTCTTGGCGACCTTCTTCACCTTCTTGGCTGCCTTCTTGTGCTTCGCGCAGGGCATTCTCTACCTCCTTTGGGATAGTTGCCCGTCTCAGGCAATGTTGCAAACGATGATACCAAAACTATGACGGTGTGCAAAATTATTTTCCGAAATTTTCGCTCGGCGATCTCAGCCAGCACCAAGACAGGTCCAACGCCACACCGCGAAACCGGACGTCCTCGACGTCGGCCTGCCGAGAAAAGCGCAGCCCCCTGGTGATCAGCGGTTGGGTCGCACGGCCTGCATGTCTTGCGGCGATCTCGCGCAGACGCGACACCCGCTCCTCTCCCGGCGGCAGCCGGCGGAGCGCGCCGTCGGCCTCCCGCACGGCCTCCTCGCCCCCGAGCAGGCTCAACATCTGCAACTCCTTCAGCTCCTCATCCGCAACGATCGGTAGCATCTCCACCAGCCGCAGGTCCCAGTCAGCGCCGTTCAGCGCCGCCGCGTAGTCGTCGTAGCGCTTCTCCTGCACCGCCAGCACCACCCCGGCGCGAGCCGCGTCCGCGCGCATCTGGGACGCGATGAGCCGCTGCGTCGTCTCCGGACGGATCAGCAAGATGGCCAGGGGCGGCAAGCCCCATCGCCGCACGGACCACGACGCGATCTGAGAGTGCACCTCTTCCTTGGTGGGGTTCGCCGCCGGCTCCCGCGAGCGCCATGACTCTCCATCGTCCGGTAGCGCGGCATCGGGAACCGCTTCGGCGAGAGCGCTCCGGTCCACGAGGGCCCACAGAATGGGGCGGGCTTCCCCGGGCCAGCGCGAGGTGGGTGTGGGGTTCTGAAGCAAGAACACCGTCCAGCGCTCGTCCGCCGCGAGCGGCTCCGCCGACGGCTCGCTGGCGGGCGTCCCCTCGTCCGAGGCCGGTGAGCCCGGCGCCAGGAGAACCCGCGCGCGCTCGGGCGGCAGCGGCGCGCGGTAGATCAAGCGCTCCAGAAACGGGCGGCCCCGGACGTGCCGCGGGAAAGGCCGCAGCTCGAGCGGGCTCGCCAGCGCCCCGGCGAGCATGAACGGCCCGGCCCCGGGGGGCGGCGAGGCGACCCGGCGCGCGATCCATGAGGAGGGGAGCACCGCGGCGGGCAGCGCCGCCAGCACCTCGGGGAAGTCGGGGAAGCTCCGGCTCAGGCGCACCTTGAGGGTCACACGGTTGATCGTCTCCAGCCCGCGCAGGCGGCGAATGCGCCCCTGGCGGAAGTCCAGCGCGCCGTCCACCAGCGAAAGCAACCACCAGTGCGGCGAGCCGGTCTCCCTCTTGAGCAGCCGCTCCCAGGACTGCACCACGTCCCGCGCATCCAGGGGGCTCCCGTTGTGGAAGCACTCGTCGGCTCGAAGGAGGAGCGTCCACTCGCGGAAATCATCGGAGGGGCGCGCCTCGCGGACCAGCACCGGTTCGACGCTGCCATCGGGTGCGAGCCGAACCAACGTCTCATGGACCGAGGCGGCGAGCCCGAGCTCGCTGAGCGTCTCGAGCCGCGCCGGATCCAGCTCCTCCGCCGGCGGCACCGTGACCGTCAGCTCCCCTCCATAGGGGATCGGCCGGGCGCCGCACAGGGCGAGCCACCCGGGGAGCGCCAGGGCGATCCAGATGGTCCAGCGCCACCTCATGCGTTCTCCTCATCGCTCCAAGAGGTAGACCCGGCAGCGTTCGACCGCCCGCTCGCAGGAGAGCAAGACCACCCGCGAGGCCCCGCGCCGCCCTCCCTCGGACGCCATGGCGCGGATGGAGCCCACCATGTCGCGGCTGTTCCAGGAGGATTCCGGGGCGAAGTGGACCCGCACCGCGTCCGCCTGTCCGGGCCACACGGCATCCGAGAGCACGTACTCCGGCTGACCGTCGCCATCCAGATCCGCCGGCGTCATGGCCACACCGCTGAGGAGCTCCGGCTCCAGCGGCTCGTCCGACTCGCCCCGGTGCAGGCGGGCCTGCCGGTCCACCCACAACATCCAGGGCGCCTCGGCCCCTTCCGGCTGGAGGCAACGGAGGTCCCAGAACGCCGAGGTGATTTCCACGGACCGGCCGTGCGGCTCGTTGATGTCGCACAGCTCCGGTGCGGGCATGAAATAGTTGGTGCCGGGCTCGGCCTGGCCGAAGAGCACCAGCGGGCGGCCGGCCATGCGGATGACGCACAACGGCACCCGCTCGAAGTTGCGCACCGCGCGCAGGTCGCTCCCCGTCCAGGAGAGCACCTCCCCCGGACGGCGGTGGAACACCCGGTAGAAGATCTCGGCTCGCCCATCCCGGTTGAAGTCCTCGACCACCAGGCGGCCCCGCGCGTCCCGGGTGCGGATTCGCTCCTGCGGCAGGTGCGAGAGCCCGTAGCGAACCGAGAGCTCCGGTCCGTTCTCCTCGAACTGGTACAGCTCGACGGCGTCGTGTCGGAGCAGCACCAGATCGGAGCGCCCGTCGCCGGTCACGTCCCCCATCCCCACGTCCAGAACCACGCCGTCGAGTTCCAACAGTCGGCCGAGGTGGAGTTCGGCGCCGGGAGCACCGGGCAGAGCCTGGGCCAGGCCCAAGGCGATCATGCCGAGATACCCCACAAGGCTCATCGGAACAATCCCTCCGGCAGACGGCCCGCTCCGGGGAGTTCCGGCGGCGTCTCGCCCTCCTCGTCCGGTTCGCTCACGGGCCGTGCCGCCACCTGGTCGGGCTCGGTCCCTGCCACAAAGACTTCGAGCCGCGCCTCCGGATCCTGAGGCGCCGCCAGCTTGCCGCTGCGGGGATCGATACGGGCCATCACCACACCCTCGGGCACCGGGAAGGGTTCACGCGGCCGGCCGCGCAAGGCTCGCTCCATCAGATCGATCCAGATGGGAAGCGCGGTCCCGGCGCCCTGCGCCCACGAGGTGCCCAGGGGCGAGTGGTCATCGAACCCCACCCACACTCCCGCCACCAGATCCGGCGAGAACCCCACGAACCACGCGTCGCGGTGGTCGCTGGCGGTGCCGGTCTTGCCGGCCATGGGCCGGTTCAGGCGGGCCGCGCGCCGGCCGGTGCCCTCCTCGATCACGTCCGTGAGCATGGAGGTCAGCACGTAGGCCTCGGCCGGCGATAGCGCCGGACGCGGGGCGGGGCGTTCCAGCGGCATCCGCTCTCCATCGGCCCGCACCACCGCGGTGATGAACACGGGCTCGGCGAAGATCCCACCCGCGGCCAGCGTGGCGTAGGCGTTGGTGAGTTCCAGCGGGCTGACCTCGGAGGTGCCCAGGGCCAGCGACAGGTTGGGGAGCATCGGCGAGCGGATGCCGAGCTCTCGCCCGACCTGGATCACCTTGTCGACGCCCAGGTCGGAGATCAGTTTCACCGCCACCGTGTTGATGGAGTGGGCCAGCGCGAAACGAAGGGTGACGGGCCCCAGAAAGGTGCGTTCGAAGTTCTGGGGTTTCCAGGCCGCCCCGCCCCCGCTCAGGTAGTACACCTCGGGCGAGTCCATCAGGATGCTGGCCGGATGATAGGCGCCGCTGCGGATGGCGGCGGCGTAGATGATCGGCTTGAAGGCGGAGCCGGGCTGGCGCCGGGCCTGGGTGGCGCGGTTGAACGGGCTCTCGACGAAATCGCTGCCCCCCGACAGGGCCAGGACCTCGCGCGTCGCCGGCTCGATGACCACCAGCGCACCTTGCACGAGTGGCGGCTGGCTCAGGCGCACCTCGCCCCCCGGCGTCCAGCCCGCGGGGACCTCGATCTCGACGACATCCCCGGGTCGGAGGATATCGGCGATCGACTCGGGAGGCGGCGTCGCGGCCACGGGTGAGAAGCGCCGCGCCCAGCGCGCGCCTTCCAGGGAGAGCCGCGCCTCGGCGTCCCCCAGATCCAGGACGGCCACCGCGTGGGCCCCGGCCCCCTGCACCTCGCGCACCGGGACGCGCAGGTACTTCTCCCGCTCGATCTCGATCCAGCGCGCCCGCCACACCGGAGCGGCTCCCTCCGGGGCCTCGTGGCGCAGCGTCCACACCCTGCCGTGGCGTCCCTCTCCGGCGCGCTGCCGTAGCGAGCGCACCTCGTCCGCGGAGAGGTTCGCCAGCGGTCCCCGGAATCCCTGGCGTCGATCCACCGCGCGCAGCCCGTCGGAGAGAATGCGCTGGGCGGCCCGGTTGAGGTCTCCGTCCAGGGGAAGCTCCACCCGCAGCCCGTCCCGCAGCAGCGCCTCCCGCCCCAGGCGCTCCTCCAGCCACTGGCGGCAGTGCTCCACGTAGTAGGGCGCCACCTCGTCGTACGGCGCGCTCTTTCCGACGACGCGCAGCGGCTGGGCGCGGGCCGCCCGGGCCTCCATCTCGGTGATGAAGCCGTTCTTGTGCATCTGGGAGAGCACCCAGTTGCGTCTCTCCAGGGCCGCCTCGGGATGCCGTATCGGCGAATAGCGCGCCGGCGACTTCGGCAACGCCGCCAGCAGCGCCGCCTCCTCCAGTGAGATCTGGGACACATCCTTGTCGAAGAGAAAGCGGCTGGCCTCCTGCACGCCGTGGCACTGGTGGCCGAAGAAGATCTGGTTGAGGTACAGCGCCAGGATGTCGTTCTTGGACAGGTTGGTCTCGAGCCGCATGGCCAGGATGAGCTCGCGGATCTTCCGCGCGTAGCTCTTCTCGGGCCCGAGGATGAAGGTCTTGATCACCTGCTGGGTGATGGTGCTCCCCCCCTCCACCTTGCGCCCGGCCAGCAGGTTGTGGAGCGCGGCGCGCAGGATGCCCTTCAAGTCCATGCCGGGGTGCCGGTAGAAGTCCGCGTCCTCGGCCGCCAGGAAGGCCTGCCGGACCCGCGGCGGAATGCGCGACAGCGGCACCACGGTGCGTTTCTCCTCGAAGATCTCCGCCACCACCGCGCCGTTCCGATCCACGAAACGCGTCACCTGGGGCGGGTGGTAATCCTCCAGGCTCCGGAAGCTCGGCAGCCCGTGGCTGAAGGCAAGCAGCAAGGCGCACAACGTGGCGCCCGCCACCCCGCTCCCCACCGCGAAGATCAGCAGGCCCCGGATCGCCCACCGCCGCAGCCGGTCCAGAGGTTTCGCCGCCTTCTCCATGATCTTTCGGACCTGGGGTCAGAATCCGCTGTCGCCGCCCGAGCCTTCGTCTCCTCCGCCGGAGATCGAGGCCTTCAGTGTCTTGGCCTTCTTGTAGTACAGGTGATCGGGGGGGATGATCTGCATGACCACGGTGAGTTTCTTGATCGCGTCCTCGGCGTTGGTGGACTTGATGACGTAGGCCTCCTCGAAGAGTTTCTTGGCCTGCTTCTCCAGATCGGCCAGCCGGTCCTGGGCCAGCTTGTAGTCGGGTTGGAACTTCAGCGCGGTGGTGAAGCTGCGATAGGAGTCGGGGTAGTTGCGCGCGCTGAAGGCGTCCATGCCCTTGAGGAAGTGCGACTTGGCGAGCAAAGAGCACAGCTCGTCGTGGATCTTGCCGGAGCCGCCGGCGATCTCCCGGTCCAGCGCGTAGGCCGCCTCCAGGGCCTTGATGGCCTGGGACACCTCGCCGTGCTGGCGCGCCAGCACCTTGCCCCGCTGGTAGAGCCCCTGGAGCTTCTTGAGCTTGGCCGCCTGCGGGGAGCCGTTGGCCTCCGCCTTCTCCACGGCCTTGTCCACCTCCCCGTTGCGGTAGAAGGCCAGGACCTGCCCGCTGATGGCACCGCCGGAGTCCGTCCTGGGCTTGACCGGCTGCGTCACGTGGCGCGGGGTCTGGGCCCGGGCCAGGCGGGCCGCCTCACGCTCGATCTCCCCTTCGGCCTGTTTCTTCAAGATCTGCGCCTCGGTGTGATCGGGCTTGCGCTTCAGGACCTCCTCGAACTTGAGCACCGCCTGCGCGTACTCCTTGTTGCGCAGCATCTCCTGGCCCTGCTGCACCAGGTCCTCGAGCATGCCGCTCTCGATCTGGGGGCGGATCTCCTGGGCTTGCTCGAACTGATCGCAATCGCTGGAGATGCTGCCCACCACCCGCAGGGCCTGCTCCCAGGCCTTCTGCTCGACGAAGCTGCGCACGGTGGACAGGGCCTGGGCGCACTGCAGTTCGCGCTGCACGGTCCGCTGGTACTCGCGCGCGGCGGCGTTCTCCGGATCGAGTTTCAGCGCCAGGTTGATCTCCAGGCCGGCCTCGCGCCACTTCTTGTCCCGCACCAGGAGCTTGGCCTGGGTGAGGTGCTCGTTCAGCTCCTGGTAGGCGCGGGCCTGCTCGGCGCGGGCGACCTCGTCAGGAGAGGGACCGGCCGGCTGACCCGGACCCACCACGATCTTCACCAGGATGAGCAGGAACAGCAACCCACCGACTCCGCAGCCGATCAAGAACAGGCGCTTCTTGCGGGGATCGGCCATGATGCCGGCCAGAAAGGCCCCCGCCGCGCCGGCGCCTTCCTGGGGCGCGGCGGGCCGGCTGGTGGTCACCGTTCCCTCGGTCACCACCCGAGGGGCGGTCCCGGCGCCGCCGGTGCCGCCGGCGCCAGGGGCGTGAAACTCCAGGATGGTGTTGCCGATCTCGATACGGTCACCGTCGGCCAGGCGGGCCTTCTGGATGCGCCGCGAGTTGACCAGGGTGCCGTTGCCGGAACCCAGATCGGTCACGGTATATCCCTCGCCGTCGTTCTCCAGCACCGCGTGCCGTCGCGAACAGGCGATGTCCGGGAAGACCAGGTCGTTGTCGGCGCCCCGGCCCATGTTGAAGATACGCCCGGAGAGCTCGATCTCGCGGCCTTCTTCCTCGCCCTTCACGATGATGAGGTACGGAGGCGGCGGCGCCTCGGCGGCGGCCTGTCCGAGGATCTGGGTCTTCTCCGAGAGCAGCGCGCCGGAGGGAGAGGGCTGGAAGGCCGACTCCACCCGCGTGGGCCCTGCGTCCGGAAAGGCGCTGCCCTCGGCCGGCACCGCCGACCAGGAGGGAGCGTCCTCCGGCGCGGGCTCATCCGGCGCGTCGCTTCCTTCGCCCGCGGCGGTGGCCTCGGCATCGACATCGGCCCGGTTCCAGGGCTCCGCCTCGTCCCCCTCGTCCCGTCCCGACGCCGTACGCTCCTCGTCCTGGATGATCTCGACCGCGCGCCGCCGGCGCGAGCGCCGGGGCGCCTCCGCGCTCTGCCGCCCCGTCGTTTCCTCCTGGGCGGACCAGGGGGGCGGCTCGTCCGGCGTTGCCTCGCCGCGGGGAGGCGTGGGCTCGTCTTGCGAGAAGTCCCGCCGGTGATCGGTGTCCTCGTCCTCGGAGAACATGGGCGCGCCCGCCTCGCCATCCGCCTCGCCGGCGTCGTCCTGGGACGGCTCCGCCGAATCCTCACTCCCTTCCACTTCTTCTGGTGGCAAGGGTTCTTCCAGGGTCGACAGGCCTTCGCCTTCGCCTTCCTCCTCCCCTTCCTCTTCCGCGTCCGCCTCCGCTTCCCCTTCCGCTTCCTCCTCGCCTTCCTCGGCTTGGCCTTCCTCCCCTTCGTCTTCCTCGCCGGGCTCCGGCTCATACTCCGCCTGCGTCTGCTCCGAGACATCCCGCTCTTCGCCGGTCTCGGCTCCCGCGGCGCGCAGCTGCGCCTCCTCGTCCCCGTCCCCCGCAAGATCGCTTTCGGACCGAGGGGCGTCCTCTTCTATCGCCGACGCCTCTTCTCCGTCGAGTTCCAAGACCTCGTCGTCGGCGAGCATCTCGGGAGGATCGTCCTCGCGAGGCTCGGGCACGGGGGCCTCCTTCCGGGGGCTTCCGGCGAGGACCCTGCGCTTGTGATGACTGTCGTCCATGACCATGACTGGCTACTCGCCAATCTCCTCGAGCTTGGCCTTGGCCCGCAGGTGCCGCGGATCTTCCGGGTTGGGGAAGATCATCATCAAATCCCGGTAGATGGTGCGGGCCTTGGGAGTTCGGTTGTAGTTCAACTCCTTCTCGGCGGTAAACATGAGGTCGGTAAAGCGCCGGTTCAGATCCGCATCGAGCTGCTCCGCGCGATCCGAGGCCTCCTGGTAAGTATCACCCCGCTGGTTCTCCGGCGCCAGCTCCAAAAAGTCCCGCGCGCGCCGGTAGCTCTCCATCGCCCGGTAGGCGTTGGGCAGGGCCACGTCGCGGTTTTTGTCCATCTGCTGCGCCAGCTCGAACGCCTCCTTGGCCTTCACGGGGTCCGCCTGCGGCAGTGGATCCTCCCGGATTCCCAGCACCACCACGCCCCAGTTCTCCTTGGCCTTGGGGTTGCCGAAGTTCACCGTGTTGACGAAGGTGACGCGGTTGATGTCGTTCTCCAAGAGGTGCTTGCGGGGCAAGGTGAGGAAGATGGGGTCGGTCCATTTGTCCAGGGTGACCGGGGGATGACCGATCTCGATGCCGTTGAGCTGAATGGCCACCTCTTGCAAGTTGTCGATCATGCCGGCCCGGTAGACCAGGGTGGCGCGCCCGTTGCCGTACTTGAAGCGAAACACCGCCTTGGTCAGGCACAGGGTGTCGACGTCGGGACCGCTGCCGAAGGCCATGTATTCGTTGTTGCTGTTCACCTCGCCGGGCGCGAACTCCTCGTTGGAGTGATCCGTCATCTGGCGCATCACCTGCTTGCCACCCTTCACCACGGCCACGATCAGGAACAAGACCAGCAGCCCGACGCCCGCCAGGATGAGCATGCGGCTCCGCTTCGGTAGCGCGCGGAACCTCTCGACCAGACGAGTCACGATCTGAAGGCGCGGCCCTCCCTTGCCCTTTTTTTTCGCCGAGCCACCGCGATTCGTTCTCGGCGCCACCGTCTTCTCGTTCGCCTCCGGATCCGGCGCGGGAGCAGGTTCTGGCTCCGCCTTGCGGGTGCGCATGCGCTGGGCGCGGATGATGGGCTTGCCGGGTGCGGGCGCGGCGGCCGGTGCGGGCGCGGCGGCGCGCGGGTCCGAACGCGCCTTGCCCGCCGCGGGGGCAGGCGCGGCCGGCCGGGCACGGGGCGCGGGACGCTCCGCTCGAACGGCCCGCTCGCTCCGGGCGGCCCCGCTGCCTCCCTCGAAGCGCAGCTTCACATTGCCGGCCACGATCACGTCCCCCGTCTTCAGCACCTCCTCGCGGATGACCTTGCCGTTGACCTTGGTCCCGTTGCTGCTGCCCAGGTCCTTGACGATGTAGGCGCCTCCCTTGTCCCGGATGCTCATGTGCTGGCGCGAGATGCTGGGATCGGGGAGCACCACGTCGTTGTCCACCGTGCGACCGATGGTGACCTCGATCCGGTCGAAGGTGAACACCCGATCCTTCTCGGGCCCTTCCAGAACTCGGATACTGAATCCCACCGTACCATCCTCCATCCCGGGCGGTTCCCCGGGAGGCCCGGCCGTTTCCCTCGATCAGACGTCCGGGGACCGGCTTTCGTTGTATCGGGCCGTGGCCATCCGGCCTAGAACTCTCCTGTCATGAACTGGAAAACGATGGGGCCGAACAGCACGATGAACACCGTGGGAAAGATGCAGGCGATCAACGGGAACAGCATCTTGACCGGCGCCTCGTTGGCCAGTTTCTCGGCGCGCTGGGTGCGCTCGATGCGGAGCTGGGTGGACTGGATACGCAGCACCTTGCCCAGGCTGGTGCCCATGCGATCGGCCTGGATGAGGGCGTTGACGAACTGCGTCAGCGGGTGCAGGTTGACCCGCTCGGCCATCATGCGCAGCGCCTCCTGGCGGGTTTTTCCCATGCGTAGCTGCTTGAGCATCAACTCCAGCTCGTCCACCAGCGGCCCGGGCTTGCCCTTCTGCACCACCGTGTACACCGCCGCCTGGAAGTCCAGGCCGGCCTCCACCGACAGGGTGAGCAGGTCGAGGTTGTACGGCAGCTCGCGGGTGATGCGGAAATGCCGCTTCTTCACCTGGTCGCGCAGCCAGATCTCCGGAAAGAAAAGGCCGAACAGCGCGAAGGCCAGCAACCAGAAATAGCTGGTGCGCATGTGCAGATCGCTGCGCATGAAGTTGATCAAGAAAAGGCCGAACAGGAAAAACCCCACCAGGGCCAGCTCCTGCATGGCCATGAACTCCTCGGCGTTCAGGCCCCCCAGGCCGCCCGCGCTGACGATGCGCCGGTTGATGCGGTTCTCGTACTTGGGCCAGATGAACTTGCGGTTGAGCACCGCCAGGCGGCGCAGGATGACCTTGCGTATGCCCTTGAGGGTGGACTTGTCCTCCAGCTCGCGCGCCTCGAAGAACAGGTTGCGCAGCACGCCTTCCCACAAGCCGTAGATCAGAAAGAAGGTGCCCGCCATCACCAAGAGGATGGTGAGGAAGGTCATCAACGAACCCAGGATGTCGCCCATGTCGAGCCTCCCGGCTACACGTTTATGTTGACGATCTTGCGGATGAGGAGCACGCCGATGAATTCCAAAAACAAGATGACCAGCACCAGCACGTAGCCGAACCAGTGCTCGAACATCGGCTGCATCAGATCGGGGCGCATCCAGTTGAGCACCAGGCCCAGCGCCAGCGGCATGGAGGCCACCACCCAGCCCTGCATCTTGCCCTGGGAGGTCAGCGCCCGGATCTTGCCCTCCAGCCGGAAGCGCTCACGGATGGTGGCGGCGATGGTGTCGAACATCTCGGCCATGTTGCCGCCCAGCTGGCGCGCGATGGAGGTGGACACCACCACCAGGTCCAGGTCCTCGCACTTGACCCGCTCGGCCATGTTCTTGAGCGCGTCGTCCAACGACACGCCCAGCTTGATCTCCCGCACGAAGAGGGCGAACTCCTGGGACAGCGGCGGTTCGGAGTCCAGCGAGACGTGCTCCATGGCCTGGGGAAAACTCAGGCCGGCCTTGAAGGCGTTGGACATGGCCTGCAAGGAATCCACCAGCTGGATGTTGAACTTCTTCAGGCGGCGCTTGCGGAAGAACCTGACCAGCAGCAGGGGCAAGAAGAAGCCCAGGGCCCCCAGGATGATGGTGAAGAACCAGCCCAGAAAGAACAGCCCGACGAGCAAGAACAGCGCCATCACCGAGAGGTTGAGGATGAGCAACTGGCGGCTGTCGATGAACACGAACATGTCCGACAGATCGCCCATGGACTTGACGACATACTTCTCCTGGTAGCGCTCGAAGGCCCGGTTGAACACGTTCATCACCAGGAGGGCGAACATGAACACCGCCCCCATGGTGAAGAGCATGGCCACGCCCTTGTTGAAGATGACGTCCATGGCCGCTCCTTAGCTCCGAGAACGCTCCGCGCCGTGGCGCGGGTCACTCGGCTCCGGGTTTCCCGGCGTTGAGGCGGATGACCTTGACGAGCTGGTTGCGCCGCTCCTGGAGGGCGCGCACCCGCTCGCCGGTGAGCAGGGTAGTCAGGGTGGCCCGCCCGCGCTCCTCCAGATCCGAGATGTCCTCGGGGTTGCGCAGGGTGAGGTACAGGGTGCCCATCTGAGAGGCCAGGACCGCGATCTCCGCCTCCTCGGGCAGCATCAGCACGGTGATGTTGGCGTAGTTCTTCTCGCTCTTGTCCAGGACCGCCACGTTGGTGTTGCCGGTGACGTGCCCGCAGGCCAGCACGATGATGTTCTGCATCAGGGTGACGGTGACCAGCTGGTTCTCTTTCGGGTCGCTGAAGGTCCCCAGGATGTCCACGTGGTCGTTGGGCCGCACGAACCCGCCCACTCCGGCCGAGCCGTTGAAGTCCATGGTGACGGCCCGCATCTTCTTGCGCACCGTGTTGCTGAGCCGCTCGAAGGTCCCCTCCGAGCGGAAGTGGCTCCACAGGATGAGATCGCCGCGCTGCAGCGGCACCATGAGCTTCTGCCCGATGACCTTCTCCAGCTGGGGCGGTTTCACCACGCTGGGCGTCACGAACTGCTCGGGCATCTGGTACTGGGCCACCATCTCCCACTGCAGCGAGGTCCCCTCTACCACGTCACGGTTGGCCACCACCACCGGAACCAGCGTCCAGCCCTCGCGGATCTTCTTCTCCTTGCGGTCGATGGTCTTCCAGGCGATCAGCGCCGCCAGCACGCCCAGGGCGCCGGCGATCAAGAGGGGCGTCTTTCCTTTGAACATGTTCTCTCTCCTCCGCTAAGAATGGCTTGCCCGCGGCCATCGCCGCTGGTCACCGCAGGATAAAAATTCCAAAAATCTCAACACGTTGAAGGGGGATTATATCAGCCGCCACTCACCTGTCAAAGCCTTTTAGGAAAAGCTCCAGACCGTGCGGCAGAACGGTTCTCACGCTCAGGGCTTCTCGGGCGGAGGCGCCAGATCGACCACCTCGCCCGAGGCGCGTACCGTGGCGCGGTAACTGTGGCCCGGCTGGTAGGTCCGCCAGCGGGCCTCGTCCGGGGCCTGGAAGATCCGCTCCTTTCCCTCCTTGTCGCGAAGGTGGACCCGGAAGACCTGGCGGCGCTGGCCCTCGCGCTCCTTGTCGGCGAGCTTCACCTCGGGCCAGCGCGGAGCGAGATCCTTGGCCGAGGCCGAGAGGTCGCGGTCTTTCTTCCAGCGCTCGATGAGGAAACGGATCTTGTCGCGGTACACGGGGTCGTCGCGGTACACCGGCCGGTCCTCGAAGACGTCCTCGAAGTAGCCGTTGCCGAGGTCGCGCGTCCCCACCTTGACCCGCTCGGTGCCGGTCTGGACCTTCTCGGTGCGGAACACCTCGCGCGAGCGCGACACCTCGCGCCCGCCGGCGGGCACCTCGCCCTCCCAGGCCTCCTCGGTCACGGTCTTGAATTTTTCGATCTCAACGACCCGCTCCCAGGAATGGCCGGTGACGGTGAGGTCTTCGCTGTGGGTGCGAAAGACGAAGAACCACAAGCCGCCGATGATCAGGGCGGCGACGCCGAGCACGATGCCCAGGATCTTCTTCTTGCCGCCGGGAGGCGTGGCCGGCTTCGGCGGGGCCGGGGGCTGGTCGCGGAGCTCGCGCACCGCGCGCTTGCCCTCGCTGCCGTCGCTGCCCGCGCCGCAGCCGCCGCAGAACTTGGCGTCCGAGGGGTTGTCGTTGCCGCAGTAGCCGCAGCGCCAGTCCGGGCCCTTCTTGGCGCGCTCCAGCGCGGCCGCGTCGGTGACCTCGGCGGCGTCCGGCGGGAGGTAGAACTTGACCTCCTGATCCCGTGGCGCGCCGCAGCCCAGGCAGTGGTTGTCCGGGCCTCGATTGCCGACACGCCCGCAGTACTTGCAATCCCACCGTCCCTCGCGGATGGCCATGATCTCTCCCGTCTCGGGGTCAGACCGGTTCTTCGGGGTCGTACCGCTCGCGCCAGGGATCGATCTGGCGCAGGCAAAGAACCTCGAACAGGCCCGGGTGCGCGCGCACCGAGCCCATGTCGTTCTTCTGGGTGCGGTGCAGCCGGGTCGCGTGCAACATGAAATCCAGGCAGCTCTCGCCGTAGCGGCACGGCAGCGTGGCGTCGAAGGTCTCGGTGACCGGGCCCGGATCGGCGCGCAGGATGAGCCGGAAAAGCAACGAGCGGTTGAGCAGGTAGTAGGTCCGCTTCACCCGGTGGGGCGCCTCGCCCGCCGTCGCCTCATCCGCCAGCCGCACGGCCGTACTCGCGATGCGCGAGGCGAGCTGGTGCTCGGGGTGGCCGGTGGCGCCGTTGGTGGGCTCGAAGGTGAGCACCACGTCCGGCCGGAACCGCCGAATGGCCTTCACCGTGAGCGCGACCGGGTCCAGGACCTCGCACCAGCGCCGGTAGATCTCGTGGCGCGGGGGGAAGCTTGCGACCGGCAGGGGCGCGTTGAACAACCGTTCGTGCTGGAGATGGGCGCGGTAACGCAGGGCCACCCGCCGCATCTCCTCCCCGCGCACGGTGGCCAGATCCGGCTGGCAGCCGCGCGAAAGCCCGCACTCGCCTCCATCGCCATGGGTGAACACCAGCATGTACACCGGGTTGCCGTAGAAGATGCTGGCGCGCGCCAGGATCGAGCCCGAGAAGCACTCGTCGTCGGGGTGGGCGGCGATCCACATCACCCGCGCCCCCTGGGAGAGCAGCTCGTCCAGCGGCTCGGGCTCCGGCGAGCCATCGGGCCGCTGCGGCGCCATCAGGCTGACGCAACCGAGACCCGACACGGCGGGCAGCGCCATAAGCGCGAAAGCCGCCTTGAGAAACTCCCGTCGTTCCATGACTCGCCTCCGCTCCTCGCACGCCGCGCCCGAGTGTAGAATGCCGGGGCGGCGGGTTCAAGCCCCGGCCGGGCTGCCGCACCTCCGGCCATCCGTCCGCGGCGCGCGGATTTTGGATCCAGAAGGCGGAAAGGCTAGGATACCCTCCATGTCGCGGATCGGCGCCGCCGCGCGCATCGCCTCCGCCTCCGTGGGAGGAACCTGGACGGTCCTGGTGTCTTTGGCCTGGCTGGCCCAGACGGGCCTGCCCTCGGCGGCGACCGCCCCGCTCCTCTTCGGCGCCCTGGCCCTGGGCGCGGCCGTTCCCGCCGGCCGGCCGGGCCAGGCCGAGCGATGGCCCCTCGCCTGGCTCGGGATCGGCGCCTCGCTCGCCTGGCTGGCCGGGGGCGCCGCTGTCCTCCTGACTGCCAGTTCACTCGACGCCGGCCTCGACCTGTCCGCGGACCGCGCCCTGCTCGTGGTCGGGCCGGCCCTCCTCTCCCAGATCATCCTGGCGCTCCTCTTCCTGCCGGCCTGGGCGCTGCTCGGCGTTTTGCTCGCCTCGCTCGGGTCGCGAGGCGCCTTTGCGTTCTCCCGCGGCCGGGCCGCCACCAGCGCTATCGCTGTGCTCGCAATCGGCGCGGGCCTTCTCGGCTATCGCTATCTCGTTTCCGCCACGGGCACGGTGCGCCTGGGCCTCACCGGGATCCTGCTGTTGCTGTCCGTGATCTTGCCGGTCTTTGGCGTCCGGCGCTGGCTGGCCGGCGCCCTGGTGGCCGCGCTGGTGGCGGGCGCCAGCTGGCCCTCGCTCGAGTCGTATGTTCTGCGCCGTCTCACCGTTCATGGCGTTCCGGGCTCGTTGGCGACTTTCTCCGAGCCGACGCCACGGCCTTTCGATCGCTTCACGCCCTGGGGCCGGCTCACCCTCCTCGAGGTGCCGACGGGCCGGGCCGCTTTCTTCGACGGACAGATCTCGTTCGTGCTGCCGCGCGACATGCCTGCCATCGCCGAGGCGCAGGCGCTCTACCTGCAGGCGGACCTGGCGGCAGCGCAGCTTGTGCGCGCGGGCGACCGGGTGGCGGTGCTGGGCAGCGGGGGCGGGATGCTGGCGGCGGCGGCCCTGCGCCTGGGCGCGGAGAAGGTCGTCTGGGTGGACCCGCTGTGTCTCGTCGAAATTGTGGGTCTACAAAAAGACGACAACTGGGCCGGGTGGCTTACGCATCCCCGCCTGGAGGTGAGGTGCGAAAACCCCCGGAGCTTTTTCGCAGTGCACCGGGGATTCACGCTGGTGGCGCTGGCCGCGCCGGTGATCGGCTGGGCCGGCCCGCTCGATCTGTCGAGCCTGGATACCCGCGACCTCACCCGGGAGGGCCTCGACGTCCTGCGGCGGGCGCTTTCGCCCGGCGGAGCCATCCTGGTGCCCCGCTTCTCCGAAACCGATCGCTTCGCGGCGGTGTTCGAGCAGGCGGCATCTTCGCTGAGGCGGTCGGGACTCTCGGTCCGCGGCTACCTCTGGAGGGCGGGCCAGCACCACCCGGGCCGCCAACCTTCGCATATCACCGCGGAGGAGATGCTCGTCGCGGCCCAGGATGACCGAGAGGCCACCGGGCGCGATCACCTGGCCACGCTGGATAACGCGTTGCGCCCGACGGGCGTGGAGGTCGTCGTTTTCGACGGTGTGACCGGCTCCGGCATCGACGATGCCCGGGCGGCGCGGCTCGGCGTCTGGATTTCCAACCTGGACCAGGAGGCGGCCCGGGCCTGGCTCCTTTGCGTGGCGCTCTGGATGGCCCTCGTCGCCTCGGTCCTCGTCCTGATCAATCACCGGGGGAAAAGCCTTCCCGTGCTCGCGAGCGGGGCGCTGCTCGGCGCCGGGGGAGCCTGGTTGGCGATGGCCCTGGGCGGAGAATTGCAACGATTCCTGGTGTGCCCGCTCGATGCGCCTTACCTTTCCTGGGCCGCCGCTCTCGTGCTTGTCGCCGTTGTATCCTGGATTCCCTGGCCGCGCCGCCCGGGTGGTCTGCCGGCAACGCATGGTCGCTTTGGCGCGATGGCCGGCGCCGTCTGGGGTGCGGGGATGGGGTGGGTCGGCGCGCTGGCGATCCACGCCAGCGTGGGCGCCCATCCGATCGAGATCCCGGCCACCATGGCCCTGATCGCCACCGCCGCCGTGGCGATCGCCCGTTGGAGCGAGGCGTCATGACCCTGCGAACGCTCTGGCATGGAACCCGCCTCGGGGACGTGCTCCCCTGGAGCGGCGTGGCTCTGCTGGGCGCCATGCACACCCGCGGCGGTTGGCAGGGCCTCGATCTCGCCACGGCCGTGGCGGGTGTCCTGACGGCGCTCGGGCTCGCGCTGTTCGCCTTCCTTTTCAACGATCTCTGCGATCGCAACGAAAACCGGCGCGAGAATCGCCCGGATCGCTCGCTTGCGTCCGGCGCCTTCCCGCTCTGGCTGGGCATCGGCCTGGCCGGATCTGGCGCGGCGTTCGCGCTCACCGGGCCGCTGCTGTCCTTGAACTTTCCGGTCATGGCCTGGAGCCTCGCCTCGCTCGCGCTGGGAGCGGCCTACAGCGCGCCCTGGCCGCGGCTGAAGTGCCGTGCGGGGCTCGCCTCGCTCACCCATATCGTTCAGGGAACGCTGGCCTTCGCGCTGCCGGCCTGGCTCGCGCGCGAAGAGCTCGATCCGGCCGACGCCGCCGTCGGCGTCTGGTTCGGCCTGGTGTTCGCGGCCGGCCACATGCACCACGAGGTGTTGGACCTCGCCGCGGACCAGGCGGCGGGCAATCGCACCCTGGCGGTGCGCCGGGGCGCCCGGGCCGCCCTGTGGCTCGGGTTTTCGCTGTTCGCGTCCGCCGCGGGCTGGTCCTCGTGGCTCGCGCTGGCGGGACGAACGACGTCGTGGTGGGGATGGGCACAGCTCGGGATGTTCCTCGCCTACGCCATCGGGTTCGCGCATTTCACCCGGGGCCGGCCCGACCCGGCGGGCGTTCGCCGCCTGCGCCTGCTCTACCGCGTAACGTACCTTCTGGGAGGAGCGCTGCTCCTGGCCGCATCCTGGCACGGGGGGGCCGGATGAAACCGCCGCGCCATCCCGTCCTCGCCTGGCTCGGCCCGCTGATCCTCGCCGCGCTCGTGGCCGGCCTCTTCGGCTGGACCGCCGGCGCGCCGCCGATGCGCGACGATCTCCTGGTCACCGAGGAGAACCCGCACGCCTCTTCCGCCGGCAACATCCTGCGCTATTTCGTAAACGACCTGGACTGGCTGCCGGCCGGGGAGCGCGAAGGACCAAGGCCATCGAGCCGGTTCGGGCTATATCGCCCGCTGCTCGCCGCGAGCTACCATGTCGACGCCGCCTGGTGGGGACAGAGCTTCGGCCGGTGGCGGTGGACCAACATCGGCCTGCACCTCGCCGCCACGCTCTTGCTCCTCGGCCTGGCGGGCCGGCTGCTGCTCTCGCGCCGGGCCGCGCTGGCCGCGGCGCTCGTGTTCGCGCTCCACCCGCTCCACGCGGAGGCCGTGTCCTGGCTGCTCGGCGGCCGCGCGGAGCTGCTGGCCGCGGTGTTCGTGCTCGCCTCCTGGTGGGCGTTCGCCGGAAACGAGCTGGATCGGAAGCACGCTCGCGCGATCCGCGACGTGTTCTCGGCCGGGTTGTTCCTGCTCGCCCTGTGGAGCAAGGAGAACGCGCTGGTTCTCCCGGCCATCCTCTTCCTGCACGGCTGGCTGCTGGAGCGGCAGGCCGCCGCTCGCGTGGTGCGGCGGCTCGTCCCGCACCTCGGGGTCCTGGCCGCCTACCTCGCGCTGCGCTGGCTCGTCATGGGGCGCTTCGGCCCTCCGGTGGAAGCGCCGGCGCTGGCGCCGCTTTCGGGGTTCGAGCGGCTGGCGGCGATCCCCTTCCTGCTGGCCTGGTACCTGCGCCTGGCCGTGCTCCCCTTCCCGCTCGCGCCCGCCGAATGCTACCAGGCGCTTCCGGTTTGGTTCTCACCCGCCATCGGCGTCCTCGCGGGGGCGGCGCTGATCGGGTCGTGCGCGGTGTGCCTGTGGCGCGCGGCGCGCGCGCGGTCGAGCGGGCCCGAAAACGTGCCCTGGGTCTCGGTGCTCTTGTTTTTCGTGTGCCTGGGGCCGGTGGCCCACCTGGTGCCGCTGCCGGTCCTCTTCGCCGAGCGTTTCCTGTACCTCCCCTCGGTCGCGGTCTGCCTCCTGCTGGGCTGGGCCGCCGAACGGCTGGCGCGGCACCGCGGCTGGCTCCTTTTCGCATCGGGGCTCCCGGTGCTTCTGGCGCTCGCCCTCCAGACCACGGCGGCCAACATCCGCCTGTCCGATCCCCACCTGGAGTTCGCGGCGGCCGCGCGGTGCCGGCCGGACGATCCGGGGCCGGTGAACAACCTGGGCACCTATCTGCTGCGTTCCGGCAAGACCGATGAGGCGCTGGCCGCCTTCGACAAGGCCATCGCCATCGACCCGGCGGCCGCCGAGGCCCGCTACAACCGGGCGCTGGCGCTCCAGCGCCTGGGCCGCCGGCAGGAGGCCATCGAGGCATATCGCGCCCTCCTGCGGGACACCCCCGGGCACGCCCTGGCCCAGAACAACCTCGGGGTGCTGCTCACCGAGGTCGGAGACCGCGCCGGTGCGCGGCAGGCGTTCGAGCGGGCCTACCAGAGCGATCCGGCCCATCCCGCGCCGCTCCTCAACCTGGCCGCGATCCTCGCAAACGAAGGCAGGCGCGAGGAGGCCGAACGCCTGGTCCGCGCCGCCCTGGCCGCCGATCCGCGCGACACCGAGGCGCGCCTCCACCTGGGCCGGCTTCTGGAGGCATCGGGCCGGCGCGCGGAGGCGGAGGCGCTCTATCGCGAGATCCTGGCGCTGGCTCCGGGCCACGCCATGGCGCTAAACAACCTGGCCAATCTCCAGAAGGATCGGGGCGAGGTCGTCGCGGCCGAGGAAAACTACCGGGCCGCCATCGCCGCCGACCCGCGCTGCGCCCCGGCCCACTACAACCTGGCCACCTTGCTGCTCTCCCGTGGCAAGGCCGAGCCCGCCGCCCGCCACTACCGGATCGCGCTGGACATCACCCCCGACGACGTGTCGGCCTGGCTCGGGCTCGGATACAGCGAGCTTGCGCGCGGCCGCCTCCAGGCCGCGAACGAGGCCGCGGCGCGGGCCGCCGCGTTAGCGCCCGAGGATCCTCGCCTCGGCCGTCTGCTCTCCGCCATCCAGGCATCCTCCGCGCCGTGAGCGGATCCCCCGGGGGACCGCCAGAGCATTCGCCCTGGCGCCTACGGCATGGCCCGGCCCTGGATGATGCGCACGATGAGCTCGCGCGGGTAGCCGGGCGGGTAGGTGCTGTCGGTGAGGAACAGGAGCGCGTTGTAGAAGATCTCCTGCACCTGTTGGCTCGAGGCGTTGGGGCTACGCAGCCAGCCGGCCGACACGATGGCCGGCACGTCGAAGACGGTGGGGCTGGCCAGGCTGGGGTTGATACCCACCCGCGCCGCCACCATGGCCACCATGCCCAGGTCCCAGGCCGAGCCGTTCACCTGCGCGCCGCCGGTGATGGCCCCCAGGAAGGTGCCGGCCACCGCGGTGAAGTAGGTGACGCCCAGGGTGGTCGGCAGGTTGGCCGAGTTGCCCTGGCCGGTGAGGTTGCCGAGCCACAGGTTGCACTCGGTCTCGGAGGCGTTGGCGAAGGCGTAGGTGGTCTGCCAGAAGCTCTGGTAGGTGTTGTTCTGGGTGAGGCGGATGGCCGGGTTGAGGTGGCGCGACTGGGTGTTCGTCTCGTCGGCGCCGCGCACGATGAGCGAGTTGACCCCGTTGTTGTTGCCCAGGCCCATGTCGGTGAAGGTCCCGGGCTGCATCCGCGGCACCGTCGCCACCACGGTGTTGCCGTCCAGGAGGTTGTTCGAGCTCAGACCGTCCACCGTGCCGATCAGCACCGCCGAGCGGATCACGCTCGACAGGTGGCGCACGGTGGCCACGCCGGTGGTGGAGTGCGGCCCGGCCACGACGGACACCGCGTTGGAGGGCGTGACCTTGTCCGGGTTGAAGGCCGAGAGCGAGATGGTGTGCCCGGCCAGCGAGAGCGGGTTGCCGCACACGTCGAGGCCGAGGAGTTTCACGTTGGCCTCGCTGCCGTCGAGGGTGCCGGTGTCGGCGTAGATGAAGACGGGTTTCGAGGCCAGCCGCCAGAAGTTGGCCGGGGCCACCACCGTGCTGGGCAGGTTGCCGAAGTTGGCGGCGCTGCTGTCGGCGGTGCCGTGCTGGTTCTTGCAGATGGTGGTGGTGCCGTCGTTGACGGCGACGGACGCCGCGCCGGGCAGGCCCTCCGGGATGGGTACGGTGATGGAGGTGGTGGACTGCGCGCTCGGGGTCACCGGCACGCCACCGATCCAGACGGTGTTGCCGCTGGCGGCGAAGCCCGTCCCGGTGATGGTGAGCGTGCCGCCGGACGTGAGCGGAGCCGAGGGGATTCCGTTGGTGGCTCCGGTGCTGGCGGAGAGCCCGGTGATGGTCAGGGTGTAGCTATTGAAGTCCGCCAGGTAGGTCGGCGCCAGGGAGTCGTTGGACCACTTGGTCTGGATCAGCGGGCCGAAGGCCGGGTTGGTGGGCGGCGCCGCCAGGGTGCTGGTCGGAACAGTGATGGTGCTGGCGAGCTGGATGGCGGAGCCGGCGAAGAAGTGCACCGTCTGGGCGTTGGCGCTGGCGCTCACCACCACCAGCCCGGTGTCGGCGGCGGGCATCTGCAAGCGCACCCGCGCCTGGCCGTTCGCGTCGGTCGGGACCTGGAGACTGCTCGCCGGGTTGCCGAGATCGTCGATGAGCACACCCAGGGTGTTGTTGCAGTCCTTGAGGATGTTCATGGGGCAGATGCGGTCCGAGGAGGAATCCTGGCAATTGTATTGAGTCTGGGCGTCGCCGAAGCACACCGTGCCGAGCCCGGCCACGGTGAAGGTGACCAGCTGGCCGGGGATGGGGTTGCCCACGCCGTCGTTGAGCTGCACCCGGAGCGGGTTGGGCAGGATGGTGGAATGCGGCCCGAACTGGGCGTTGCCCGAGATGCGCCGCAGGCCCGGCTGGGTGCTGAACGGAATGACCTCGGCGGCCACGATGGGGTTGGCGTAGCCGGCGCAGCCCTCGTCGACACAACCGTCGCAGTCGTTGTCGATGGTATCGCAGCGCGTCTCGACGTACTGGAAGTCGGGGTGAGCGGATGGGTTGGGGTTCTGGGTATGGGCGCAGGTCCCGTCGCCGTTGCAGCTATCGTCGGTGCAGGGCATGTGATCGTCGCAGGAGTAAGCGGTGCCGGTGCAGACTCCCGACTGGCAGGTGTCCGGGTAGGTGCAGAGCTGCCCGTCGTTGCAGTTCGTGCCGTCTGGCTTGGTGGGGTTGCTGCACACCCCCGTGGCCGGGTTGCACGTGCCGGCGTTGTGGCATTGATCCAGCGGCGTGCACACCACCGGGTTCGTGCCGGTGCACGTCCCCGACTGGCAGGTGTCGGTCTGCGTGCACAGGTTGCCGTCGTTGCAGTTCGTGCCGTCTGGCTTGGTGGGGTTGCTGCACACCCCCGTGG
>CAZLNM010000019.1:44887-53612 GCA_964561025.1 uncultured Myxococcales bacterium
GGCATTGATCCAGCGGCGTGCACACCACCGGGTTCGTGCCGGTGCACGTCCCCGATTGGCAGGTATCGGTCTGCGTGCACAGGTTGCCGTCGTTACACGAAGTTCCGTTGGCCACCGGGGTGTGGGTGCACAACCCGCCCTGACACAGGTCCGTGGTACATGGATTGCTGTCGGCGCAATCGCTGTGCGAGAAGCACTGCATGCACCCGGTATCGGTCATGTCGGTCTGGTTGTCGCAGTCGTTATCCAGGGTGTCGGAGCAAGTCGGGCTCCCGAAGGGTCCCTCGGTCGCTCCCGGATTTACCGAGGCCCGCGTATCGTCGCAGTCGGTGCCTCCTGGGCATTGCTTGTCGAAGTAGCCGTCGGAGTCGGCGTCGCGATCGGTGGCGCCGGCAGTGCACACCCCCGCCTGACAGGTGTCACTGGAGGAACAGATGTTGCCATCGTTGCAGGAGGCGCCGTCCGGCCGGATGGGGTTGCTGCACACGCCGGTCGCCGGATTGCAAGTTCCGACCAGGTGGCATTGATCGAGGGGCGAGCAGGTCACGGGGTTCGCCCCCACGCAGCTTCCGCTCTGGCAGGTGTCGGTCTGGGTGCAGGCGTTCCCGTCGCTGCAGGCGCTCCCGTCCGGCTTGACCGGATTGGAGCAGGTCCCGCTGGCGGGGTTGCAGGTGCCCGCCAGGTGGCAGTCGTCGAGCGGCGTACACACCACCGGGTTGCTGCCGCTGCATGACCCGGCCTGGCAGGTGTCGGTCTGCGTGCAGGCGTTGCCATCGTTGCAAGGTGTTCCGTCGGGCCGGGTGGGGTTGCTGCACACGCCCGTGGCTGGGTTGCAGGTCCCGGCCGCGTGACACTGGTCCAGCGGCGTGCAGGTCACCGGGTTGGAGCCGGTGCAGCTTCCACTCTGGCAGGTGTCGGTCCGGGTGCAGGCGTTCGCGTCGTCGCACGCGGTCCCGTCGGGTTTCACCGGATCGGAGCAAGTCCCCGTGGCCGGATTGCAGGTCCCGGCGTAGTGGCACTGATCGAGCGGCGTGCAGGTCACCGGGTTCGCCCCCTGGCAGACGCCGTTCTGGCACGAGTCGGTGCGGGTGCAGGCGTTGCCGTCGCTGCAAGCGGTCCCGTTGGGAAGCACCGTGTTCTGGCAGGCTCCGGCCAGGCAGCGGTCGCTGGTGCAGGGGTTGTTGTCGTTGCAGTCCGTGTCGCCGATGCACTCTCTACAGTTGGGATCGTTGAGGTCGATAAACCCGTTGCAATTGTTGTCCTTCCCGTCGAAACAGGAGGCATCGCCCACCGGCCCTTCCGGCAAACCGGGGTGGACCATGGCATCGTTGTCCGCGCAATCGTCCCCTCCGGGGCAAGCGCGATCGAAATGCCCGTCGCCATCGGCGTCGAGGTTGGTGGCGCCGGCCAGGCAGGCGCCCTCCTGGCAAGTATCCAGGCTGGAACAGGGGTTGCCGTCGTTACATGCGGTACCGTTCGGCTGCGTTGGATTGCTGCACGTCCCGGTGGCCGGGTTACACAGCCCCGCCAGGTGGCAGTCGTCCAGTGGAATGCACACCACCGGATTTCCGCCGGTGCAGGTCCCCGACGAACAAGTATCCATCTGGGTGCAGGCGTTCCCGTCGTCGCAGATGGAACCGTCCGGGCTCACCGGATTGCTGCAGCTTCCCGTCGCGGGGTTGCAGGTGCCTGCCAGGTGGCACGAATCGAGCGGCGCGCACTCCACCGGCTGGCTTCCCTGACAGATTCCCCCCGCGCACACCTGGACCCGATAGCAGTGGTTGTCGAGGTCGCAGGGCGTCCCGTCCGGTTTGATGGGTTGGCTGCACTGGCCGGTGGCGGGATCACAGACGCCTGCATTGTGGCACTGCGACAAGGGGTTGCACACGACCGGATTGGCGCCGGTGCAAGTGCCGCTCTGGCAGGTGTCGCTGCGAGTACAGGCGTCACCGTCGTTGCAGCCCACGCCGTTCGGCCGGTCGGGGTTGTCGCACACTCCGGTCGCCGGATTGCAGGTGCCGGGATCGTGGCACTGATCGAGCGCGGTGCACACGATCGGATTCGAGCCGACGCAGCGGCCCCGCTGGCAGGAATCCAGCCCCGTGCAGCGGTTGCGGTCGTCGCAGGGGATGCCATCGGGGCGCACCGGGTTGGTGCACTGGCCGGTGACCGAGTCGCATTGCCCCGCCTGGTGGCACTGGTCGAGCGGCAGGCACACGACCGGTTCCTGCCCCACGCACATTCCCTGCTCGCAGGTGTCGCCCAGCGTGCAGGCGTCACCGTCGTCGCACGGATCGGCGTTGGGCAGGCTGAAGCACCCGCTCACCGGATCGCAGTTGTCGCTGGTGCACCCGTTCCGATCGTCGCAATCCAACCTCGAACCGGGTTCGCAAGCGGAGCCGACGCAGGTCTCTACCCCGTTGCACACGTCCAGATCGTCGCAGTCTTCGTTTCCGGAGCAGGGCCGGCAGGTCGGATCGTCTCCGTCGGTCAAGCCGTCGCAGTCGTTGTCCAGGCCGTCCGCGCACACGCCAGCCCCGGCGGGGCCCTCGAACACGCCGGGGTTGATGGCGCTGCTGCCATCGTCACAGTCGGTGTAGCCACACGCCATGGTCGGGTAGCCGTCCCCGTCCTCATCCAGAGGCAGGCCCTGGCAACGGCCGTTGCGACAGGTGTCCTGCATGGTGCATGGGTTGGCGTCGTCGCACGGCCGCTGGTTGGCCAGATACATGCAGCGGCCCGTGCCGGGGTCGCAGACGTCATCGGTGCAGGCGTTCCCATCGTCGCAGGAGGTCACGATACCGCCGCTGCAGGAACCGTTGCGACAGACGTCGCCGCTGGTGCAGGCGTCGAAGTCGTCGCAAGGGTTCTGGTTGGGCGTGTGCACGCAGCCAACGGCTGGGTCGCAAGCATCGTCGGTGCATTCGTTGCCATCACGACAATCCGGGGTCTGGCTCCCCGGCTGGCAGGCGCCCAGGACGCAGGTGTCGCCGAGGGTGCAGGCGTTGCCGTCTTCGCAAGCGCCATCCACCGGCTCGTGAACGCACCCGGTCGCCGGCGCGCAGCTGTCCCGGGTACACGCCTCCCGGTCGTCGCAATCGATGGGGACGCCCCCGCGACAGGCGCCGTCCAGGCAAGAGTCGGCCCGGGTGCAGCGGTTTCCATCGTCGCAAGGACGGGTGTTGTTCACGTGGCGGCACTGGCCGGTCGCCGGGTCGCAGCGATCGTCGGTGCAGGGATTGATGTCGTCACAGACCACGGCGGTCCCCGGCTGGCACACCTGGTCGCGGCAGGACTCCAGCCCGTTGCAGGCGTCGTGATCGTCGCAGTCCGAATCACTTGCGCAGGGGTTGCAGCCCGCTTCCTGAACGTCGGTCAGACCGTCGCAGTCGTTATCGATGCCGTCCACGCAGGTGCCCGCCATGCCTCCGATCTCGGGCGCCCCGGGATGGACGGCGGGGTTCCCGTCGTCGCAGTCTCCGCCTCCGCAAGCGGCGGGTGAATACCCATCCTGGTCGAGGTCCAGCTCCTGGCTGCGGCAGACGCCTTCGATACAAACATGACCGACGGTACAGGGGTCGTTGTCCTCGCACGAGGCGGTGGCCTCCGGCTCCTCGTCGGTGGACAGATCGCAGTCATTGTCGAAAAAGTCGCAGACCTCTGCCGCCCCCGGGTGGACCCGCTCATTGCTGTCGTCGCAGTCGTCGCCCCCGCAGCTCTTGTCCGCGTGGCCGTCACCATCCGCGTCGGCGCAGCCAACGCGACACTCGCCGCCGATGCAGCTCTGGCCGGGATCGCAGGCGTGGCCGCAGCTTCCGCAGTGGGCAGGGTCGGTGGCGAGATCCGCGCATACGAACCCGCACAACGTCTGGCCCGCCGTGCAACTGGGAACGAATGAGACCGTGCGCGAAAGCGGCACGCAGGCGCCCCCTTCGAACCGCTCGCAAATCCTGGCGCCTCCCACCTCGGCGAAGAGCTGCGCTTCCCCCGGCGCGGCCGAGCCCACGAACCCCACCGCCTTGCCGTCCGCATCCGTGGGAGCGCCGGGCTGCTCGAACACATCGATCGTTTGGCCTGCTGCGTTGCGCCCGGAGATCAAGGTGACCTGGAACCCCTGGCGTGGCTCGCCGGAACCGGCGCCAAGGAGCCGCACCGTGACCGTGATCGAGGGCGCGCCGTCGGCGGTCGCGCTGGCGGGCTCGACGGTCATTTCCCCGATCAGATCCGAACGGATGCTCCCGGCGCAGTCGCAGCCGGCTCCCCAGAGAAGAGCCAGGACCGCCGCCATCGCTGCAAATATCCGCAAGGAGAATTCCATGGTTTTTTGCGCTGCTCTCATGGCAAATCCTCCGCTCAGACGACCTCGAGCATCAACCGCCCGAACAGGAGAAGAATAACATATACGATGAGAACACCGCCATCTCCCGAATGCTCCCCCCCGAGCGGAGCACCCGTCCCCGACGCCGATAGAATGATGAAAAACCGATCTTTCTTACGCGCCGTAATCGATGATGACCACGCTGGATGCCGGATCCTCGTCCTTCGCCGGTTGCTCGGCTCCGGGCGGGATCTCTTCCATGGGAAGCTCGGCCACCGGGCGGTCCTGGTCTCGACGCCGGCGCTCTTCCTCGCGTCGCTTGAGCTCTTCGATGATGAACGCGTCCAGCATTCGATACCTCTATCCACCGGGTTGCCCTCCCGGTTTCTACCATTAATGACGCAAGAAATATACCATTGGTTTTGAGATCCCCCCACCTTGAAAAAAAGTAATCGATATCAAAAGGTTACGGTGCCGGCACGCATCTTCGCCACGAGAGGACCGTCCCCGATCGTGTACGAAAATGACATAAATTGTCACTGACTATGCAGAAACTTACGTCTCGATGCGGCAATCAGGCCGGACGGGGCCGGTAGATCATGGTCAGGGTTCGGCTCTGGCCCGGGCCGTGGTGGCAGATCCGGTGCCGGACGCTCGAGTCGTAGTAGATGGAATCCCCCGGTTCCAGGATGAAGATCTGGTCCTCGATCTGGACCTGGATCTTTCCCTCCAGGACGTACAGGAACTCCTCCCCCGGATGAGAGGTGTACTGCTCGATCTCGATGGGCTGGCCCGAGGCGTCGGAGGGCGCCTTCATGGTGATGAGGAACGGCTCCATCACCCGCTCGCGCTTCTCGGAACCCAAGCTGTAGTATTGCTGGCCGAAGTCCACCCCCGACTTGGAGGCGAAACGCGTCGAGGATTTTCCGTCGGCGGCGCGCACCAGCGAGTACATCTTGCGGGGGCCCTCGTCGAAGAAGTGCCCCAGCCTCACCCCCAACCCATCGCAGATGCGCATGAGGATCCCGAGCGCCGGGGAGATCATGTCCTTTTCGATCCGCAGTAGCTCCTCGGTCTCGATCCCCGCCCGCTTTGCGAGCTGCTCCGGGGTCAGGCATGCCCCCTCCCGCAACACGCGGATCTTCTCGCCGATGGGCAGCGTCACTTCTCGGTCTTCGGTCGACATGCTCTCCTCCCCCTTTCTGACGCCCTCAACTCGCGATCAGGCTTTCGGCTCGCCGCTTGAACGCCTCCAGCATCGCGGGCAGCGAGCTGGCCGCGAGGCGGGTGGTGATGGCGCTGGGGACGAGGAACCCCAGCTTGAGCTCCAGGCTGTAGGTGGCGCGGGTCTTGCCGGGCGCGATCTCCTCGAGGAGCCAGGACCCGGTGTTGATCGACATCATCTGCCCCTTCACCAGGGTCCAGCTCACCTTGCTCGGGCGTTCCTCCACCATGCGGACGGTGTAACTCACGCGCGTGCCCATGACCTCCACTTCCTGGGTGATGATCTTGGCGTTCCCCTCCTCCCGGTCCACGGTGACCTTGCGCAATCCCACCTCGGTCAAAAACTCCGGATACGCCGGGTAGTTGGTGATGACGTCGAAGAACTTGTCGCGGGCGACGTTCACCTCGATGGATTTCTGTGCCTGGGCCATGGCTCGCTCCTTATTTGGACGGACGGCATTGTACATCGGTTTGTCGGGCCGCTTCAACCGCGAGGGGGGCCTCGAACACCGCGCGGGCGTGATACGAGCTCCGCACGCGCGGCCCGGCGATAACGCGCATCGAGAGCGCCTCGCCCGCCTGGCGGAAGGCGGCGAAGGAAGCCTCGCCCACCCGCCGCGCCACCGGAAGACATTCGCGCCGGGGACGGAGGTACTGGCCGATGGTGACCACCCGGCAACCCCGCCGCGAAAGCTCCGTCAAGAACTCGCACACCTCCGCGTCGCTCTCGCCCAACCCCACCATCAACCCGGACTTGCACAGCAGCCCGGCGCCGGCCGCCCGTTCCAGCAGGCGCAACGAACGCTCGACGTCCGCCTGCGGGCGGACCTCGGGGTACAGCCGCGGCACGGTCTCCACGTTGTGGTTGAACACCTCCGGCCGGGCCGCGAACACCATCCGGCCGGCCTCCTCGTTGCCGCAGAAATCCGGCACCAGGACCTCGATCCGCGCCTGCGGCAAGGCGCGCCGGACCGCCTCGATGCACGCGACAAAGTGCGCGGCGCCTCCGTCCGGCAGATCGTCCCGGGTCACCGAGGTGATGACCACGTGCCGCATGCCGAGCGCCGCCGCCGCCCGGGCCAACCGCTCCGGCTCCTGCGCATCGGGCGGCCGCGGAGGTCTCGCCACACCTCCGATGGCGCAGAACCGGCAGCGCCGCGTGCAGGCGTCGCCCAGGATGAGGAAGGTCGCCGTTCTGTCGCGAAAACACTCGCTCATGTTGGGGCAGCGGGCCTCTTCGCACACCGTGTTGAGCTCGGCGGCCCGAAGCCGCGCCTTGACCTGATGGCGATCCGACAGCCGCCCCAGGCGAACCTTCTCGGCCATGTCAGCTCTCGCTCTCCTGGCCCCGCACTCGCGCCCCGCAGCTGCGGCACACCGGCCCCGTCGAGGGCATGCCGCACTCCGGGCAGGGAACCCGGCGCTCTTCCTCCTCGCCGCTCGTGGCCAGCGCCGGACGGTACACCGGGATCTGGTTGCCGCACTGCTCGCAGATGCGGCCGACCTGCTGCACGTGACCGCAGTAGCGGCAGGTGAGCGGAGCCGGGGCGGGCGCCGGCGCCGCCGCGGGAGCCGCCGGGCGGTACACCGGGATGAGGTTCCCGCAAGAATCGCAGAAGCGCCCCTGCGCCTGCTCGTGACCGCAGAAGACGCAGCGCAGCGGCCCGCCGCCTTCGCCTTGCACGACCGGGTCCGCGGGCACGATCGGGATCCACTGGCCGCAGTTCTCGCAGGTCCGGCTGCCGCTCTGGCCGTGCCCGCAGGCGGGGCAGGTCAGCACGGTGGGGCCTTCGGAAACGGGCGGGATCACCTGGCCGCAGGCTTCGCAGGTGCGCCCGCCCGCCTGGGTGTTCCCGCAGGCGGGGCAGCGGACCGGCGCCGCGGGAGGCGGGGCGCCGCCGGCGGGCAAGCGAATTCGGCTGAGCTGCATGCCGCAGGCCTCGCAGGCGACCCCCGACACCTGTTCGTGTCCGCAGTATTCGCAGCGCATGCGACCTCCCGCAGGGCGCGCTAGCCCACCTCGGCCAGCGCGATCTTGCGTCCAAACCGGTTCTCCAGCGAGCGGCGCAACTCCCGGTGCTCGGGCCGCTCCAGCGTCGGATCTCGTTCCACCAGTGAAAACGCCTCCCGGCGCGCCAGCTCCAGCACCTCCGTGTCTCGTACCAGATTGGCGAACAAGAAGGAAGGCAGCCCGGACTGGCGCGTTCCCAAAAATTCCCCGGGGCCGCGCAGCGCCAGGTCGGCCTCGGCGATGCGAAAGCCGTCCTGGGTGGACTCCATCACCTTCAGACGGCTGCGGGCCTCGGGCGAGGCGAGGTGGTGCGCCACCAGGTAGCACACCGCGCCGCGCTCTCCCCGGCCCACCCGCCCCCGTAGCTGGTGCAGCTGGCTCAGGCCGAAGTGCTCGGCGTGCTCGATGACCATCAACGAGGCGTTGGGCACGTCCACGCCCACCTCGATCACCGTGGTGGACACCAGCACCTGGATCTCGTTCGCGGCGAAGGCGGCCATGATGCCGTCTTTTTCCGCCGGCGGCATGCGGCCGTGGACCAGCCCCACCCGCAGGCCGGCAAAAACGCCGTTCTGAAGCCGCCGGAACATGTCCGCCGCGGACCGCATGGCCACCTTGTCGGATTCGTCGACCAACGGGTACACCAGGTAGGCCTGGCCCCCGCTCTCCGCTTCCCGCCGCACGTGGCGGTAGGCGCGCTCCACCTCCGACCCCCGGAGCACCACGGTGCGCACCGGCGTCCGGCCGGGCGGAAGCTCGGAGAGCAAGGAGATGTCCAGGTCGCCGTACACGGTCATGGCCAGGGTGCGGGGGATGGGCGTGGCGGTCATCACCAGCACGTCCGGCAGGCGCCCCTTCTGGCGCAGGCCGGCCCGCTGCAGCACCCCGAAGCGGTGCTGCTCGTCGATGATGCACAGGCCGAGGTCGGCGAAGGCCACCCCCTCCTCGATCAGCGCCTGGGTGCCGAGCACCAGGCGGGCCTGGCCGCTCTTGATCTGCGAGAGCACCCGGGCGCGCTCGGCCCCCGTCACCGCGGAGGTGAGCAGGACGGTGGAGAGCTTCTCGGAGCTTTTCATGAGCAGCCCCGAAAGGCGCCGCCGGTGCTGCTCGGCCAGGAGCTCCGTCGGCGCCATGAAGGCGGTCTGGGCGCCGTTGCGCGCGGCCACCACCGC
>CAZLNM010000020.1:0-39105 GCA_964561025.1 uncultured Myxococcales bacterium
GCCGGAAAATACATGATCGCCGCCAAGTTCGGGTTCTCGGTGGCGCGGGCGGGGAGGGTCAATGACCTGCCCCCCGAAAACTGGTCCATCGAAAATGAGAGACTTCTCGGCTAGGATGCCGGGAAGGAGACCAGGACATGAAGCGGAGCAAGTTTTCGGAAGAGAAGATTATCGGGATTTTGAAGGAGGTCGAGGCAGGCGCAAAGGTTGGCGAGGTATGTCGGCGGCACGGCATCAGCGAGCAGACGTTGTACCGCTGGCGGGCCAAGTTCGGCGGGATGGACGTGAACGAGGCCAGTGGAATGGTGCCATCCCCGGAAACACCAAGGAAACATGGGTCGGTCTGGCCCGGATAACGATTGCCAACAGTTCGCTCCAGGACAGGAAGGAAGCGAACCAGGGAGCGAAGCGCCCATGCCGTCCCGGCTCCGCGGGGGGGGAAGTCGGGGCCATCACGGACCTTGCAAGTCGCCTGCCGCTTTCGCTTGACTCCAATCTTTCATGGCGCTATGAAGCGCGCGGACCTTGGCGCGGGCCGGACGGCCCCGGGAGGTGTGTCCATGTACGAGATCCGGTTCCACGGCCGCGGCGGCCAGGGGGCGGTGACCTCGGCCGAGCTGCTCGCGCTCTCGGCCATCGCCGACGGCAAGAGCGCGCAGGCCTTTCCCTCCTTCGGCCCCGAGCGGCGCGGCGCGCCTGTGATCGCCTTCGCCCGCATCTCCGATGCACCGATTCGCAACCGCACCGCCATCCAGGAGCCCAACCTGGTGATCGTGCTCGACCCGTCGCTGCTGCGCCTGGTCAAGGTGGACGCGGGGTTGCAGCCGGGCGGCACGGTAGTGATCAACTCGAGCAAGGACGCGGCCACCATCCGCAAGGAGACGGGGATTTCGGCCCGGCTGGTGACCGTGGACGCCAACCGCATCGCCCGCGAGGAGATCGGCCGGGTGATCACCAACACCACCATGCTGGGCGCGGCCCTGGCGGCCCAGCCCCTGGTCCCGGTCGAGCGGCTGGAGAACGAGCTCAAGGGGCGCTTCGGGCGCATCGCCGAACGCAACATCAACGCCTTCCGGCGCGCCATGCGCGAGTGCCGTATCACGGACGCGGCCTGACCGCTTGCGAGGAGGTATGCCTTGACCCGGCAACAGACGGCCAAACCCAGGTGGAGCGAGCTGGCGGTGGGCTGCGCGGTGACCGAGGCCGGCAGCGCCCGCCACAACCGGACCGGCGACTGGCGCAGCAGCCGCCCGGTGTGGGAGCACGCGCACTGCGTGCGCTGCGGCGTGTGCCAGATGTTCTGTCCCGAGGGCTGCATCCAGTTCGAGCCGCCCAAGGACTTCCCCGCGGCCGACCTGGAGTACTGCAAGGGCTGCGGCATCTGCGTGCACGAGTGCCCTACCGCCTGCATCCGCATGGTGGCGGAGGAGGAGTAGCCCCATGGAAGAGCGTATCGGAATGGAGAGCTCCATCGCCATCGCCGAGGCGGTGGGCCGCTGCGACGCGGACGTCGTCGCCGCCTACCCCATCACCCCGCAGACCCACATCGTGGAGCACCTGTCGGAGATGGTGGCGAACGGCGAACTCAAAGCGGCCTTCGTGCCGGTGGAGAGCGAGCACTCGGCCATGTCGGTGTGCTGCGGCACCTCGGCCACGGGCGCGCGCACCTTCACCGCCACCAGCTCCCAGGGCCTGGCGCTGATGCACGAGATCCTGTTCATCGCCTCGGCGCTGCGCCTGCCCATCGTCATGGCGGTGGCCAACCGCGCCCTGTCCGGCCCCATCAACATCTGGAACGACCACAGCGACGTGATGAGCGACCGCGACGTGGGCTGGGTGCAGATCTTCGCCGAGAACGGCCAGGAGGCCGCCGACCTCACCATCTGGGCCTTCCGCCTGGCCGAGGACCGGCGGGTGTCGCTGCCGGTGATGGTGCACTTCGACGGCTTCATCGTCTCGCACATGATCGAGCCCATCCTCATGCCGGATCACGAGACGGTGCGCGGCTACCTGCCGCCGTTCGAGCCGCTTTTGAAACTCGACGTGGACCACCCGGTGACCATCGGCCCGGTGGGCATCCCCGATATCTACACCGAGAGCAAGTTCTTGCAGCACAAGCTGCTCGTCGACGCCTACCAGCCCATCGTGGAGACGCTGGAGGGATTCGGCAAGTACTTCGGGCGCCACTACCGTCCGGTCGAGACCTACCGCGCCGAGGACGCCGAGGTGCTGCTGTGCACCATGGGCTCGCTCTCCGAGACCGCCATGACGGTGGTGGATCGACGGCGCGAGAAGGGCCAGAAGGTCGGCCTGATGCGCATCCGCCTGTGGCGGCCGTTCCCCTTCGAGGACATGTACCGCGCCGTGGGGGCGGTGCAGACCATCGGGGTCATCGACCGGGCGGTGAGCTTCGGCGGGCCGCCGGGGCCGGTGGCCTCGGAGCTGAAAGCCGCCTTCTACCGCAAGCCGCAGCAGCCGCGCTTGGTGGAGTTCATCGCCGGCCTGGGCGGGCGCGACGTGGCCATTGCCGACTTCGAGCACATGTTCGACGTGTTGCTCTCCACGCGCAAGACCGGCCAGGTGCCGCCGCCGGCCTTCGTCGGCCTCCGGGAGTGAGCCATGGAAGCCATGAACGTCTTCGCCTCTCGTCTGTTCCCGCGCGAGAACCGCTTCGTCTCCGGGCACCGCGCCTGCCAGGGCTGCGGTGAGGCCCTGGCGGTGCGCATGGTGCACCAGCTCTTGGGCCGCAACACCATGGTGGCCTCGGCCACCGGCTGCATGGAGATCATCTCCTCCTCCTACCCCGACACCGCCTGGAGCGTGCCCTGGATGCACGTGGCCTTCGAGAACGCCGCCGCGGTGGCCAGCGGCATCGAGGTGGGCCTGAACATCCTCATGGAGAAGGGCCGCCTGCCGAAGCGCCGCATCACCGTGGTGGGCATGGGCGGCGATGGCGGCACCTCGGACATCGGGCTACAGGCGCTCTCCGGCGCGCTGGAGCGCGGCCACCGCATGATCTACGTGTGCTACGACAACGAGGCCTACATGAACACCGGCATCCAGCGCAGCTCGGCCACGCCCTTCGGGGCCTCGACCACCACCAGCCCGGCCGGCAAGCTCTCGCCGGGCCAGCAGACCTGGAAGAAGAACCTGCCCATGATCGCCGTGGCCCACCGCATCCCGTACGTGGCCACGGCCTGCCCCAGCTACCCCTTCGACCTGGCCGACAAGGTGCGAAAGGCGGCGGAGACCAAGGGCCCGGCCTACATCCACATGTTCGCCTCCTGTCCCACCGGCTGGCGCATGAACCCCGAGCTGGCGGTGGCCATCGGGCGCCTGGCCGTCGACAGCCAGGTGTTCCCGCTCTACGAGGTGGTGGACGGCCGGCTGCATCTCACCCACCCGGTGCGTGAGCCGCGCCCGGTGAAGGACTACTTCGCGCCGCAGGGCCGCTTCCGCCACCTGGACGAGGCCGCCGTGGCCCGTATCGAGCGGCGGGTGCGCGAGGAGTACCAGCGCCTGCTCGAGCGCGACGGCCAGATTCTCTTTTAGGAGCCCGCCATGGAAGACGCCAAGTTCACCGCCATCCTGGAGCGCCACGGGCGCGATCCGGCCAACCTGCTGGCCATGCTGCAGGACATCCAGAAGGAGGAGAACTACCTCCCCCGCGAGGATCTCTTGCGCCTGGCCAAGGAGCTCTCGGTCCCCATCACCCGCATCTACGGGCTGGCCACCTTCTTCAAGGCCTTCTCGCTGAAACCCCGCGGCAAGCACATCTGCACCGTGTGCATGGGCACCGCCTGCCACGTGCGCGGCGCGCCGCGCCTGGTCGAGCAGGTGGAGCGCGAGTTCTCGCTCAAGGCCGGCGAGACCACGCCCGATCGCAAGCTCACCCTGGAGACCGTCAACTGCGTGGGCGCCTGCGCCCTGGGGCCGCTGGTCATCCTGGACGGCGAGTACCACGGCAACATGAACGCCGCCAAACTGGACAAGGTCATCACCGAAGTGAAGAAGGGCTGAGCCATGGCAAAATTCCATTCGCCCGAGGAGCTGTCGGCGTACCGCGAGGGGCTGCAGGCCCGGCGGGACCCGAAGCAGAAGATCGTCGCGGTGTGCGCCGGCACCGGCTGCTGCGCCTACGGGGCCAAGAAGCTGGTGGACGCCTTCCGGCACGCGGTGGCCGAGCGCAAGCTCGATGCCGAGGTGACGGTGCGCTCCACCGGCTGCCATGGCTTCTGCGAGCGCGGGCCGCTGGTGGTGGTGCGGCCGCAGGAGTACTTCTACCAGCGGGTCAAGATCGACGACATCCCGGAGATCCTGGAGAAGACCGTCCAGCAGGGCGAGGTCATCGAGCGGCTGCTGTACCACGACGGCCAGGGCAAGGCCTACGTCCACGAGCACGAGGTGCCCTTCTACAAGAACCAGATGCGCCTCATCCTGGCCCAGAACGGCCTGCTCGATCCCACCAGCCTGGACGACTACATCGCGCTGGGCGGCTACGCGGCCCTGGCCAAGGCGCTGGCCACCCACCGGCCCGAGGAGCTGGTGGAGATGGTGAAGAAGAGCGGCCTGCGCGGGCGCGGCGGCGGCGGCTTCCCGGCCGGGGTCAAGTGGGAGACGGTGCGAAAGGCCCCGAGCAGCGACGGGGTGCGCTACATCATCTGCAACGGCGACGAGGGCGACCCCGGCGCCTTCATGGATCGCTCGGTGATGGAGGGCAACCCGCACCTGGTGATCGAGGGCATGATCATCGGGGCCTACGCCATCGGCCATCCCGGAAAGCCGCACGGCTACATCTACGTGCGCAACGAGTACCCGCTGGCGGTAGAAAGGCTGGGCCTGGCGCTACAGCAGGCGCGCGAGGCGGGGCTGCTCGGCCAGAACATCCTGGGCACGAATTTCTCCTTCGACATCCGCATCAACAAGGGCGGCGGGGCCTTCGTGTGCGGCGAGTCCACCGCGCTCATGGCCTCCATCGAGGGCCAGGTGGGCGAGCCCCGCGCCAAGCACATCCACACCGCGGTCGCCGGCCTGTACGACAAGCCCACCAACCTCAACAACGTGGAGACCTGGGCCAACGTGCCGCTGATCGTCAACCGCGGGGTGGAGTGGTTCACCAGCATCGGCACCGGCGACGTCACCGACAACCCCTGGGGCGGCAGCAAGGGCACCAAGATCTTCGCCCTGGTGGGAAAGGTGAACAACACCGGTCTGGTGGAAGTTCCCATGGGCGCTTCGCTGCGCCACATCATCTACGACATCGGCGGCGGCATCCCCGGCGGCAAGAAGTTCAAGGCGGTGCAGACCGGCGGGCCGTCGGGCGGCTGCATCCCCGAGGCCATGCTGGACATGCCGGTGGACTTCGACAAGCTCACCGAGGTGGGCTCCATGATGGGCTCGGGCGGCATGATCGTCATGGACGAGTCCACCTGCATGGTGGACGTGGCCCGCTACTTCGTAAACTTTTTGGCCGACGAGAGCTGCGGCAAGTGCGTCTCGTGCCGCGAGGGGCTCAAGCAGCTCGCCGCCATGCTGGAGCGCATCACCCAGGGCAAGGGCGTCCGCGAGGACCTGGACCGGCTGGTGGCGTTGGGCGACACGGTGGCCGAGGCCTCGCTGTGCGCCCTGGGGCAGACCGCCCCCAACCCGCTGCGCTCCACCATGAAGTACTTCCCCGACGAGTACCGCGAGCACATCCTGGAGAAGAAGTGCCGCGCCGGGGTGTGCAAGGGGCTCATCACCTTCTCGGTGATTTCTGAGAAGTGCGTGGGTTGCTTGTTGTGCAAGCGCAAGTGCCCCGCCGCGGCCATCACCGGCGAGGCCAAGAAGGTCCACGTCATCGATCCCGAAAAGTGCATCAAGTGCGGCGTGTGCCGCGACGTGTGCCGGTACGACGCCATCCGGGTGGAGTAGGAGGAGCGCGCCATGTCCGAACTCGAAATGGGAAAACCGACCTCCTTCCGGGTGAACGGCCACGAGCACCAGGGCGTGGTCGGCGAGAGCCTGCTTCTTGCGCTGCGCCGCCTGGGCTACGAGGTGCCCTCGCTGTGCTACCACGAGGCGGTGTCGCCCTACGGCGCCTGCCGGCTGTGCCTGGTGGAGGTGGGCAAGGGCAAGCGCCGCAAGCTCACCACCTCCTGCAACTACCCGGTCCAGCCCGGCATCGAGGTGTTTCTGGACACCGAGAAGGTGGTGGCCCAGCGCAAGGTGATCCTGCAGCTCCTCCTGGCCCAGGCCCCCGAGGCGGCGCGGGTGAAGGAGCTCGCCGCCGAGTACGGCGTCAGCGACACCCCCTTCGAAAAGAAGCCGGGCAACGCCTGCATCCTGTGCGGCCTGTGCGCCCGGGTGTGCCGCGAGATCGTGCGCGCCGACGCCATCGCCTTCTCCTCGCGCGGCACCACCAAGGAGATGGACACCCCCTACCGCGAGGCCAACGAGGCCTGCATCGGCTGCGGGGCCTGCGTGTTCGTGTGCCCCACCGACTGCATCGGCCTGAAGGACGAGAACGGCATCCGCGAGGTGGTGCGCTGGCACCGCAAGCTGCCGCTCAAGAAGTGCGCCGCCTGCGGCCGCCCCTTCGCCCCCACCTTCCAGCTCAACGCCTTCGCCGCCCAGATCGGCGTGGAGCGCACCCACTTCGACAAGTGCCCCGACTGCCGCTAGGTAGCCCGACCGCTGTTGGCCTTCCCCAATCGCGCGCCGCAAGGCAGCCGCGCTCTGTCAATTGTGCGGAGGCTATGGGCGGGCTTTTCTGGAGCGGAATTTGGCCCTCGTACCTGTCCCGCATAGAATGGCCGCATGAGCGCCCTGGCCCCGGCGAGCCTGCTCTTGCTCCGGCTTTTTGCGGCCGAACCTTGCTCGCGCGAGGCGCTGTCACCGTTGCTCGCGACCGTCCGGGACGTTTCGGACACGAGCGAGCGCGTGGTCCGCATCTCGGATGCGTTCGTGGGCGAGCCGTACCGCTTCTCCCCGCTGGGCGAGGGCTTCGGCGTCGATCCCGAGCCGCTGTGCCGGCTCGATCGCTTCGACTGCCTTTCGCTGGTGGAGATCAGCCTGGCGCTGGCGCTGAACTGTGACGCGGGCTCCGTGGTGGAGACACTGCAACGCATCCGCTACCTGCCGCCGGGCGGCCCGCCGCAGGCGGACCGGACGCTGCCGCGCTGGCTTCCCTTTCTGTTCCCCGGCCTGGCGAGCCGGCTCGAACGCCTGCACCGGCAGACGGAGCTGGTCGCATTCGCGCGCCGCAAGCACTTTCCCTTGTCGCAGTGGATTCCGCTCAATCAGCAGGCGGGGTTCATCGAGGACATCACCGAGGAGGTGGCCGGCGCGCGCGTGGTGTGGCTCGAAAAGAGCCTCGATGCAGAGCTGTGGAAGAAGCGCAAGCGGCCCAAGTACGCGCCCCGGCTCCAACCCAGAGATCTCCCGGTGGGGACCTTCAAGCTCCCGGTGCTCCCCATCGAAGAAGTGCTGGCGGCCTCCGCGCGGATCCCGAACGGGGCCATCGTGGCGGTGGTGCGCGCCGACCGGCCCGACGTCTTCGATCCCATCGTCCACATGGGCATCGTGGTGAAGAAGCCAGCCGGTGTCTTCTTGCGCCACGCCGTTCCCAAGAAGACCCGCCACGTCATCGACGAACCGCTTGAGAGTTTCGTGCGGCGCAGCCTCTCCTATCGTGACTGGCCGGTGCTGGGCCTCAACCTCCAGCGGGCCGGGCGGCCGCTTCCTTGACCGCTCTGGGAGCGGGTGATATTCTGTAATTGTGATGGGAGGTTACGAGAGAGCATGGTGCGGTATCTCTTCATCTCGCAGGAGACGCTGACCGCCTGGGTCGAGCAGGACAAGGTTTCCCTCGAGAACAACCGCATCACCATCAAGGCCGACGGGCGAAAACTGGATCTGGTCGAGGCGGTGCGCTTCGTCAAGGTCGAGAGCGGCGAGGACCAGCAAAAGCTGATCGGCAAGGTCAAGACCGCGGAGCAGCTGCGCCAGATGGGGGTGGAGCGCTGCGGCGAGTCGGTGATCGTCGGCGACGTGGTGTACGCCATCCAGGAAGGGTTCATGGGCGAGGTCAAGATCGAGACACCCCCGCCGGTGGCCGCCCCGGTCCTGCTCACCGCCAAGAAGGCCCCGGCGGGAAAAAACCTCTCGCTCTCCGACCGGCGCACCCAGCCCAACCTGCCCGCGGTGAAACCCGAGGAGCGGGCGGCGCCGGAGGCCGGCGAGCAGAAGCCGGAGCCGAGCGACGAGGAGCTGCTGACCCAGTTCCTGCTCAAGCACCTGTGAGCGGCCTGGCATCGGTTTTTTCAGTCTTGCCGGGTGTCACTTCTCGTTCGAGGCACCTTTTGTTGTAGTCGTCCACGGTCCCATGACGCGGCGTGGTCGCCGCCCGACTCGTCCTACGGCTGATATCGCCAATATGAAGAGCATGCGGGCATGCACCTCTTCGGAAAAGAGGGCGCATCCAGGTTTTCTGGAACTATCCTTGGAGGAAGGTTTTCTGCTTGTTTTCCCTTGATGACAGGTTGGTCCCAGTTCTTCGGGATTTTCACTTTGTGGAAGGCTTTCTCCGAGGTTATCTCGGGGCTTTTCCTTGTCAGCAGGTTCTTAGGAGGTTCAAGGGGTGCGCCCCCTTGCGACATCCTGGGATTCGCACCTCAGGGGCGAGGCGCCGGCGGGACGCTGCCCGGAGGCGGCTCGTTGCCGCCGTTCCGTTTCCGGGGGTGGGAGAGCATGCCCACGAAGCGCAGCACGTAGGTGCGAAAGTCGAGCCGCAGCAACACGAAGAGCGAAAGGCACAGGCCGGCCAGCACCCCCCACACGATGTACAGGTTGTAGCCCTTGGCCAAAAACAGCCGGCCCTCGCCCGCCCGGCCGCGGCGATCGGGATGGATGATGATGCCGTGCTGCCGGGCCAGCTTCTCGATGTAAACGAGGTGGATGACCGGGACGCCGTTCTTCGCCATGCGGGTCATCACCGAGTCGGCAAAGCCCGCCACCTCGGGCACTGACAGGTTGAGCCCGGGCTTGAAGGACTGCTTGACCAGGGTGCTGCCCACGCTGCCGATGCCGCCGCCGACGTTGACGTAGGCCGCGATGGGTTTGTCCCCCGCGGCCTCCTGGTACACGTTCATGCGCAGGTCGATGCTCGCGCCCAGCGAGGCCGGGTCGATGAACTCCACGCCCGGGTTTCGCCGGATGGCCTCCCGCAGCAAGCGCACGCCCTCCGGGCTCAGGCCCTTGCCGCGGTCCTCGTGCCCGCCGAGCGACGCCGCCACGGAGCGGGTGCGGATGATGCCCTTCTCGAAGAGGATGCGCTCCATGTCCAGCCAGGTGAGCTCGGGGTTGTTGGCCCCGAACTGCGAGGCCGACAGGGATACGATCGGTACCGGCTTGAGCTTGAGGGTCTCCGCGGCCGAGAGCGCCGCCAGGTTCAGCGAAGGGAAGGAACCCGAGAAGGCCAGGGCCACCACGTCGCCCTCCTTCAGGCCGGCCTTCTTGTAGAACTGCACCAGGAGCGCCGCGAAGTTGGGGTTGGCCGCGGCCTGCTTGGCCGAGAGCTTGCCGGCCTTGGAGGTGATCGGCGTGAGCGGCTCGCCGATCATCCCCGTGCCGGCGGGGTCGGTCTCGGGGTTGAGGCGGCCGAAGATGGCCAGGCGCGCCTGGCGGATGGCCTCCATGCCCTTCTCCATCTGGCGGGCAGCGCGCAGCTTCTCGCTGTAGTGGGCCTTCTTGACCTTCTGCGGGAAGCCCTCGACCAGGAGGTACCCCATCACCGCCAGGGCCGCGGTGAGCAACAGCACCCCGCGGCTGGCCTTGCCGGGCCTCCAGATCAGAGCCATTCGTACATCTCCCCGCCGTAGATGACGATCATGACGAGCTTCACCAGCACGCCCGAGGTGATCAGCGTGGCGCTGGTCTCCACCAGGCCTTGCCGGTCGATCCACAGGGCCACCAGGCCCGGGATGATGTAGCCGATGGCGCCGAGGTCCAGCGAGAGCTGCCCCAGCGGTAACGACATGAAGGGGCTGCGGAAGAAGGCCCCGAGCAAGAAGCCCACCAGGATGATCACCACGGTGCGGCGCCGGCCGAACAGGATGGTGAACTGGGCGATGAGGCGCACGATGAAGTAGGTGGCGATCCCCAGCAGCAAGGTCATGAGGACCTTCATGGGATCGCGCAGGTTGAGCGCGATGTAGCCCGGCACCACCATGCCGCCGGCGGCCAGCCCCATGCTCTCCGAGAAGATCAGGCTCACCACCAGGCCGATGCCGATGGCGTTGGTGATGAGGTTCTCCGACGAGGGGATGTAGTGTTCCACCGCTGTCGCTCCCGCGCGGGTTGCGCTCGCGCGCCGCGCCGAGGCATTTCGTCGGGGCGGATGTTAGCGCCGGAGCGGCAGCGGAGCAAGCACAATTGACCGGCCGCTCCCCCCGCTTGAGCCGCGGGCACGGGTGGTGGTAGGCTCCTCCCAACCGCGGAGGGAACCCATGAAAGCCTGCCTGCGCCTCGGCGCCGCCTTGGGTCTGCTGCTCGCCTGCGCCTGCTCCGACACCAGCTGCGGCGGCTGCGCCGGAAAGCTCCAGGGCCCGTTCCCCGCCCAGCCCCGGGTGTACGACGGGGCCCAGCTGCGGCTCAACCCCTCGGCCTTGCAGTACGTGAGCCAGAACCTGCCGGTGATCCTGGAATCCCTGCTCGAGGACGGCCTCAACTTCAACCTGCCGACCAGCAACACCTCCATCCTGGGCGTGAACCTCACCATCTGCCAGACCCCCTGCCCCCTCCACGTGGACCTGCTGGATTCGGCGCTGACGCTGGTTTCCCCCGACCGGGTGAACCTCTCCGCCCACATCAACGTCTCCGGCACCATCACCATCGACTCGGCGCTGGGGCACTGCGGCTTTCCCCTGAACATCCGCAACAAGCTCATCAACGCCCTGGTGGTGCTGATGGTGGACAACGCCACCGGCTTCTTCACCTTCGACGTGGCCGACATGACCATCACCCTCGAGAGCCGCGAGTACGACATCCAGTGCCCGGCGGTGTACGACTGGCTGCTCGAACTCCTCAAGGACTACATCACCGGGGTCCTGAACTCCCAGATCGGCCCGCGCATCAACCAGGAGGTCGACAAGCTCGTCTCCGAGCAGACCTGCCTGCCGTGCGACTTCTACCTCTCGGGTTGCCCCAGCCCCTCGTCTTGCAGCGGCGGCTTCTGCCAGAGCGGCGGCCGCTGCCTGGTGAAACCCCAGGGCCTGGCCGGGCGGGTGCAGCTGGGCGAGCTGCTGGCCTCCGTCGCCCCCGGCAACACGGCCTGGATCGATCTCCTGATCACCCCGGGGCAGGCCCAGCCGGTGGGCACCCAGCCCTTCGTGCGCGCGGAGGGCCTGGATCTGCGGGTGATCGGCGGGAGTTATTCCGACCGCGCCGCCTGCGTGCCCGAGCCGAGCCCCTCCGAGATCCCGCCGGTGGGCGCGGCGCCCACGCTGAACTTCGGCGCGGTGATCCCGGGGCGCGGCGACCCCTACATGCTGGGCGTGGCCATCGCGGACAAGTACCTGGACCACCTCATCTACCAGGTGTGGCGTAGCGGCTTTCTGTGCCTCGCCATCGACTCCTACGGGCTGGACCTGCTCTCGTCGCAGACGCTCTCGCTCATCCTGCCCTCGGTGGCCGACCTTTCGGAGGGTGCGAATCTGCCGGTGCGCCTGGAGATGCACCCGTTGCACCCGCCGAACATCCAGGTGGGGCGCGGCAGCTTCCGGCCCGACGGCTCTGTGGACGAACCCATCCTGTACGTGTTCTTGCCCGGCCTGCGGCTCGACTTCTGGATGAAGCTCCAGGGGCGCTGGCTGCTCCTGCTCTCCATCGCCCAGGACCTCGAGGTGCGCCTGGCGCTGCAGTTCACCCCGGACAACCGGGTGATCCCCATCCTGGACGAGAACAGCGTGGTGGTGAGCAACCCCCAGCTCATCCGCTACGAGCTCCTGGCCGAGGAGCCCGCGCGCATCCGGGAGGCCATCCCGCGCCTGCTGGCCATCGCCCTGCCCCAGCTCTCGGGCGCGCTGGACGAGATCGCCATCCCCGACCTCCAGGGCTTCGTGCTGCAGGTGCTGTCGCTACAAGGAGACGTAAAGCGCAGCGGCACCAACTACTACGACTTCATGTCCATCTACGCCAACCTGTCCTTCTCCCCGCCATCGCCCGTCCCGGTCGGGCCGGCCGAGCTGCTGGGGTGGGATGGCCAGAAGGCGCATTTCGCGGTGGCGCCGGGCGAGGAGATTCAGGTGCGGGCCGACCGGGGGTTCTGGAGCCCGTTCCGTACCGGGCCGGTGGCCGAGTTCGCACTCCCCGTCGGTCAGGGCCGGCACCTCCTCCAGGCGCGCGCCCGCAGAATCGGCGACTACCGCACCCTGGACGTGACCGGCGAGAGCTGGGTGCTGGACGGCGCGCTGCATCTGGCGACGCCGCTGCGCTCAAGTCCGGCGCCCGCGGGCGAGCTGCAAAAGGTTCTGTCCGAAGAGCCGCAGGGTGCCGGTTGCGCCCACCAGGCTCCGGGCGGGTTGCTGTTGCTACCGGCCTTGCTGCTGCTCCGCCGCCGCGTTCAGGCGCGGTAAACGACATCTGGCCTCTGGCCGCAACGCCGAAAGAGCGAGCGCGGCCAGACGAAAAAGCGAACCCTTCATCGAGTGTTCATCGGGTCATGGGGCCGACAACGGTGAGGAAGCCTGGCGCGCGGGAACGCAACTTCTGTCCAGAAGACGACCTCGCTGGGTAAAAAAACGCAAGGATCCAGGTCGATCAAAAGCGTGCGATGCGCGCGGCACGAGAGGCGCCGGGGTGGCCGCGCGGTGAAGGTTCAGGTCTTTTCCAGCAGGCGGCGGACCTTCTCGGCCAGGGTGGCGAAGGCGAAGGGCTTGTCCAGGAAGTCGTCCGCTCCGATGAGCGGCGACGTGGCGGCGTTGAGGCGTTCGCCGATGCCGGTGAGCATCAGGATCAGCGTCTTCTTCTCCGGGTCGCGCTCGCGGATGTACTTGACCACCTCCCAGCCGGAGAGCCCGGGCATCATCACGTCCAGGATGACCAGGCGCGGCTTCTCGGTGATGAACTTCTCGACGGCCTCGTCGCCGGAGGAGGCGAAGACCAGCGGCGCGCCGATGGACTTCAGCGCGGCCTCGACCATCTTCTGGATCTCCAGGTCGTCGTCGGCCACCAGGATGAGCGGCAGATTCCTCTCCGTCTTGCTCATGGGAGGCTCCTTGATCTCTCTGCCGTGACGGTATCCCGCTCAGGCGCCGGTTGTCAATCGGGGTCTCCTGGAATATCCTGTTCGAGTGGAATCATCGCTGTCTGACCGGCTGGTGTTGCTCGTCGATGACGAGGTGAGTTGGCTCAAGGGGGCCTCGGCCTGGTTGCGTGAGAACGAGGCGGGGTTCGCGGTGATGGCCGTCGAGTCCGCCGAGAAGGCCTTGCGGCTCGTCGAGCGCCACCGGCCGGATCTGTTGATCTCGGACTTGCGCCTTCCGGGCATGGGCGGGCTGGAGCTTCTGCTCCAATGCCGCAAGCGTTTTCCCGGCATGCGCTTCATGGCCATGAGCGCCTACGGCACGCCGGATCTGGAGGAGCGACTTCGTCAATGCGGGGCGGTCCGGTTCCTGCACAAGCCAATTGACCTTGCGGAGTTGGAGCAGACCATCGGTGAGGTGCTGCGCTCGAAACCCGAGGATCCGACGGCCGGTTTTCTTAGCGGGATCTCTGTTGCGGGCTTCGTGCAGTTGCTCAACCTCGAGCGCCAGACCGCCGTGGTGCGTATGTTGCACCCGGACGGACGAGACGGCTGGCTGGCGTTCGTGGAAGGGGAGTTGTGGCAAGCCGGGCTCGGTGACAAGAGCGGGGAAGAGGCGGCCCTGGAACTCCTTGCCTGGGAGGGCGCGGAGCTGGTTTTGGAGCGCGCGGCTTTTTTTGAGAGGCGGATCATCGAAAGGCCGCTCGGGTTCTTGCTCATGGAGGCGGCGCGCCGCAAGGACGAGGCCCGGGCTGGCGCGTGAGCGTTCGCAACTCAGTCGCGGCCGGTCTTGGGGATGGCCTTGAGGACGGCCTTGCCGTCCTTGATCACGACCTTGAACTCCACCGCCGAGCACTTGTACTGCTTCAGGATGGCGGGGAGCTGCTTGCGCAGGCTCGCCGCCAGGGACTCCTTGGTGATGCCCTGGGTGGACTCCCGGCAGCGCCGCTTGGCGGTGGTGTAGGCCTGGTAGATGGCCTCGATGTGCTCGTCGGAGAGCCCGGCGGCTGGAGAGGCCACGCCGGGCCGGGCGGCGGCGGGCGCGCCGGCACCGGGTTGCAGATCGGGTTGCGCCACGGCCGGCTGCTCCTTCTCCGGGCCTTTCTTCCTGGCGCGCTCCTTCTCCTCGCGCAGCTTGGCGTGGAGGCGGGCCTTGAACACGTCGCGCTGGTAGGTGCCGTCCTGGATCTGCTTGACCACCCGGGACCAGTAGTTCTCGAAGGTGGTGTAACGGGCCACCATCTGGTTGATGCGAAAGCGCAGCCCGGTGTTGCGGGTCTTGACCGTCCGCAGCTCGAGCAACTGGCGGTGGATGGCGTCCCGCTCCATGGCCGGCTCCACCCGCTCGATGCCCTGGAAGAACTGCTCGTACAGGGAGCGCAGCCGGTCGACGCGCTGCTCCAGCTCGTCGAGTTTCTCGGTGAGTTCCTTGGCGACCGGATCCAGCTGGGCCATGTCGGGTTACTTTCGCCGGGGGCGGTGCCCGAGCGCGATCAGGGTGGCGATGGTCTCGGTCATCTGGCGCAGCTTGATCGGTTTATCCAGGTACACGTCGGCGCCGGCCTGGGCCGCGGCCAGCCGACCCTCGTGGCCTCCCGAGCTGACCACCAGGATGGGAGTTGTCTTCGTCGCCTCGGTCTCGCGAATGCGCTGGATCAGCGTCCCGCCGTCCATCACCGGCATGTACAGGTCGATGATCAGCAGGTGGAAGGGCTTCTTCTGGATGAGGTCCCAGGCCTGCTTGCCGTCCCCGGCCTCGTCCACCTCGATGCGGGTGCGGCTGAGCTGGAACTGGGTGGTGAACTTCTGCAGGCCGAAGCGGAACATGTCCCGCACCACCACGTTGTCCTCGACCAGCAGGATGCGGAAGGCGACCTCCTCCTGGTCGGGGTCGAGCTTGCCCCGGGCCTGGAGGCGGCGCAGAAACCCACCCTCGGGCCCCGGCTCCTCTTCGAACTGGACCCCGATCCCGGCGTCGTTGCCGGGGGAGGCGGGGCGTATCCAGCGCACCACGCCCTTCATGGCCACCGCGTCCAGCAGGCCCGGGAAGCTCACCTCGAACTCGACCCGGTCGCCGGGCGCGTAGCTCTGGTGGGTGGCGATGAACACCCCGCCCTCGGAGACGTTCTCGGTGTAGTCCTTGAGGAACTGGGCGGCGTCGTTGTAGTCCACCCGCAGGATCAGGTTGCGCCGCTCGTACTGGCGCCGCTCGTCGCCGCTCTTGTCTTCCTGTCCCACGCTGGCTCCCACGCTAGGGCCCCTCTGTGCGGGCCAGAATAGGGGCCAGCGCGCCGAGTTGTCAAGGCCGGCGCGTTGTTTGACACCATGGAATGCGGGGGCTAGACTTTTTTCGCTCATGGACGAAAGCATCGGCAACCGTCTCATCACCTACTTCGACAAGGAAGGTCGGGGCGGGCAGATCGCCTATGGCGAGCTCATGGTGGAGATGGGGGAGGGACAGCTCCTGTCGCTCGCCGAGTGCCTGCTGGAAGAGCAGCAGAAGGTGCAGGAGTTCGCAAGGAACGCGGAGTTTCTCACCCGCAAGATCCGGGCGCTGGAGCCGTTCTTCGACGACATCGAGCGCAACCCGGCGGCCTTCAACGCCCAGGCCCGCGAGCGCGTCCGCGAGGCCGCCCGTCTGCCCTACGAGAAGCGCATCCAGCTGCTCAACTCGTACTACACCGTCAACGCCACCCACGCCCGCATCCTGCGGGAGCTGACCACCTACCTCCTGGCCGGCGCCGAGGGCGACCACTCGGCGCACTCCATCTCCCTGCTCCAGTTCTCCATCAACTACCTGTGCCGCATGTTGCGCCACGTGCCGCGCAAGACCCGGCGCCCGGCGGCCATCCACTCCATCGAGGCCGCGCGCGGCGCGGCCAAGAACGGCCTGTCCGACATCACCATCATCGGTACCTTGCTGCACGACATCCTGGAGGAACGCCAGGACGAGTGGACCGAGGAGCTGATCAACCGCGAGCTTTTGGACTCCCAGTACGGGGAGTGCTGCGGCAAGCGCATGAAGGAGGTGCCGGTGGCGCTGCGCCACCGCATCCTGCAGAAGTACATCGAGGCCTTCAACGACCACGCCTCGGGGATCTTCTTCCAGACCGGGCTGGCGCTGTACGACCACGTGCGCAACTTCCCGGTGGCGGGGCGCTATTACGAGACCCTCCACTCCATCGCCGAGATCGTGGCCAAGCTGTCCCGCACCCGGGACACCAGCTACTACACCTACCTGCGCAACCTGCTCTATCCCAAGGCCGACGAGGAGCTGGACAGCATGTCGCGGGACCGGCTGATCGCGGAGATCGAGCCGGAGTTCGACGCCGCCCCGCAGCTGCTGGACGACTACCTGTCCCGCGTGCACAACTTCTACCAGACCGCCATGGGCGAGTACTACTCGAAGGAGGAGGTGCGCCGCAACGCCTTCCGCGAGATCCTGATCAAGATCCTGGACCGGCTGAACAACACGCGGGACATGGATCGGGGGGCGGGGTTCTCCATCTCCAAGCGCCTGTACGGCACGGGCTTCAAGAACATCTACCTGTTGCAGGCGGTGGAGGACAAGTTCCGCCGGCCGTCGTTCAACACCGAGGAGCGGCGCCTGATCGAGGTGAAGTTCATCAACAAGCCCAAGGTGGCCGCCCTGTACCAGATCCTGGAAGACATCGAGTTCCTGGAGCGGGAGTTCTTGGGCGGCGAGATGATCCAGTTCTTGGAGAAGGAGCTGGACGGCTACAAGGCCACCCGGGCCTTCCGGCGCATCACCCCGCCGGGTCGCGGCGGCTACTTCGACGGGCTCATCTACCTGTTCAACGAGGTCATCCTGGGCCGCAAGTCCAACCTGGACGAGCTGGAGCGCCGGCGCGACAAGCAGGCCGAGGTGCTGGTGGCCTTCAAGGCCATCCTGGAGTCGTTCCTGGTGTACCCGGCGCTCATCCGCACCGAGATGGAGCAGCGCCACCTCACCCATCCCGACCAGTCGAGCTTTCGCCCCTACCGCATCGAGAGCATGGGCCCGGGCCTGGAGAACCGCTCCGACGCGCGCCAGGAGCAGGCGGTGGACCTGCTGAACATCAAGACCTTCAGCCGCCGCATCGAATGAGCATATTTCAGTAGTCCTGCTGGGCCGAGAGCAAGAGCGGGAAGGTGACCTCGTAGGCCTCGCCGGCGAAGGCGGGGAAGCGCCAGCGGCGCACTGTCTTGACCAGACACGTCTCCAGCACGCTTCCCTGGAAGCGGGGCGTGGCGATGGAGGCGGATTGCACGCTGCCGTCCGGCTGCACCCGCGCCACCACCTGCAGCATGCCGGTGAGGGAGGCGTCGCGCTTGAGCTGGCGCTCCAGGCAGTTCTTGACCTGGCGGTAGTGGAGCTGGATGACGCTACGGATCTGGTCCTCCGACAGGCGCTGCGATGGCGTGGCGGGGGCGGGCGCCTCGGGGCGCGCCTCCGGCCCCTTGCCGGGGAGCTTGCCCGTCTCCGGGGAGATCGGCGTGGAGGTGGGCAGATCCGGCGTGAGAGCGGCGGGGCCGATCAACCCGGCCGCCGGTACGCGGGGGGTGGCCTCGCTGCGGTTCTGATCCTGTTGCTGATAGAAGGCCAGCAGCTCCTTCTCGCGTTCGCTCAGCACCGGGGCCGGGCTGGGCAGAGCGTTGCTGGTCGTGGTTCGCCCGCCGGATGAGCCGGTGGACGCGGGGTTGGCCCGCGCGGGGTGCTTCACGTCCCAGATCTGGGCGCGGAGCTTGCGGGCCTCCTCCTCGCTCAAGGGTTCCACGTCGCCGGCCGAGCTATGACCGGTGCTCGGGGCGGAGGTCCGGGCGGTGGAGGGCGGCGAGAACCACCCCTGGCTGAAGGCCAAGGCCAGCATTCCCCCGGCCAGGCCCAGGATGCCGAAGATGAGCAGCAGCGCCACGCCCATGCGGCGCCCGCCCGAGGCCACCCCGGCCTGGCGCACGATGACGTCGGAGATCTCGCCGGGCATGGGGCCGTTTTCGGAAACGCGCGGGACCTCGCCCGGCAGCGCCGCTTCCTCCTCGGCCAGCGACTGTTGCTGCAGCTCCCGCGCGGCCTCCTCGGCGTCCATCACCGGGGGCGGGGGAAGCGGGGCGTCCGCCTCGGCGGCGAGTTCGCCGCGGGAGAAGAAGTGCTCGGCGATGCGGCTCTCGTCTTTCTTGCGCCGCCGCTCGCGCTCCTCGGCCTCCCGGCGTCGGGCCTCCTCCGCGCGGCGCTCCGCCTCGCAGCGCCGCTCCTCCTCTTTTTTCGCGGCCTCGCGTTTCCGCTCGTCCTCTTCCTCGCGCCGGCGCCGCTCTTCTTCCTCCCGGCGCCGCGCCTCCTCCGCCAGGCGCTGCTCCTCCTTCCGGCGCCGCTCCTCCTGGCTTCGCTCTTCCTTGCGCCGGCGCTCCTCTTCTTTCTTCTTCTCCTCGGCCTGCTTTCGCTCCCGGTCCTGGCGCTGCGCTTCTTCCTTGAGCTTCTTCTCCTTGAGGACCTCGACCGGGGGCGGCTCCGGCGCGGGTGGCGCCGTCTTGCGCCGGGCCTGCAGGCGCGCCCGGAAGGCCTCCTCGCGCTCGGCCTCGACCGCGCGGCGGCGCGCCTCGGCCCTCGCCGCCCCCCCATCGCGCGGCAGCAGCTGGGCCAGCTCGGGGACCTCGGAGAGCGGCTTCCAGTCCTCCATCCCGTCGCGCCAGGCGAAGTGATCCGGGGTGAGCCGCCCCTGGCGCAAGTGCTCCTCCATCTCCACCAGGGTGAAAGGCCCTTCCTCGCTGCCGTCCAGCCCGTAGAACCAGACCGATTCGAGGCCGGGGGAGGCGAGCGGGGGCATGGACGGAGCCGCCGGCGCGCTCGGGGTCGCCGGAGACTTCTCGATGCCGGATCGGTAGAGATCGCGGAAGGCGTGCTCGAACTCCAGCTCGAGGCTGGCGTCCTGCAACATGCCGCCATCGTCCGCCGCGGGTTCCGCCGCCGGCCCGTCATCCGGCTCCCGCACGATGATCAGTTGCTGGCAGCGCTTGCAGCGCACCTTGATGACCTTGCCGCGGACCTTCTCGTCGGCAATGGAGTACTGGGTGCGGCACTTTTTGCAGGAGAACTTCACCTTGCGGCTCCGGGTGTTCTCTCGTATGGACGAACGAGCGCGCCGATCGATCCGACGCGCCGCCCGGCACGATTACAGGAGCTTGATGAGCTGCTCTTTTACCTGGTTTCGCACCGCCTCGCTCGGGCTACAGCGCAGGGCGCGCTCCCACATCTCTACCGCCTTGTTCTTGAAACCCTTTTTCTGGTACAGGATGGCCAGGTTGCGCAGCGGGGTGAACAGGTTGGGCTTGAGCTCGATGGTCTGCTCGTACTCCCGGATGGCCTCGTACACCTGGTTCTTGGCCAGCAGCACGTTGGCCAGGGCGTAGTGGATATTGGCCACGAACGGGTCCAGCGAACAGGCGCGGCGGAGCTCGGCCTCCGCCTCGTCGTAGTGTTTCTCTCGGTAGAGGGAGACGCCTTTGCGGTAGGCCTCGTCCACCGCCTGGTTGTCGGCGGCCTGCGGCTCGACCGGCGGCTGACCCGCGTTCAGCAACTCCTTCACCCGTTTCACCAGCGGGATCAGACGGAAAGGTTTCTCGAAGAAGTCGTCGGCGCCGTAGGTCTCCATCACGTCCTGAGCATAGCGCCAGCCCTTGTACACGGCGCTGATCATCACCACCGGGGTCTTGCCGAAGCGTTGGCTGGACTTGATCTTGCGGCAGATCTCGAAACCGTGGATCTCGGGCAGCATGGCGTCCAGCAGCACCAGCCGCGGCCGGTGGGCCTTGACCGCCTGCAGCGCCTCCAGGCCCCGGGCGGCCGACACCACCCGGAAGCCCTCCGCGGTGAGGGCCTTCTCCAGCATGCGCACGATGTCTTCCTCGTCGTCCACCACCAGCACCACCGGCCGGTCATCCGCCGCCTGTGAAGGACTCGTCTCGGCTGCCGCGCGCAGCTCCTCCTCGCTGGTGGCGACCTCGATGGAGATCAGCTCCTCGTCGGACTCGATGGCGACGTCCGGCTCCGGGAGCGCCTGGGAGACGATGGCCAGGTAGCCCGCGGGGTCCTCCTCGCCGCCAGGCGGGGAGGACCGCTCGCCGCGGAAGAACTTGGCGTTGGGATCGCGCTTGTGCAGCGAGAACGCCTCGCGGGTCACGGCGGCCAGGCGGGCCTCCAGCACCACGTAGGGCTCGACCTTGCGGCCGCAGATGAAGGCCACCTCGTCCATCACCTGCCGGTCCTCGGGGTTGGCCATGGCCAGCAGCACCCGGTCCGGCTCCACCCGCAGCGGAAGAATCCGGGACTGCAGGGCCACCGCCTCGGGGATGAGATCGAGCGCCGACAGGGGAAGCACGGTCTGGGACAGATCGACCGCCGGAAGCCCCATCTGCTCGCCCAACGCCAGCAACAGGTCCTCCTCGGCGGCCAGGCCGAGCTCTAGCAGCGAGGACGCCAGCTTCCCACCGGATTGTCGCTGCCTCTCCAACGCCTTACCGAGCTGGGCCTGGTCGATGGTCTTTTTCTGGATCAGGAGCTTTCCGATGGGAACTTTCTGAGCCACGGCGGCGACCCTCCGGGTGGTTTCACCGACAGGAACCGCGGCGCACTGTACCATCGGGCCGGGGCGCGAGGCAAGTGCGGGCTGGGTGCGGGGCCCGGGCACTTTTCGTTTGCAAGATCGGAGCGGGTGGGATAGCGTACCGGCGCCATGGCGGATGCGGTCGACAGCCCGGCCGTCGCGCGTGTGCGGCGGGCCATCCAGGAGTTTGCCGCCGGCCGGATGGTCATCCTGGTGGATGACGCCGACCGGGAGAACGAGGGCGATCTGTGCCTGGCGGCCGAGAAGGTCACGCCCGAGGCCGTCAATTTCATGGCCCGGTATGGGAGGGGGCTCATCTGCCTGGCGCTCACCGAGGAGCGCATCCGCAAGCTGCAGCTCCCCATGATGGTGGATCCGTTGGACAACGAGTCCCGCTTTGGCACCGCCTTCACGGTGTCGATCGAGGCGCGCCGGGGCGTCACCACCGGCATCTCGGCCCAGGATCGGGCCACCACCATCCGGGTGGCCGTGGCCGACGAGAGCGGGCCCGAGGATCTGGTGCGCCCGGGCCACGTGTTCCCGCTGCGCGCGCGACCGGGGGGCGTGCTGGTGCGCACCGGGCAGACCGAGGGCTCGGTGGACCTGGCCCGCCTGGCCGGGCTCAAGCCGGCGGCGGTGATCTGCGAGATCATGGACGAGGATGGCCAGATGGCCCGCATGCCGGCGCTGCAGGTGTTCGCCCGGACCCACGGCCTGTGCATCCTGTCCATCGCCGATCTGATCGAATACCGGGTGCAGCAGGAGACGCTGGTGCGCCGGGCCGCCGAGGCCACCCTGCCGACCCGCTTCGGCGGGCCGTTTCGCATGGTGGCCTACGAGAACGACGTCGACCGGCAGACCCACCTGGCCCTGGTCCGCGGCGCGATCGATCCCGAGCAGCCGGTGATGGTGCGGGTGCACAGCGAGTGTCTCACCGGGGACGTCTTCGGCTCGCTGCGCTGCGACTGCGGGCCGCAGCTCCAAGCGGCGCTCTCCATGATCGACCGCGCCGGGGCCGGGGTGCTGCTCTATCTGCGCCAGGAAGGTCGCGGCATCGGCCTGGTGAACAAGCTTCGGGCCTACGCCTTGCAGGAGCAGGGCGCGGACACGGTCGAGGCCAACCGCAAGCTGGGGTTCCCCGCCGATCTGCGCGACTACGGCATCGGGGCCCAGATCCTGCGCGATCTGGGCGTGCGGCGCATGCGCCTGCTCACCAACAACCCCAAGAAGATCGTGGGGCTGGAGGGCTACGGGCTGGAGGTGGTGGAGCGGCTGGCCATCGAGATCCCGCCGCAGGACGCCAATCGCTCCTACCTGCTCACCAAGGAACTCAAGCTGGGTCACGTGCTGCACCGGGTGGACGGGCAGCCGGACAACCTTTCCCGGGAGGAATGACATGCCCAGGATCGTGGAGGGTCGCTACGAGGCCAAGGGGCTGAGAGTGGCGCTGGTGGTGAGCCGCTTCAACAACTTCGTGAGCGAACGCCTGCTGGAGGGGGCGCTGGACGCCCTGGTACGCCACGGGGCGGACGATGGCGACATCACCGTGGTGCGGGTGCCGGGGGCCTTCGAGCTGCCGGCGGCGGTGAAACGCCTGGCCGAGGCGGGCGCGGTGGACGCCATCGTGTGCCTGGGTTGTCTGATCCGCGGCGGCACGCCCCACTTCGATCTCATCGCCGCGGAGGTGTTCAAGGGGGTGGCCGCGGTGAGCCTGGAGCACCCGGTGGCCATCGGCATGGGCGTGATCACCGCCGAAAACCTGGAGCAGGCCATCGAGCGCGGCGGAAGCAAGATGGGCAACAAGGGATTCGACGCGGCCCTGTCCGCCATCGAGATGGCCAGCCTGTTCCGCCAGACGGGGCGCCGCGGCGCCAAGGCGCGCGCTTGAGGCAATGGGCGCCCGACGCAAAGCCCGCGAGCACGCCCTGAAGATCCTCTACGCGCGCGAGGTCGGGGGCGTGCCGCACGAGGAGGCGCTGGCGCGCTACTTTACGGATTTCGAGCCGCAGGCCGAGGGGCGGGAGTTCGCCGAGACGCTGGTGCGGGGCACCATGGAGCGCCTCTCCGAGATCGACGCCGCCATCCAGGAGGTCAGCGCGCACTGGCGCATCAGCCGCATGGCGGCGGTGGACCGCAACATCCTGCGCATGGCCACCTTCGAGCTGCGCTTCCTCAAGGACGCGCCCAAGCGCGTGGTGCTGAACGAGGCCATCGAGATCGCCCGCCACTACGGCGCCGAGGACTCCTGGGCCTTCATCAACGGCATCCTGGATAAGTTGGCCGAAGACATCGAGGATGGCTGACATGGCCGGCGAACTTCGTCTCGCCTCCCTGCCGCTCTCGCTTCAATCGCTCGACCGCATGCCGGCGCAAGTGTTGGTGCTTCCCTTGTTGCGCATCGACCGGCCGCTGCCCGGCGCGGCGGGGCTGGCGGACTGGCGGCTGAACGGCCGCTTGAGCCGGCTGCTCCAGCAGGGTGTCTTCCGGGCCGAGGAGCGCGAGGCGCTTCTTACGGACAGCCGCGGCCGCATCGGCGCGCCCATCTTGCTTCTCTTCGGCCTGGGAGAATCGGGCCGCCTGGATCGCGAAAAGCTCGCCGTGCTCCTCGGCCACCTCGCCGGGGTGGTGGCGCGCGCCCGCTGGAAGAGCGCCGCCATCGAGGTCCCCGCGCGCCGCCTGGGCTCGGTGGACGCCGACGAGGCCCTCGGCCTGTGGCTCTCGGCGTTGGCCAACCACCCGCCGCCCGAGGGGGTGGTGCTGCTGCGCTCCTCGGCCGCGCAGGAGGAGCGCGTCGCCTCCCTGTCGGCGAAGGACAAGCGCATCGAGTGGCGCGGGCCGCTGGTGCCGGCGGTGGTACGGGCGTAGAGAATGTCGGTTTTTTCGACGATGGCGAAGTTCAGCTACAAGAAATACGGCAGAGAAGATCAGAGACGGTTGGCGACCTGGGCCGCCGAATGCGCAAAACGAGTGCTTTCATTCTTTACCAGGGCGTACCCGAAAGATGACCGCCCCCGAAAAGCCATCGCGGCATGCCGGAGCTGGGTTCGCACGGGTGTGTTCAAGATGGCCGAGGTTCGAAGAGTCGCTCTGGCGGCTCACGCGGCCGCTCGTGATGCGAAAGAGAACGAGGCGGCTTGCTTCGCCGCGCGCGCGGCCGGTCACGCGCTGGGGACGGCGCACGTTCCCCAACATGCCGCCGGGAGCGCGTACTATGCCCTGAAGGCGGTGGCGGCGGACGATCCCGCGAACGCCGGGGCGAAGACCGCCAAGGAGTTCGAGTGGCAGTCGCGGCATCTGGCAAGACATCTGAGGCGCAAGATCATGAACCGGATCGCGATTGTAAAAGAGGGCGACAGAACCATCGTGAAATTGCATAAGGACCGCGGCTTCTGAATCGCAATCGCGTCTGGCGCCGCTGCCCGGGGGGACCGGCCGACCGACTTACGCCGTATATCGGGAACGTCTTCGCCACGCCAGCCACAAGGGCGGGAGCAACCAGAGCGAACAACCTCCGGTGGTGGCGCAGCCGGTGGACTCGGCGTCCGGCGCGGCGCGCAAGGCCACGCCCTCGGCGGGCGCCGGGCGGGGGAGCAGCCCGTCGATCCAGGCGGCCAACACCGGATCGGCCGGCGGATCGACCACCACGGTGACCCGGGCGCCGGTCATGTCCAGGCTGCGGTAGTCGCCCACGCTCCGGGCGCGCACCTGGATGGTGTGCGGCCCGAGGAGCGCGAGGCGCCGGTCGCGCACCACCACGCGCGGCCCGCGCACGAAGGGTTGCCAGGCGCCGTTGTCCACCCGCACCGAAAACTCTGCTTCCGGTCCCGCGTCCGCGCCCACCCGCAGCACCACCTCCGGCACCTTCGGCCCCGAGGGGTTGCGGATGGACATGAGCGCGCGATCGGGCTGGCGCAGCTCCTCCACGGCCGCCAGGGTGCGCCGCGGCACCGGGTTGACCGGCGCCATGGCCAGGTCGGCGTACAAGCCGATGAAGTTGTAGTACGGCGTGCCGGCGCGCGGCACGTCGCCCTGTACCGCCAGGATGGTCAGCGCGAAGCCCTCGATGGGCGGGAGCTCGATGGGATCGATGGCCCCGGTGAGCATGGGCAGCGCAAAGCCCACCAGCATGGGCACCAGCTGCTCCAGCGCCGCCGGGTTCTCCGCCAGCAGCTCGTAGTGGCTGGCGCGGACGTTTTCGATGTGGATGCTGTCGTCACCGAACAGGGGGACGATGCGGTTGTCGGGGGTGAAGTCGATGGCCAGGTCCAGCGAGACGTCCTGGGTGAGCCGCACCAGCCGCGTCCAGCGCTCGTCGAGGCGGGCGTAGAAGTCGATGGCCAGCCCGTCCAGGAAAAGGTGCAGCAGCGGATCCGCCACCACCCGGTTGCCGTCCGGGTCGGTGGTGAAGCTGCCGGCGCCGATCTCCGCGCGCGGCACGCGGGTGGGGGTGATCTTGAGCAGCACCGGCACGTTGCGGCCGGCGGAGAGCGTGTCCAGCGAGCCCATCAGGGCGCTCAGGGTGCTGGAGCTCAACATGTCGGTGGTGTCGCTGCCGATGCTCAGGCACAGCGCGCCGCCCTGCTGCGCCTTGTACAGCATCCAGTCCACGAAGGCGTCCGAGACGCCGATGCCCACCTGGTACGGCAGGCCACTGCCCGGCACCGCGTCGGTGAAGGGCATGCGCGGCGGCGCGGCGTTGGGCGGGATCTCGGAGGGATCCGGCAGGGGCACGCACGGGTTGCGCGCGGCGTCGGCGCCGCCGATCACCCGCACCTCCACGCCCTGGTTGGGCACCACCGGATCGGCGGTGGCGCTCAGCCACTGCCCGGCGGCCAGCAGCAGGTCCAGCGAGGCCCGCATGCCGGGGATGGCGTCGCCGAGGAGATCGGCCAGCTCGAGCTTGCCCGCCATGCCCAGCGGCCGGGTGAGGCAGTGGCCCTGGCTATCGACGCAGAAGTCTCCGTTGCAGGAGGAGCCGGCCGGGCAGCCGCCGGTGTAGAAGTCGCAAGGAAGGCAGGTGGCCTGGGCAAGCTGGTCGTCGATGGCCGAGTCGAGCTGGGAGGCGATCTGGTCGTTCAGCATGTTGGTGATGGTGCTCTTGAGGAGCTCAAACAGCCAGTCGTACCACCAGGGACACTGGATGGAGTAGTCGCTGCTGGCGAAGGAGAGCTGCACGTTGGCCACGTCGAAGGTGAGGAAGTGATCGCGGCTGTCGATGAGGAGCTTGATGTCGGCCCGCACCAGCTTGTTGTTGATGTTGATGGGGAAGTCGCAGTCGAGATCGCCGTCCAGGGTGATGGTTCCGGAAACCGCGATGCGCGCGGACAGCGGCAGGGTGTCCGGCGGCTGGCGCCCGATGGTGGCCGACTGGATGGCGGCGGTCAGCACGCAGCCGTCTTGGCAGATGCGGATGTTGAAACACGGCCAGTTGAAGGGAGGGGCGCAGAAACGCTGGTCGCTGCGCGGCACGGTGAACACCAGCCCGTCCTGGAGGAACATCCCCAGGATGGTGGCCAGGTTGCCTTCGATGAAGGAGAACGCCGCCGGGGTGATGCGCGTCTGCACCGCGTCGTACACCCGCGCCCCGTCCGACAGCGGCCGCTCCAGCGGCGCTACACAACCGCAGCTCGAGTCCCCGCAGGCGAGCATCCCCCACAAAGCCGCGCCCGCCACAAAGAGCCTCCACCAACCTCGGCGAAGTTCCATGGAACGCTCCTTCGCAGATCCGTTGTTCATCGGGCCGAAGAGAAGTCTAGCACGAGCCCGGGCGCAAGTGTAAGCCCCCCTGCGAAGTGTTCGGGTATATGGTTGGGAAGCAGGCCCCTTGGCCTGACCGTACCTCATCAATAATGCAAGAGGTGCGGTCAGCCAATTGGCGGATTGACAGGTTTTACGGCCAGGTGCTACCGTGCCCTCGTGAAACTCGCCGCCTGGCTTTCCCGCTTGAGCGCGCGCGCGCCCGAACCGGACTGGGGGCACCGGAAGTTCGTCACCCGTGGTCGGACCCTGTTCTACGCCCGGCTGGCCTTCCTCACCATCGGGCTGGGCATCCTGGCCATTCCCCGCTGGTCGGCCGCCTTCGGGACGCAGGGCAAGGCGGCCTTCGTGTGGTACTTCGTGATGATCGCCTACAGCGTGGGCAACTACCTGCTCATCGAGCGGGGGGCGCTGGGCAAGGCGGCCACCTTCGTCAGCCTGTGCCTCGACCTGCTGGTGCTGGTGTACATGATCGCCTACTCGGGCGGGCTCAAGAGCCCGGTGCTGCCCACCCAGCTCATCTACACCATCTTCTTCGCCCTGCTGTTCCCGAACCCCCTGGCCATCATCCCGCCGCTGCTCACCCTCCCTATCGTGGCCAAGATCGACACCGAGATCCCGGGCCGGGTGCTGGAGATGGAGGACATCTTCCTGCTGGTGTGGTACTCGGCCATCAACTTCATCGTGGTGTACGTGATCGTGTACCTCAACGAGCGCGAGGACAGCCAGCACCATGAGATCGTCAAGCTGCAGGAGAACTTGCGCCAGATGGCGGTGGTGGAGGAGCGCAACCGGCTCTCGCGGGAGATCCACGACGGCCTGGGGGCCTCGCTGTCCAGCCTGATCCTGCAAGCCGAGTACCTGAACACCCTGGCCCGCGACGAGGATCTGAAACAGGAGATCGGCGAGCTCAAGGGCGTGGCCGAGGAGAGCATCGACGAGCTGCGCCGGTCGATCTCCATGATGCGGGAGGACTTCGAGATGGTCCCCTCGCTCGAGGACTACTGCGTCACCTTCCAGCAGCGCACCAATCTGGCGGTGGAGTTTCTGGTGCAGGGCACCATCCCGCGCCTGGAAAGCCCGGTGCAGCTGGCCACCTTCCGCGTGTTGCAGGAGGCGCTGACGAACGTGCGCAAGCACGCCAAGGCCAAGACGGTGCGGGTCACGCTGCACCACCGGGAGGGGAAGCTGTGCCTGTGCGTCGAGGACGACGGCGCGGGGTTCGCCTTCCAGGGCGATCTGCGACATCACTACGGGCTCGGCAACATGCGGGAGCGGGCCCGTCAACTCGGCGGAACTCTGGAGGTGTGGAGCGAGCCGGGGCGCGGCTGCCGCATCACCTACCAGATCCCGGTCGCCGACCCGGCAGCGGCGCGACCGTCGGCCCCGATTGCCTGAGGAGGATCCATGGACGCCATCCGAGTCTTCGTGGTGGAGGATCAACCCAAGATCCTCAAGAACCTCATCAAGCTGCTCGACAAGTTCCCGGCCATCCAGATCGTGGGCAAGGCGCTCTCCGGCGAGGAGGCCCTGGAATCGCTGGCGGCGGCCGCGCCGCACGTCTTGCTGCTGGACCTGGGCCTGCCGCACATGAACGGCATCGAGGTGACCCGGGAGGTGCGCAAGCGCTTCCCCGGCATGGAGATCTTGATCTTCACCATCTTCGACGAGGAGGAGAAGGTGCTGGAGGCCATCCAGGCCGGGGCCTCGGGCTATCTGCTCAAGGGCATGGAGGCGGAGAAGATCGTGGACGCCATTCAAGAGGTGCACGCCGGCGGCAGCGTCATCCAGCCCAACCTGGCCCGCAGCCTGCTCCGGCACTTCATGTCCCAGCCGGCGCCTTCACCCGGCGCCGAGGAGCCGGTCCCCCAGCTCACCGCCCGCGAGGTGGAGATCCTCCAGGTCATCGCCAAGGGCCTGTCCAACGCCGAGGCGGCCCGGGTGCTCAAGGTGAGCCGGGCCACCATCCGCACCCACCTGGAGCACATCTACGCCAAGCTGTCGGTGTCCAACCGCGTGGAGGCCATCACCGAGGGCATTCGGCAGGGCCTGATCGACGTGTAGGCCCGCGGGCGCGGGGGTCACTCCGAGAAGTTGTTGATCTCTTTCGAGAAGCTGTCGACGAAATTCCCCTCGAAGGTCACTTCGAGTTGCTTTTCGGTGACGTCCACGCTCCCGGGGATCACGCCCAGGATGGCGTGCTGAGCTTCCCAGCGCACGAAGTACTGCCAGCGCTCGCGGCGGTCGGTGAGTTTCTCCTTGCGGTAAGGCTCTCCCATCAGCTCCTGGACGCTGGCCTGGGTGCTGATGCCTTTCTTGATGGCGGCCATCCGCTCCAGGGGAAAGTCCCGGCCCCGGGTGACCCGCGGGGTCTCGTCCACGCAGGCGGAGAGCCCGAGCCATGCCAGCAGCATCAGGCCCAAGGCGCAGGTTCTGACAACACGTGTTCGCTGAAACATTCAACCTCCCGCCTTGATCACCGGGCGAATTCCCGGCCGTCGGCCCGTCGCCCGGGCGAGCGATTCCCGACAGAGCCTACCACAAACCGGTGCGGACGCAAGATGCGCTCGGGGTCCAGATCCCGCAGCCGGTTCAGCGATTCTCCGGCGGCCGGGGTGGATGACGGGGAGACGGCTTCGAGCGGCTCGGGCAGCCATCCCGCCGCCGAACCCTGAAGGATTCGCAGCGTCTGGTGTCCGGCCTCGAGCCATGTCGCGCGGGTGCCGCGTTCGAAGACACGCACCGGAAACCGTTCCGCTTCCGCCGGCGCGTTGAACACCAGGACCACCTCTCCCGGCTCGAGCACGGTGCCCGCGGGAAAACGAAAAAACCCCAGGCGGGTGACCAGCCAGGTGTCCGAGAGCGCCAGCGGCAGCGGCGAGAGGCTGGCCAGCTCCAGGTATTGATCCCCGCCGTCGGCGACCCCGTCTCCGTTGACGTCCTCGCCGCCTGCGGAGAGCAGCACCTCGTTGATCATCAGGTCGCCATATCGGGGCGGGACCGGCGCGTTCGGGTCCAGCCGCTCCAACGATCCTTCCAGGCGGTAGGGCGTCGGCCGCCGTGCCTCGATGCGGACGTAGAAATCTTCAGCGCGTGCCACGGCCAGCGGGGGAAGCCGGGCCAGCCGGCTGTCCTGGGCATCGTCCGACCAGCGCAGCGCCCGGCCCGCGCCGTCGAACAGCGTGAGGATGGTGTCCTGGGGCTCGGGATCGCCGGCCCAGGAGCGCACCGAGAGCGCCGCGCCGGGCGGCGCCGTGAGCCAATACACGTCGGCCGGATCGTCGCCGCCGACGGACCCGGCCAGCAGAAAGGGGAGGGGGCCCGCACCCTGGGCCTGGACCAGGGTGTCGTTGGGGCCGCCGCCCTCCGTGAGCGGCGCAAGGTCGAGACTCTCGCGCAGAAAATCGAACCGGGCGCGCCGTGAGCCGCTCCGCTCGTCGCCGATGAGCAGGTGAAGCTCCTCCGGCACCGGGTGGAGCCAATACAACCGGGCGCCTTGTTCGGGGTGGTCTGCGGAGGTGGCCGCGCGGGCCAGCAGGGTCCCGTCCAGGCGGCGTAGCTGCAGCCAGGGACGGGCGGCCGGATCGCCGTCCGCCACCGCCTGGAACACCAGGCGTTCGTCGGGTCGCGCGGCGAGCGTGAACGAGCCGAGCTCGCCCGGCGCGAGCGTGATCACGAACGAACCCGACGCCAGTTCGGCCGGCGCCTCCGCGGCGGCGAGCTCTGTCACGGAAAAGGCCGGCTGGTGGGTAGGGCCGAGACAGCCGTTGCCGGCGCGCTCGGACACCTCCGCGTACAGGCTGACGCCGGCTTCCGCGTAGAGGCCCATGGCGCACTCGTCTTCCGTTCCGAGGTCGCAGCGGGCCGGGCTGTCGGGTGTGGTGCTCTTTTGACACGCGAGGGCGCGCAAGGCCGGGCTGAATCCGCCACGGCCGACGGCGCGGATCCGCCGCGGCCCGGCCCCGGGCGCAAGAGCGAAGAGCGCCGTGCCGGCCGCGGTGAGTCGCTCGAGTTGCGTGGGCGTCGGCAGGGACCGGGCGGTGTGCAGCGAGACCTCGATGTCGGCCGGCGCTCCGCCGAGCCCCAGGTGGCCGACCCAAAGCCGGACCGGTTTCTCCTCGAGGCACAGGAGCAAGCGGGCGTCCTTGCTGCCGGGACAGTCGGGCCGGTCGTCCTGCCAGGCCAGGATTCTTCCGCTGACGACGTCCTGCACTCCGATCTCCGGATCGGCCCGGCCGGCGCCTCGAGCGGTGACCTCGATCAGCGTGGGCGCGGTGGGCCGCAACAGAAAAGCTCGCAGGCGGCCGGGCGCGATGGTCAGCACCTTGCGCTGCCAGGCGAGGGCGAGTTCTTCCTCCGCGCCCAGGCCGCGGAAGGCCCGCAGGCGGTAGCCGTACCGGATGCCGCCCTCCGCTTCGGTGGGAGAGAGCCAGTTGGCGAAGTGCCCGATCTCCAGCACGTAGTCTCCGGCGCGCGGGGCGACGACGTCCAGGCGCGCGGCGCGGCTGTCCCCGTCGTCGTCGCTGGCCCGGAAGAAGTCCTGGCCGAAGGTGGCCAGGTCCCGCACCGCCAGGACGGGATCGCACAGGGAGCTTACGGGCCAGGGCGCCGCCGAGAACGAGAAGCCTTCTCCTTCCTCGGCCGAAAAGAGAAACAGATCCCGGTCGGGCCCGCCGTCGGGAAGGCCGATAAATCCGTCCAGCGGCATATCGAAGGGCAGGCGCAGCAGGCGCGCCACCGAGTCGTTGGCGGATTCGTCTTCGCCGAGCGCGTTGGCGCAGGCGTCCCCCCGGCCGTCCCCGTCGGCGTCCCGCTGGTCGGGGTCGCGCACCTCGGGACAGACGTCGCACAAATCGCCCACGCCGTCGCCGTCTCGATCCAGCAGCTGGAGCTTCCACAGCTCCTCGCCCGGATCCAGATCGGGACAGGGATCGAGCGCGTCGGGCAGGCCGTCGCCATCTCGGTCCGCGGATGGATCTTCGCAGCGGCCGGCGCGGCACCGGCTCCCCGACGGGCAGTCCGCCGGGCCCCGGCACGCCGGCCCGCGCTCGCAACATGGGGTAAGGCAAAGCAGGAACGGGAGGGCGTATCGGCTCAGGGCCATCGCACGTTCGGGCATCGCGGTGAACGCCACGAAAGTCCCCTCAGCGCGCGACCGCCCGCGCTGGCTCGCTTGGCCCCGCGGTCGATCGCGCCACCAAATGCTTGTGCACTCGCAGCATGATGATCAGGCAGAACCAATACCCTGCCGCCTCGATCGAGGCCGGAGAAGATCGCTCGGTACGTCGACAAGCCGGCTACCGCCCGCCGACCTTCTTGAGGATCTCGCGGCACGGCGCCGAGTCGGTGGCCGAAGCCAGGCCCACGCATTTCTCGCACAGGTCCTTGGCCTTGCCGCGGTTGTCGTCGGTGTCGAGAGGGATGTTGATGGCCATCAGGCAGAAGGGCGGGCCGTAGCTCGGGTCGAGGTTCATGGTCTGGTTGAGCACCGCCACGAACTTGTCGGTGAGGTTCTTCTGGGCGAAGATCTTGGCCAGCAGGTAGCCGGCCTCGGCCGCCTCGCGCCGGTAGCCCAGCGGCCCGAGCTGCTGGAAGGCGATGCCGAGCTCCTCCTGGGCCATGTCGCGGTCGAGCTTCAGCGGCTCGAGGTAGAGCTGCCCGAGGCGCAGGTGCGCGAATACCTCGGTGTCCATCGAGTTCTTGGCTTCGTTGTAGTACTTGAAGGCCTTCTCCAGCAGGGCGCTCTTCTCGGCCTTGTCGGTGACCTTCTCCGAGCGCGACTCGGCCCGGTAGGCGTCGCCGGCCAGAAGCTTGCTGAGCCCGCTGTCGGGATCCATGGTCTGCACCCGCAGCGCCCGGCTGCGGGCGGTCTCGAAGTCGCCGCGGGCCAGCGCGATCTCGGCGTCCTCCAGCGCGAAGTCGGGCCGCGAGCTGTTCAACCGCAGCGCCCGCTCGATGGCCTCCTTGGCCTCCGGGAGCTTGCCGGCGCGCCGCAGCTCGCGGGCGGCCACGAACTGGATGGTCTCGTTGCCGACTTCCTTCTTGGCCAGATCGATGAGCTCCGCGAGCGCCTTTTGCTTCTCCCGCTCGTCGCGGGCGCGCAGGACGATCTGGATCAGACGGGCCAGCAGCTTCTCGCGGTCGGAGGCGTCCTTCTCCAGCTCCTCGGAGAAGCGTTTCATGGCGGTGGCCACCGTCTGGTTGTCACCCAGGTTGTTGCCGCGCAGCAGCAGGGTGAGCGAGGAGAGCAGGATGGCCCGTACGTGGTCGCGGTCGCTCTGCAGGGCCTGGCTGAAGGCGTTCACCGCCTCGCGGTACATGGAGCGGCGCATGGCCCACTCGCCCAGCGCCACCTTGGCCCGGATCTCGCCGCCGCCCGCGCCGGCCAGCAGCGGTTCCTTGGCGTCGAGGAGCTTGCCCTGGGACATCAGGATCATGCCGAGGGCGGTCTGGAGCACCGGGGACTTGTCTTGCTTCTTCAGCGCCTCCTCGAGGACCTTCACCGCGTCGTTGAGGCTGCCCCCGCCGTAGGCGATCATCAGGGCCTTGGCCGCGGTGAGCAGGCTGGGGGGCTGCTCCAGCGACTGGCCCTCGGCCAGAAATTTCTGCCCCTCGGTGATCAGCTCCTTACCCTGGCCGAACTCGCCGAAGAGCACCGCGCAGATGAAGGCGCCCCGCGAGACGGCCTCGGGGTGCTTGGAGTCGAGCTTGTAGATGGCGCGGTACTCCTTGAGCGCCTTCTGGTAGCCGTCGAACGAGTCCTTGTTGAAGAAGCCGCGGCCGGCCTGCAGGTGGTTGTTGATCTCCTTCTGGCGCTGTCCCGAGTAGTAGGCGTAGGCCACGTAGATGAGGAAGCCGAAGAACAGCACCCCGCCCAGGATGAGCGTGGTGCGCAGCCCGCGGCGCGTCTTGCCGCGCTTCGAGACCTCCATCTCGTTGTAGATGTCGGCGATGCGTTTTCTCTGCGGCGTGGGCGCCGGGCGGGCCGGGGCCACGGGCGGCATGGCGCGCTCGGTGGGACGTTCGGAGACCGGGATGCCCGCGGCCGGGGTGGGCCGCGGGGTGGCCGGGATTCCGCCCGCCGGCGTCGTGGCGGGGGTCTCGATGCGGGCCCGGGCGATGCCCCCCGCCGGGGTGAAGCGCTGCTGCGGCGGCATGGCCTCGACCGGAGCCGGTGCGGGCTTGGCGCTGGCCGGGACGTAGTCCACCCCCATCTTGAGCAGGGCTTCCTTCGCCTGCCGGTCGCCCGGATCGCAGTCGATGGCCTTCTTGAGGTAGCTCACCGCCTCGTCTTGCTTGGAGAGCTTGAGGTGGATGAGCCCCATCAGGCGGTTGGCGTCGCCGTTCTCCGGGCTCTGCTTGAGGAGGCTGGTGAGCTCCTCGATGGCCTTCTGGTGTTTGGCCTGGTCGGCGTAGATCTGGGCCATCAGCAGGCGGCCGGTGGCCAGGTCGGGGTGGGCCTTGATGCCGCGCTTGCAGACGACCATCGCCTCCACGTACCGGCCCATGCTCAGATAGGCGCGGGCCAACGGCAGGAAGGCTTCGGAGTTCGGATTGGTGGCGAACTCGTACTCGAGTTTCGAGAGATCGGCGCCCGTCTCACCCGGCATCGGAGTGGTCCACCTCCGCAAGAACCAGTATCCCAATCATGGGACAGTGTCAACGAAAACTACCGCAGAGTAAACGCGGTCTTGCTTCCAGCAGCACTGGAAAGTTCCCGGATCTTGTAAATGGAAAGGGCCGTACGCGACCGATGGTGGCTGGTGGCGGTGCCAGGGACCCCGGATCGGACCGGATCGTTTTTTGTTGCGCGTCGCGTCAAAGGCCGTATAATGCCGGCACAACCCCGTTCACTGGAGGAGAGCCACATGGATACCGGCGCGCTGAAGAAGATGCTGCGCGAGCGGCGAATCGGATTCGCCATGGACGAGGTGATGAGCGGAACCCACCGCTTCGTGGAGGGCGCCGGGCCGGCCGGCGAGCGGCCGATGTCCTTCCGGGTGACGTGGGGCACCCGCCGGCTGTGGCCCTACCTCAACCCGCGCGACGCGAATTTCATGTCGAATTTCCTCGAGGGAACCGTCACGGTCGATGGCCTGGTCGAGGACGCGCCCTGCCGCGGGCGGCTCGATCTCTTGTACTTTTCGGACGCCAAGATCCGCTACACCTTCGACTTCAAGGATGCCGCGGGCCGCCCCTACCGCTACATCGGCGAGAAGGTCAACATCCGGCCCTGGAACCTGCACCGCACCCACGCCACCTGCTACGGCACCATCACCGACCTCGAGTCCGGCAAGGACATCTCGAAGTCCGTGCTCTACTTCCGCTGGAACACCCTGCCGTCCTTTTTGGCCAGCCTGCGCTTCGTCTGAACCTGGCGTCCCCCCCCTGGCTTTACCAAAAATGTCGCTCTCGCGACCACCTGCGAGATCTCGATTATCTGCCGCGCGAAGGCGCGGCTCGCCTTGCCCGGCATGAGTCTGCTACAATCCCGGCCTGTGGGCGCCTCCTTCGAGATCCCCTGGCAGGTCCTGGTCACGCTGGTCACGGTGGCCGGCTACCTAATGGCCTTCTTGCTCATCCCCCGCATCCTGCTCTCGCAGAAGGAGGCCGGGGCCACCTTCGCCTGGATCCTGGTGATCGCCTTCTTGCCGTGGCTGGGCGCGCTGCTCTTCTTCCTCATCGGCCGGACCCGGGTGCGGCGCCGCGCCAAGCGCAAGGTGCGCTACCGCGTGGCCATCAACCAGAGCCTGCAGGGCATCGGGCCGAAGCGCCCCTGTTGCGAGGACAGCGTGATCGAGCGCCTGGCGGAGCCGTGCCGCTCCATCGCCCGGGTGGCCGCCCGCCTCAGCGAGGGCCCGCTCTTTCCCGGCAACGAGGTGGACGTCTTCGTGGAGGGCGAGCGCTGCTACGCCGAGATGGAGCGCGCCATCCTGGAGGCCGAGCGCAACGTGCACCTGATGACGTACATCTACCGCGAGGACGAGGCCGGGCTGCGCTTCCGCGAGGCCCTGATGAAGAAGGCGCGCGAGGGCCTGGAGGTGCGCCTGCTGGTGGACGGCTTCGGCTCGCACTCTCTGGGGCGGCGCTTCGTGCGGCCGCTCGAGGAGGCCGGCGCTCATTTCGCCCGCTTCATGCCGGTGCTGCCCTTCTCGCCCCACTGGCGCCCCAACCTGCGCAACCACCGCAAGATCCTGGTGGTGGACGGCCAGGTCGGGTTCACCGGCGGGCTGAACATCGGCGACGAGTACCGCGGGCGCAAGCGGCGGCTCGGCCCCTGGCGCGACACGCACCTGCGGTTGCGCGGGCCGGCGGTGTGGCGGCTCCAGGAGACCTTCGCCGAGGACTGGTTCTTCGCCACCCGGCAGGATCTGATCTCGCTCGATCACTTCCCGGCCATCGCGCCCGCCGGGGAGGACCTGGTCCAGGTGGTCGACTCCGGCCCCGATCACGCGCACGAGAACCTCCACGCCGTGTTCTTCACCGCCATCTCGCGCGCCGAGCGGAGCGTCTTCATCACCACCCCGTACTTCGTGCCGGATCCGGCCATGCTGGAGGCGCTCAAGACCGCCGCCTTCCGCGGCGTGGACGTGCGGCTGTTGCTCCCCGGCCGGTCGGACATGCGCCTGGTCCAGGTGGCCGGGCGCTCGTTCTTCCGCGAGCTGCTCGAGGCGGGGGTCCGCATCTGGGAGCATCGCCCCGGGGTGCTGCACGCCAAGACCATGGTCATCGACGGCACCTGGAGCACCGTCGGCTCGGCGAACATGGACATCCGCTCCTTCCGGTTGAACTTCGAGTGCAACGTGCTGGTCACCGGCACGAGCTTCGCCGAGCGCATGCAGCGCATCTTCGAAGACGATCTGGCGCGGGCCCGGCCGGTGACCCTGGAATCGGTCCGGCGCAAGAACGTGTGGCGCCGGCTCTCCGAGGGGTTCGCCCGCGCCCTCTCGCCGGTGCTGTGAGGCCCCTGTTCCTCACGCGGCTTCCTCGGAGAGGTCGGCCGGCAGATCGTCTCGCGCGGCGGGCGATGGTGAGGCGCGGCCCTCGGGCGCGAAACGGATGAGGCGGGCGGGGAAGGCCTCGACGACGTCCTCCACCTCGCAGTCGCAGTGCGGGCACAAGCCGGCGCGGCCCACCCGCACCAGCAGGGCGCCGCACTCGGGGCAATGTTCGGAGAGCTTGACGAGATCGCGGATGGCTTGCATGGCTTCCTCCTGGCCGCGTTCGGCCGGTCGTCCATCTGGCCCGAACCGTAGCATCCCCCCCTGACATTTTCGGATTGCCTGGTAAGCCATTGTTGTGGCGAAAGAAAACGCCCAGGGCGGCGGGAGTGGACTTTCTCCGGTCGTCGTGGTTTCATGCCGGGCGGCGAACGAGGAGAGACCCATGCAGATCAAAGCGGCGTACATGCCCTGGCTCAGCATCTGCACCGTGATCGGCGCCGGGATCGGCTACCTGGCCGGCGGCCAGAATTCATTCCAAAAAAGCTCGGTGCCCATCCTGTACGGCATGCTGGCGGGTCTTTTCGTGGGCATGGTGGTGTCCATCGTCATCCGGGTGCGGGCCCGCCGGCAGCGGGTCGCCGAGGCCACGGCCGAGGCGGCCGCGCAGACGGGGAAGGCGCCGGAGGATCCGCCGGAGGCCGGCGCGTGAAGCTGCCCGAGATCCCGCAATCCTTGCGCCGGCGCTGGCAGCGGTTCAACCGCAAGTTGCTGCCGCCCCAGGAGTTCCAGGACTCGCTGGCGCTGGCGCTCTCCGCTGTCGAAGAGGCTTTCTTCGTGGGTAAAAACTTCCTCGACGGCGGCATCCACGTCTCGCAGCAGATGCTCTACGGCCAGGACTACCGGCGCGAACGCCTCGCCCGCTACCAGGGCCAGTCGCGCCTCCTGGTGATGGTGCCCGGGTACATGGAAACCCCGCGCCAGTTCTACCGGCTGGAGCGGTTGCTCGGGCTGGACATCTTCGACGCCTTCACCTGGGTGTTTTCGGATTTCCCCTACAGCCAGGACCTCACCCTCTCGGCCGAGCAGCTGTGCGATCATTTGCGGGATCTCCTCGGCGAGATCCATCCCCGGGAGATCTATTTGATGGGGCATTCCCAGGGCGGGATGATCATCCGGGCCGCAGTGCAGCACGGCCTGGCCGGCGGCCTGCCGGTGAAGAAGTGCCTGTTCCTCTCCTCGCCTCACCAGGGGACCTGGGCCGGGCTGGCGGCGCTGCCCCACCGCGGCGTACGCCAGGCGGCGGCGCTGCTCCCCTACATCCGCAAGGTGCAAGGGGAGAGCGGGGTGCAGCTCATCCCCGGCAGCCGCTTTTTGCGCGAGCTCAACGCGCGCCCCCTCGATCCGGCCATCGAGTGGACCTCCGTGTACTACAGCCTGGACCCCATGATCTGGCCCCCCAACAACGCCATCCTGCCGTACCCCGAGGCCCGCAACCACTACATCCACAAGATCGGTCACGCCCAGCCGCTGTACTGCTCGCGCGCGGCGCAGGTGGCGGTGCGCGCCCTGTACGGGGAGAGCGCGGCCTGGAAACGTCCATGAAACCGAGCGGTGCCAGGTACGCCGGCATCGCGCTGGTGAGCGCGGCCGGCCTGATGCTGGAGCTGTGCTGCACGCGCATCTTCTCGGTGACGCTGTTCTACCACTTCGCCTTCCTGGTGGTGAGCATGGCGCTGTTCGGCATCGGCGCGGCCGGGGTGACCTTGTTCTTCCGCCAGGGGCGCTACACGGCCGCAAGCTGCGCCGGCGCGCTGGCCCGACACGCCGCGTTCTTTGGCCTGAGCGTGATCCTGGCGCTCCTGCTCGCGCTGCGGATCCGCATCCCGCCCGAGCTGGATCTGGCCGGCCTGTTGCCGCTGGGGCTCCTTTTCGCCGGCGTGGCGTTGCCGTTCTTCTTCTGCGGCATGGTGGTGTCGCTGCTGATCACCCTGCACCCGGAGCAGGTGGGGCGCCTGTACTTCTTCGATCTGGCCGGGGCCGCCGCGGGTTGTCTGCTCACCCTGCCCGCGCTGCACTGGCTCGGCGGCCCCTCGGCGGTGCTCTTCTCCGGCGCCCTGGGGGCGAGCGCGGCGCCGGTGTTCTTGTGGGAACGGCGCCGCCTGCGCCTCGTGGCCGCGTTGCTGTGCGCGCTCTTGTTTGTCCTGTGCGGGCTGGACAGCCGGCTGCACCTGTTCGCCGTTCCCTCGGTCAAGGCGGTGGACGAGCGCGCCGTGCTCTACGAGGGCTGGAACGCCTACTCGCGGGTGACGGTCTCGCGCACCCCGGAGGACTTCCTGTGGCTCAACATCGACTCGGACGCCGCCACGCGCATCTTCGCGCGGGAGGCCTGGCAGGGGGGACGCAACGCGGCCAACCGCTTCTCCGAGAGCCGGGTGGCGGCCCTGGTGTACGCGCTGAGAAACGACGGGCAGGCGCTGATCATCGGGCCGGGCGGCGGGGCCGACATCGTGAGCGCCTTGTCCCG
>CAZLNM010000020.1:39115-52537 GCA_964561025.1 uncultured Myxococcales bacterium
GGCGCATCCGCGGGGTGGAGCTCAACGGGCTGATCGTGCGCGAGGTCATGGGCCAGCGTTTCGCCGGGTACTCGGGGGATCTCTACCGCCAGCCGGGGGTGGAGGTGGTGGTCGGGGAGGGGCGCAGCTTCGTGCGCCGCAGCCGCGAGCGTTTCGGCAGCATCCAGGCCACCCTGGTGGACACCTGGGCCGCCAGCAGCGCCGGGGCCTTCACCCTGTCCGAGAACAACCTCTACACCCGCGAGGCCTTCGTCGATTTTCTTTCGCACCTCGAAGACGGCGGCGTGCTCAGCATGACCCGCTGGTTGCGCCAGCCGCCGCGCGAGTTTGAACGCCTGCTGGCGATCGCGGTGGCCGCGCTGTCGGACCTGGGGGCGAGCGAGCGCGCGCGCCACCTGTTCGTGGGCGCCGACGCGCGCATGGGCACGCTGCTGGTCAAGCGTACGCCGTTTTCGGCAGAGGAGCTCGAGCTGTTGCGCCGGACCTGCGCCGCGGACGGACTGCGGGTGCTGTTCGACCCCGATGCGCCGGCGCGGCCGGGCGACCTGATCGACGCTCTGGCGCGCGCCGCCGATCCCCGGCCGCTGTGGGAGGGCACCGCCTTCGACATCTCGCCGCCCACGGACGACCGGCCGTTCTTCTTCTACACCACCCGCCCGCGGGACTTCTTGAGCCGCATGCTCTCCGATCCGGACAAGAACGATCTCGGCGTGCGAGTGCTGCGCTTGCTGATGATCCTGGTGCTTGTGCTGGTGCTCTTGGTGTTCGGGCTGCCGCTCCTCTTCCGCGCCCGCCGGGATCTCGGCGCCGTGCCGGCGCGGGGCGTGCTGCACCTTGGCTACTTCTTCGCCATCGGGGTGGGGTTCATCGCGCTGGAGATCTCCTGGATGCAGCACTTCATCCTCTTCCTGGGCCACCCGGTGCACGCCACCGGCGTGGTGCTGACTTCGCTGCTCCTGGGGACGGGGTTGGGCAGCCTGCGCACCCGCAACCTGCCGATGGAGCGGGCGCCGCGCCGCCTGGTCACGAGCTGCGCTGTGGTGCTGCTCATCGTCGCCGCCTACGCGCTGCTGCTCGGGCCGCTGTTCTCGGCGTGCATGGGGTGGCCCGCCATCTGGCGCGTGGTGCTGGCCGCGGCGTTGCTTTTCTTGCCCGCGGTGTGGATGGGGCAGATGTTGCCGCTGGGCGTGCGCTTGCTCCAGGGCCCGGCCCGGGTGCTGGTGCCGTGGGCCTGGGGCGTCAACGGCGCGGCCTCGGTGCTGGGGTCGGTGCTCACGGTCGCGCTGTCGCTGAACCTGGGCTTTCGCGCCGTGCAACTGCTGGCGGCGCTGGTGTACCTGCTGGGGACGGCAGTTATCCTGCTCGCGCACCGCATCGAATCACAGAAGAGCGCGGCACCCTGAGGGGACCGATCAGGGGCCCGGGCGGGCCAGGTCGATGACGGCGTGCGGGCCCTGGGTGTGGCGATCCAACGGAGACGCGCCGCCGCCGGCGCTCAGGGCCACCGGCACCGCCACCGCGGTGACCGCGGCCACGCCCACCGCGGTCCAGAACCACCACTTGCGGTGCAGGCCCTCGTACCAGGCGGGCGGCGGGGGAGGCGCGGACTCGGCGCGCAGCATCTCGGCCGCGGCCCTTTTTTCGGCCTCCTCCTTCTCCTTGGCCGCCGCCGCCATGGCCAGCACCTCGGGCGAGAAGTCCTTGAAGGGGGCGAGGTTGGCCTCCACGAAGTGCTTCTCGCCGGCCTTGACGTTGATGGTGGTGGTGAAGTCCTCGTATCCCTCCTTGACGATCTGCACCTTGTGGTCGCCGATGGACACCTCCTGGACCAGCGGGATGTGACCCACCAGGTTGTTGTCCACGTACACCTCGGCGCCCTCGATGTTGGCGGCGAACTTGACCAGCCCCGAGAAGGGCATGAGGTCCAGCGGGAACTCCTCGGTGCGCCCGGCCCGGATGATCACCTCGGCCTCCAGCGTGCTGTAGCCGGGCTTGGTGGCCTTGAGCTTGTGCTTGCCCGCCTTGACCGGGACGGGTTTCGCAAACGGCGTCTTGCCGATGAAGACGCCGTCCAGGTACACCTTGATCTCGTCGGTCATCGAGGTGAGCTGGAGGTTGCCGGTGCCGGGTTTGGCGGCGGGCTTGGGGGCGGGCTTCGGTGTCCGGGCGAAGGCGGTCTCCGGGCCGAGCAGCAGCAAGCACCCCAGCGCCCATAGCGTCGCTCGCATCGCGGAAACTGCGCTTGGCCTTCTCATGGTTTGCCCTACCTGTCCCCAGTATAGGCCGGCGGTGCGGCCCGCATCAAGCACCAGGCTACAGCCCCAGCTCCGGCGCCAGCGGGCGCATGGCCTCGACCGCCAGCGAGACGAAGTCGGAAAGCGCCACCGGAAGCAGCTCGCACTCGCGCACGATGTCGCGGTTGACGCCTGCCGCGAAGCGCGGCTCCTTCATGCGCTTCAGCACGCTCTGGGCCTTGAGCTCGGCCAGCTTCTTGCCGGGCAGCACCAGGGTGGCGGCCACCACCAGGCCGGTCACGGTCTCGGCCGCGGCCAGGGCGTGCTCGAAGCGCGTCCGGCGCTCGACACCAAGCCGCTCGCCGTTGTGGGCCCGGATGGCGGCCAGGGCCTCCGGCGGGAGCTTGCCCTCCAGCCACTCGGCCGCCAGGCGGGCGTGGGCCGATTGATCCTGTCCGCCCTGCTCCAGGTCGATGTCGTGGACCAGGCCGGTGATCCCCCACAACGCCTCGTCCTCGCCGAGCCGGCGCGCCAGCGCGCGCATCACCGCCTCCGTCGCCAGCATGTGGCGGCGCAGGTTGAGGTTCTGGATCTTGCTCTCCATGAGTTGTACGGCCTGGTCGCGATCCATGTCGTTCCTCCCGCGGGGTGGCGCTTTACGCGATGAGCTTGCGGTACAGCCGCTGCATGCGCAGCGCGTCTTCTTCCAGGCTGGGGCTCTCGCACACCAGCACCCCCCCGGCGTGAACGGCCGAAAGCGTGCGCAACAGCTCCTCGTAGCGCAGGTCGGCCTCGGGCAGATCCAGGTGGCGCCGCTCGCCCTTCTGGGTGTACTCAATGCCGCTCACGTGCAGGTGGAGATCCATGAGCGCCTCGGCTCCCAGGGCCGCGCGCACCTGCGAGAGCATCTCTTCGAACTCCGCCGCGCTATTCTTGGCTCCTCCCGCGCGCGCGTGGGCGTGCGAGAAGTCGATGCACGGCAACACCCCCGGCACCTCGGTGGAGAGCCGCAGCAGCTCCTCCAGCGAACCGTACTGGGAGGGCTTCCCGGTCAGCTCGGGGCGGATCTGCACCGTATTGCCCTCGTCGCGCAAGGTCTCGACGATGCCCCGCAGCTCCTCGCGCACCGTCCGGTGCACCGCCTCTGGATCTTGCCCCAGGTAGAAGGCGGCGTGGAAGGTGATGGAACGTGCGCCTACGAGCTGCGCGGCCCGCGCCGTCTCGAGGATGCGGCGCCGGGAGGCCTGGCGCTTCTCCGCTTCGGCGGCGTTGAGGTTGATGTAGTAGGGGCCGTGGCAGGTCAGCGCCACGTCTAGCGCCTGGGCCCGCTCGCGGATGCGCGCGGCCGAGGCCTCCTTGAGGCGCACGCCCTGGACGAACTCGAGTTCCATGGCCGCAAGCCCCAGGGCGGCCACGGTCTCCACGCCCGATACGGCGTCGGGCGCGGGGGAGGAGCGCGGCACCCCACCGGTGCCGAAACGCAGGTGCCCCTGGCCGTTCGTCGCTGTGCGTCCCGGGCGCGGCACTCAGGGCCCCCACTTGTTGATCACGGAGAAGTTCACCGTGGTGAGCCAGCTCGGTTCTTCCCGCGGGCCGGAGAACACCAGCGCCCGGTTGACCTCGTCGCGGGTGTACACCCAGGAGGCCGGGTAGCGGATCTCGAGCTGCAGGTCGGGGCTGCGCAGGATCTTCTCCTCGCCGGCCTCGGTCACCGTCTGGTGGCCGGAGACCCGGTCCACCTTGAGCGCGCGCAGCATCTTCTGGAACACGTCGTAGCCGGCGTTGAAGAACTCCTCGTCCGCGGGGGAGATGAAACTCACCACGTTGAAGAGCTGCGGGTGATCCACCACGTAGACGATGGCGCGCTGCGGCTGCCCCTGGTGGAGGAAGGCCGCCTCCATGCGTACCGCCGGGCACCCCGCCAGGCCGACCTCGAGCTGCTTCTGGAGCGTAAAGCCGTCCAGCTCGCCGAAGAGATCGAGCACCTTCTGGCGCGCCTCGGCCAGGGTGCGGGCGGCCGGTGGAGCCTCGGGGGCGCTCTTGTGGCAGCCGTCCAGGATCATCCCCGGGCCGCACAAGAGGAGCATCACCAAAAGGAAGAGCGTGCCGGCACTCGCCGCTGTTCTTTCTGGCGCGCTCGCTGACCCGGGCAGGTTCGGGTTGGAGGCGGTTCTGTTGAGCATGAGAGGGTGCGGCCCGCGAAGGATTTTCATGATGGCGCGGCGATGACCTTTCGTTCGAAGCGGGTGCCAGAACTCGTGTTCGCGCAGGATCCCGTCAATTGGGTGTGGCGCTGGGGACGTTGGAAAGCGGCGCGAGCAGTCCGCGGTTGTCTCTGGCCTTGACCGCGAAGTGATACAGCGTGCCGCTGGTGAGCCCGGTCACGGTGAGCGTCTGCTCCAGCGCCGGGTTGACGATGGCCCCCGACCAGGGGGCCTGCGTGGCGCTGGCGAAGTTGGCATCGTCGATGGGGCTTTCGCTGTAGCGCACGTCGTAGCTCGCCACCGGCCCGCCGGCGCTGCCGTCGTCGCCCGGGGCGGTCCAGGTGAGCAGGATCTCGCCGGCCGTCGCGGTGGGCGCCGCGGCCAGATCGGCGATGGCCGCGGGCGGAGTGGCGTCCTGGGAGCCGGGCTCGCCCGAGACCACGTTGGAGAGCGCCGAGCGGTTGCCGTGCTCGTCGATGGCAACCAGCGCGAAGGTGTAGGGAGTGTTGATGGTGAGTGAGCCCACCACCAGCGTCTCGTCGCTGTCCGGCGCCTGGGGCGTGGGCGGGTTGGCCACCAGGGTGGCCTGGTCGAAGTTGCTATCGTCGATGGTGCCGGTGCTGTAGCGGATCTCGTAGGCGGTCACGGCCTCGGTGGCGGTGTCGTCGTGGGGAGCCTTCCAGGTGAGGGTTGCGCTGGTGTCGGCCACGGCGCTGACCGCCAGCGTGGTCACCGCGGAGGGCAATACCCGCGCCACGGCCGAGGGCACGTTGGACAGCGCCGAGGGGTTGTCGGCCTCGTCGAAGGCCTTGACGGCGAAGTAGTGTGTCGCGCCCGCGGCCAGGTTGTCCACCAGGAGCAGCTGATCGCTGCCGGGGGCGAGCGGCGCGGGCGGGCTGGGAACCTGCGTCGCGGAGGAGAAGTTCTGCTCGGTGATGGGGGAGGTGCTATGGCGGATGTCGTAGCGGGTCACCGCCTCGGTGGCGCTGTCGTCGTAGGGGGCCTTCCAGGTGAGGGTGACGCTGGTGTCGGAGGCCGCCGTCGCGGCCAGATCGCTCACCGCCTGCGGCGCGCTGACGTCATCGGGGGTGGCCGTGACCACGTTGGACATGCCGGAGATGTTGTCGCGCTCGTCGGCGGCCTTGAGCGCGAACCAGTACGGGGTGCCGCGGGTGAGGTTGGCCACCGTGAGCGTCTGATTGAGCCCCGCGCTCACGATGGTCGTGGGGCCCGGGGCTTGCTGGGCGGCGCCGAAGTTGGCCGCGGTGATCTCGGCGGTGCTCACGCGCACGTCGTAGCTCGATACGGTGCCGATGTTGCCGTCGTCGCCGGGCGCGGTCCAGGCCAGGGTGACCGAGGTCTCGGTGCGGCTCAGGACCGAAAGATCGGTCACGTCGGCCGGTGGGGTGACGTCCACCACGCCGGGGGTGGCGGTGGCCACGTTGGACATGGGGCCCTCGTTGTCCTCGTCGTCGTAGGCCTTGAGGGCGAAGTAATAGAGCTGCCCCTGGGTGAGGCCGGCGATGGTGACGCTCTCGGCCGCGCCCGCCGCCTGCGGCGCCGGCGGGTTCTGGACCGCCTGGGCCTGGGCGAAGTTGGCGGTGGTGATGGCGGTGGCGGCGTAGCGGATGTCGTAGCGGGTGGCGGTGCCGGTGGTGCCGTCGTCGCCGGGGGCGGTCCAGCCCAGGGTGATGGAGGTGGCCGTCTGGGCGGTCTCATGCAGGTCGGTGACCTGGGCCGGCGGGGTCTGGTCCTGGATCAGGGCGTTTGGCACATTGGACATGGCCGACCAGTTGCCGGCGTCGTCCACCGCCTTGAGGGCGAACCAGTAGCGTGTCCCCGGGGTCAGCCCGCTCACCACCACGCTCTCGGTCTGGCCGCCGGGGACCTTCTGCGCCGGCCCCGTGGCGCGGGTGGCGGAGGAGAAGTTGGCGGCGGTGATCTCGGCGGTGCTCAGGCGCAGGTCGTAGTCGGTGACCGTGCCGGCGCTGCCGTCGTCACCCGGCGCGGTCCAGGTGAGCGTCACCGAGTCCGAGCCCACCATGAACACGGTCAGGTTGGCCACCGTGGCCGGCGGCATGGTGTCCGGGCCGGTGAGCGTGACGATGGCCTCGTTGGAGATGGCGGACCAGTTGCCGGCGTCGTCGCGCACCTTGAGGGCGAAGTGGTAGGTGCCGCTGGTGCCGAAGTCGTGGACGTACTGCTCGGCGTTCCCCGCCACGCCGGGCGCCGGGGCGTCGTTCACCTGGGTGGCGGCGGCGAAGTTGGCGGCCTGGATGGTGGAGGGAGAGACACGCAGGTCGTAGCTGTGCGCCTGGCCGGCCCGGGCGTCGTTGCCGCTGGCGGTCCAGCTCAGGGTGACCGTGGTGCCGTTCCCGCGGGCGATGAGGTCGGTCACCGCCGCGGGCGGGTAGACGTCCGAGCTGTAGGCCGGGGCCAGGACCACCGGCACGCTCGCGGTTTGATTCTTTTCGATGGTGATATTGTCGGCCGTGCCGCTATAGATGCGGGTGTCGTTGCCCAGGGCCTCGACGGTGAAGGTCCGGCCCGTGCCGGCCGGGATGTCGGTGACCGTCCCCTGCAAGGCCTCGTAGTCGAAGCTCTGCTGGCGCAGCACCTTCCCCTGGGCGCTGACCGTGACCCGGATGGTGTCCACCAGCCCGCTCAACATGGCCCGCGTCGCGCCGGCGCGCTCGAACGAGATGGAGAGTTCCAGGCGGGCGCTGCCCACGTCGGTCTCTCCCGGCCCGCAGGCGGCCGAGGCCAGCACAACACCGAGGATCGAGAGTAGACGATTGCGCATGATGGGACCTCCCGCCGGCTACTGCCAGCTCACCGCGGCCGAGCCGGTGCCCGCGCCCCCGCCCCCGCCGCCCTGGAGCAAAAAGTAGGTTCCGGTGCCCACCCCGCCGGCCACGGCCGCTCCCACCAGGGTCCAGAACCACCAGGTCTGATAGAACCGCTTCTCGCGCCGTGCGGGTTCCTCGCGCGGCTTTTCCTCCGCCGGCTCCGGCAGGAAGGGTTGGGTCTCCTTCTTGGCCGTCGTGCCGGCCCAGGGAGCGGCCCCGCTCTTCGGCGGCTGCGCCGCCGGGGCGGTCCCTGCCGGTTTGGGCGCGTCGAACACCGCCCAGGCCGGCAGCTCCTTCTTCTCCTCCGGCTTACCCTCCACCGGCTTGAGCGGCGGCGGCGGCTCGACCGGCGCGCTGGGCTCGACCGCCGCCACCGCCGGCCGGGTCGTTCCCGCGGGTTTCAGCACCGCCTGGAGCCGCAGCTCGTCTCCCGGGTACACCGCCACCACCTCGTGGAAGGGCTCGAAGCCTTCCTTCTTGACCAGGAGATCGAACACGCCCGAGGAGACCTTGAGGCTGGTGCCGGTCTTCTTGCCGAAGGACTTTCCGTTGACGTACAGGTCGGCCCCGCCCTCCTCGCAGTCGATCTGGATCTTGGCCTTGCCCGGCAAGATGGTGCTCAGGATGGGCGAGGACACCTTGCGGGTGATCCAGCGGACGGCGCGCTCCAGGTCGGCGGGATCCTCGGTGCCGAACTCGGTGCCCTTGCGCACCTCCTTGGCGGTGCGCACGTCGAACAGCCGCATGGTCAGGGTGACCCCCTCCTGGGCGCGCGCCACTTGCAGGTGGAGGAGCACCCCGGCCTTCACCGCCTTGCCCACCGCCTGCATGCAGGCCTTCTTCTCCTCGCATCCCTTGGCGTAGACTTTCTTCTTGCGCAGGCCGTCCAGGGATGCCGACAGGGTCTTGCCGGGGATGACCTCGAAGACCTTGAGCGCGCCCAGCTCCTCCAGCACCGTGGCGCCGAGCTTCTTGGCCAGCTCCGGCGGCATGTCCTTGACCGAGATGGGCAGCAGCGCGGCCCGGGTGGTTTTCGGCGCTTTCTTCTGGGCCAGGGCCGGTCCGGAAACCAGCAGGCCCAACCCCAGCACGGCCCACACGCAAGCGCGACGCATCATGGCGGATCCTTTCCCTTGGCTCCCCCGGCGCGGCCTGGGGATCTTGTCACGGCCCCCTATCGTGCCAGATGCACCCGTGGAGATCAATGTTGCAAATCCAGACAGGCGGCGGATAGGATGCCACCCATGGGCGGGCCGGAGACCAGGGCGACCACCTCTCTTGCCGATCCCGAGCTCTCAATCCGGCGGGACTTGAGCCGCCTGCGTTTGCTGGTGGCGGAGGGCCCGGACGCCGGCAAGTGGTGCGCCATCGAAGAGGCGCCGTGCGTTCTCGGGAGCGACCCGGCCTGCGACCTGCCGCTGTGCGACGACACGGTATCGCGGCGCCACCTGGAGGCGCGGCGCGAAGCGGACGGTGTGCGCATCGTGGACCTGGGCAGCCGCAACGGGACGTTTTTGGAGGGGGCGCGCATCCGCGACGTGGTGGTGGGGCTGGGCGCCTCGCTCCGCCTGGGACGCACGCGGATCAAGATCGCCCCCTGGGAGGAGAGCCTGCGGCGCGAGCCCTCCGGCAGCGACCGTTTCGGCGCGGTGGTGGGTGCCAGCCGCCGCATGCGCGAGATCTTCGCCACGCTGGAGGAGGTGGCCGCCACCGATCTGACGCTGTTGCTCCAGGGCGAGACCGGCACCGGCAAGGAGGCGCTGGCCGAGGCGGTGCACCAGCAAAGCAAACGCTCCGCCGGGCCGTTCGTGGTGGTGGACTGCACCACCCTGCCGCGCGAGCTGGTGGAGAGCGAGCTGTTCGGGCACCGCAAGGGTGCCTTCACCGGGGCGCACAGCGATCGCGCCGGCTGCCTGGAGCAGGCGCGCGGGGGGACCTTGCTGCTCGACGAGGTGGGCGACCTGCCCCTGGACAGCCAGCCCAAGCTGCTGCGCGTGCTGGAGAAGCGGCAGATGCGGCCGGTGGGCTCGGATCATGCGGTGGACATCGACGTGCGCGTCATCGCCGCCAGCCGCGACGATCTGCGCGCCCGGGTGGAGGAGGGCCGCTTCCGCGAGGATCTGTACTACCGGCTGGCGGTGGTGACCTTGCAGCTCCCGCCGCTGCGCGAGCGGCCCGAGGACGTGCCGCGGTTGCTCAGTCACTTCGTGTCCGCGCTCTCCGGCGGACAGCGGGCGCTGGAATTCTCGCTGGCCGAGACGCAGGAGCTGCTTTCGTTGCCCTGGGAGGGCAACGTGCGCGAGCTGCGCAACGCGGTGGAGCGGGCGCTGGCGCTGGAGAAAGGCCGCGCCCTCGACGCCCGCGGGTTCGTGCGCGAGATGCTGCGCACGCTGGACGGGAAGGGCGCGCGGGAGCGCATCTCCTTCAAGCGGGCCAAGGCGCGGGTGGTGGAGTCCTTCGAGCGGGCCTACCTGGTCGAGCTTTTGCAGCGCCACGGGGGCAACCTGTCGCGGGCGGCCCGCGAGGCGGGGCTGGACCGGCACCATCTGCGCGATCTGTTGAGCAAGCACAAGATCGAGATCCCATGAGAGCGAGGTGCTGGCGTTCAGGGTGGTGGTTTGCGCTCGCGCTCACGGCCTGCGCGGGCGAGGCGCCGCCGCGGCTGTACCTGGACCTGCTGCCGCTCTCGATCGACGGGCGGGACCCGGTGGCGGAGAGCCATTCCTTTCAGGTGGCGGTCGAGGGAGGGCCAAGGTACGACCTCGCGCGCTTCGAACACACGCTCGCCTTCGGCGAGATCGTCCCGGGCGGCGAGGCCCGCTTGCGGGTGTTCGGACACGATCTCGCCGGGGAGCGGGTCGCCTGGGGTTTCTCGGAGCCGGTGCCGCTCGCCGGGGGCGATCGCCAGGCGGTGGTGGGCTTCACCCCTGACGTGGCCGCCTTGGCCCACGCCGGGCCGGCGCTGGTGGATCCGCAGGCCAGCCTGCTCGCCACGGGAGTGCCCCGCAGCCTGCGCCTGGACGAGGTGTCCGTGAGCCTGGCCTTCAACCGGGCGTTCTTGTTCGTCGAGGCGGAGGTGCCCGATGCCAGCCGGGCGCCCTTCGCCTCCGAGTGGTGGAAGGGTGACGGGCTGGTGGTGGCCCTGGACGGACTCGGCGACAGCGCCGCGAAGTCGTGGGATGGCAACGACGTGGTCCTCTTCCTGGGCCGCGACGCCTTCGCCGTCGAGTGGCCCGCCGGACAGCCGAACATCCTCCACCGGGCGCGGGAGCAGACGGGCGGGTACGTGGCTTTCGCGGCGGTGCCGTGGTCGATGCTGGGCGGGACGGTGGAGGCCGGGCGCGAGCTGCGCCTGGGGCTGGAGTGGCGCGACGCGGACGCCGCGGGCGCGGTGCAAGCCCGGCGCTGGCCGCACTCCTGGAACCCCGATCCCGATGGCCACGACCAGCCCGTGCACTACCCCGATGGCTCGGGGACGGTCCGGCTGCGCACGCGCACCCTCGATGCCCGTAGGATACGCGGGCCGGTGGGCGACTTCTTCGCGACCGGGAGGCGGCTCTCCGAGGTCGGTGCCCAGCCGCTGGCGCTGCGCCTGGAGCCCGGCGCGGACGAGGTCGAGGTGTACGCGGCCTGGGACGGCAGCGGCCTCCTGCTGCTCGTCGAGAGCCGGGACCAGGTGGTGTGCGCCCAGCGCCGCAGCGCGGGCGATCGGGACAACCTGCTGCGCGACGACGCGGTGGAGCTGGTGCTCGCGCCGGACGGGGGGCCTCCCCGGCGGGCGCTCATCAACCTGAGCGGCGACACCGCCTTCGACCAGCTCGGCGGCGAAGCCTGGAGCCCGGTAGGGATGTACTTCGGCTTCGAGTTCTTCGGGCCGGCGCCCGACAATGATTGCCGCGAGGCCGAGGGCTATGTCTTCAAGGCGCGCGTGCCCTGGACCGACCTCGGTTTCGTCACCCCGCCCGAGAGCGGCGCGGTGCTCGGGCTGGACCTCAACCTCTACGACAACGATCGTGGGGCGCACTTGCGCTCGTCTTTTTGCCCACTGGGCCCCGCCCAGCGGGCCGGGGAGCTGGCCGAGCTGCGCCTGGTGGATTTCTGGTAGCCTGCGCCCGGTCGCTACCGAAAAGCCAGCGCGTCCGCGTCGAGCGGCGTCGCGGCCTCAAGTGGCGCTAGGCCCACAGGTGCAGGATCTGGGTGACCTCTTCCAAGAGGTCGCGCGCCTTCTCGGGCTTGATGGTGCGGCCGCGGTGGAACAGGATGCAGTCGTTCAGGCACTCGAACTGCACCGGCTGGCCGCGGAAGCGCAGGAAGAACTGCCGGGCCTCGGCGTGGAAGGTCTGCCGGGTGGCCAGCTCGTCGGCGCCCTGCAGCACGAAGGCCTTGGAGAACTCGGGGTCCTCGTCGAAGTTGATGTCCTGGCCTCCGAAGAGCTTGCCCAGAAAGTCGAACACCCGCATCTGCTTGCGCAAAAAGCAGTGCGGCAGGTGGATGTCCTTGGAGCGGAGGATGCAGATGCTCTGGACGTGCACCTGCTGGTGCTTGCCGTGCCCGGTGGTGTAGCGGTAATCGCCCAGGGTCACCTGGCCTTCCCGGATGCGCCCGCGCAGGATGTTGTAGGCCTTGCGCGCGCGCCCCTGGTTGAAGAGCTTGAAGAAGCCGAACTCGGCCAGCACCCCCGGATCCTGCCGGTGGTACTCGAACCCCAGCTGCTCGGCCGCGGCCATCCAGGCCTCGCGCCGGCGCTTGGCCATGTACCACACCAGCCAGACGATCAAGGCGATCAGGGCGACGATGGAACCGATGATGACGATGGGCAGCGTGTGCTCTCTCATGGGCCCTCCCTCGAGGTACGGTGAGGATACCTCATTTTTGCGGCTGTCGGAAAGGTCTTCGGGAAAAGCGCATCATGCGCTTTACAAGCGCCCAGTAGTTGCCATACGCTGCATGGGTTCGCGGAGGAGCCGGCGCAGGGCAGCCGGCGGAGGGAGGTGGACATGGCCAAGGCCAAGATCCTGCTCATCGAGGACAACCGGGCGGAGGCCCGCGTGACGCGCGAGCGGCTGGAGGGCTTCGGTTACGACGTGCTGGTGGCCGCGGGCGGCACCGAGGGCATCCGGCTGCTAAAGACCGAGAAGGCGGATCTGGTGCTCTTGGACGTGGTGCTGCCGGACATCAGCGGCCACGAGGTGTGCCGCTGGCTCAAGCTGAACGAGGACACCCGCGCCGTGCCGGTGATCATGCTGACGGTGAAGACCGCGGTGTCCGACCGGGTGGACGGGCTGCACGCCGGCGCCGACGACTACCTGCCCAAGCCCTACGACGACGTCGAGCTGAACGCCCGCATCTACGCCGCGCTGCGCACCAAGGCGCTGATGGACGAGCTGCGGCGCAAGAACCAGGAGCTGTCCGAGATGCTGGAGCGGGTGGAGGTCATGGCGGTCACCGACTCGCTCACCGAGCTGTTCAACCGGCGGCGGCTGATGGCCATCGTGGAGAAGGAGTTCTCGCGCATGCGGCGCTACCGCTCGCCGCTCTCCTGCTTGATGGTGGACATCGACTACTTCAAGGGCATCAACGATCGTTTCGGGCACCAGGCCGGCGACCAGGTGCTGCGCCAGGTGGCCCGCGTCATCCGCGACAGCGTGCGCGAGGTGGACACCACGGCGCGCTGGGGCGGGGAGGAGTTCGTGGTGCTGCTGCCCGAGACCACCCGCGACCAGGCCCGCCTGCCGGCGCGCCGCATCCTGGAGCGGGTCCACGCCTGCGCCATCGACGCCATCGGCGGCGAGACGGTGACGGTGAGCATCGGGGTGGCCGACTGCGCCGACCCGGTGGTGGACTCCGGGGACAAGCTCATCGTGGCCTCGGACATGGCCATGTACGAGGCCAAGCGCAAGGGCCGCAACCGCATCGAACCAGAGTGAACCAGCGTCGAGCATCCGTGCTCGCATGCGAGGAAGGCGCAGCCAGCGCGTTCGCGCGCGACATCTCAAACGTAGCCTCCGCCCGACCCTTGCTGTCAATGGTCTTCGATCGCTTCGCGACTCGCTGCGCTCGCCATTGACAGCGGTCGGGCTTCGGCAAGACCTGCTGACATGAAGAGCATGCAGGCATGCTCTTCCTGCTCAAGAA
>CAZLNM010000021.1:0-51295 GCA_964561025.1 uncultured Myxococcales bacterium
GGCAAGTGCTTGCGGTCCCTTCGGGATTCGCTTTCGCTCGCCCTTGACGGCGGTCGGGCTTCGGCTGAAATCGCTAATTGGGCCTTTATCCTGTCAGAAGGTTTTTTTGGTGGGGGCTCTCCGGGGGTATGAGGGGGCCGTGCCCCCTTTCTAAGAGGGCGTCTCCGGCGCGAGCAGCGTCACTTGCGGTGCGAGGTCGGAGAGCAGTGAGGCGAGGCCCGCCAGGTGCTCCCAGCCGCCCACGTGGACGAGGCTCTGGCCGGGCGCGGCCAGGGTGCGGATGCGGCGGGCCATCTTGCGGTCGGCGGCGGCGAGGCGGCGGGCCAGATCGGTCCCGGCCAGCGGGCCCTTCTCGAACTCTCGCTTCGCGCGCACCCACTCGCGCGCCACCAGCTCCGCGAGCGGGACATCCCGGCGCAGGGCAAGCGTGACCAGGTTGTCGGTGGCCAGGAGCTCGCGCTCCAACAGATCCAGCAGCGCCTGCGAGCGACGGCTGTCGCCGATGCACACCAGCTTGGCGCGGTTGAGCCGGGCGTAGTCGTGGGCGGCGCGGTACTCGAAGGGGATCTCGAGCTGGGCCTCCACCGCGGCCAGGCCCTCGGGGAGCGTCCCGTCGGGACGGCGAAAACCAGAAAGCCGCTCGCGTAGCCGCTGGCCGTGCTGGCGCCGGAACTTGAGGGCGTACTGGCTCACCTCGACCGAGATCACCTGGGGGCGCAGCCGCTCGAACAGCAGGATCAGGCGGGGAAATCCCTCGGGGTCCAGGTGGATGGTGCCGACCAGGGCGAGCACAGAGGAACTCTAGCAAAAGGAACAGCGCGGGAAAAGCGTCGAGAACATAAAGAAAAGGTTTGACCCTACTGAGGATTGTGGGATTTTTTTCGAGGACGAGTTCTGTTGCCTCATCCGCCGACGCTACCTGAAAGGAGAGTGCGCTGAAGGCATGTTGGATTCGCTTGGTTGCGACAAGAGCGATTCTTTGCATCCCCAAGTGGCGCCCGTCGGATAGTATCAACGGCTAAGAATGGCCTTCAGATCCTGCTCCGGCGTTGTGATGGGCATGAGGTGGAACTTGTCCACGAGCACCTTCAGCGCCTCTGGGCTGACAAACGCCGGGAGCTTGGGCCCTAGCCGGATGTTGCGGATGCCGAGGTGCAGCAGGGTGAGCAGGATGGCCACCGCTTTCTGCTCGTACCAGGACAACACCAAAGAGAGCGGCAGGCCGTTCACGTCGGTGCCAAAGGCCTGGGCCAGCGCCCCGGCGACACGGATGGCCGAGTATGCGTCGTTGCACTGGCCAATATCGAGCAATCTTGGAATGCCTCCGATCTCGCCGAACGGAAGCTTGTTGAATCGGTACTTGCCGCAGGCAAGAGTGAGAATCACGCAGTCTTTTGGCACTGCCTCGGCAAAGCGGGTGTAGTAATCGCGGCCGGTTTCAGCGCCGTCGCAGCCACCGACCAAGAAGAAGTGACGGATCTTGCCCGTCTTCACCGCCTGGATCACCTTGTCGGCCACCCCTAGGACCGCCTGGTGACCGAAGCCGACGGTAATGGTCTGGTCGGGTCCGTCGGCCGGAAAACCCTCCGCAGCCTGCGCTGCCCGGATCACCGGGGTAAAGTCCTGCCGCGTGACATGTGTCACGCCGGGCCAGGCCACCAGGCCGGTGGTGAAGATCCGGCCGCGGTAGGTATCCAGGGGCCGCTGGATGCAGTTAGTAGTCATCAAAACGGCGCCGGGGAACTGGTTGAACTCCTTACGCTGCTCCTGCCATGCGCCACCGTAGTTTCCCGCCAGGTGACCATGCTTTCGCAAGCCGGGATAGCCGTGCGCGGGCAGCATCTCGCCGTGGGTGTAGATGTTGATGCCCGCTCCGGCAGTCTGTTCGAGCAGGACTGACAAGTCGAGCAAGTCATGGCCCGACACCAGGATGGCCTTGCCGCGACGCGGTGTGATTCGCACCGCCGTCGGCGTGGGATGGCCGAAGGCGCTGGTGTTGGCGGAGTCCAGCAACTCCATGGCCTTCATGTTCCATTCACCCACCCGCAGAGCCAGTCCGAGGAGATCGGACACGCTCGCCGGCCGCGTGAGCTGGTCCAGGGCCTCGTGGAAGAAGGCGAAGAGCAACACATCTTCCTTCCCCAGGACCTGCGCATGGTCGGTGTAAGCGGCCATGCCCTTGAGCCCGTACAGCACGAGTTCTTGCAAGCCGGCGATGTCGTTTCCCGCAGCGGAAACACGCCCAGGAATGCCCACCGCTTCTCCCTGTCTTACCTGACCCTCGAGATCGTGCACCGGTTCGAGCTTCGCGGCGCCACCGAGATCCTCCGGCGTTTGACCCGCGCCACGGCACGCCTCATGGTACAGCTCGCGCGCCTTTACGCGCAGGGACGTCATCCGGTCAATCACAGAGGATACCCGCTGCGCATCGAAGTTGACGTTGGTGACCGTCGAGAACAGCGCCTCGATCACCCCCACGTCGATCTCCCGATCTCGGGCCGCCGGCCCTCCCACGGACCGAGCCCGGTGCGCGTACATGGCCACGCCCTTGGTGATCTCGATCAGCAGGTCCTGGAGCGCGGCGGTGCGAGCGTCCTTGCCGCACACGCCCTGTTGCCCCTGACAACCTTGCCCCCTTGCCGTCTGTTCGCACTGCCAGCAGAACATGGTCTACCTCCTTTGGCGCGATCTTCGCGCGGATGATCTGGATCTTTTAGGTGCGTCACCTTGGTTGGGAGTGGGCGTGTCGCGCCCAAAGCGCAGCGAGCCGAGGGCGGCGACCACCGTTCTGGATAAATACTCTCGCACGTTGGCCTCAACCCGCCGCAGCAGATCCCCAAGCACGCATCCGCCGACGGTGCAGGAAGGCCGGCGGAGCAAGCACGTGGTGGGTCGTAGCGGTCCCGACACGGCCTCGAACACTTCCAGGAGGGTCATCTCTTGAGGGGAGCGGGCCAACTGGAAGCCTCCACCTGGACCCCGCACCGAGCGTACCAATCCCGCCCGCGCCAGGCTCTGAAGGACCTTGGCCAAGTGGGCCTGGGACGCTCCGAGCGCCTTTGCCATCTCCGAAGCCGACCGTAGCCGCGCCGGCTCCGCTGCCAGTAACCCTGCCGTGTGCAGCGCCAGGGACGCCGCATCCGAAAAAGCCAAGACACTGTTCATCGACATCTCCTTGGAGAAAACAAGATAACAGGTACTCAAATACCAAAATTAAAGGATCGCTGTCAAGCCAAATGCTCCGGCTGGAAGACGGTCGATTCAGATGGTGTACACCAATCTGGCACGATGGAGCTGTTTGTAGGCTCGGGAGGTGCGGCGCTTGCAAATTTAGGTTTTGACCATCACCGCAGCCCGGCCCGTGGGAGGCATGCGGTTTGAACGGCGAAAGCCATCGAGGCATTCACAAAAGCGCGCGATGCGTAAAGGCCCTGCGTATCGACGGGCAAGCGCCCGCGCAGCAGAATTCAGGCGTTGTTGTTAGGTGCGATGGTTGCAGGGGTTCGGCTACTTGCCGCGGATCTTGAAGGAGACGCCCTCCGGCCCTTCGTTCTTGCCGGACTTTTGCAGTTCGACCGGCAGACCGATACACACCGCGTCCGGATCCTTCGTCTCCAGGCGGCCGAACACGCTGCCGACCGCGTCCGGGAAGGCGACCTGCACCAGCACCTCGGGATGCTCGAGCAGGTGCCCAGCGCGGTCCTCATGGACCACGGTGAAGGAGATCACCTTGCCGCTGCGCGGGTCCAGGGGCCTGGCGTTCTTGTCGGGATCCAGCGGGCACAGACAGTCCTCGCAGAAGGCCGTGGGTGGCACGAACACCTGCTTGCACTGCGGGCAGTAGGTGCCGGACAGCTTGCCCTTGGCCAGGTCTGAGTAGAAGCGGATGCCGCCCAGGCCCGCGGTGTAGATGTAGCTCATGGGGATCTTGCCAGGGAAGCCGCGCGCCGTTTCGGAGTCGAGCTCTACCGGCTTGATCCAGGTGACCTGGGGCTCGGGAGCCTTGCCCTTGAGCGGTTTGAAGTACAGGATGTCGGTCACCGTACCGGTGCGTTCCTTCTCGGGCTTCCACACCGCCTTGACCCGCATGCCCCACTTGACGTCCTTGGGATCCACCTCTCCCAGGATGTGGCAAAGGCCCATCTCGGGTGTGGCGCCGTCGATGGCGATGACGGCGATGATTTTCACCTTGCCCTTGGGCAGGGGTGAGGAATCCCAGTTGACGTGCGACAAGGTGAAGGTCTGCACCGTGCCGGTGTCTGGCAGATCGCAGTAATCCTGCACGCTCTGGAGGTTGCAAAGCTCGCAGAAAGAGCGAGCCGGGATCATGATCCGTCCGCAGTGATGGCACTTGGAGCCTCGGATCTTGCCCTGTTTGAACCCATCCAGGTAGGTGGTGAGCGCCAGCCCGTTATCCCAGCTGTAGCGCAGGTCGGGGGTATATTTGACGTGTTCGACCTCCTCGACGCTTTCCAAGGCGGTGCCGGGGAGATCCTTGGCGGTCATCTGGCTCCAGCGGGTGGTGCGGGGCATGCCGCCTTCCGAAGCCATCACCACCACCGTGCCAACCTGCATCAGATCGCCCCAGGCCTGGGCCACGCCGCGGTAGGGAACCTTCTTGACCTGGCGCTTGCCTGCCTGGCCGGAGAGCTGGAAGTACAACTCGGCGATCTTCATCAGGCCGGTGGCGGCGATGGGGTTGCCCACGCCGAGCGCGCCGCCGGAGGGGATCATGGGATGGCTGCCGTCCCGCTCGAAGTTCCCCGAGAGTAAGAGTTCGCGCACCTTGCGGCCGCTCTTGTCGAGCATCAGGGCGTTCATGTGGTGCAGCGCCTTGTAGTCGAACGGGTCGTAGGGTTCCCAGATGTCGATCTGCTCATCCGGCTTGGTGATGCCGGCCATCTCGTACGCATCCTTGGCGGCCATGGCCACATAGTTCGGGAAGGCCAGGTCGCGGGTGTTCCAGTAGGCGGTGTCGAGGCGGTAGCCCACGCCCTCGATGAACACCGGGGCCTTGCTGTGGGCCCGCGCCACCGGCTCGGAGGCGAGCACAATGGCGCAGGCGGCGTCCGAGGTCGGGCTGATGTCATAGCGCTTGACCGGCCAGGAGAGCAGCGGCGATTTCATGACGTCCTGGACGGTGAGCTTGGCGCCGAGCTGGGCGGCGGGGTGATCGAGGGCGTTCTTCTTGGCCAGAACCGACACCAGCGCCAGTTCCTCCTCGGTATAGCCGTAGACGTGCATGAAGCGAGACATCTCGATGCCGAAGATGTGAATCAGCGTCAGCTCCAACGGCTGCTCGGTGGTATGGTCGAAGATGGTCAGGAAGGCGCCGGCGGGGTGGGGGAACGCCGAGGACATCTTCTCCTCGGCCACCACCAGGCAGGTGCGGAACTTGCCCGAGGCCACGTGCATCCAGCCGTGGATGGGGCTGAGCACGCCCGTGCCGCCGCCGACGTAGTGGCGCATGTAGGGCTTCTTCTTCGCGCCGGCGCCGGCGATCAGATACTCGCCTTTCATGTGTACGCCGTCGAAAGCGTCCGGGGCGGTGCCCAGGCACACGGCATCGATGTCGTCGATGGTCAGGCCCGCGTCCTTGAGGGCCATGTCCACGGCCATGGCGGTCAGCTCGGGTCCGGTCTCCTTGGCACGGCGAACGAAGCGGGTCATGCCCGCGCCGATCACGGCAACGCGATTCTTCATGGCGGCCTCCTAGTTGGAAAGAACGACCACCGCGCACGAGTCGGTGGGCAATCCACGCCATCCCTGCAGCACGGCGAGTTCGGCGTCGTCCACTTGGTGGGCGCCGGCCTCACTGCGAAGTTGCCTTGCGGCGTCGAAGAAGCGCGGTCCGCTGGTGGCCTCGAACAATTCGCCCGTGCCCTGGGCGCCGCCGTCAGGGTTCACGTGGGGCAGGATGGCCTTGGGCAGGCCTAGCGCTTCCTGGTGCATGAGCTGTCGGTGGGCGTAGCCATCGGCGACGTACACCACGTCGGCTTGCTCGACACCGATGCCCGCCTCCTGGAAGGCCATGCGGGCGGCCAGGATAGTTCCTTCCGAGCTGGCATGGTCCCGCCGCTCGAGGATGGAGTTCCCGGAGCACCAGCCGGTCCCGCGAACCGTGAGCGGATAGCGCGAGCGCCGCGCCGCTTCCTCACCGACACCGAGGACCGCCACGATGGCGGCGTCAGCGGGACGGGCGACCATCAATTCGGTCACGGGGGACGCGATGGGGCGGGAGCGGAGCACGTCGCGCGCTTCGAGCCGGGCGCCATAGGGCGCGAGCGGGTTGGCCACCGCGCGCGTACGGTTTTCGGCGGCCAGGGCCGCCACTTGTTCCTCGCCAATGCAATGGCGGTCGAGGAAGGAGCGCATCTCGATGCCGGCCAGGTAGTGGGGCGACATCCCGTAACGGTTGAACACCGGGTCGTAGGCGAAGTGCACCAGCTCATCCTTGGTCAGCATATTGCTGGCCTTGCTGAAGGCCTCCACCACCAGGGTTTTGAACTGCCCGGTGCGAAGCTGCATCACCGCGGAGCAGATCCCGTGCAGGAAATCACCGGGAACCGTGTACATGGGTTTCAGCACCATGCCGAGCTGGTCTGGGGTGTACTCGTCGGCGATCGAGTAGCCGGAGCAGAAGTCCTCCTCGACGGAGATGGCGCCGTCGATCTCCTCGGGGCGGATGCCGGCATCCTCGTAGGCCATGGTGGCCGCTCGGCGTATCATCTCGCGGTAGGAGAGCCCTCCCGAGGTCGGGAAGGCGCCGCAGTAACCCACTCCCATCACAACCACGTTCATGGACCTCTCCTTTCGAGGTTGAGTTTGCGAGATACCCACTTCTCTCATTCGCTGGCTTCATACCACAAGCCGCCCGCTTGTCAATGGCGCCGTCCTTGACACAGCAGGCCCGAAGAGGCCAGAATCGCAAGAACCATCGGGCGCAACGCCGCCCGAGAGGAGCGAATGACCATGACTCGAACGAGAGCCCTGGCCGTTGGCGCGGTGTTTCTACTCGCCGCTGTCATGGCCGCACAGCCGGCCCTGGCCCACTGGTGCACCAACATCTACAACACCCCCTCGCGCATCATCGTGAAGCCCGAGCGCGACACGGTGTTCATGAACGAGACCATCGGCTCCCAGGAGACGCTGCGGGTGTGGGTGCGCAACAACTTCCCGTACGGCATCTCGGGGGTGCGCCTGCTGGCCTCCAACTCGGACTTCAGCGTCTCCTGCTCGCCGTCCAACGTCACCATCATGCCCGGCGAGAACAAGCTGTTTACCCTCACCATCACCCGCACCGCCAACAACGGAGACGACAACCTCAAGCTCAAGATCACCCTGGCCAACCACTTCTCCCCGCACCCCAGCCCGGGCGGCAACTTCAACATCGACGACAACTACTACACCAAGGCGCTGCCCACCCAGAGCGAGCTCGACAGCAGCAACGGTCAGGCAACGCACCTCAAGTGGCAGCGCTACACCGAGCTGGCCGCGACCTACCCGAGTGCCGGCGGCCTCGATCAGATGTTGCAGCGCTATGGCCACGCCCGGCTGGAGTACACCGCCGACGGCGGCCTGGACGGGAGCTGGCACCCGAGCGAGCACCAGGACGCCGACGACGGCGCGGGCTTCGACTACTGGGCCTTCGATCACGCCCAGATGGAGCGTGGCCTCATCGACCTGGCCAAGGTCAAGGTGTCGGATCCCCGCGTGCAGGAGGTCTTCATCCGCCAGATGGACGACCCCAACCCGACCTGGCGCGGGTTGGCGGCGGTGCTGGCGGCGGGCTTCACCCCGGGGCCGACCGTGCGTACCCGCATCGAGACCATGGCCAACCAGGACACCTGCGTCGATAGCGCCACCTGCAGCCACTACCCGTCCGGTCGGTTCGTCTCGAACAACGACGCCAAGACCCTGGCCAAGGCGGCTCTGGTCATCCTGGGCGAGACGCAATACCAGAGCGAGGTGAACACCTTCTGCTACGCCAACCGCGGCTACAACGGCTGGCGCAGCATGGTGTGCGCCATGGCGCTGGGCATCGCGGGACAAGACCAGCCGGTGCGCGACATCTTGATCGCGAACACCGGTGACATCGAGGATCTCACTGCCCTGTGGGCAGGCTACCTGCTTTCGGCCGCGGCCGAGCACCGGCGCGGGCCGACCGGTACGGGTTGCGTGACGTTCTTCGACGAGGTGTGTGTGACGGACGACGTCCGCCCGCGCCCCCCGCAGAACCTCCAGGTCCGTCCCTTGTAGGCGCCGTGCTTGCGCTCCATCCGGTGCTCATTTTTTCCATGACTTCTGCCCGCCTCTGGTTAGAATGTCCGGCGACAAGGCCCGGAAAACCGCGGGCCGGCGCTTTCATGACTTCGTAATCGAAGGAGGAACAAGATGAGAACCGTGGCTCTTTTGGCGGCGATGGGCTTTGTGCTTTCTCTTGCGGCCTGCGGCGGAGGCGGCTCTTCCAAGAAGGTCGGAGAGTACATGCCCAAGACCGGCGACATCACCGGCTGGGAGATCGACACCACGCCCTGGGCGCAGAACCCGCCGGCCGGCGGCATCGCCGCCGCCTATACCCGTGCCGACGCCGAGATTCTCATCGACGGGCACATCACCATCTTCGTTGACGACGTCGGCGGCTGGGTGGGCATGGCCATGGCCTATTACAAGAACTCCGACAAGACCACCGATCTCCAGATCTACGAGATGTCAAAGCCCGAGCAGGCCCAGGCCGTTTACAACAACTCGTCCATCAAGGGCCTGGCCACGTGGGAAGACATATCCGGTCTCGGCGACGCGGCACGGCGGCGTTTCAACGTGGCCAGCGAGTCCTGGCTGCTGCACGCCGTCAAGGGGAAGTACTTCGTGGAGATCGACCTCGGCAAGACCGGCAACGACGATCCCGGCAAGCAGCTCATCACCAACTTTCTCAGCTCGGTGTTGAACCGCCTGCCCTGACGGCCCGGCACGCCTTCGGAGGCGACCGCGTTCTCGATCCCGACGCTTAGTTGCGAACATGCATGAAGAACCTGCCTCGTATGCCTGACCAATTCCAGGCGCGACAGGCCGCGGGACCGGCAAGAACCGGCGCGGGTGATGGAGAGAGCTTGGTCATCTCGCCGCGCGAACGCGGGGCCCGGACAGCCAGCGCGTTCGCGCGCAACCTCCTGCCATGGGCCGGAGGCCGCGTGAGGGGTTCTCCCTGCACATGATCCCACGCCGGACTCTTCTACTGACCGCTGGCGGCGTGGCCCTGGTGCACCTGCTTGTTGGCCTCATGCCCGAGCCGGTGCTGTCGCTTCCCACCAACCTGGTGATGCTGGCGGTGAACCTGTATGTGGCCTGGTGCGGCCTGCTGCTGCTCCAGACGGGCGACCGCCGCCGCTTGGGGCTGTTCGTGGCTGGTTACCTGGTGTTGTTTCTGCTGCTCGTCGCGCTGCTCCAGCGGGAGTCGCTATTTCTACTGCTGATCGTCGTGTACGCCAGCGTCTTTCGAGATGGCCTGCTGCTCGGGCTGTTTTGCGCCTTCGTGCTTTGCTACGTCGTGTTTCAGCCGTACGCTTTCGAGACCTTCGTCCCGCTCTCCCTGCTGTGGATCCTGGTATGGCGGAGCGCCCGCGCGGGCAATTCGTTCTTCGTGAGCGCCTCGCTGGCGGTAGGGTTGTTCGTCCTCGGGCTCATCCTGCTCCCGTTTTTGCACATGCTGGTCCAGGAGACGCCGCAGACGCTGCTCCAGTTCGCCGGCCGGCCCGAGGTGCAGCAGGCGCTGCTGGTCTCGCTCTCCTCGGCCAGCCTGGCCACGTTGATCGCGTTTCTCTTCGGCGTGCCGCTGGCGTACGCGCTGGCCCGCGGGGAACCCCGGGGCCGCGGTCTGGTCGAGGCCCTGGTGGATCTGCCCATCCTTCTGCCGAAACCGGTGGTGGGGATCGCCTTGCTCACGCTGCTCGGCCCGGGTTCGCCGCTGGGCGAGTGGCTCGATCGCGCCGGGCTGGCGTTCTCCGGGCGTTTCGCGGGTATCGTATTGGCCCAGGTGATCGTCTCCTCTCCTTTCCTCATCAAATCCGCCGTGACGGCCTTCGAGGGCGTTCCGGATCAGCTCGAGACCGCGGCCCGCACCCTGGGGGCCCGGCCCTGGCAGGTGTTTGGCCGGGTGGCGCTGCCGCTGGCCTCGCGGGGCGTGCTCACCGGCGTCATCCTGTGCTGGGCCCGGGCGGTCGGCGAGTTCGGGGCCATCATGCTGTTCGCGCCGCACCCGCTCTCCGGTTCGGTCATGGTGTACAACGAGTTCCTCAAGGGTGGGGTTTCCGAGAGCCGGCCCATCGCCATGCTGCTCTTGCTCATCTGTCTGTGGGTGTTCGTGCTCATGCAGTTCGGTCGCGCCCTGTTGCCCGCGCCTTTTGGCCGGACGTCCCAGCGGAGGGCCTGAGCGTGCTCGAACTGTGCAACCTTACGCGGCGCTTCGGCGAGTTTACCTTGGGCCCGATCTCGCTTGCGCTCCCGGCGCAGCGATACCTGGTGGTGTTGGGCCCGAGCGGGAGCGGGAAATCCCTGCTGCTCTCGGCCCTGGCCGGGGTGTTCCGCGCCGAGCCGGGCCAGATCCGGATCGATGGTCAGGACGTGGGAAACCTGCCGCCGGAGCAGCGAAAATGCGCGCTGGTGTTCCAGGATCCCTGGCTGCTGCCGCACCTCGACGTGTCGCGCAACGTGGCCTTCGGGCTCTCGGTGCGCTCGATGCCCAAGGGCGAGCGGGATGCCCGCGTGCGGGAGCTGCTCGAGCTGCTGGGCATCGCTGCCCTGGCGAAGGCGCGGCCCGCGCGGCTCAGCGGCGGAGAAGCGCAGCGGGTGGCCCTGGCGCGGGCGCTGGCCGTCCGGCCACGCCTTATGCTGCTCGACGAGCCATTGAGCCGGCTGGATCACAACAACCGGCTGGAGCTTCGCGCCGAGCTGCGCCGCCTGCACCAGGCGCTCTCGCTCACCACCGTGCACGTTACGCACGATCGCGAAGAGGCGCGTTCGGTGGGCGACGACGTCGCCATCATGCTGGGGGGGCGGGTGGTCCAGAACGGCCCGCTCTCGCAGGTGATGGAGCGGCCGGTATGCCCCTTCGTGGCGCGGTTCCTCGGCCTGCCGTGGCGCGAAGGCGGCGCGCTCCCGGGGTGTTCTCAGAAATGCATGGAGGGTTCTGGCTTGTGTGATCGGATGGGACCGACCGGCGAAGGCGGTTGACCCTTGGACACCAATTACCTCCCCCTGTGGAAGACCCTGGAGTCGCCGCTGGTGGCGCTCGACGAGAGCCACGTGGAGTTGTTCTCGGTGCTGGCCCTCTTCTTGCTCACCCTGCTGGTGCTCAACGTGCGCCGCCACCGCCAGGGGGTGCGCCACCTGGTGCAGGGGATCGCCATCCTGGTGTTCTTCTACATCGTCTATTCCTGCCTGGGCGTGTTCGGCATGATCCGCAACACCCTGCACGGCGTCACCCTGATCGGCACAGTGTTCACCGAGTCCTTTTTCTGGATGAGCCTGCCGGTGGTGGTGTTGTCGTTTACCCTGATGAGCGGGCCGTTCTTCTGCGGCTGGATCTGCCCCACCGGCACGCTCCAGGAGATCATGGCCATCCTGCGCGAGAACCTGGGTCGCCTCGTCGCGCGAGTCCGGCTTCGGCCCGGACCGGCGACGCGCAACGCCCTGCTGTTCCTCTTCTTCGCGGGGTTCCTTCTGCTGGTCTTCTGGATGGGCAACACCAAGCAATTCTACGTGGAAGACTCCAGCCTGTACTGGGGGGCCTCGCTCTTCTTGCTGGTGTTCTTGGTGCTCGGTGGCATGGTGCGCGACGAGGCCATCCGGGGCCTGCGGGCCGCCAGTTTCTGGATCATCGTCATCTCGGCGCTGCTTCGAACCACCATCGTCTCCCCGGTGCACTTCGCCTTCGCCGACGTGCGCGATCCCGCCTCGGCGCTGACCACCCTGGTGTTGATGGTGGCCTCGCTGTTTTTGGCGCGGGCCTGGTGCCGCTACATCTGTCCCTGGGGCTACCTGATGGGAGTGCTCCACCGGCGCTCCCGCTTGAGGGTGCAGGCAGACGGCGTGTGCCGTGACTGCGGGGCGTGCGCGCGGGCGTGCCGGGTGGGAGCGATCCAGGCGGGGCGCGTCCGGCTCGATCAGTGTCAGTTCTGCCTGGCCTGCGTGGATCGTTGTCCTCACGGGCGTATGAAGGTCGTGGACACGTGGCAAGCGAATCCCGACAGCCAATGCTCCGCATCCTGACGCTGTGGAGCCTGCTCCTGGGGATCGGCTCGAGCGCGGGTGCGCAAGGACTCGCGGAAGCGGACTGGCCGATGTGGCGGCGCGACGAGATGAACCGGGCCAGCGTCCAGCTCGTCACTCCAGACGGGCAAAAGCCACGGCGCTGGAGCTTCGATCTGGCCGGCCGGGTCCACGCCTTCGAGCCCGGGATGACGGTGTGGTCCTCTCCGGCCGTGGCCGCCTTCGACGGCCGGGTCTGGGTCGCCGCCGGCTGCTACGACCATCGCCTGTACTTGTGGGACGCCGCTAGCGGTGAGCTACGCTTTCGCTATACCACCGGGGGCGGCGTGTACGGCACCCCGGCCATCCGAACGCGCGGCGGGCGCACATTGCTGTACGCGGCCTCCTCGGACCGGACGGTGTACGCGCTGGATGCCACCGACGGGACTCGCGTCTTCTCCTCCGAGGTCGAGCCCTACCGGCCGACGCTGGGTGGTGCCAGGTTGAGCGCTCCCGCCCTGGGCCGGGTCGGTGAGCGCGAGGCCGTGTTCGTGGGCCACTGGGTGTTCGACAAGTCGCTCGGGGCCAATCAACAGCGCGGGGGGCTTTCCGCCGTCGACGCCGAGAGCGGAGCGCGATTGTGGCGCGTGGATTTTCTCGACAACCGCGTCTCCCACCCGGTGTATTACGAACTCGACGGCAGCGGTTTTCTTTGTGTGGGCTCGGAGGATGGTAACCTGCGCGTGCTCCGGGCGGACACCGGCGAGGTGGTCTGGTATCACCGTGAGTCGGAGATCATCCAGGGGAGCTGTGCGGTGTGGTTGCGGTCCGAACGCCCGCTGGTCTTCGCCGGCTCGAACTTCGGAAAGCTTCGCGCCCTGGATGCGCGCACCGGGGAGGAAGTCTGGAGCATGAAGAGCGGCTACTGGATCGCGGCCACGCCGATGGTCATCAGCGAGGCGGGTGCCGAGCGGGTCGTGGTGGGCTCCTACGACGGAAAGCTGTACGCGCTGGACGCCCGCACCGGCGTGGTACAATGGAGCCACGCCTTCGGGGGCCCGGTACATGCCTCGGCCGCCTGGGTTCCGGACGGACCGCGAGCGACGGTGATCGCCGCGGCCCTCGACCATCGGCTGTATGGGTTGTGGGCGGACCAGGGAACGGAGCGTTTCTCGGTTTTTATCGGAGCGCCGCTCTGGGACGGGGTCAGCCTGGGTGAGAGCACCTGGTCCTCTCCGGTGGCGGCCGCGATCAACGGGCGCTGGATGATCTACCACGGAGGGTACAACGGAGAGTTCCTGGGTTTGCCGATCTCGGAGGCGGTGATGTTCGAAGGGGGAAGGCCGTGGTCAAACGCGCGCTTCTGGGTGACGATGGTGCTGGTGCTGGTGGGGGTGGGCGGGGTCGCGTGGCTGCTCAACCGCCGGCGGGTCAGAGAGGCGTGACCACACCGGAAGGCCAATCCACCGTGCACACCATCCAATCGGTGTCCTCACCGGAGATATCGCGCTCGAAGGTCGCCTTGAGCTGCCCCGAGATGTAGACGTTGACGGTCACGTGGTTGGCGCCGGTGTACTCCGAACCGGGGTAGTCGTGGACGAATACCGTGTACAGGCCGTTGGCCGGCGCGGCGATGTTGATGTTCTCCGGGCCGTCGCCGGGGATGTCGTCCAGGTCGAGGTGGGGGTTGTCGGTGGTCACCCCGATGACCCCCCAATCGGGGGACAGCGGCCGGATGCAGTTGGAGAAGTAGCAGTCGCCCTGGGTGCGCTTGATGCCGTTGGGTTTCAGCAGGTGCAGGTCCATGTCATCGTTTACGTGCTGCCAGTACATCTCGATCCACAGATCCTGGCTGGGGATGACCGTGGCGGTGGCGGTGCACGGCTGGCTGGATTGGCCGAGGTCGTTCTGTACCACCAGCTGAGCGGTATAGTTGCCGGCCAGGTCGGTCTGGGTGGTGCGGTTGGGGCCGACCCCCAGCAGGCGCGCCGAGGAGCCGGCCGGGAAGGAGACGATGCTCCAGGTGTAGGTCGTGATGGTGCGGCCGTCGGGATCGTAGCTCTGGTCGCCGCGCCAGGTGAGGGTGTCGAAGGCCGCCGCCTGGGCCGGGGTCACGGTGCACACCGCCACCGGGCCGTTGCCGCTGGGTTTGGCGAACCCGTTGAGGTCCACCTTGACCTCGTTCGTGTCCTTGTCGTTGCAGAAGACGCTCAGGATGCCGGTGTCCTGGCCGAGGTTGACCGGGTGGTAGTCTATGGACACGTTCATGGTTCCGGCGGGCGCGATGGAGCTGTTGGGGCTCGGGGGCTGGGGCAGAGAGAACTCGTTCTGGGGCGTGTTGCGGGTGATGGTGACCTGGTTCAGGACGCAATCCTGGTTGCCTGCGTTGCGCAGCACGAGGTCCACCCGAGGGGTGTCATCCACGTTGACCACCCCGAAGTTCACCGCCATGGGTTCGGGCACGATGTCGCAGTAGGTCTCGTCGCTGCGGCCCTTCAGCACCACCGTTCCCGTGTAGCCGGTGCCGGCCTCGGCGGTGAAGTCGTTGGAGAAGATGTCCACCCCGCCGATGTCGCTGCCCGCCCGCGCGGGCGCGTATTGCACCTGGACGGCCAGCGCTTCGCCCACCGGCACGTCCACCGGCAGGGCGGGGGGCTCGAACAGCGTGAAGTCCGGGCTGCTGCCGGGAGCCAGCGAGAGGCCCTGGACGCGGAGCGTCTGCAAGCCGCAACTGCGGATGGCGAATGATTTCACCGGCCGATCGCCGACGCGCACGCTGCCGAAGTCGAGCTCCAGCGGCTCCGGGCAGGCGCGCGGGGCCACGCCGCGGCCCGTGACCAGGATCTGGATCTCCGGCTCGTTGAGATCGTCGGAGAGCACCCGGATCATGCCCGTGTGATCCCCGCCGGCGGCCGGGTGGTACTTGAGGAACACGGTGCGCTCGGTCCGCGCAAAGAGGGACTGCGGCGGGGTAAAGCCGGCCAGATCGAGGGCTAGCGAGCGGCCGTCCGATGACTCCAGCGGCAGCGCCGCGATGCGCAGTTCCCGCTCGCCCAGGTTGCGGATCACGATGCGGCGCGAGGCGGTGACCTCCATGGGAGTGTCCCCGAACTGGATGATCAGGTTGTCCTTTCCGACCTGCTCATTACATAGCTCCGCCGCGCCGCTGCAACCAGCCGAGGCCTCGTCGCCAGTGCAGTCCGCGATGCACACCTGGATCTCCCGGGTGACGCCCCGGCCCGCGATCGACACGTGGATGGAGGCATGTTGGGTGGTGTTGAAACCGAGGGTAAAGCCGCCGCTGTCGGTTTCTTCCTCCAGCGGGACATAGGTGACCTCGACGATGAGGTCGCGGCCGGGGGCGACGCGGAGTGGCACCCCGCCCGCCAGGCAGCCGTCGATGACGGTGCCGTCGACGAGACAGCCGATGTGGAAGTCCTGGCTGGTCGCGGAGTCCCGGGAGAAACTCGCCAGGACCAGATCGCCCTCTCCCTGGTTGCGGATCAAGAGGTAGAGCCGAGAGATGGTATTCACATCGACCATGCCGAAGTCCAGGGAGAGTTCGTCGCTGTCGGGAAGCTCCTGGTATTGCTCGATGGCCGGAACATTCGAATCGGGTCCCGTGAAATACCGCTCGATCTCCGGGCCGACCTGGTGCACGGTGGAGCCGCAGTCGCAGGCCGCGACACCGCCCGCGACGACCATGGCCAACAATGGAATCCACACTCGGCGCACGGGAACCTCCTGCCGGATACCGGCGGCATGAGCCGTCAGATTCTAGCATTCATGTAAAAAAAACGGCAAGAAGGCCTCCCAAGATGAAAGGATGATTAATGTCTTGATATTCCGCGGCAGGGTACTTAGATTGGTGGGGAGAGGAGGCTCGATGGATATCCTATGGTTGCTTCTGATCCTCGGTGCCTGGATCTTGCTCCAGGCGGTGATCCTGCCCAGGCTCGGGGTGCCTACCTGAATGTCCTCCGCGTGCCGGCCCGGCGGGCCGGACCAGGACCAGGGCGGTTGCGAGCTTCCGAAAGCCGCCAAGAAGCCGGAGGAGCGATGAAGGGTGAAGGCTGGAGGCGGCTCCGACGTGCGCTGGGTTTCTCCGCGCTGCTCGCGGGCATCGGCGCCGTGGTGAGCTTCGGCCTGGGCGCGGCCGGCGGTGGTTGACCCATGCTATGCCGGCCCGCGGTCGCGGTGCCAATGTTTGCGGTGATCGGCTTCTTCCTCGGGTTGGATCGCCCGACGGACTGATTCTTCCCCGCGCAAGCCAATTCGCGTTGACCCAACTTCCCTTTACGGGCAGAATGGCCCACGATGCGCTCTGGGAGGTGGTTCATGCGCGCGGTGGCTTCTCTTCCGGTGGTTTTTTCGGTGGGTTTGCTCGCGGCCTGTTCCAATCAGGCGCCCAGCCTGTTTCCGATCCCCAACAAGAGTGTGGAGACCGGAAAGACGATCGAGTTCGACGTGCTGGCGGCCGACGGGGACGGCGATCCGCTGGAATTCGGAATCGAAGGGAAACCCGCGGCCGCGGTTTTCACCCAGGTCAATGACACCACCGCCCACTTCCAGTGGTCGCCGATCGCCTCCGATGCCGGGCCGGATGGCCGCGGCAAGGACTACCCGGTGACATTCAAGGTCACCGACGGCATCGACGTGGACACCGAATCGATCATCATCACCGTCACCCTGGGCGGAGCGGGGGTCGGCGCGCCGGTGTTCATCTCCCCGGCCGACTTCACGCTGGACCTCGATCGTTCTCAACGCATCGAGTGTCACATCGAGGTGCGCGATCCGGACTCGGCGCAGGTCACCTTGCGCCTGGTGCAGGGCATCCCCGGGGGAGAGTTCTCCACTCTCCCCGGCGACAAGAAGGCCACCTTCTCCTGGACTCCGTCGGCCGCGCAGATCGCCGAGCGCCCGGTGTGGGGGTTCAGGGTCGGAGCCGACGATGGCAGGAATCCCGAGGTCTTCCAGGACATCACCATCCTGCTCAAGGGCGGGGCCCAGAAGTGCGATGGCACCCCGCCGGTCATCACGCACCAGGCGCTGGCCGACCAGCGCGGCAGTGGTGACTACCCGGTCTCGGTTATGGTGACCGACGCCGAGTCTTCCATCGGTGGCGTGGCGCTGTACTGGGCGGTGGGCAGTGGCGAGTTCCAGAAGAAGAACCTGGACGCCCAGGGCGGCAACGCCTGGAGCGGCACCATCCCCAACCCGAAGCTTGCGAGCGGCGAGACGGTGAAGATCGCCTACAGCGTGTGCGCGGTGGATCAAGACGGGGCGGGGGGGCAGGCCGAGTGCAACCAGCGCGCCTGTGTGCCGGCGGAGGGGAGATACTCGTTCACGGCGTACGCCGCTGGCGACACGGGGTGCCAGGACGATCCGCTGGAGCCGGACGACCTTCCCGATGAGGCCATGTCGCTGGATTTCGATCAGAATTTCGAGTGCTACCAGAAGGACCTGACCATCTGCCCCGGCAACGTGGATTGGTACGTGGTGAGCGTTCCCGCCGGCCGGGAGTTCTATGCCGTGATCGCCTTCGAGTCCGCCAACGGGACGCTCACGCTGGATGTGTTTCGCGAAGATGGCACGACCCTGGTCGGGAGCGCCGGCCCGGTGCAGAATGATCCCAACATCCTGGGCCTTGGCGTCGCCGACTCGCCCTCTGCCCGGACCTTCACGCTGAGGGTCCAGGGGGCGACCGCCTCCGTCACCAACCACTACCAGATGCTGCTGTGGCACGATGCGCCCTGCGCCGACGATCAGTTCGAATCGAACGACAACCCCAACGACTCCGCGGTGGTGGAGGAGAACGTCTACGACAACCTCACCTGCTGCGGCGACCCGGACTGGTACATGATCGATCTTCGTGCCGGGGACAAGCTCGAGGTGCTGCTCGACTTTGTGAACGCCGCGGGCGATCTCGACCTGGCCATCTTCTCCGAGGACGCGCTCTCCGCCCCGCAGCTCACCTGCCAGGTCGCGCTCGCCTGTAGCGTGACGGAGAACGACGGCGAGCTGGCTACCGTGAGCCGCATCCCGGCGGACGGCATCTACTTTATCGTGGTCGTCCCCTATGAGGGCGCGCGCAATACCTACGACATGACCATCGTGGTCACTCCCAGCTCCTCCTGCCCGGACGACAACCAGGAGCCCAACGACTCGCCCGGCGGCGCGAAGACGCTCACGGCCGGCTCCCGGCCGGGCCTCAAGCTGTGTCCCAACAACGAGGACTGGTTCCGGGTGTATCTCTATCCCAACCAGACCCTGGACGTGACCATCACGTTCACCAGCAGCTCGGGCGATCTCGATCTCAAGCTCTACGATCCGGGCGTGACCCCCAGCGATCTCACCGGGCACCAGCTGGCGGCCTCGCAGGGGGTGGGAAACACCGAGCACGTGAGCTGGCGCGCGGCCATCGAGGGCTATTATTATTTCCGAATCTACGGGTACAACGGCGCGACCAACACCTATGATCTGACGGTGGGAGTGCAATGATCCTCCGTCGGTTTTTCAGGAATCGTATCAATTGGTTTGCACTCGCCGTTCTTGCGAGCGGCTGCACCAGCACGCCATCCCAACTCCCTGATGCTGGATTGCCAGAGTTGGTGGTCGAGAGCGCCGGCCCCACGGTGGTCCTGCCGGGCACCTGGCTACGCATCTATGGCCGGGGGTTCGTGGACGAGAACACGGGCAGCATTCTGGTGGAGATCGAGCGGGCAGGGGAGGCGCCCTGGATCCGGAAACCCGAACGGCTCTCGGACGTGGAGCTGCGCCTGCGCATCGACCGGACCTTCTTTTCTCAACTAGGTGGACCGGGTGATTTCAACGGGGTCCTGCGGGTGCGCTGCGACTACGGCGCCGGGTTGAGCCAGAAGTCAGAGACCGGGCTTCGCCTGACCCTGCAGGAGAACCTCGTCCCGCGACTGGACAGCTTCTCCGCCGGGGGCGGTCTCGTGTACCTGGGAAGCGAGATCAACGCCGCGGGAGATGGTTTTCTCCTCGAGGGAGAGGGGCAGACAGAGCTCAGGCTCACGGGCACTTTTTTCCCCGACGCCGGTGGTTCGCATGCCATCGAGTCCTCTCCGCTGGTGCTCGGGTATCTCCGCAGGGATGCGTTGCGCGGGCCGCTTCCCGCCGAAGCGCTCGGCATCCACCCCGGCCGCTTCGAGGGACAAATCCGGCCGGTCAACGTCATGGATGACAAGAGCGAGATCCCGGGCAACACCCTGTCGGTCAACTTTGAGATCGGTCCCACCGCCCTGCTACGGATGGAGCCCGCGGCCGCCTCGCGGGGACAGTACATCCATTTCTACGGGCGAGGGTTCGTGGCCGGGGGTGCCCGCACCACCATCCGAGTGGAAGGGACTTTCACGCGAACCACGGGACAGGTCACCGACCTTACGGGTCCGAACGCCCTGGAGATCGCGCCGCAGATCGTGAGCGGCGATCACATGCGCTACGTGTTGCGGGTGCAGTCCGACGGCCAGGGAGGCGTCCAGGGCCTGGGCGCGGTGCCCGGCATCCTGCGGGGAACCGCCACCCCGAAGGTGACGTTGGGTGCCGAGGTGCAGGTGGGGGTGCCGCTGCCCGGGGAGGCCCGCTTCGACGTGTTGCCGCAGAAGCAGGTCGTGTACATCAGCTACCTGCCGGGGTTCACGGACGCCTTGCGCCTGTTCGGGCTGCGAAACATGGAAAGCGCCGTCCGCGCGCGCATCCTGGAAGTGGTGCGGCGCGACTACGCGGACTACTCGGTGGAATTTACGATCCAGCGGCCGGCAGACTTCGCCGAGTACAGCGTGATCGAGGTCGGTGGCGAGGACCCCAATCACCAGGGCCTGATGGGGCTCGACGCCACCATGGGCAAGGATATCGGCAACATCTACTTCGACGACATCGTGGGAGGCAACAACGCCGACTCTCGCGAGAGCGGCCACTATGCCTTCGGCGGGGTGTTCGTGGACTCGTTTTTGGCCTTCTCTCCGCATGCCGACAAACCCATGTCCATCGCCTCGCCGCGCTTCGACGACATCTTCGGCCCGTTTGCACCCATGCTGGACGGTACGCCGGTAGAGGCCGGAGAGTACCCCGGCGGGAGCAGGGCCGCCGCCATCGAGCTGGCGGTGCGCTCGCTGGGCAACATGATCGGCAACACCATCTCCCACGAGATCGGCCATACCTTGGGTCTCGCGGCTGGCCCGCCGGACTTCTTCCACTCCTTGCCGGGGCCCAACCAGCTCATGGACGGTGGTTCGGATCGTCCCTTCGAGGAGCGCGTCGAGATCGATGGCCAGGGACCGGCGGTGTTCTGCCCCGCCGACAGGGAGTATCTGCTCCAAATTCTGCCCAAGTAGCGCATACCCGGAACGCGGGCGGGTTCAACCAGAGGAGGAACGGATGCTGGAACGCACGCTGTCGATCGTGAAGCCCGATGCCGTGAAGAAGGGTCTCATCGGGGCTATCATGGGCCGGTTCGAAAAAGAGGGCCTGCGCCCCGTGGCCATGCGCATGTTGCGCCTCAGCCGCTCCCAGGCGGAGGGTTTCTATGCCGTCCACCGCGGCAAGCCATTCTTCGAGGGGCTGGTGGAGTTCATGTCGAGCGGGCCGGTCGTCGTCTCGGTGCTCGAGGGCGAGAACGCCATCCAGCGGCACCGTGAAGTGCTCGGCGCCACCGACCCCGCCAAGGCCGCGCCGAACACCATCCGCAAGCTCTACGCCGAGAGCGTACAGCACAACGCCGCCCACGGCTCGGACGGGCCCGACACCGCGCGCACGGAAATCGCCTACTTCTTCTCCAGCCTGGATATCGCGGGTTGATGCGCTCCGCGTTCGGGAGGCCTGCGGTCCCTGCTCTTTGCGGAAGAGCGCAACCAAGGGTTCGGGGTTCGCTCCGGGCTTTTCCTTGTCGGCGGGTTTTCTAGAGTCGGCGCGGCTGCTAGGGATTGGGGGGTGGGGTCCCGGATGAATCCGGTGAGGGCGCCGGCGCCGGCTCGGTGGAGGGCGCGGGCTTCTCGGGGGGCGGCGCGGGCTTGGGCGGTGGTGCCGAGCGAACCTTGGCCTCTTCCTTCTCGAGTTCCTCGAAGGCCGCCTCGGCGTTCTGACGCACCTTTTCTACGGTTTTTGGGGGAATCTTCTTTTCCTCCAGCTTGTCCACCAGGCTCTGGATGGGCTTGGAGGGATCGATGCAGACCAGCGAGTAGCAGCCGTTGTCCGGCCCACGCTGGCCGAAGCGGTCCAACCACTGGGACTCGACCTCGGAGCCGTTCAAGACAGTATCGGAAGCGCTTTCGGAGCCTTCAACCATCACGTCCATGTCGTAGGAGCCACGGGTGCCGTCGGAGATGTCGATGGTGATGGTCCGGATCTTCACCGAGATGGCCTGGGAGAGGTGCCCGCGAGCGTTGTCCGCGGCGTTTTTGAGGCAATCGGTCTGGTAGAAGGTCGGACCCGAGTAGCCGAGGGCGCACAGCTTGCCGGGGTGCTTGGGGAGCGCGTCCACCCAGGTGGGCGGTTTCTCGGGCGGCTCGACTCGGCTACGCGAACCGGCGCACCCCGCAATGCAGGCCATTCCCGCCGAGGTCAACAGGAGAACCAGCGTGCGACGCATGACAAGCCTCCGGGGTCCGAGACGCATACCAAAAGGGCCGGAGCCTCGCCGGCTCCGGCCCCTCGGTCACTCATGCCGTATCACAGAACCGCTGATTAGTGGCCGGCCTTGGCCTCTTCCTTCTCGAGGTCGTCGAAGGCCTTGGCGGCGTTGGCGCGCACGTAGTCGCGGAGCTTGGCATCCAGCTCGCCCTTGTTGGCCAGCACGTCGGCCACGGCGGCCAGATCCAGCACGGCCAGCGAGTACACGGTGCCGTCCGCCGGATCCTTCCAGCTGTCGACGATCTGGGCGCCGTTCACGTCGCCGATGCTCACGGTCTTCTGGACGGTGAGCACGTCCGCCTCGTAGGACTCCTTGCTCATGTCGCCGGCGGTGGTGCTACGGGCGTAGTCCTTCATCATGTAGGCGATGTAGTTGTTGAAGATCTGCAGGATGGCGCGGCGGGCACGGTTGTTGGCCCGGTCGCGCTGCATGGCCACGTCCACCATCTTGGGGGCGGAGCCGACGCCGTAGAAAGCCTTGCCACGGTCGCCGGTGAAGGCGCCGCTGCCCTTGGTCACCCACGCCGGGGCGCCGCTGGACGTCGTCTGCATGAGCTCGTTCTGCCCGCCGCCGCCGCCGCAGCCGACCACACCGACCGCCGCGAACAGCACCATCACCGAAAGAATGATCGCCAGGTTCTTCATTTCCTTCCTCCTTGGTTTGTGAAGGTAACCGGGTTCCTTCCGATTTACAAGCCGTTTCCTTTACCAAAAATCCGGCCGCTGTCCCAACGGATCTTGAACACGGCCTTGCCGTCGAACGTGCTGAGCGCCTCGAAGTCGATCCTGCGCTCTCCCTTGGGGCCGACGAAACGCCCCGTGAGCAGGAGATCTACTCCCTTTTTGAAGAGCTTTTCAAGCTCTTTCTTGTTGGTCTTCTCGCCCATCTTGTCCAGGATCTTTTCCACCGAGTTGTCATCCACGGGCTCGAACTTCTCGGCCTCCTTCATGGCCTTGATGAGCCCTTCCTTGAAAAACTCCACCAGCTTGTCGTTGGCCTCGTCCATGTCCTTGATGTAGCCGATGGCCACCTTGGGTTTGTATTCCTCGCTGGAGGCCTTGAGCCCCTTCTCGAAAGAGGACACCTCGGCCTCACCATCCGCATCAGCCTCGACGAAGTTGCCCGCCTTTTTCTTCAGCACGATCCAGCCGACCTCGTCCTCACCGTTCTTCACCTGGAGCTTGAACCCGGGCCACCACTGGTTGCCGCCGGAGGAGATCTTGACCTTGATAGGAGACTTTCCCTCGGCGTAGACGTTGACGTCGTCGATGACACCCGCGACCCGCGGCAGGGCCTGCTGGATGGTAGTGATGACGGCCTCCGAGGCGGCGGTCATGATCTTGGTGTCGATCATGCCCAGATCCTCGGTCTCGCCGGCGGACTTGCCCATGGAGCCGGTCTTGGCGTAATCGGCCATCAGCTTGGCCATGTTCTTCAGGGTGACGTTCATCTTGGAGACGTCCTTCATCTCGTAAACCTTGGCCCAGACGATCTCCGCCTTCTCCACGTCGATGAGGTTGACGTTGAACTCGAAGTAGTTCGGCTGGCACAGGAAGTCACCGCCCACGATGAGGTCGGCCTGCAGGAACTGGCCGGTGGCCTTGGCGTTCTCGGCGTCGCCGAGACCCGTCATGGAGATCTCGTGCTCCTTGAGGACCTTGAGGATCTGCTCGCGCGAGAGCACGGTGAAGGCCCCGGTCTCGGCCAGGCGCGAGCGTAGCGAGGCTGCCGCGGTTTGGCCATAGTTGGAGGGCCAGCCCCGGCACACGTTTTCCCCACCGCCCTTGGTGAAGAAATCGCCGACCGCGATACGCAGCTTCTTCTTCTCCTGGGCCATGGCCGGGGAGGCCAGCGCGAGAATCAGCAACGAAAGCAGGCTCAGCAGGGCAGCTCTTTTCATGGTCCGGTTCCCTCCTGGGGTGAACCCTTTGCGTCCGGCGGGCCGTCCGCAGCACTTTTGGACGGTGGTGCCGGAGGTTGATTCAACGCCTGCGCATTCGGCCGGTAGCGGGCCTCGGCGTAGACGAACTTGCCCTTCACCCAGATCTTCTCGATGGTCACGCCTTCCGGGAGCTTTCCCCCCGGGAGTTCAACGCCCTTCTTGCGGAGCAGTTCGAGCAGTTCCTTGCGCGCCCGGTTGGAGGCGGCGTCCCGGGAGAGGCTGATGTCGTGGCCCCGGGGGGCCTTGCCGATGGCCGAGAAACCGCTGTTCGTATCGTCGCCAGTCTCGCCGTCGCCGGCCAGAGCTTCCGCCTCTCCGTCAACTTCTTCTCCGCCATCCGTGCCTTCTTCCGCAAGTGCGTCCTCGGGCACGGCCGCATCCGGCGGTGTCGCCGCGTCGAGGGTCTCGCCTGGCGGCGGGAGAGCCTGGGCGTCGGGTTCTTGCGGGAGCTCCTTCTTGCAGCCGGAGACACCCATGAGGAAGGCCAGGATCCCAACGATCCCGGTCCGAAGTTGAATATCCTTTCCCGCCATCCGGTCTATGCGGCCCGACATGGAAAGGCTCCCGTTCCTGAAGACGGCGCAGATACTACGCAAGCTGACACGCCGGCGTCAACCCAAATTTCGGGGTGAGGCGGATTCCGCTTGACTCCACTGGCGGCTTCTGGAATATTCGGCCCGCTTGGCGGAAAACCCAAGGTGTCCAAAGGAGGAAGGCACATGAAGACGATGTCACTGGTGGCGCTGGTCGTTTGCGGATTGTGGGCGTTTGGTTGCACCACGGTGGTGGTCCAGCCGCAGCCGCAGGGCCCCGAGGTTCTGCTGCCGGGCGAGTTCATCGAGAGCGTGGATGCCAACACGGTTCTGGTGAAGTGCTCTGGCAAGGGTCCGGATCAGATGGCGGCCATCAACAACGCCCGCAAGGGATGTCTGGAGTGGTTCATCGTGAACCAGCTCTCGGCCACTCAGGAGGAACGCCAGGCCTACCAGACCAACCAGCAGAAGCTCTTCGCCCAACTCGATCGTTACGTCAACCTGCCTCCCCCGGGCGCCTCCGATGGCAAAGGGAAGGGTGTGAAGTCCCAAGTCCGTCTCTCCGACACCGAGATCAAGGTGGACATCATCACCGACGTTCACAAGCAGCAGCTCCAAGACGACCTGGTGTCCATGGGCATCATGAAGAGCAAGAGCGACATGCTGGAGGCCGTCGGCATGCCCACTATCCTGGTGCAACCGAGCAAGGCCAACAAGGGTCTCAAGGCCCGGCAACAAATGGAATCGGCGGTGACCGAGTACCTCACCATGAACAAATGGGAGGTCAAGGATCCCCAGGGCGTGGCCGACCTCAACAAGATGATCGGCGCGCTCGGTGAGGCCACCGGGGCCGAGGAGGACGAGGCCGCCAAGATCGCCATGGCGGTGGGCGCTGACGTGTACATGGTGTTCGAGGCGCTTCAGGACAAGGGTGCGGACGGTGGTGTGGCGTACGGCGCCATGGTCAAGGCCTACGAGACGACCACCTCGCGCAAGCTCGGTGAGAAGCAGGTCATTGGCCCGGCCCGCGCCAGCTGGAAGGCCGGCGAGGACATGAAGGCCTGGGCCGACGCACTGCGCGACGCCACCGGACAGGTGGTCCCCCAGATCATGGGCTACTGGAAGGAAGACGCCCCCAAGGGCAACCGCTTCACGGTGGTCATCAACAACACGCCGAAGGGCGCGGACATCAAGGTGAGCAACGGCCTCAAGCGCGCCTGTGCCTTCGTGAAGGTCACCCTGTCCACTGCCAAGACTCTGCACCTCAACGCGCAGTGCAAGGGCGACAACATGGAGGTGGCCGGCGCCCTGGACGAGATCCTGGGCGGTCTGGGCGGCGAGTACGAGTTCGGCGCCAAGTCCGGCAACCTGTTGCTCGTAAACTTCAAGTAAGGCCTGCGATGGTGCGTACGCGGGGAGGCCGGCAGGTTCCGGCCTCCCCGTTTTTGTAATGAGCCCGATCCCTCTTTCCCAAGGAGCCCGATCATGAAGCTTCGCCTGATTGCGTCCCTGCTGACTCTCGCCTGGGCGAGCGCAAGCCTCGCCGCCGAGAGCAAAGAAGACAAGATGCAGACCGACCAGACCCAGGCCCGCTACACCCGCAAGTCCATCACCTACCTCGGCATCAGCGTGGCGAGCGGCCTCTCCGTCGATGACGAACACCTCAAGATCATCGAGGAAGGCTACCGCAAGGAGCTCGAGCTGCCGCGCTTCGACTACAACGCGGTGTCGCTGGCCGGCGTGTACAGCATCGACCAGTTCGTCGAGCTTCTGCGCGAGTACGTGAAGAAGGTCTCCTATGATCGCGCCGCGGCCGAGGCCGAGTACGAGGCGCGCTTCAAGTCGGCCCGGGTGTACATGAAGGACATCGAGCGCATCATGAACTCGGCGTACTTCTACACCCTCAACGTCAAGAGCTTCAAGAGCGGCCCCTGGGTGTGTCCGGAGAACCAGGGCAAGGGTGGGGCGCTGCTCAACCTCTTCACCTTCCAGTGCGTGCCCGGCACCCCCGGCGTCATGACCGAGCTCGACGTGTCGGCCACCTTCTACCGGGCCAACCTCACCGACCCCAACAAGCCGCCCTACGAGCTCATCAAGGACGTCACCTGGATAAAGACCATGGAGTTCACCGCCATCGTCCCGCCGGCTCCACCCGCCCCCGGCGCCGGACAGGCGCTGATCGAGGCCTTCCAGCGCGCCCTGGCCGAGTTCAACGCCTCGCTGCCGCAGCGCCAGCACGAGGCCAGCCTGGCCAACACCATGAAGTGCGCCAAGAACCAGGGCGAGATCCTGGCCCGCGAACTCAAGAAGGTCCCCGACTTCCAGCTGCTGACCCCGGTCACCTCGGCACTCTCGGACGGCGTGGAGTTCATGCTGGGCACCAAGGAAGGCCTGGCGCTCGACGACACCTACGAGGTGGGCGAGTTCGACATCGCCGGCAAGAAGACCAACATCGGCTTCGTCAAGGTGCGCAAGGTCAACGACAACACCGGCTCCGGCGAGGGCACCCCCAGCTACGCCGAGAAGGTCAAGGAGCGGCGCAAGTTCGTGGGCGGCGAGCTCATGACCGAGTGGCCCATGCTGAAGCTCGACTTCGGCATCGCGGCGGTGTTCGAGGTCGTCTTCACAGACCTTCTGTCCCGCGTCAACGACTCGGGCGACAAGAAGATGGGCTTCTACCCCGGCGCCGAGATCTGGGCCTACAAGGACATGGCCAACATCTTCAAGCTGCCGGAGTTCTACCTGGGCATCGATGCGGACTTCTTGCTGGTCGCCAGCGAGGACCAGTACTCGGTCTATCTGATCCACGCCATGGTGGGCGCGGAGAAGAAGTGGTTCGCAAACAGCTTGATGTTCACCGCCAAGCTGCGCGCCGGCATCAGCTACTACGCCGTGTCGTTTGAGAGCGGCGATAGCTACGAGGGCGACGCGGTGGGTTTCGGCGCCGACCTGGGGCTCTCCGTGCAGTACTACATCAATCCGCACTTCCAGCCGTTCCTCAAGGTCACGGGCCGGTTCTTCACCAACCCGTTGGACGACAGCATCTTCGTCGATCGCCCGATGGAGATCGGTGTCATGGCCGCCCTCGGCCTGAACATGGAGATCTAGCTGGAGCGTGCCTGAATAGCCGGATCGTGGGCCGCGTCACAAATTGTGCCATCTTTCCGGGGCGCAACGCCCCCACGGTCATTCTGGAGGACCCATGAGACGTATCTTTGCCGTTGTCGTGCTTTGCGGATTTGCCGCGGCGCTTTCCGCTTGCGGCGGGCCGAAGCAGCAGGCCAAGCCGCAGGACAAACAGCTCAGCCGGCAGCAGACCGCCGACATCCGGGCCCGGGCCGACGCGGCCTTCGAGGACCTGGACGCGGTGGAGCGCGGCGTGCCGCCTCCCAAGCGCGAGGAGCCGACGCCTCCGCCCAAGAAGGAGCCGCCGCCCGAGCCTCCCAAACCCTACAAGGAAAAGCCCATCGTGGTGCCGGTGAACCCGGCGCGCGCCCGGCCCGACTGGGTCGGCAGCCAGCCCAACATGGAAGGCTACTACGTGGGTGTGGGCGTCTCCACCTCGCACGGCAACGAGGAGGAAGACTGGGCCCGCGCGCGCACCAACGCCTATGTGGAGCTGGCCTCCACCCTCAAGGTCAGCATCAAGTCCATGATCAAGGACTACTTCCAGGAGAAGAACCTGCGCCTGTACGACAAGGACAACATCACCAAGGATCAGTCCAGCCAGAACTCCGACTATGCCCAGGACGCCTCGTTCTTCGTGGACACCACCCTGGAAGGCGTGGAGATCGTGGACCGCTGGAAGGACGAGGGCCAGAAGAAGTTTTGGATGCTGGTGCGCCTGAGCAAGGCCGAGATCGAGCGCAAGATCCGCGAGCGGCTCGAGAACGCCCGCAAGAAGGCCGAGGACTACGTCAAGGCCGCGGTGGCCGCGGAAGGGCAGGGCCGCATCGGCGAGGCCTTCAAGGGGTACTTCTTCTCGTATCTCGCGCTGCGGGAGTACTTCGGCGGCATCGTGGAGTACGACATCAACGGCGACGGCAAGAAGGAGATCCTCAACCACGAGATCGAGCGCGCGGTGACGCGGCTTGCTACCTCGCTGGACTGGAAGGCCGAGGATCCCAACCGCAAGGCGGTCATCTCCCAGGCGCTGGCGCAGCCGCTGCGGGTGCAGGTGGTCCAGGGCGGCGCCCCGGTCAAGAACCTCCCGGTGGCCTTCGCCTTCCAGCGCGGCACCGGCAGCGTCGAGCCGCACACCACCACCGGCGAGGACGGAGTGGCCTCGGCCAAGGTGGTCAAGATCTTCGGGCAGAAGCAGGCCATCATCGGTGCCCGGGTGGACGTGGGCGCCCTGGTGGAGAACGAGCGCGACCGGCGCATCGTGGAGGCCAAGTTCGGCAACGACATCGACGTGAAGACCGGCAAGTTCTTCGTCGAGCTCGAGGAACTCACCGCCTTCATCGACATCCGCGAGGAGAACCTGGGCGAGGAGGTGCGGCCCGGCTCGGTGGCCGCGGACATGAAGGACCTCCTGGCCAAGGAGCTGGGCATGACCTTCGCCGCCTCGGCCAAGGGCGCCGACATGGAGATCACCGGCGAGGCGGTGACCGGCGAGTGCAGCGACATGTACAGCCAGCGCGTGTGCGTGGCCCGGGTGAACATCACCGTGGCCGACCGGCTGCACAACCGCCAGCTCTTCGCCAAGAAGTACAAGATCTCCGGAAACGCCGAGAACGACAAGTCGGCCGGCCTGGAGGCCCTGCGCAAGGTCGGCCCCCGCATCGCCCGCGAGATCATCAAGGCCATGCAGTAACCCCGCCCGCCGTCCCCCGCCATCCAAGCCAGGCAGATTCTCGCAAGGGGGCACGCCCCCTTGAACCCCGGGAAAAAGGCCCGGAAAAAGCGCTAATAATTGTGGGGAAAAACCAAAGGCTGAGAGAGAGAACCAGGCAAGGGGCTGCGCCCATTGAACCCCCTCCGGAAAGAACCCCGAAGAAAACTTGCTAATAAGGAAAAGCCCTGAGAACCCCCCGGAGGAAACCTTCAAATAAGTAAAATCGCAAAATATCAGTTCGATGCCCTCTTCATCTCTTTTTCTGCGATTTTCCTTGGTAGAAGGTTTTTTTCGTTTTTTCCCCGGGGGATCACGGGGGCAGAGCCCCCGTGCCGCGATTCTCTTCTTTGCAGCGGATCCTTCTTGGTCTTTTCCTTGTCAGGGGGTTTTACGGTATAAGAGCTTTGCAGGAGGTCTTGCGTGAGCGTTGATCTTGCATCGATGAACGTTTCCGAGCTCGAGGAGTGGGTCGAGCAGCAAGGCCTGCGGGCCTTCCACGCGCGGCAGATCTTCCGCTGGCTGCACCAGCGGGGCGCCGCGTCCTACGAGGGCATGACCGATCTGTCCAAGGAGCTGCGCGCGCGGCTGCCGCAGATCGCGCCCCTGCGCCAGCCGGAGATCGTCGAGGAGCGGCCCTCATCCGACGGGGCGGTGAAGTACCGCTTCCGGCTGCGTGACGGTTTGGAGGTGGAGGGCGTCTTTATCCCGGAGAGCGACCGGCAGACGGTGTGCATCTCCTCGCAGGTGGGCTGCGGCATGGGTTGCGCCTTCTGCGCCACCGGCACCATGGGGTTCTTGCGCAACCTCAGCGCCGGCGAGATCGTGGGCCAGGTCGAGGCCATCATGGCCCGCCTGCGCGCGCCGGACGGGCGGCGGCCGGTCTCCAACGTTGTGTTCATGGGCATGGGCGAGCCGCTGGCCAACCTGGAGGCGGTGATCCGGGCCGCCGAGATCCTGCTGCACCCGCTGGGGCCGGGGATGTCGCGCCGGCACGTCACCGTGTCCACCGCCGGCCTGGTGCCGGCCATGGAAGAGTTCGTGCGCCGCTCGCCGGTGAAGCTGGCCGTCTCGCTGAACGCCACGCTCGACGAGGTGCGCGACCGGCTCATGCCCATCAACCGGCGTTTTCCGCTCGATGTGCTGCTCTCCGCCTGCCGCAACCTGCCGCTCCAGCACGGCGACCGGGTGACCTTCGAGTACGTGATGCTGGGCGGCGTCAACGATTCCGAGGACGACGCCCGGCGCCTGTTGCGACTGCTCGCCGGCATCCGCGCCAAGGTGAACCTCATCCCGTTCAATCCCTTTCCGGAGAGCGCCTTCACGCGCCCCTCTCGCGAGCGGGTCGATGCCTTCCTGGAGCGGCTGGCCGCAGGCGGCGTCTCGGCCTTCGTACGCCAATCGCGGGGCGCCTCCCAGGGAGGCGCCTGCGGGCAACTGGTGACCGCGGCCCGGACGGGTTCGGCGCCGGCTGGCGGCGATGGAGGGTGACATGGTCAAGACCAGCGAATCCCAGATGCGCATCACCGAGCAGCTCAACCTCGACCTGGGCGAGGTGAAGCTCCAGCTCCTGCTCATCTCCCAGGCCCTGGGGGCCATGCACGGTTTCTTGCAGAAGTTCGGCGCAAGGCTCGAGCGCTCGGGGGCGCTGGGACCGGAGGAAGGGAAGCTGCTCGCGAACTACAAAAAGAGCATCGAGGAGCTGCAGAAAAAGGGCCTGGCGCTTGAGCTTCCACCGGAGCCGGGGCAGAAGCCGGTGGAGACGGTGTGCCCGACGTGTCAGGCGAAGCTGAAGGCCCGTCCCGGCCAGCGCATCGCCCGCTGCGACTGGTGCGGACACGAGTTCTGATTCAATGAAATATCGGAACCAGGGACCCTGAACCCGTAACATGTAACTCAAAACCCGTCGCTGGAGGGGCCGGTCGCTTTATCCCATCAGCCACCCCGGTTTGCCCCCCCCGGTTTGCCCCGGTTCCCATTCGGGTTCATGTTGAAAAATGTAGCAAATTCAATGACAAGACGAAACCTGAAACCTGGGATAGTGTAACCTTATGATAAATGGATGAGATAAACAGTTTTTGGGCTTTTTACTTATTCGCAGGTTTTTCTAGTTTTCTTATGTTTTTTTCAGGAGTTTTTGCCTAATAGTAGGTTTTTGGGGAGTTCTTTTAGAGAAGGATGAACAGAGCGGGTCCACACTCAGGTTGCATCAACCCCGTGGCTTGAGCTTCCAGCTCAGGGCGAGCAGGAGCACGGCGAGCAGGGCGCAGCCGACGATGCTCCACAGCACCACGTTCCAGGCGTACGATGCGTCCTCCTGCCCCAGGTGGTGCAGCAGCCAGCCAAAACCCTTGGCCTGGGCAGTGCGGCCCAGGTAGCCGAACAGCCCTACGAAGCCGGCCGCGGTGCCCACCGCTTTCTTTGAGGTGAGATCGAGCGCCGCCACCCCCAGCAGCATCACCGGCGGGTACACGAAGAACCCCACCACGCCCAGTAGTACGAAGTCGAGCCATAACATCCCCGGTGGTGTGAGCAGGATGCCGGTGAAGGCCAGCGCCACCGGCAGCATGCACAAGAGGCTCACCATGCCGCGCCGCCCACCCAGCCGGTCGGAGAGCCAGCCCATGAGCAGGGTGGAGGGGATGCCGGCGAACTCGATGTACATCACCGCGTCGCCGCCCTGGACCGCGTCGGCGCCCTTCATCTCGCGCAGGTAGGTCGGCCCCCAGTCGAGCATGGCGTAGCGCGCGATGTACACGAAGAAGTTGGCGGCGGCCACCAGCCACAGGGCGCGGTTGCAAAGCACGTGCTGGACCAGCAACTCACGGAAGGAGAGCTCGCGCTCCCGGTCCACGCCGGAGGCGCCGGGATCGTCGGGAAAATCGTTGCGATACACCTCGACGGGGGGCAGGCCCTCTGACTGGGGCGTGTCCCGCAGGCGCCACAGGAGGTACAGCGCCCCGGCGACCGCGATGAATCCCGGGACGTAGAAGGCGTACGGGTACCCCCAGGCGGCGGCGCAGCGCCCGGCCAGCGCGCCGGCGATGCCCCCGCCCACGTTGTGCGCGATGTTCCACACCGCGAACACCGAGCCGCGCTCGCGTACGGAGAACCAGTGCCCCATGGTGCGGCCGCAGGGGGGCCAGCCCATGCCCTGGATGAGTCCGTTGAGCCCCCACAGGAAGAGGTGGGCGCCGTAGCTCGTGGTGGCGCCGAAGAGGAAGTTGCAGCCGGCGGTGAGCAGCAGGCCGCAGGCCATGAACACCCGCGGGTTGCTGCGGTCCGAGAGCGCGCCCATGAGGAACTTGCCGACGCCGTAGGTGATGGCGGTGACGGCCAGGAGGTTGCCGACCTGATCGTGGCTGTAGCGAAGCCCCGTCTCCAGGTCCTTGGCCACGGTGCCGAGGTTGTTCCGCACCAGGTAGAACATGGCGTAGCCGAGAAACGTCGCCTCCAGGACCTGGAAGCGCAACCTAGGGTAGCGCCGGCGGACCTCCTCGGGCGGAAGAAGCGGCCGGTGCGGCGCGGGTCGAAAGAAATGGAAGATGGGGCGCATGGCGGCTCGCCAGGGGGTTGTCCCTCACCGCTCGTGCGGGACGTTGGTGCGGATCCCGTACACCGTGGAGGACACCGCCGGGAAGCCGGGCTCGGCCACGTCGCGGATGCGCACGATGAGATAGCCATGGCGTTTGGCGTAGTCCGCCATGCTCATCTGCTGGTCCGGGGCCACGAACTCGTCCGGGTTCACGATGAGCCGCAGGTCGGCGGAGTACTCGATCATCTCCTTGTCGCCGCGGCTGTTGCCGCCCACCAGCAGCGGCCGGTCCTGCACGAAGGTCTCGATGGCCTGGAGCTTCCCCTCGTCCTGCGGCACAGGCTCGACGATGCGGTCGGTGATCACCCCGCCCTGGATCACGGATTTCACGCCCAGCACGCGCGTGATGGGCACGGAAAGCTCGCGGGAGAGGAACTTCTGGTACAGCGCCTCGGGGGAGGCGGTGACGATCCACACCTCGAAGCCGTGGTCGTGCAGCCTGCGGATGAGCTCGCGCATGGGCGGGTAGATCTTGGTGGCGTAGTACTTGCGAAAGCACTCGTCGCCCAGGTCGCGAAGTTCCGTGAGCGTCATGCCGGAGAAGTAGTGGACCCGCTCCTGGACGTAGGGTAACGACACGTTGGAGAGCGGGGTCATGCCCGCGATGACCTCGGGCTTGCGCTCGGGGTGGGTCTGCGCGTGGAGGTACAGGCATTCGTCGGCCAGGTAGTGCGGCACCTGCCCCAGGGTGGTGCCGTCGCCGTCGAAGACGGCGATCTTGCGGCCGGGATGATGTGCCGTGCGGGCGAAGAAGTCCGCCAGCGCCCGGTTGGCCGCGTCGTCGAAGCCTTCGATGGCGACGGGCCGCACGGCATTCCGGCCGCCAGCGCAGGCGCACAGCGAAATAGCCACAAGAAGGGTCGCCAGCATGGTTCGATTCACGGTGTTCCTCCATTCACTTCGTCCGCTGGGTGAACACGCCGTCCCAGTCGGGCGGCGCGGTGTCACCCAACTCGGCCAACCGCGCAAGGTACAACGCGCATACCGGATCCGCCGGGTTCTTCTCCCGGAAGGTGGCGAGGTGCTCCCGGGCCTCGACGAACCGCCCCGCGCGGTAGGCCTCGATGGCGCGCTCGAAGAGGTGGAGGTCCTGGTACTCGGCGATGACATGATCGGGCCCGGACAGAAGCTCGAAGATGGCCGCCGGCTCGGACTTGCCCTTGACGCGCACCCGGTCCACCTCGCGGAAGCGAAACTCCTCTCCGGCCGCGCGCCGGGTGGCCTCGCCGGCCAGGCAGAACACGCCGTAGCTCTTGGTGAGGCCTTCGAGCCGCGAGGCCAGGTTCACCGTGTCGCCCACCGCGGTGTAGCTCAAATGATCGCTCGAGCCCATGAGGCCCGCCACGGCCACTCCGGTGTTGAGGCCGACCCCGATGCGTAGCGGTTCCGAGCCGATGCGAAGTTCCCCGCCGGGCTCGACCAGACGGCGGTGCATATAGAGCGCGCAGCGGACGGCCTGCCGGGCGTGATCGGGGCGGCGGCGCGGGGCGCCGAACACCGCCATGATGGCGTCGCCGATGTACTTGTCCAGCAGACCGCCGCACTCCAGCACCGTCCCGGTCATGGGGGCGAAGTAGGCGTTGAGGAAGCGCACCAGCTCGTCGGGCGGAGTCTGCTCGGAGAGCCGGGTGAAGTCGCGGATGTCGGAAAACAGCACGGACAGCTCGCGGCGTTCGCCGCCGGGCACCAGATCCTCCTGGTGCTCGACCAGGTCGGCGATGACCTCGGGCGAGAGGAAGTGGGCGAACATGCGGCGCAGCCGCAGGCGCCGCAGCCCCTCTCCCAGGTAAGCCTGGGCCAGGCAGGCGATCCAGGTGATGGAGAAGGCGAACAGCGGCGCGGCCGCCGGCGTCCACAGTTGAAGAGAGGCGAACGCCACTTGCCCGGCCGCGAGGTACCCGAAGACGAGCGCGAGCGAGAGGCCGAGCTGGACCCAGGGCCGCAGCCCCAGGCGGGGCCAGTAGAGCAGCGGCAGCGCGAGGCAGAACGCAAGGCACAAGAGCGCGTCCAGCCAGCCCGGGCTGCGCCGCAGCGGATCGCCGCGCAGGACGTTGTCGACGGCGGTGGCGTGCAGCTCCACGCCGGGATAGGTCTGGCTGAAGGGGATGCGCGTCTTGTCGTGGCTGAACTGGGTGATGCCGACGAACACCATCTTGTCGCGCAAGGCGCCGGGGTCCAGGCGGCCTTCGACCAGGTCCACCGCCGAATAGGTGGCGAAGCTCCCCTCCGGGCCGCGGAAATTGAGCAGCAACTGGAAGTCTTTGTCGAGGGCCACCCGGTGACGACCGATGGCGAGGACCCGGTCCGGGCCCAGGAAGGCGGTGGCGCCGCGGGGCGTTCCTTCGGCTACCGCCAGGGCCATCAGCGAGAGCGGCGCGAAGACACCGTTGCCCAGGGCGCGCGCCATGGGCAACGCCCGGGTGCTGAAGGTCTGATCCTCGAAGGCGGTGATCGAGCCCAGGGCGGCGGCGGCGCGGCAGAAGCGTATCAGCGAGGCGATGACGTGCCGGGCCCGCGGCGGTGGCACCGGGCCGGGCACCACCTGTCCGAACTTGCCCCGGGCCAGCGCAGCCTCGTCCGCCTTGGAACCCTCGGACACGCCCAGATGCAGCGCCAGCACCACGTTGCCGGCCGCGCGGATCGTCTCCTCCAGCCGCTCGTCGCCGCGGGTTTCCTCGCGCACCCGGCGCAGCAGCGCGAGCGCCGGCTCCGCCGCGGCGGGGAGTTCGGGCGTTCTTTCCAGAAAGGCCTCGATGTCTTGCCGCAGCTTCTCCGGCAGGATGACCTCGGGGGAGTCGAAGAAGGCGTCCACCGCGATGGCCCTGGCGCCTGCTTCCTTGGCGGCGGCAATCACCCGGCTCCAGCCGTGCCGCTTGCGGTTGAGCTCGGGGGCCTCGGCGTAGGTCTTTTCGTCGAAGGCCACGATGACGCATTCCGGGCCGGCCGGCTGGGGCCCGCGCAGCAAAAAATGCAGATCGAGCATGCGCCGTTCGAGACCCTCGAAGAAATCGGCGAAGAGCGGCAGCTCCAGCCCCAGCCGCTGGCCCGAGAACAGCAGGGTGCTGATCGCGGCGGCGAGGAACCCGGCCAACCAGTGGGTGCGCGGCAGCTTCAAGCCTTCGCCTCCTCGAGGACAGGGGTACAGTAGTGGAGGGCGGCGCGGCTTTCAAGGCGGGTGAGGGCCGAGGCCGGTTTTCGCTTGACTCCGGGCGGCCGCGAGGGCATCATGCACCCCGCTCTTGGGGCTGTAGCTCAGCTGGGAGAGCGCTAGAATCGCACTCTAGAGGCCGCCGGTTCGATCCCGGTCAGCTCCATTTTCCACCCCACCGTCGCGGTGGGGTATTTTTTCGCTCGGAAAGCCCTCTATGGCGGGGGGCGCCGAGGGAGTGGATGGCTTGTAAAAAGAGAAAGAAGCCGAGGGAGTCGCGGCGCTCTCGGGGGCCGAGAAAGGTCAGGGCCATACGAGAGCGGCCGGTCTCCCGCGCCAAACCTCGGCACCGCTCCATGGAGGACGAGCTCCGCCGATCCGAGGAGCGGTACCGGATGACCCTGGACGCCATGGGGGACGCCATCCATGTCATCGATCGAGACCAGCGCCTGGTGTTGATCAACGCCGCCTTTCGTCGATGGTGCCAGGATCTGGGGTTGGAGATGGACGAGCCCATCGGCCGGACAGTGCGCGAGCTGTTCCCGTTCGTCCCGGCCGAGATGGAGGAAGAATACCGGCGGGTGTTCGCGAGCGGTACGGTGCTGGTGACGCACGAGTCCTCGAATGTACGTGGCAAGATGGTGTTCACCGAAACCCGTAAGATCCCCGTCATTGACGGTGGCCGGGTGATCCGTGTGGTTACCGTGATTCGGGATTTCACCCGATCGGTGCAAGACGAAGAGGAGCGACGGCGTCTCGAGGAGCAGCTACGCCAGTCACAGAAGATGGAAGCACTGGGGCGCCTGGCGGGAGGCCTGGCGCATGATTTCAACAATCTGCTCTCCCCTATCTTGGGGATGTCTTCCATGATGCTGTCGGGACCGGGTGGCCCGAGCCCGTCCGTCGAGGGGATCGAGGTGATCCAACAAGCGGCGGTTCGCGCCCGGGAGCTGGTTCAGCAGCTCCTGTTCATCGGCCGCGGGCAGACGATGCAGCTTGCGCCGCTGGATCTGCGGGACGTGGTCGGTTCGTTCGCCAATCTGCTGCGAAAGACCATCCGCAACGACATCCACCTCGAGTTCCGCCTTCCGCCGGTGTTGTGGCGGGTCAACGCGGATCCCCGGCGCATCGAACAGGTGTTGTTGAACCTGGCGCTGAACGCCCAGGAGGCCATGCCGAACGGTGGAACGCTCACCGTAGCGCTCTCCGACAGCCGCAGCGGAGCCACGGTCTCGGCGGCCCAGCCCGACGTCCCGGCGGAGCGTTGGGTGTGCCTATCGGTGGCAGATACCGGGGTGGGAATGGATCAGCAGACGCTGGCCCGGGTGTTCGAGCCGTTCTTCTCGACCAAGCGTCCGGGCATGGGGACCGGCCTCGGGCTCTCGATCGTGTACGGTCTGGTCAAGCAACATGGCGGGCACATCCAGGTGGTGTCAGCGCCGGGCCGGGGGAGCACCTTCCACGTCTACCTACCGCGGCTCGTGGAGCCGGCCGACCAACACGAGCCGGGCACCGGCAACAGCGCCCGCGGATCTTGATCGCGGCCTTCGCCGGGGTGGTTGAAGGTTCTGGTACTTTTCAGAAGACCCGCAGCAAGAAAACCAGGGTGTAGTAGAGGCCGATGCCGAGGAAGACCAGCGCGGTGAGGCGGCGCATCCAGCGCTCGATGCGGGAGAGCGCGTCGAAGGCCTTCGAGATGCGGTTGGCGGCGAAGGCCAGGATGCCCGAGACGATCACCACCGGGAGTGCGGTGCCGATCCCGTACAGGATGGGTAGGAGCACCGCGGAGTCGTGCCGCAGCGAGAGCGGGATCAGGCTGCCGAAGAACAGCGCGGCCGAGAGCGGGCAGAACGCCATGGCGAACACCAGCCCGAGCACGCCCGCGCCCCACAACCCGATCCGGTCCACCCGGGCCTTGAGTTTCTCCGAGACCCCCGCTCCCCCCGTCCACGGCCAGGGGATGACGTCGAGCAGCAGCAGCCCCACCAGTAGCAGCAGCGGGCCCAGGATCTGGTTCATGCGCTGCTGCAAGAACTGCGACAGGCCCGGCACGGAGACGAGGCTCTTGACCACCAGCAGGGCGACGCCGAAGTAGGTCAGGGTCCGGCCCAGGGTATACAGCAGCCCCGCGGCCAGCACCCACAGGGGCCGGCCGACCCGTTTCCCGGCGTAGGAGATGGCGGCGATGTTCGTCGCCAGCGGGCAGGGGCTGATGGAGGTGAGGATGCCCAGCCACAGAGCGGTGGCGGCCGCCGCCGCGAAGGACTCCATCACTTGTCCCCGGCTGGCGCGAGGCGGGCGCGGAGCTGTTTTTCGACGTACTCAGCGAACCGCTCGGGCTCGTGGGCGTACTCCCAAACCTTGTCGCAGTTTTCCCAGTCGACGACCTTGCCGTCCTTGACCCGGGCCACGATCAGCGTGGAGAAGGAGAGTTGGAATTGCTCCGCCAGGGGACGGTTCTCGTCCCGGTCGCTGTTGATCTCGCGGTAGTGCAAGCGCGCGGCCGCCTGCTCGGCGCCGAAGCGTTCCCGGATGACCTTCTCGATGCCTTCCTGGATGCCGATACAAGTGCGGCAGCGCCGGTCACCGTGGAAGTACAGGGCCACCACGCCATCGGGGAGGACCGCGGGGGTGTTCGTCGCCGGTTGGGCTCTGGCAGGCGGGACGGCAGCGTTGGCCGCTGATTCGGACGACGCCTTGTTGCAGCCCGCGCTCAGCAGACACATTCCCGCAAGGCACAGCAAAGCTCCAAGGCGCGGTGATCGGCAGGAAGGGGTCATTGGTTTCTCTCTTTTTTGGGAGGACAGGGGCAGGGCTTGCGCGCCTGCCAGCTCCGCAGGCGCTGGTTCAGTCGGGCCAGCTCGGGGGCCTTCAGCCAGCCTCGCAGGGCGGTAAGCACCGCCTTTTTCTTGGGGTCGATTTGATCGGAAATTCGGTAGTGCATCCACACCGCGTCGCGGCGGTCGCGGATCAGGCCGAGGTGGAAGAGGTAGCGCAGGTGGCGCGAGGCCATGGACTGGGTGATGCCGAGCGCCTCCACGAAGTCGCACACGCACAGCTCCCGATGGCGCAGCATAAGATACAGCATGCGCAGCCGGACCGGGTGCGACAGGCCGGCGAAGGTATCGGCGAGGGCTTGGATCTCGTCTTCCATGCGGGCCTCCCTTCCATGCCCTCGTTGCCTATAACCGAAAACTCGGTTATATACAAGTGCCGGAGGTGCGTGATGCGCAAGGCCCGCTTCGATTCCGCCGCGACCCGTTCCCACGTGCTCGATCGCGGCGGCGTGCTGGCGATCTCGGTCCAGGTGCGGATGGTGGGGTGATGAAACGCCGTCCGCGGCCCGGTCGGGTCGCTGGAGAAGCCCGAGGATGAAGCCGGCTTCGAGCGTTTCGACGCCGAGGGGGTGACGCTGTACCTGCAGCGGGAGCTGCTCCCGGAAGCCGAGAAGACGGGGGCGCTGGCCTTCGATCTGGGTCTGCGGGGCCGCTGCCGGATCTTCATTTGACACCCCGCTCCTGCCAGTCATAACCTGCCGGACGCGACTCCATCCCTTGGTACTCCAGGAGGAGATGCATGGCCCGCGCGCGCCTGAGAGAGAGGCTTCGCTACCGTTTCGAGAACTTCATGTCCAAGGGGGGCGCCTCGATCTTCATCAGCCTGACGGTGCTGTTCGCCGTGTGCCTGGTGATCGCCATCGGCCTGCGCTGGTTGGTGGTGACGCTGGTGCCGGGCGTCGAGGGCTCGCTGGCCGACCACTTCTGGAACACCTTCCTGGCCATGACCGATCCGGGCAACATGGGCGTGGACGAGCAGCCCGGCGTGTGGCTGCGCGTCTCCGTGGTGGTGGCCGGCTTCCTGGGCGTGGTGATCTTCTCCATGCTGATCGCCTTCATCACCACCAGCCTCGACACGCTGCTGCACGAGTTCCGCAAGGGCCGCTCGCGGGTGGTGGAGCGCGGGCACACCGTGATCCTCGGCTGGAGCGACCGCGTGCTCGACATCATGCGCCAGCTGGTGGTGGCCAACGAGAGCGAGCGCGACGCCAGCATCGTCATTTTGGCCGAACACGACAAGGAGGAGATGGAGGATCGCATCGCCACCTTCCTCCCCGACCTGCGCACCACCAGGGTGATCTGCCGCAACGGGCAGACCTCCACCCTGGCCACCCTGAAGCGCATCGCCGCTCCGGCCGCCAAGTCGGCCATCGTGCTGGCCACCTGCCCGGAGACCGCCAGCGAGGACGAGAAGCGCATCTCCGACGCCAAGGTGATCAAGACCGTGCTGGCCCTGGTGGCCTGTCAGGAGGGCGGCAAGAACCAGATCCCCATCGTGGCCGAACTGTATTTCCAGGACAGCCGCGACGTGCTGGACACCATGGAGGACGAGCAGATTGTGTGCCTGAACTCCCGGGAGTTGCTGGGCAAGATCATGGTCCAGACCTCCCGGACCAGCGGCCTGGCCGTGGTGTACAACGAGATCCTCGGGTTCGAGGGCAGCGAGATGTACCTCACCCCGCAGGACTGGAAGGGCATCCGTTTCTACGACGCCCTCTTCCATTTCCCTGACGGGGTGCTGCTGGGCATCGAGCGGGCCGACGGCAAGCTGGAGATCCGGCCTCCCATGGACGCGGTGCTCAACGACGGCGACAAGGCGCTGATCATCTGCGAGGACAACTCGACCATCGACTTTCGGCCCGCGCCCCTGTGGAAGCCGGCCGATCACCCGTTCGTGCTTCACCGCCTGGAGAAGACCATCGAGCACGAGCTCTTGCTGGGCTGGCACGACATCGCCAACACCCTGGTGAGAGAGTACGCCGACTACCTGCTCGAGGGTTCCAGCGTCAACATCGTGGTCCATCACCCCTCCGACAAGATCAAGGCCGAGGTGCAGGCGCTGGCGAAGGGGTGCCCGACGCTCAAGATCCGCCTGGTCGACCGCAACCCCATGGACCTCGAGCAGCTCCGCTCGCTCAAGCCCTTCATGTTCAACAACGTGTTCGTTCTCAGCCAGAGCGAGGATCCGAACCCGGAGAAGACCGACTCCGAGACCATGGTGATCCTGCTCCTGCTGCGCAAGATCCTGCGCGACGCCGGGGTCGAGAAGCCCAGGATGAAGCTCATCACCCAGATCCTGGACTCCGAGAACCAGGACCTCATCAGCCAGACCCACGTGGATGACTTCATCATCTCGAACAAGCTGGCCAGCATGATCCTGGCCCAGCTCTCCGAGGCGCCGCACATCAAGCGGGTGTACGACGACCTCTTCTCCGAAGAGGGCTCCGAGGTGTACCTGAAACCGGTGGAGCTGTACTTTGCGGAGCTACCGGTCGAGGTGCCCTTCCTCGACTGCATGGGCCAGGCGCTGAAGCGAGAGGAGATCTGCTTCGGCTACCGGCTGGGCGCGATGAGCAGCAACCCCGAAGCCAACTTCGGGGTCAAGGTGAATCCCGACAAGCAGCAGAAGCTGAAGCTACAGAAGGGCGACTCGCTGGTGGTCCTGGCCGAGAACGAGCTGTAAACCCGTTGCAATCTTATAAGTGACGCTGCGCGGCGTCCCGCGTGGCGATGATCACGCCGGCGGGCAGTTTGCGCCGCGGATGATGCCCCGGTTGTTCTCCTCGATGCACTCGCTGCGTTCGGAGCCGTCGTCGACCACCACCGTGATGTCCTGGCCGTACTCCGTGGCGCCATCCCAGGTGCAGTCGACCGTCTCGCATTCTCCCGGCGCCAGGGCACGTTGAGTCTGGGCGGCGCACACGCGTGTCCCGCCAGCGGCGGGGTCGCCGAGGTAGAACCCGACGCTGACCCCGGCGGCGATGGGGCCCGTGCCACGGTTGCACACCCGGGCGTGCAGCGAGAGCGAGCTGCCGACACATCCCGGGCCGAAGTCGCCACGGCCGGAGGTGAGGTCGGGGATGTGCTCGGGGTTGAGATCTCCCTGCACGTTCTGGCGGAAATTGTTGAGGCCGGGCACCTGCCAGTTTTTCCGGACCGTCGAGGTGCGAAGGATACGTCCATCGTCCTCCACGTTGGTGACGGCGTAGGCGTGTTGGTTCCAGATGGGGCGCGAGCCCACCCAGCGATCGAGCGCGTCGCGGTACACTCGCACGCCATGCAGCTTGCCGCGCCACTCGGCACGGCAGGTATTGCCCGCACCAGGGGTGCCGGCCGGTGGCGGCGCGCATACGAAACCCCTGCCGCCGCAGTCCGCGTCGGCGGCGCAGCGGCACAAGCCCTCGACGCAGGAGCGCGCACAATCGCTGTCGCCCTTGCAAGGCAGCCCGGCGAACAGGGGGTCCATGGGATGACCGCCGGGGCTCACGTCGTAGGAGCGGCCGCCCAGGGTGGACGGTACGACGTTCTCGCAGCTCTCGTTGGAGGGGACCACCAGCTCGGCCGAGTAGTCGCCGTCGACGTCGGCCACTACCGGGTTTTCGTTCCAGGTGCAGGAGCTGCGCCACTGGGAGTAGAGCACCGCTCCGTCCGAGCCGCGGTAGACACGCACGAAGCACTCGTCGGCGTACACCGCCTCCACCTTGCCGTCTCCCTCGAAGTCGAACAGCGAGCTCCCGGTGATGTTGGAGGAGTGATCCTGGGAGGGCTGGCTCCACAGGATGCCGTCGCTGCGCAGGGTGGGGCAGGTGGCGGCTTGCGGGGCGTCCCGGCAGTCGGGATCGAAGATGGTCATGGAGTCCGAGCCCGAGGCGGCCAGCTCCGCCCGACCGTCGCCATCGAAGTCGCCGATGGTAGGCGGCCCGCCGCCGGCGCTGGAGGGGATCGCCACCGGCCCGAAGACTGTCCGGCCATCGAGCGCGTCGATGCGGGCTTGCCCGTTCTCCACCACCGCGATCTCCGGCACACCGTCCAGCGCGGTTCGATCCTCGCCGGCCGGGGTGTACGTGCCGAAGTCGGCCACCGCCACGTAGCCGTGCGCGCCCCCGAAGGCCCGCTCGAGTTTCCAGACATGTGCTGCGGCGTCCCATTCCCAGATGCCGTTGCCGTTGGCCAGTTCCACTCGTCCGTCGCCGTCCAGATCGGCGGCGACCGGGAAACCCACCGCGTGCACGCCCGCCAACCCGAGCGCGCCGTCCAGCAGCAGGCCCTGGGCGCTGTACACCAGGCCGCCGGAGAGGATCTCCGGCACCCCGTCGTCGTCGAGATCGAGAAGGCTCGGTCCACCCCAACGCGTGGCGGCCTCGCCCGGGGCCAGCGGATTGCCCCCGGCATCGTGCGCCTCCCACAGAATGGCCCAGGTGCCGCTGCCGACATCGTAGCGGTAGGCCAGCGTGCCGCCCAGATTGCGGTGGGCCACGATCTCCGGTCGGCCGTCATTGTCCAGGTCTCCCACAGCCACCGGGTTGCTGCCGTTAAGGTAGGGCCCCAGGGTGAACTGGGTCTGGCAGGTGGCGCCGTCGATGATGCGCAGCACACCGTCGAGCTCGGTGATGCAGCCGGAGTCGCCGTCGAGGCCGTCGTAGGTGTTGAAGACGATGGATGGGTGCACCGTTTCCGGGTCGTTGTCGAAGTCGAAGTCCACCACTACTGGCGTACCCAACACCTGCAGGTGAGCAGGGTAGGGATCTCCCGCCGGCGGGCCGGTCCACTCGCACTGAAGCGCCGGTTGGAACAGGCCGGCCACCACCAATCGGGTGCAGTCGGGGTTGGTGTCGCCCCGGGGGCCGTTGCCGTACGGAATGCAGTGGCCCGCCTCGCAGTAGCTGTCGTTCTGGCACTCGCCGTCGGTGACACAGGTGGCCGTCTGCTTTACACACACGTCGTGCAGGCAGAGCTCGTCTTCGGCGCAGCACACCGAGCCGCACAGCGGGTCGGGCGGGCAGTGGCCGGGGCCCGGATCGCCGCCGCTGTCGCTGTTGTCCCCGCCGTCATCCGAGCCGTCGGAGAAACCGTCCGCGCCGCCGTCTCCGCCGGCATGATGGCTCGAACAGCCCGCCCAGAAGTGCAGCGCAAAAGAGCAGCCAAGGAGAATTCGCATGGCATCTCTCATGATTCTCACTCATTTCCTCCGCGAGGGCGATATGGCTACAAGATCGACATTAGCCTCCGTCCAGTCGAGTTCGTCAAGGGGGTCGCTTGCAGAGAGTGCGGAAAGAGGGTCGAGGGAGACGGTGGTATTCGACGCGGTCGGTCGCTATTCGAACTTGAAGGCCTTCTTCTGGGCCTGCTCGCGCACCGTCTGGATCATGGCCCCATCGAGCGTGTCCGCGCCGGAGGCCTCTTTTTGCTTTTCGGCGATGTACTTTCGGCGCTCCTCGGCCAGCTTCTGGATCTTGGCCTGGAGCTCGGCGCGTTTCTTCTGCTGCTCGGTGAGGTAGGCCTTCTGCTGCTCGGCGTTCATGCCGCGCATCTCCTCGGGGAGTTCCTCGGCCGGGATGGCGCCGGCCTTGGCCTTGCCCTCCTTGACCGCGTCCACCAGGTCCCAGCCGCCGGCGCCGTAGCTCCCCGACGATTTGAAAGCCGCACGCTCCGCCGCGGCGGCCGGGGCCGCCGACAAGGCCTTCTTGTCCTGCGCCGCCATGCGCGCCTTGGCCGCCTTGCCGCGCGCGCCGTAGGCCACGTAGGTGCGGTTGAGCTCGTCGTTCAGCTTGCGGATCTCGGCGTCCTGCGGGGCCGCGATCTCGAGCACCGGGCGGTTCTGGTCGATGGCCATGAAGCTGCCGTCGGCGAGCATCGCGCCCTCCTTCCAGCCGCTTTTCTCGCCCTCGCTGCGGTTGCCGCAGAAGATGGTGTTGACCATGATCCCCTTGCCGATGGCCTCCTTCACGGCCTGGCGGAAGTCCACCTCCCCCTGGGTGAAGGGCTCATTGCCGGCGATGAAGATCACCTTGAGGTCACCCGGGCTCTGGCTCCAGGCGAGGCGGCGGGTGGCCTCCTGGATCACCTGACCGCAGAACTCGCTGCCGCCGTTGGTCTTGAGCGAAAAGAGGGCTTCGGAGACGGCGTCGAGATCGGTGGTGAGCGGCGTCACCATGCGGAGGTAGCCGTCACTTTCCGGCAGGCCGTCGTTGCCGTACTCGAAGACCGCCACCTGGAGCTCGGGCCGCACCCCGTCTTTCTTGGTGGCGACGAACTGGTTGACCACTTTCCACAGCTGGGTGCGGGCCTGGTTGATGAGCCCGTCCATGCTGCCCGAGGTGTCGAGCAAGATTGCCATCTGGATGAGCGGCTTTCGCTGTTGCTGCGCGCTTGCCGGGAGCGCCAGCGCGAGGGCGATAAGAGCGCCGAACGTGATCGAAATCACCTTTGTTTTCATGGGCTTTTCTCCTTTATCTTTTCGACACCGTTGTTGACGGGCCATCCCATCGATGGATCTACCCGGAGGCGGTTCTTGAGGATGACGTAAAAAGCGTCTCAAACATCGGCGCAAGATGCAACAGGCGACCGCGCCCCGCGAGAGGTTTGTCAGAAGCCGTTCCAGCGATTTCTCGTTGCGGTTGTTGTGATTGCTGATATGGTCGCTGAGGCCAGTGCCCCGTTCATTTCAGGCGGGCGGTGACCCGCCGAGGAGGAACCATGCCGGAAAGACCCGCCAGCGTGCCCGCCGAAGCCTTCTGGTCCGAAGACGAGAACGAGTGGTGCCTGCCCCAGCGGGACGATCAGGGCGAGTACCACGGCTGGGTCCAGTGGTGGCGCCCGGACGGCACCCTGTGCTGCAAGACGGAGTACCGGCACGGCGCTCCGCACGGCGCCTTCCAGCGTTTCCACGAGAACGGCGAGGTGTCGCGCGAGGGCCGTTTCGAGCAGGGCCAGCTCCACGGCACGAACGTCTTCTACCGCTCCAGCGCGGCCACCACCGAGAAGTTCCCGCAGGGGTTGGGGGAGGCGGTGAAGCGCGCCGAGATGGATTACCGGATGGGCAACATCGTGGCCGCCCGCTGCTACGACGAGCAGGACCGCCAGTGCATGGAGGACGGCGCGCCCTTCCCCGAGCGGCCGAAGAACGTGCCCGCGGACGCCCACTTTCGCAAGCGCGAGCAGGACGGCGAGTACCGCTGGGTGGTCGGCTCGGTGGTGGACCACAAGGATGGCACCATCGCCCGCATCGGCACCTGGCGCTTCTACACGCCCGAGGGGGTGCTGGTCGCGGAGGAGAACTATCAGGATGGCAAGCTGCACGGCCTGGCGAAGTACTTCTCGCCGGAGAGCGGCGAGCCGACCGAGGAGAACACCTACGTTGAGGGAAAAAAGCGGGGCCCGCGCTTCCGGCGGCTGGAACAAGACGAGTCGGACCCGGGCCAGGCGAAGGCGGTGAGCGAGCGCGGCGAGTTCGATGACGACGCCCCGCGCGGGGTGATCGAATACCTCGATCGGGATGGAGAGGTGCTGGCGCGCATCGACACCGGCCTGCCGGAAGATCTCGAGGCCACGCAGCAGGTTCTGGGCGCCGCTGGGGGGTTCGCCGACCTGGCCGGCGCGCTCGGTCGCGAGCGCAAGACGGGCGCGGCGCTCTTCGCCCTGGCCCGGGGTGTGGGACGCGGCGAGACGGGCGCCGAGAAACTGCGCGGCGCCCTGGCCGGGCTGGCCCGTCCCTGGTCCAATCACGCGGCCTTTCACGTGACCCAGTACGCCAAGATGGTGGTGTCCAACATGGTGCGCTTCGGCGCCGGGCCGGACAAGTGCCTCAACCAGGTCTTCGAGGGCATCCGCCGCGGGGGCTTTGGCACGGAGCTGCTGCGCTTCGGCGCCGGGGTGCTCGACGACATGGGCGAGTCCCCTCTTGCGCTCGAGCTGGTGGACGCCGCCATCGCGGCCGCGCCGGCCCAGGAGGCGCCACTCCACGAGTACACCCGCTCGCTGGTGCGCGCCAGCCTGGGCGATCGCGACGGGGCGCTTTGCTCCATCGAGGCCCTGGCCAAGGCCGACCCCGATACCGCCCGGGGCATCGGGGCCTACATGCGGGCCTTGTTCCCGGCCTGGACCTTCTGGCCCGCCACCGACTCGCGCCGCGCCAACCTGGCGCCGCTGCTGCGGCTGCTCCAGCGGGGGCACTGGCTCAAGGCGAACAGCCTGGAGGCGTTCACCCAGGCCATCCACAAGAGCGCCACCCGCCTGCTGCGCCACCGCGCACGGCTGATCGAGGTCTTCGGCGAACGCGACTGGATGGTCCCCGACGTGTCGTTCCTGCTCCCGGACGGACCGGTCGAGGTGCCCGTCCCCGAGGATTACCAGGGCGTCGGCATCCAGCACCTGTGCCGGCAGGAGTGGACCCGGCTCGTCTGGCTGTGCCACTTCGCCGGCCTCGACAAGCTCGCGCTGCCGAAAGAGATTGCGCTTCGCGAGGACGGCGTGCCCCTGCACCTGGTGGCGGTCGCCAGGGCCATCCTGGTGAACGGAGAGGACCCCACCGAGACGTTGTTGGAGAGCGGCAGGAAATCCGAAATCATCGCGCCGGCCAATGTGGAGAAGGTGGCGTCGCTGGCCCGCGAGCTCGCGCTCCAGTCCGACTGGTTCGGGCTCAAGATCGCCGACATCGAGGCCGCGCCGGACGCGAGCTTCATCCAGCAGGACGATGACATATTCTTGAAGGTTCTCCATTTTGCCAAGGGCACCGAGCAGGATCTCTTCGGCGAGCAAGAAAGTAGCGAGGACGAGGAGGAAGAAGAAGAGAGCGACGAAGAAGAGGACAAGTGCGCGGAATGCGACGAGCGCCGGGATGGCGAAGAAGACGAGGATGAACCTGAAGAAGACGACGAGGATTAGACGGAGAATCCCGCGCCTGTCTGCTCGTCGCGACCCGTGAGTCTTTGATTTCGAATCACCCCAGGTACATAATGGCCCCGCCCGGAGGTGCCGCGCGATGCGCATTCGAAGACTCCCTGGGATGGCGCTGCTCGTGGCCGCGTGCGGCGTGGCCTCGCTCGCGGCGGCTCGTACCGGTCGCGCCCAGGAGGCGGGCGGGACGATCGTGGCGGTGTTCGAGATCGAGGACACGCGGCCGCAGAAAGCGCGCCTCTCCGACCGCGAGCGCGCCGACCTCACCGTGTACCTCGGGGCCATCCTGGCCGAGGGCGGGACGTACCGGGTGGTGCCGCCGGAACAGCTCAAGAAGGCGCTGTCAGAAAAGAAGCGCGAGTCCTACCGCGAGTGCTTCGACGAGCGCTGCCAGATCGAGATCGGGCGCGAGGTGGCGGCCCAGAAGACCCTGGCCACGCGCATCATGCAGGTGGGCCAGCAGTGCGGCATCATCGCCACCTTGTACGACCTGCGCCTGGCGGCCAGCGAGAAGGCCACCACCTACAAGGGCGCATGCGGCAAGGACGCCTTGTTCACGGGGCTCGAGTTCCTGGCGAAGAAGCTCCGTGGCGCGGGCCCGGCGGAGAAGGTCGTCGATCCCGCGGCCGCCGCCAGACACTACCAGGAGGGCGTGGCCGCGCTGGAGAAGAACGATATCCCGGCGGCGGAGAAGAGCTTCGCGGAGGCGGAGAAGGCGGGGTTTTCCGACTGGAAGCTGGAGAACGACCTCTACCACCAGTGGGGCGAACTGTACCGCGCGCGCAAGAAAGACCCCGTCAAAGCCGCTGAGATGTTTCGCCGCTGCGTGGAGGTGTCGCAGGACAAGACCGAGTGGCCGGCCTACTGGTGCATCTACCTCCAGGGCCTGCCGGCCTACGAGCAGGGAAAGGCGCAGCCGGCCATCGAGCACTTCGAGCGGGCGCTGTCGTTCATGAAGGGCGCCTCCTTCGCCTACCAGAACGACGTGTACCACATGCTGGGCGAGACGTACCGGGTGTTGCTCCACGACCCGGCCAAGGCGGCCGAGTTTCACCAGAAGGCGGTGGAGGTGTCGCAGGACAAGTCCGACTGGCCGGCGTTCTGGAGCGAGTACCTGCTGGGGGTGCTCGCCTACGAGCACAACCAGCCCGACCAGGCCATCGCGCTGTACCAGCAGGCGCTTCTCTTCGCGCCGGACATGAGCTGGAACCTGAAAAACGACATCTATCACATGCTGGGCGAGACCTACCGGCTGAAAAAGAACGATCCGGCCAAGGCCGCCGAGTTTTTCAAGAAGGCGGTGGAGGTGTCGCAGGACAAGTCCGAGTGGCCGGCGTTCTGGAGCGAGTACATCCTGGGGGTGCTCGCCTACGAGCAGAACCAGCCCGACCGGGCCATCACCTTGTTCCAGCAGGCGCTGGCGTTCGCGCCGGGGATGAGCTGGAACCTCAAGAACGACATCTTCCACATGCTGGGCGAGACCTACCGCAACCAGAAGAACGATCTGGCCCGGGCGGCCGAGTTCCACCAGAAGGCCTGGGACGTCTCCGAGGACAAGTCCGACTGGCCGGCCTTCTGGAGCCGCTACATCCTGGGGCTCATGGCCTACCAGCAGGGCAACGCCGACCGCGCCATCGCGTTGTGCGGCGAGGCGCTGACCGCGATGGACCGCGCCAGCTGGTTCCCGTCGGATCTTCCGCGCTGGTACCTCCAGAACGACGTCCTCTACGTCCTCGGCGAGGTCTATCGCACGCAGAAAAAGGATCCGGCCCGCGCCGCCGAGTTCCACCAGAGGGCCTGGGACGTCTCCGAGGACAAGACGGACTGGCCCGCCTTCTGGAGCCGCTACATCCTGGGCGTCATGGCCTTCGAGCAGGGCAACGCCGAGGGCGCGCTCTCGCACTTTGCCGGCCTGCGCGAGGTGCTGCCGCGCATCGCATGGTACTTCCAGAATGACGTCTTCTACTACTGGGCCGAGACCTTCCGGTACCTCAAGAAAGACCCCAAAAGCGCGGGGCCGTTCTACGCGGAGTGCCTGAAAGCGTCGCAGGACCTTGCCGACTGGCCGGCCTACTGGTGCCTGCTGCGCCAGGCCGAGATCGCCCGCGACGCCGGCCGCAAGGGGGAGGCGGCGGAGATGATGCTGCGGGCCGAGGCCGCCGGCAAGGCCGACGAGGCTTTTGTGAAGGAAGTCGACCGGGTGATGCGCACCTCAGGGATGAGGTGAGGCGCGCCGCGCTCCAGATACAGCTTGTTAGCGCGGTTGGAACTTTGGCAGCGGCGGGTCGAAGCGCCCGTCGCCGTCCGCGTCCACGAAGATGGGGTTGGTGATGGCGTAGGGCGGCTCGCCGCCGAGCTCCGACAGCGTGCCCGTCCCTTTGACCTCGAGGACGTACCAGGCGTCCGCCGCCGGCGTGTCCGACAGCGTCTCGTCGCAGCGCACCCCGCCGGCCCCCGCCGTCCACTCCGCCGCGGGCTTTCGCAGCGCCACCTCGCCGTTGCGCACCAGGCGGAACTCGTCGAACCTCATCCAGCTCGGCGCCTCCACCCGCACGCGGATGTCGAGCGCGCCGGAGAGCGTGACCGTCTCGCCGAGCCCGTGCCCGTCGATGGAGAAGCGCACGAAGGGCCCGCAGGAGACGAAGGCCTTGAGCTCCTTCACCGCCGTCACCGACTCCTGCTCCTGGTATTCGGCCGGCGTGTGGGGAGAGGGCAGGTACACCCGCGGGATGCCCACGCGCTCCTGGTGCGAGTCGGAGCCGCCGCTCACCGCCACGCGGTAGCCGCGGTTGAGGAAGGCGAACCAGTCGTAGACCTCCTCGCGGTTGCCGTTGCTGCATGTGCCGTTGAACACCTCGATGGCGTCGAAGTCCTCGCTCCACCAATCGGCGCGCTCGTAGGTGCCGGCGAGGATGTCCAACCCTACCGCGCTGAAGTATCCCCCGATGGACTCGGAGCGGGGGTGGTTCGCCTGGATGACGATGGGGTGGTCCTCGGAGTCCCGCATGCGCGCAAACAGCGCCGGGGCCGGCGTGTCGAACCACTCGATGCCGCCGTGGTTGAGCGCGTCGGGCTTTTCGGTGAGCGGCCAGGCGTTGAAGTGGCCGTAGGTGTAGGTGGTGATCTCGCTCGCGGTCAGGGGAAAGATCCAGTCGGAGGCGCCCGGGATGGATTCGACCACCGCCCGGAAGTCGCGCACGGTGTCGTGCTCGGTGACGGCCAGGATGGGCATGCCGGCCGCCAGCGCCGTGGCCACCCGGCGCAGCGGATGAACGCTCGAGTCGGGGCTGTACTGGGCGTGCAGGTGGAAGTCGGCGGCCACCCAGCCGGTGGTATCTACCGCTCTTTCCAGATCGAAGCGCAGCGTCTTCGGCTCGGCGCCGAGCTCGATCTCCTGCCGGTCCATTTCGTACTCGAAGCCGCGCATGGCCACGGCGCGGTAGCGGCCGGGCGGCAGCGCGCCTTGCCCGCGCCCGCCGGTGAGGTACAGCGTGAGCGCGGCGCCGCCCTCGTGCGTCTCCTCGCCGAAGGACGCCGCCATGAGGTTCTTGGCCCGGCCGTCGAGCGAGTAGAACCCCACCCGCGCGGGCACGGCCTGGCCGCCCGAGGTCAC
>CAZLNM010000022.1:0-4449 GCA_964561025.1 uncultured Myxococcales bacterium
GATCGGGGGCTCGCCCCCGGGTCAGCAAGATCGGAAACGCAAGACCTCGCGGCGCTCACACCCAGCCGCGGTCCTTGCAGGCCTGGGCCACCCGGTTGATGGCGATGACATAGGCCGCGTCGCGCATGTAGAGTTTCTTCTGGCGGGCGAGCTCGGACACGCCGTGGAAGGCCGAGGTCATCTTGACGTCCAGCTTGCCGAGCACCTCGTCCTTCTCCCAGAAGTAGTTCATGTTGCTCTGCACCTGCTCGAAGTACGAGCAGGTGACCCCGCCGGCGTTGGCGAGGAAGTCCGGCAGCACGAACACGTTGCGCTCTCTGAGCACCTCGTCCGCCTCGGGGGTGGTGGGGCCGTTGGCGCCCTCGGCCACCACGCGCACCTTGCGCGAGATGCGCGGGGCGGTCTCGCCGGTGAGCTGGTTCTCGATGGCGGCGGGCATGAGGATGTCCACGTCCTGGGTGAGCCAGGCCTCGCCGGGGAGGACCTGGTAGCCGAGGCCCTTGGCCTTCTCCTTGTCGATGCCGCCGAAGCGATCGGTGATGCCCAGGAGCTCTTCGAGCTTGATGGCGGGCTCCTTCTTGAAGGTGTAGGAGGTCTGGTCCTTCTGGTCCCAGCAGGAGACGCAGACCACCCGGCCGCCCAGGCGCTGGTAGAGTTCGATGGCGAACTGCGCCACGTTGCCGAAGCCCTGCACCGCGGCCGAGGTGTTCTCGGGCTTCATGCCGAGCTCGCGCAGGGCCTCCCGGAGCACGAACACCAGCCCGTAGCCGGTGGCCTCCTTGCGCCCCAACGAGCCGCCCAGGCCCACCGGCTTTCCGGTGATGAGGCCGGGGTAGTGCCCGCCGTGGATGGCCTCGTACTCGTCCAGGATCCACAGCATGTGCTGGGCGTTGGTCATGACGTCGGGGGCGGGCACGTCGGAGAGCGGCCCGACCACCTTGGCGATCTGGCGCACCCAGCCGCGGCAGATGCCCTCCTGCTCGCGGGCGGACAGGTTGTGGGGATCGCAGATCACGCCGCCCTTGCCGCCGCCCAGCGGGATGTCCACCACGGAGCACTTCCAGGTCATCCACATGGCCAGCGCGCGCACCGTGTCCACCGTCTCCTGGGGGTGGAAGCGGATGCCGCCCTTGCACGGGCCGCGGGCGTCGTTGTGCTGCACGCGGAAGCCGCGGAAGACCTTCACCTTGCCGTCATCCATGCGCACCGGGATGTTGAAGGCGTACTCGCGCATGGGGTTGCGCAGGATCTCTCTGGTTCCGGCGTCGAGCTCGAGCAGGTCCGCCACCTTGTCGAACTGTTTCTGGGCCATCTCGAACGGGTTGAAGCCTTTCGCCTGGGACATATAATCCTCCTTTGTTTTCCCGGAACCTCTCTAAAAGATCCGGGGGTTAGAGCACCCTTCGAATACCCGCCGCGCCCGCTTCTGTCAAGATCCTCCCGCCCCTCTGAAAACACGGGAAAACACGGGGACAGGCCCCGGTTTTTCTCGGTTTTTCAAAGTGTTGCGAAAGGGCGGGGAGAGACGAGAAAGCGCTTTTATTTCAGCGTGTTGTGTCTGGCCGGCGCAGGCTGCGCGGGAAGAACCAGATCTGCCTATCGGCCCGTCACGGAGTTCCTTCCGGATGCCGCTCGAGGAATTTTTTCGCGTCTCGCTGTCCAGGTTGGAGTTTCAGGGCTTCGAGGGCCGCTGCCCTGGCTCGGGGGATGTCGCCGGACGCCTGGCGAGACTTCATGAGCTGGACCCATGCTGGAAACAGGCGTGGGTTCAGCGAAACCGCACGCTCTAGCTCGGCGATGGCCTCGCTCGTCCGCTCGGCGCTCGCCAGGGCCTTCCCCAGGAAGTACCGGTAGTGTGCGTTTGCGCCATCGAGCTCCACGGCCCGCGAGAACCGTTCGAGCGCCTGCAGCAGCTCGCCACGCCTTGTGTGGATCTGGCCCAGGTTGGCGTACGCCGCGGCGAGCCCCGGCTCGGCCTGCACGGCCCTGCGGAAGGCTTTTTCCGCGGCCAGCATGTCCCCGGCCCGGGCGTAAGACACGCCGAGGTTGTTCCAGGCCCGGGCGAAGCGCGGCTCGATGCGCGTGGCGAGCTCGAAGGCCCAGCGCGCGTCCTCGCGAGCCAGACCTCCCTCGGCCGCCCGCGTCCAGGCGATCTCGAACCCTCGGTTGTTGTAGTAGTCGGCGACCGCCTCCAGGTCGGAGAGGATCTCGAACCGGTTGACGGGACGTTCTTCGCCAGCGAGATTGACGGGCACCACGTCTGGCCCGATCTGGACGCCGGGCAGCACGTGGCCCACCTCCACGAGCACGCTCCCGGTCGGCCCGAACTCGGGCGTCATCTGCGAGCCATCGAGAAAACACGCCTGCAACCCGGCGGAGCGCGCCATGGCCACGAACAGGCTGGCGTACGAGAGGCAGTTGCCTCTCTTTGACTCGAGGACATCGCGGGCGGTGCGGGTCCAATCTTTCTGGTAGCCTTCGAGAAACCCCTCTCTTCGAAAAAACCGCACCAAGAGGTCGAGCTTGCCACGGTCGCTGTGCGCGGGTGCGGTCACTTTCAGCGCGAGCGCGCGGATCTCGGCGTCGGCCTCGAAAGGCACGGTGAGGCGAGCCCGCTCGTCGGCGGAGAGGCGTTGTTCGAGCGCGCGCCGGACGTCCTGGGCGGCGCAGCTTTCGGATTCCTTTGCAAAAACCGCCTGCGCGCCAGGCAGGAGAAGAAGCACCAAGATGGTATTTCGAAAAGCCATCCTGAACTGATTCTACCACAGGCCGACCGCGCGCGTTCGCCCCGATGCCGTCACCTCCAAAATCGCGTGAAAAGAAGTGGAAGCGTGCCTTGTTTTCGCCACTTGATAGAAAGGCCGGGTCGTGTTTTTGTGGGGTTGGTATGGAAGGCCTTGGTCAAACCATGACCGGACGCACTCTTTTCCTGGCGCGGTTCGCCGTCGTCAGCACGCTGGTCCTGGGCTGCGCCAGACCGTCGCCGGAACCGGAGCCGCCGAAGCCGGAGAAGCCGGAGAAGCCGGATGTGGGCGCGAGCGCGCCGGAAGATGCGGGACCCGCGGCCATGGCCGACGCCTCGAGCCCTTCTGCGCCGATCGTTCGCGAGCCGCTCGCGGTCCATGTCCGAAAGCCGCTCTATCTCAAGCTCGAGTCTGCCAGCCGGCCGCTTCTCGAGATGAGGCGAGGCGACGAGGCGATCGTGCAGCTTTCTGGGGCAAACAGCCTTTCAGTCATGATGGAGGAGCTACTGCTACGTTACGAGCCGGATGCGAACGTCGAGGTCCTCGGCCCGGCGACCGCCGTCTTTCGAAACGTGCCGTACGCCACAGAGGAGAAGGACCTGATCCACCCCAAGATCAGGGTCCGGCTCGAGGGCGAAGGCGGCGAGCTGCGGGTCTTCTACGGCTTTGCGGCCTCTGGCGCGGACGAAGAGGCGCCGCGCGAGAAGAGGCGCCTTGTCCCCTCGGAGGCGAAGATGCTCGGTTTCATCATCGGCCTCGGCAATCGCGCGGAGGGAGCGCCGCCACCCTAGCGTGAGCCCCAGGGCCTTTCCCCATGAGCCCCTGGGCCCAAGTACCCCAGCGCCCCTCGAAGCACCCAACGGCCCTGGATTCGGACCAGACCAAAGTCCTCCGGGCCGGCGGCGCGAAGGCAATCCTCCTCGCGCTTGCTCTCACCGCCGTGGGCTTTGTCGGCGGCCTTCTGGAAGGCGATGAGCGCCGGCTTTCCGAGCGCGGTCTCGACGCTCATGGCCTTCGGGCGGATTTCGAAAAACAACGGGGACAGGCCCCGGGGTTGCCCCATTGTTTGTTATTATTTTGCGAGGGGTTACGGGATTTATCGCTCGCGGCTGGTTGCGGCAACGATACCGGCAACTATCCTTCAGAATCCGTCTGATTCGTGCTAGAGGTCTTCCGATGGTGAAATCCACCTCTCTGATCCTCTCGGGCGTGCTTATCTTGTTGGGCTCTTGCCAGCGAGAAGGGCAGGACGAGAAGGGGGCGACGGTTCCGACGCTTTCAAGTATGCCGCTTTCTTCGTACCTCTGGCAGGCGGCGCGCCTCGTGTTCCAGCCCGCCCCGGAGCCCGGGGTTACCTTCGATCTTTCGATGACCGGTCGGTTGTGGCTCGAGACCGAGGAGGATGGAACGTTCGCCTGCAACGAGGCCGAGCTCGTCTTTCAGCCCAGAGGCCGGGATCTCGATCATGTCGATCTGTGGCCCGGGTTTCGCCACCTGGGAGTCGAACCGCTCGCCGGCTTCGACGAGTGGGCACTCGGGCTGGACCGCATCGACTCGGACCGGCCGCTCTCGATCACGCTGGGGGCGTGGCACACGCGACTCAGGCCGGCGCAGCCGGTCCGGCCCGGCGAACGCTGGCGCGTGAACATGCGCTTCTGTGACCCGGTGGACGAGCTCGCTCCCGGCATGCAACTCGACGAGATCA
>CAZLNM010000022.1:4459-35765 GCA_964561025.1 uncultured Myxococcales bacterium
CCCACGGTCTGCGGCAGCGCGACCAGGCCCACCGAGATCATCGAGATGGCGGGGCTCTCGCCGGATACGTTCCGCGTCACCGTGGGCCCCGAGATGGTGGCGCTGTTCGAGGCCCTGGTGACTCGCTTCACCGCCACCGCCACGACCTCCAGCTTCGCCATGGACGGGTTCTTCGTGTTGCTCCCGGTCTGGCCGGCGCCATACTCGTGCCCCTCGCCCGAGGCCTTTCATCCGCTGGAGTGCGTGGCCCGGCGCAACCTGCCGGTCGCCATCGACATCGAGGTGCCCGAGGGGTGGCGCGCCATCCTGCCATCGCCGGGTCTGCCGTCTTCCGGTGGAAAGTTGCAATTGGACCGGCCGCCGCATCTTGTGATCCTGGCTGAGCGGCTAGCGAAACGAACCGTCGATGTCGCCGCGCTCGATGGCTCGCCCCGCGCCGTGACCCTGTGTGCGCCGGAAGCGTACCGCGAGGCGCTTCCGGAGCTCGAGCGCCGCGTGAGCGAGGCGCTGGGGGCGCTGGAGCGGCGCCTGGGCCCGCGTCCCGGTGGAGAGCTCGCGGTGTGTCTCAGCCCGCTGCCGGTAGAACTCGGTGGCCTATCGGCAGGGCAGCTCGCGCTGGTCACGCTCTCAAGCTTCGCTCAGGCACCCTCCGAGGATCTTCCCGACAAAATTACGCAGAAACTCCGCCGCTGGGTGGAGACGGATCCCTTCTTCTTCTCGGACCGCCAGTCGACGACCATCCACGAGCTCGCCCACCACTACTGGCGCGTGGAGCTTCCCGAGGCCTGGGACCGACTGCTCTCGGAGGGCGTGGCCATGTTCATCTCCCGCGAGATCCAGCGCGAGCTGGACCCCTCGCCGGAGGTGCTCTTCTACGCCGAGCGCGATCCCTGGATGGGGTGCGCGCAGATGGCGTTCGCTGACGAAGAGTTGCCGACGATCGAGCAATACCTGCGCCTCGACGGCTGGGCCGACCTCCCCTCGGGGAACCTGGCTCCGTACCTGCTCGGGCTGCGGCTGATGGAGCGCGTCTTCGGGACGGGCGATGCGGCGGCTCGCTGGAAGGCGCTCTCGCGCCTGCACGCCTGGCCCGAGGCGGCCTTCTCGTCGCCCGAGACGATCTTCCTCATCGATCCGACGAGCGGCGCGCGGTTTTACGCGGCGGCGCGCGAGGCGGCGCCGGTCGATTGCAGAGACCGGGTCGATCTGGTGGCCTACGCGCGGCGCATGGGACAGGGATTCTTACGTCTGGCGCTGGATGCGGGAGACCTGCCCAAGAGAATCTCGCCGCAACGCCTGATCGCGGGGCTCTCGGACAACCTCGTGGCCGGGTTCCTGCACAAGTACCTCGAGAGCGGCGGCACGGCCGAGATCCTGGACGATCTGGTGCTCGGCATCGCCGAGGTGCCAGCGTGCGAGGATGGGGACGAGGAGTGCCGGGCCGAGGAAGACCAGGTAAGGCGCCACGCCCTGGGTGCCTGGCTGGCCTTGGATTCTCGAACGCGCAAGGAGAACGGAGCCGGGACATCCGCGCCAGCCCCGCGCGACCTGGTGGCGCGCGCGCAGGAACTCATCCACAAGCCGGTGGCGGTCGATGACGGCGAGCTTGAGCGTGACGCTGAAAGTCCGCCCGGAGAAGCGCGGGTGGAGATCTTGGTCGACCGCCTGATCTCGCGCTGGGCGGCGAACGCAACCCTGATCCTGGATGCGGCCGGCCGGCTCGAGCCGTCCGGTGTCGTCCATCAAAAAATCTTGAGCACGATCAAGCCAAAAGGCCTCGACCAGCTACTTCAGGCAGGCGAGCTTGTGCCCGATTCCCCGCAACCCTGATCCCCTGGTAAGACCCGGCCTCACTGATTCCTCGATGGATTTTGCACGCGAAGGGGTGGCGCCGACATGCCCCCGGCGAACGATCTTTCGGGAGAACGCTTCCGGAAAGAGGCTCAGCCGGCCTGGACCGGGTTCACCAGCGCGCCCACGCCCTCAAGATGCACCTCGACCGTATCGCCGGCAAGAAGCGGCCCCACCCCGGCCGGGGTGCCGAGCGCGATGAGATCGCCCGGCTCCAGGGTCATCACCCGCGACACGAAGGCGATGATCCGCGGCAGCGGGAAGATCATCTCACAGAGGCGGGCCGACTGGCGCAGCTCGCCGTTCACGCGGCACTCGAGCAGCAGCTCGTCCCACAACGCCTCGGTGTCGATCCACGGCCCGCAGGGCGCGAAGGTGTCGAAGCTCTTGGCCCGGCCGAAGACCCCGTCACGCCGTTGCAGCTCTCGCGCGGTGACGTCATTGAAGGCGGTGAGGCCGAACACCACCGAGAGCGCCTCCTCCTCGCGAACCGCGCGGGCGCGCTTGCCGATCACCACCGCCGCCTCGGCCTCGTGCTCCACCGGTCCTACGTGCGGGGGCAAGCGGATAGGGGCACGATGCCCGATCAGCGCCGAGGGCGCCTTGAGGAAGAGGCGCGGTTCGTCCGGCACCGCCTTCTTCATCTCGGCGGCGTGGGGGACGAAGTTGGTGGCGAGCGCCACGATCTTCTGCGGCACAACGGGGGGAAGCAACGCCGTCTGCGCCAGGGGGCGGACACGGGAGGTGGCGGCGTAGCCGCCGAAGATGTCGCCCTCCAGCTCGATGATGGCGTCGCCCTCGAGGAGCCCCGGGCGCGCCGCGCCGTCCTCGTCGTAGAAACGCAAGAGGCGCATCACAAGCTCCCGAAGACGTCGGCCATGCCGTACAGGCCCGCCTTCCGTCCCGCGATCCAGCGCACCGCCTCGAGCGCGCCGCGCGCGAAGTGCTCGCGCGAGCTGGCCCGGTGGATGAGCAGGAGCTGCTCGCCGCCGCCGAGGAACATCACCTGGTGCTCGCCCACCACGTCGCCGCCGCGAGCGGAAATAAGGCCGATCTCGCCCGGGGCGCGCTTTTCCTGGCGGGCGTAGCGGGCCTCTCCTCCGCGGGCCTCCCGGATCCCGGCGGCCAGCAGCCGGGCCGTGCCCGAGGGGGCGTCGGCCTTGTGGCGGTGGTGGATCTCGAAGATCTCGGTGTCGTATTCGGCGCCGAGCAATCGGGCCGCGCGGCGGGTCAGCTCCGCCAGCACGTGCACCCCGCGGCTCATGTTGGCCGACCACACGACGGGGATGCGCCGGGCGGCTTCGCGCAGCGCGTGCTGGCCCGCCTCGTCGAACCCGGTGGTCCCGGTCACCAGGGGTCTGTTCGCATCAGCGCACAGGGCGGCGTGCTCCAGCACGCCCGAGGGCAGGCTGAAGTCGAGCAGCACGTCGCAACCCTCGATGGCCGCTCGAGCCTCGGCCACGAGCGTCACGCCCGGGGCGATCTTTAGGCCCAGTTCAGGGTGGCCCGGCCGTTCGAGCGCTGCGGCCAGTTGCAGATCGGCCTCCCCCGGGAACAAATCCACGAGCGCCCGTCCCATGCGCCCGCGGGCGCCCGAGAGACAGACGCGGATCACGGCCGCGCCCCCAGGCCGAGCTCCGCCATGGCGGCGAACAGCTTCGGCTGCTTGTCCTGCGCAAGCCAGGTGAGCGGGGCGCGGATCTCCGGCTGGATCTTCCCCATGCGCCACAGGGCGGCCTTGACCGGGATGGGGTTGGACTCGAGAAACAGCGCCTCCATGAGCGGGAGCAGCTCAAGCTGGATGTCGCGGGCGCCGGCGAGATCGTTCTTGCAAAAGCGCTGGTAGAGCTCCACCATGCGCCGCGGCATCACGTTGCTTGCCACCGAGATGCAGCCGCGGCCGCCCACCGCGAGGAACGGCAGGTAGGTGAAGTCGTCTCCGGACAGCAAGGCCATCTCCCCGCACACCCGCGCCATGGCCGCGTCCAGCTTGAGATCGGCGGAGGCCTCCTTGAGGGCGACCAGGCCGCGGATGCCGGCGAGCTTGGCGACCGTATCGGAAGTCATGGATACACCGGTGCGGCCGGGGACGTTGTAGGCGACGACTGGCAAGCCCACCTCGGCCACCGCCCGGTAGTGCTCGACCAGCCCCGCCTGGGTGGGTTTCACATAGTACGGCGTCACCACCAGCACCGCGTCCGGCTTCGCCTCGCCAAGGGCGCGGGTGAGCTCGACGGTGGTGGCGGTGGAGTTCGTGCCGCTGCCGGCGACGACCGGCACGCGCTTTCGCGCCTGCTCCACCACGATCCTCGTCGCGAGCACCTTTTCCTGGGTCGAGAGCGCGGCGGCCTCGCCGGTGGAGCCGCACACCACCAACCCGTGAATGCCCTCGCCGATCTGCCACTCGCACAGCTCGCGCAGGGCGCGTTCGTCGATGCGGCCGTCGCGAAACGGCGTCACCAGCGCGGTAAGGGTTCCGGTGAACATGGCACTTCCTTTCAGTCGTGCGCCCCGCCGTCCGGGGACCCGGCCGCGGCGGGCAACGGCGGCCGCGGCGGGCCCTTGACCCCGCACCCGCCGGCCGCCAGGAACAAGCAGAACGCCGACATCACCAGTGCCGCCAGCAGGCGCCCGGTTGCTCGCCTGACGTGACCGCCCGCGCTGGCTCTTTCGGCCCCGCGGTCGGTCGCGAGCGAACGATTCGCGCCGGTTGCGCGCATACGCAAGACACGAGCTAGAAGTACAATACCAGGCGGCCCATGATACGGTGGGCCACGTCCGGGCTCTCGTCGGCGTCGCCCAGCATGCCGCCGGGGAGCTCGTCCGCGCCGAGGTCCTTCATGCCGGCGAAGGGGATGAGCAGGCCGTAGCTCAGGCCGGCGTGAAAGTTGTCGTCGGAGAAGTAGAACAGATCCAGGTCGAACTCGAGGCCCAGGCCGTGGGACTTGCCGCGGGTGCTCGACTTGTACATGGCGGCGCTGTAGATCGCCGAGAGCTTGGCGCCCAGCCCCTCGGTGATGTTGTACTGCACGCTGGGCTTGATGTAAACCGCGTCGGTGACGGTGCCGATGATCTGCCGCCACAGGATCATGTCCACCCGGTAGTCGGGGTTGAAGCGGAAGTTGTTGATGCTGTGGTCCTCGACCACCTGGCCGGTGTCGGGGTCGGTGTGGGCGCCGTACTGGCGCTCCTCCAGGGGCCGCACGCCGAAGCCCGGCGAGTCGTCGCCCGAGGCCATGCCCACCTCCAGGCCCGCGATGAGCGAGTCGTTGAGAAAGCTATAGTCGGCCTGTAGCACACCGCCGAACTGCAGGAGGTCCACCTTGTCGCCCGCCATGGTGCGGATGAGGTGGCCCTCGGCGTCCACCGAGGGGCTCTGGGTGTCGTAGCCGATCTTGCCGATGATCATGCAGGCCTCGAGCTCGATGCGCAGCTTCTTCCACATGAAGCGCAGCCACACGTCGGGGATGTAGGCCTCGGCGTTGCGCAGGGCGTACTTGGTGAGCTTCTGGTTGGCGCCGGCCCAGGGATCGATCAGGTTCTGGTTCTGGTAGTCGATGGCGTCATAGGACTGGTTGCGGAACACGAAGTACAGCCCGTAGTTCAGCACCCAGTCGTCGTTCTCCAGGGCGTGGCGGATGTCCTCGGGCTTGTCCCTTTTGGCCACCGCCAGGATCCAGGCGTTCACGTCGTCGAGCTGGTCGAAGTCGAAGGCCTGGCCCGAGAGCTCGTTGATGCGGTTGTAGAACGGGCCCTCGGAGGCGAACTCCACCATGGGCACGATGTAGTGGCCGGCGATCTTGGTGACGAACATGATGCGGTCGGCGCTCGAGCCGTAGTCGCACTCGAAGCAGCGGTTGGTGAGGTCGAAGGCGTTCTTGCGCGTCACCTGCGGGCCGAAGTCCACGTGGCTGGGGCCGCCGTCGTTGGCCAGCAACCCGAGCCCCCAGTGGGAGGGCACGCGCCCGAAGCGCAGCAGCCCCAGCGGGGTCATGACCTCGCCGTAGGCGCGTTTCACCAGGATGCTGTCCTTGAAGGAGTTGAAGCCGGCGATGGGCGGGTTCTGGCTCTGGGTGAAGGCCACCATGGGGTAGTAGCCGTTCTTGGGGAAGCCGTCGGGGGTGGAGCCCAGCACCAGGTTGTCGAGGATGTCGAGCTGGGCCATAATGCGCACGTCCTCGCTGATGTTGATGGTGGGCTCGATGCGCAGCCGCATGTTGGCGCCGGCGTTGGTCGAGCCCTTGCCGGTGGCCGTCCCGGGGAACTGGGGATAGGCGGCGCCGGTGTCGCGGCTGGTGCGCGCGGGCAGGCCCAGGGTGAGGCTGTTCATGAGATCGCCGCGCAGGCGGAGGTAGCCGTGCAGGTCGAGCAGGTTGAGCGGCGGCCGGGCGGCGCTCTCCAGCGTCGTCTCGGTGAAGCCGGCGGGAGGCGGAGGCAGCTCCTCTGTCTTCGGCATGGGCGGAAGGTCCGCATCCGCCTCGGCCGCGCCCTTCCCCGGATCGCCTTTCGCCTGGCCGGACTCGCTCGAATCACCGCTTCCGGCCGGCGTGGCGCTCTCCTCGTCCTGCGCCCGCGAGGGAAGAGAAAGCAACAAGACAGCGAAGAACGTGAAAATGAGCGACGCGCACTTGGGCATGGCGCCTCCTTGTGGCCTGATAAACCGCCGGGATGCTTTCAGAATTCCGTGCATGCGGGTGGAGCGCTTCTATCATGCGAAGAAACGAGGTGTCAAACAGAAACACCCCGCTGCCGCATCCAGCATGGCGACTCGCGGCGCGCGCAAATAGCGAAGCGACCGGCCGCGCGAGGACCGCTTAAAAATCGTGCATGGCGCCGGCAAAGATCCTAGCATCGAGCCATGAGGCAGGGCGTCCGACCGCTCCTCGTCATTTGCCTGGGGACGTTGCTCTCCGCCATGGCGGGTTCCATCGTGTCGCTGGCGCTCCCGGCCATGGGCCGCGATCTCGGTATCTCCATCGAGGACTCGCGCTGGGTGGTGCTCGCCTACTTGCTGGTCATCACCTCTCTTTTGCCGATCGCGGGGCGGCTCGGGGACATGCTCGGGCACCGGTGGGTGTACCTCGCGGGCAACGCGGCCTTCGCCGCGGGCTCGGTGCTGTGCGGCCTGGCGCCGGGTTTCCGGCTCATCATCGCCGCGCGCGTGCTCCAGGCGGCCGGAGCGGCCATGCTCATGGCCACCGGGCCGGCCATCGCCACCACGGCCTTCCCGCCCGAGCGGCGGGGACAGGCGCTGGGCCTGCTTTCCACCTCCACCTACATCGGTCTTACCGCCGGGCCTCCATTGGGGGGGCTCATCATCGCCTGGCTCGACTGGCGCTACACCTTCTTTTTGGCGGCGCCCCTCGGCGCCCTGGTGCTGGCGACCGGGCTGGCCTGGCTTCCCCGCGCCGAGCGGCAGAAGGGCTCCCTCGACGGCGAGGGCCTGTTGCTCCTTCTCATCGGGTTGCCGTGCGTGCTTTTTGCCTTGAGCGAAAGCCGGCGCTGGGGATTCGCCTCGGCGCAAACGCTTTCGCTGCTCGGCATCGGTGTGTTGGTGCTGTGGTCCTTCTACCGGACCGAGAGGAGGAAGGCGACGCCGCTCCTGGACTTCGGGTTGTTCCGGTCGAGGGAGTTCTCCGGGGCGGCCATGGCGGCGGCGCTGAATTACATGGCGCTGTTCACCATCGGCATCCTGCTCCCGTTCTATCTCACCGAGGCTCGGGGGATCGACGAGCGGGCCGCGGGGTTGCTGCTCTCGGTGCAGTCGTTCACCATGGCCCTGGTGGCCGCACCGGCGGGCGCGCTCTCCGATCGCGTCGGAAGCCGCCTGCTCGCCGCGGTCGGCATGTCGCTGATGGCGGCGGGTCTGGCCGGGATCTCTTGGCTCGATGCCCACAGCAGCCTCTTCTGGATCGGCGCCCTGCAGTTCGTGGTCGGGCTGGGGACCGGAATGTTCATCTCGCCCAACTCCTCGACGCTCATGGGAGCGGCACCGAGGGCGCTCCAGGGCCAGGCCGGGGGGGTGATGGCGCTGGCGAGGAACTTCGGCATGCTTCTCGGGGTGTCGATCTCCACGGCCATCTTCCAGTCTCTGGGCGGCTCGACCGGGAGAGATTGGGGCTCTTCCGACCTCGAGGCCATGCGGGCGGCGATGTGGTTCGGCGCCGGTGCCGCGGCGCTGGCGGCTGTAACTTCCCTTTTCAGAAGAGGTTTGTCGGCCAGAAAGGCCCCGACAAACGTCTCGTCGGAACAACATATTGATTAATAAAGCAAAAAGCTGGGGACAGCCCCCGCCTGGCGATGTGCGCAGATCGTCGACGTCGAGAAAAATAACCTTCATTATCATGGCATTATCGCTAGGGGTTTTGGCGGAGATTCTGCTGCTGGAATTATCGCTGCGGATAGTCTTTGGAAGAGTGGAAAAGATCACCGGCGTGGCAGAATGGTCTGAGGCCGACAACCTGCCGGACGAGTATCATCCAACGCTAGGGTGGGTCCTGAAGGCGGGATTCCGGCCGGCCCCGGATGATTCGATCCGCGTCACGACGAACGCGCAACGTTTCAGGAACGCGACGGATTTTCCTGTGCGGCCCGCGGACGGATTCCGCCGCCTGGCTGTGTTGGGGGACTCGTTCGTCTTTGGCGAGGAGGTGGATGACGAGCACACGCTTCCCAGTTTTCTGCAAGCGCGGCTTGCGAACGTCGAGGTGTTGAACATGGGGGTGCGCGGATACGGCGTGGGGCAGATGGTGTTGTGGTTCGAGGAGGCGGCGAGGAGACTCGAGGTCGACGACGTGTTGCTCGCAATCACGTTGCCATCCGACCCGTTCCGCGACCCGTACCCGCACTACTTTCGCAACAAGCCAGCGTTTTATATGGATAAAGGAGCGTTGCGAGTCGGCAACGTTCCGGTTCCGGCCGCTTCCGAGCAGGGCTTCCTTCTCCGCCACTCCTTTCTGGTGGCGTTCCTGTTCGGGCGAGCTCGCGAGATCGGAAGTCCGGACCGGATCGAAGAAGTCCTGGCCACGACCGCGGCGCTCTGCGAACGACTGCAAAAGACCTGTCGCGCGAAAAACGCCCGCTTGTGGGTGGCGCTGATCGGCGCGCCGTTCTGGATCCGCGATGAAGAAGGGGTTCTCTTCGAAAGCCAGCAGCTGCTGGGCGCGGACCTTGCGCGAAGAGGCTTCAAGGTATTGGATCTGGTCCCGTGGGAAGTGGCGGCGCTGGAACAGGAGGGAGCGTCCCTGGTGCGACCGGGAGGACACTTCACGCCGCGCGGAAATTGTCTGCTCGCCGAAGAAATCGCAAGGCGCCTTTCTGAACTCGGCGATTTGTCAGAACGCCGTGCCGGTGCCGGATGCCCGACAGCCTCAAGGTGAGAGCGCGAACCGGGCGAAATGAAGTGAGCATACTGAAAAACAAGTGGAAAAACGCGGAAAAACACGGGGACAGGCCCCGGGGTTTTTGGAAGCGCAGGCGCGCAAGATACGGTTTCGCCGTTGATTTCCTTGACATTGAACCCTGCCGTCCGTAGGCTCCCTGCCCGGCCGCGGAGAGCGGCAAACATCCAGCCGAAGAGCCCGCCATGGACTACAAGAAAACGCTCAATCTTCCCAAGACCGACTTTCCCATGAAGGCCGGCCTGCCGGCGCTCGAGCGCCGCATCCTGGCCCGCTGGAAAGAAGAGAACATCTACCAGAAGATCCGCGAGCGCGGCCGGACGAAAAAATCGCGCTTCATCCTCCACGACGGCCCTCCGTATGCCAACGGCCACGTGCACCTCGGCACCGCGCTCAACAAGATCCTCAAGGACTTCATCGTCAAGTCCCACACCATGATGGGCGACTTCTCGCCCTACGTCCCCGGCTGGGACTGTCACGGCATGCCCATCGAGCACAACGTCCTCAAGGAGGCGGGCCCGAAGGCGGCCTCGCTCTCCAAGCTCGAGATCCGGCGGGCCTGTCGCGAGTTCGCGGCCAAGTTCCTCGACGTCCAGCGCGAGGAGTTCCAGCGCCTGGGCGTGTTCGGCGACTTCGGCGACCCGTATGTCACCATGAGCCCGCAGTACGAATCCGAGATCCTGGGTGCGCTGGCCGACCTGGTGCGCGGCGGTTACGTGTACCGCGGCTTGCGTCCCATCCACTGGTGCGCGACCTGTCAGACGGCCCTGGCCGAGGCCGAGCTCGAGTACCACGACCACACCTCCATGAGCATCTACGTGCGCTTTCCGATCCGCCCCGGCGATCCGGTGCTGCGTTCGCTCGGCGCGCCGCTCGACGGCGCCGCGGTGCTCATCTGGACCACCACCCCCTGGACCATCCCGGCCAACGTGGCCATCGCGCTGCACCCGGACCTCAACTACGTCTTCGCCCGCTTCGGCGCGCGCCTGCTGCTAGTGGCCGAGCCGCTGCTGCACGACGTGGGCCAGCGCCTGGGCGTGGCGGAGCCGGAGGTCGTGCTGAAGCTCAAGGGCGAGCGACTGCTGGGGATGAAGTGCGCCCACCCCATGTTCGACCGCGACTCGGTGATCATCCTGGCCGACTACGTCACCTGGGACACCGGCACCGGCTGCGTGCACACCGCGCCGGGGCACGGCGCCGAGGACTTCGAGTCGGGCAAGAAGTACAACCTGCCCACCCTCTCGCCGGTGGACGGCGCGGGGCGCTTCACCGCCGAGGTGCCGTCCTACCAGGGCCGCACCGTGTTCGAGTCCAACCGCCCCATCGCCGAGGAGCTTCGGAAGAACGGCTACCTGCTGGCCGAGGACGAGATCACCCACAGCTACCCCTTCTGCTGGCGCTGCAAGCAACCGCTCATCTTCCGCACCACCGAGCAGTGGTTCCTGGGCGTGGATCACGAAAACCTGCGCAAGCGCTGCCTCGACGAGATCGCCCGCACCCGCTGGATCCCTTCCTGGGGCAGCCAGCGGATCGGCAACATGGTCGAGGTGCGGCCCGACTGGTGCCTGTCCCGCCAGCGCGCCTGGGGCGTGCCCATCCCGGCGCTGCGCTGCAGAAAGTGCCAGAAGCCCTTCCTGGAGCTCGCGGTGGTCGAGCGCGTCCAGGCGCTCGCCGCCCAGCACGGCTCCGACGTGTGGTTCGAGCGAGAGCCCAAGGACCTGCTCCCGCCCGGCCTGCGCTGCCCGGAGTGCGGCGGGAGCGAGTTCGCCCGCGAGGAGGACATCCTCGACGTGTGGTTCGACTCCTCCTGCTCGCAGCGGGCGGTGCTGGAGCACCACCCCGACCTCTCCTGGCCCTGCGATCTGTACCTCGAGGCCACCGATCAGCACCGCGGCTGGTTCCAGGTGTCGTTGCTCACCGCGGCCGCCACCCGCGGCTCAGCCCCCTACCGCCAGGTGCTCACCCACGGCCTCATCCTGGACGAGTCCGCCAAGAAGATGTCGAAGTCGCTGGGCAACGTCATCGCTCCCCAGGAGGTCATCGAGGAGAGCGGGGCCGACGTGCTGCGGCTGCTCTTCGCCTCGGTCGATTACACCGCCGACATCTGCTTCACCAAGGACATGCTTGGCCCCATGGGCGAGGCCTACCGCAAGATCCGAAACACCCTGCGCTTCATGCTGGGCAACCTGTTCGACTTCGAGCCGGCGCGCCACGTCGTGCCCGAGGAGAAGTTGCAGCCCATCGATCGCTACATCTTGGCGCTCCTGCGCGAGAAGGCGCGCCGCATCCGCCAGGCGTACCTCGACTACGAGTTCCACACCGTGCAGCACACCCTGCTCGACTTCTGCACCGTCGATCTGTCGGCCTTCTACCTCGACGTGGTCAAGGACCGCCTGTACGTGCTGGCTCCGGCCGATCCGCGCCGCCGCTCCACCCAGACCGCGCTGTACCGGCTGGCGCACGACCTGGTGTGCCTGATGGCGCCCATCCTGTCGTTCACCGCCGAGGAGGCCTTCGGGTATCTCCCGGCCGAGCCGGGCCGGCCCGCCACGGTCCACCTGGCGGCGCTCCCGGACGGCGAGGCGCGTCCCGGCGACGGCGAGGTGCTGGAGCGATTTGCGCGCCTGCGCCGCATCCGCGCCGACGCCAATCGCGCCCTGGAGGACGCCCGCCAGCGCGACGTCATCGGCTCGAGCGGCGACGGTGCGTTGCGGATCGCCTGTGACGCCGAGACGCGCCAGTTCCTTGAGGAGTTTTCCGATCTGGCCGACATCTTCAAGGTGGCCACGGTCGAATTCTGCGACACCCCGCCCCCGGGCGCCATCGCGGGCGTCGAGGTGAGCGGCCTTGCGGCGGCGGTCGAGGCCGCCCAGGCTCCCAAGTGTGCCCGCTGCTGGAACCGCCGCGCCGAGGTCGGCTCGCTCGAACGAAAGGACGTGTGCCAGCGCTGCGCGGAGGTGCTGGAGGCCCTGGGAGGGCACGCCTCGTGAAATTTCTGCGGGGAAAGTATTTGCTGCTCGCGATCGTCGCCACCACGGTCGTCATCCTGGACCAGATCACCAAGGTGCTGGCCATCGCCTACCTGAAACCGTTGGCCGTGGAGATGAACCCCGCCGACCGGGCGGTGTCGGTCATCGACGGGTTCTTCCGGCTGGTGTACGCCGAGAACACCGGGGCCGCCTTCAGCCTGCTCTCGGGGCTGCCGGCCGGGGCCCGGGTGCCGCTTTTTGCCCTGGTGACGTTGCTGGCGCTCGGCTTCATGTTCTGGCTCTACCGCAAGCTCACCGAGAACCAGCATCTGATGGCCCTCTCGCTCTCGCTGCTGTTCGGCGGGGCGCTCGGCAACCTGATCGACCGCATCCGGCTGGGCTACGTGGTGGACTTCGTGCAGTGGTACGTGACCTTCAGCGAGCGCTGGGACCTCAAGCTCATCGTCATCGAGCCCGGCGAGAAACGCTGGCCCACCTTCAACGTGGCGGACGCGGCCATCACCGTGGGCATCGTCCTGCTGCTCTTGTGCATGCTGTTCGAGCGCAAGGCGGAGCAGAAGTCCCCGGGCCAGGGCGGCGGCGAGCCGCCGGCCGACAAGTCCTGAGCGGGCGAGCGCATGCGGCCGTTCCTCTTCCAGTTGGGCGACACCGGCATCCCCACCTACTGGATGCTGGCCGTGATCGGCTTTTCGGCGGCGATCTACTTCGTGTGGAAGGAAGCCCGCCACGATTCTCTCAATCCCAACCCGCTCCTGGACCTTTGCCTGGTCCTCATCGTGTGCGCCATCGTGGGCGCGCGCCTGATGCACGTGCTGGCCGAGGAGGATCCGCTGGTGCCGGGGCGCAGCATCCTGTACTTCTACCTCGAACATCCCGGCGACATCTTCAAGGTATGGAACGGGCTCGCCTTCTACGGCGGTTTCCTGCTGTGCCTGCCGGCGGCCTGGCTCTACCTGCGGCTGCGAAAGCTCCCGCAGGGGAAGGTGTTCGATCTTTTCGGCGTGGCGCTGCCGCTCGGGCTCTTCTTCGGGCGGCTGGGATGTTTCTTCGCCGGCTGCTGCCATGGCAAGCCTACCGATCTCCCCTGGGGCATTACGTTTACCGACCTGCACTCGCTGGCCCGGCCGCTGGGCGTGCCGCTGCACCCCACCCAGCTGTACGAGGCGCTTTTCTGCCTTACGCTCTTCTTCCTGCTGTGGTTCCACAAGCGCGCGCTACGAAAATTCGAAGGGCAGGTGTTCCTGTCGTTTGCGGCGCTGTACTCGGCGGGGCGCTTCTTGCTCGAGTTCTTGCGCGCCGACAACCGCGGCATGTTCTTCGGCGGCCTGCTGTCCTCCTCGCAGATCGTCGCCATCGCCGTCTTCGCCGTTGCGGTGATCTGGTTGCTGTGGGCCGAGCGGCGGCGTAAGCTGGAGTAGAGAAAGGCCCTGCCGTGTACCCCATCCTCATCTCGTTCGACTTTCCGGAGTTTTTGTCACGCATCGGTCTTATCGAGGTCGCGCTGACGGTGGTGATCGCGGCCGGGCTCTTTTTCTGGCTGCGCACACGGCCCAATTTCTCGATCCGCACCTTTGGTTTCTGGGCGGGGGTATACCTCCTGCTGCGCTACCTCGCCTGGTACGCCGGGCCGGGGTACAACTTCAAGCTGCACACCTACGGGGTGCTCATCGCGGTGGGGTTCGTGCTGGGCATCTGGCTGGCCATGCGCCAGGCGCGCCGGGAGGGCCTGGACCCGGGGATCATCCTGGATCTGTCGTTCTGGATCCTGATCGCGGCCATGGTCGGCTCGCGGGTGCTGTTCATCATCGTCAACATCCAGGACTACATCGCGGATCCGCTGGCGCTCATCAAGATCTGGCAGGGCGGGCTGGTGTTCTACGGCGGGTTCATCGGGGCGGTGCTGGCCTCGTGGTACTACTGCCGGCGGCACGACATCGATTTCTTCCGCATCGCCGACGTCATGATCCCCTCGGTGGCGCTGGGCCACGTGCTGGGACGGCTGGGGTGCTACACCGCGGGTTGCTGCCACGGCATGCCCACCGGGAGCGAGTGGTATGGTGCGATCTTCCACGACCATGGCACGGTGGTGGCGCGAAACCACCTTCTGGGCACGCCCATCCACCCCACCCAGCTCTACGACGCGGCGGCGGAGCTTACGATCTTCGTCTTCCTCGTCCTGTACCGCAACCGCAAGCGCGTCCACGGTGAGCTGCTCGCGCTGTGGCTCATTTTGTACGGGTTCGGCCGGTTCCTGGTGGAGATGTTCCGCGGTGATACCGAGCGTGGGGTGCTCGTCCGGGTCGAGCTCTTCGGAAACCCGAAGTACCCCCAGCTTCTATCGACCAGCCAGATCGTGGCCCTGGGTCTTGTCGCCTTCGGTTTGGGCCTGCTCGTCTACCTTCGAAGGCGGCCTCGGCCGGTTCCTCCGTCGCCAGCGGCGACAGCGCAGGCGCAGCCGGATTCCGGGACGCCAAATACTCCTCCTCCCGCCCCGCCATCGCCGGCGTGATCGCGGTCACCCGCGGCAGCGCCGGTTTGATAGAAAACCCTGTCAACGCATCAGGTTTCTGATTCCTCAGCGCCGCCAAATCACGGAAATCACGGGGCCTGTCCCCAGGGTTTTTTTGTGTAACACTTTGATTTGCCTGTGATTATTCATCGGGGCCGGGGCGGTCATTCCAGTGGCACGCATCCTGCTAAATATGCCCGGCGTGAACCGAAAAATGAACAATGGAAAGGAAGGATTTGCCATGACTCAGCGGGCTTATCGGTGGGCGGTGTATAGCGGGCTCGTGCTTTGTTGGTTGGCCCTCGCGGGCGCGAAGGGCGGGTGCTTCGCCCCGGCCTCCGAGTGCGAAGGCCTCGACGAGGTCCAGTGCCTGGCCAACTCCGAGTGCCGGGCGGTGTGGCGCGACTCGGGCGCAGAGTACAACGGGCTACGCTGCGGGCTCGGCACGCGCTGCATCGACGTGCCGGTGTTCGACCACTGCGAGGACAAGCCGGACTGCGAGGACCTCGGCGAGCAGGAGTGCCTGGCCGAGGCCGAGTGCCAGGCGGTGTACGGCTACCCCGAAGACTGGATGAACTACGACGGCACCCGCGACGCCGCCCCCCAGTGCGCCGGGACGCGTTGCATCCCCGAGCCCAACGTGTTCCTCCAGTGCCTGGACGCGGACGCCGATCCCTGCGCCAACCTCTCCGAGCAAGATTGCCTGCGCCGCCCCATCTGCGAGCCCATCTACGACTGGGGCTGCGGAGTAGAAGCCAACGGCGCCGTGTACGACCCCGAGTATCCTTGCAAGGACGGTGGCGGGTACACCGGTTGCCAGCGTATCGCCGCCCAGTGCCGCACCGACTCCGACTGTGCGGTGTACATGGACGGCGCCGCCCGCGAAGCCGACATGTACTGCCCCAACATGGTCGGCCGCTGCATCGAGGGCCAGTGCGTGTACGAGTGCATCACCGACTGCCGCAGCGACGCGGATTGCCCCGCGGGGTACATGTGCGAGCTTCCGGTCTGCAAGTGCGCCCCCGAGTACCCCGATTGCTGCGCCGACGTGCTGGGCCAGTGCGTTCCGGTCCAGCAGGACTGCACCGTGACCGGATGCCCCGAGGGATTCCAGTGCCAGACCACCTGCTGGGACTGCGCGCCGGACAACAAGGACTGCCAGGGCGGCTGCGTCAACGAGTGCGTGCCCGTGCAGCAAGACTGCCAGGTCACCGGTTGCCCCGAGGGCTACGAGTGCCAGGTCGTGTGCAACGATTGGTGCGACGAGACCGGGTTCGCCCCCGAGTGCTGCTACGGCACCTGTGTCCCGGTGCAGACCAACTGCCAGAGCGACGCCGACTGTCCGGCCGGGTACATCTGCCAGTTCATGCCCTGCGATTGCTTGGACAACGACCCGAATTGCTGGGAGAAGTGCCGCGAAATCGGCGGCACCTGCGTGCCCGCCCAGCAAGACTGCACCGTGACCGGCTGCCCCGAGGGCCAGGAATGCCAGGTGGTGTGCCCGGACTGTGCGCCCGGAATGGACTGCACCGGCGAATGCACCGCCATGTGCGTTCCGGTGAGCGGCGAGTGCTTCTCCGACGCGGATTGCCGCGCGGGCGAGGTGTGCGACTTCGGCAACGCCTGGTGCGGCGGCGACGCCTGGTGCGGCGGGGTGTGCGTCCCCGGTGTGTGGATGGTGAACGTCCCCGTGCAGTGCGAGCAGACCGCCTGGGAGATCGATGCGGCCACCTTCCCCGATCGCTACTACGGCTGCATGATGGACTGCGGCAGCGGCTTCGACTGCGGCATCGGCTGGGAAGAGCTGTGCGTGCTGCAGACCTTCCTCTCCTACCAGGGCGTGACGGTCCACGACGCGCGCAACGTCCAGATGGGAGACACCTGCCAGGCCTGTGGCTGCGCCCGTGGCAACGAGCTGTTCGTGCTGGTGACCCAGCGCGACATGGATCTCTTGTACCGGTTCGGCTTCACCATCTGGGGGATCATGTGATCGGATGACACCGGCATCACGCCGGTCATGAGCCCCGCCCGGATCGGGCGGGGTTTTTTTTGTGCTGCCCGAATGCGCAACCCGCCGTATTTCATGAAGAAAGATTGGGGACAGGCCCCGGTTCTGGGGTGTTCTGTAAATCCGGTGTTCCGCCATGTGCCTTGCCGAAGGACGCCGGCTGAACTAGAATCACGACAGGCTTGCACGCGAGAGGTGGCTGCGGGCCGGTCCAGGGTGGCGCTCGCCCGGGCCTGGCGAGCGGGAGACGCCATGACGGCTTTTCGCGGAAAGCGATTTCCGGGGTGGCAGGCGGCATTTGTCGTCCTGATCGCCGCGTGTGGGGGAGCAGGCAGCGGGCCGTCGCGCGACGCCGGGAACGACGGCGACACCAATATCCTTTCCGATAACGACCGTGAAGCGGAGCCCGGGGACGGAGACGCGGATCCGGGCGACTTTCCGGGGGATAGCAGGCCTGACGGAGGCGACGGCGCCGACGGCAGCACGGATTTACAGCCGCCGGCCCTGGTTCTGTCTCGAGTCGAGCCGAGCAGCGGCGGGGCCTCGGTCCCCTCTCGGGTTGCCTTGGCCGGCTCGGGGTTCGGGCCGGGGCTTTCGGTGACCGTGGGTGGCATCCCGGCGTCGGATGTGAGGGTTCTCGCGCCAGATACGGCGCAGGCGATCTTCCCGCCGGTGCCGCTTCCCGAGCGCGGAAAGAAGGACGTGCGTCTGGCTCTCGACGGCCAGGAGTCGATACTGCCGCAAGCCTTCGAGTACCTGTTCGATGAGGATCCGGTGGTGTTCGTCCACGGCTACATGGTCAGCTCCAGCGAGTGGAATACCATGCTCCAGCGCTTTCGCGATGCCGGCTATCCGGCGGAGGCGCTCTTCGCCATCGACTTTCGAAGCTCCCTGGATAGCCACCTCACCCACGCCCGGGACGAACTCCCGCCCTACGTCGCCTCCGCGTTGCAGCAGACCGGAGCGGCGCGGGTCGACATCGTGGCCCACAGCGCCGGCGGCATGGCCGCGCGCCTGTGGATCAAGCTGTACGGAGGCCAGGAAGCGGTGCGCGACTTCATCTCGCTCTCCGGCACCCATCACGGCACCGAGCTGGCCTGCCTGGGCGGGTGGACCGGCGACGCCGCCCGCGAGCAGTGCCCGGTCTACGCCCGCGAATCCGAGAGCGTCAATGGGGTGCAGTGGATTCTGAACGGCGATCCGGACACGGCCGACGTGGACGAGACCCCCTTCGGCGTGGAGGAGGGAGGCAACGTGTACTACCACGCCCTTTGGACCGAGGATGATCGCATCGACGTCCCGCCGCACACTTGCTGTCTGAACCAAGCATTCCGGGGGGACTGCAGCGATCCGGTGAACGTGAAGTTCTCTGGTATCTCCCACATGGACATGGTTACCGATCAGACGGTGTTCGAGCTTACCCTGCGGCTTGTGCGGCAGCACAACCCGAACAAGCCATGATCTCGGTGACCATGGTCAATTCGCCCTGGAGGCGGCGCTCTGAATGATGAAATTTCGATTCAGACCGCTGGTAATCCTGGTCGGGCTCATTCTCTGGGCACTGGGCTGTTCGGCGGGCGGCATCACGGAATCCGACGCCGGGTCCGACGCCGACCAGGACGGCATCCCGGACGCCGCCGAGGCGGGAGACCCTGACGGGGGTGAAACAGGCGATTCGGGCTCGGGCGACGCCGTGGCGGATGCCGCGGATCACGGGCCCGAGGACCCGTGCCCAGAGCTGCCGATCCCGCCGACCTGCTTTGACCGCTCGGTGGTCTTTCGGGAGTGGAGTCTCGGCGCCACCGGGGACGGAACCTACTTCGCCAGTCAGGCGCCCTGGCGGCTAGGGTTCAATCGGCTCGGTGGGATGGTCTGGCTAGTCAAGATCCGGCTCGAGGAGAACACTTACATGGGTCGCGTCAGCGCCTACGGGGACTCGACGGCCGGAATCGCCTGGATCGCCGATGCGCCCTGCGATCCAAGCTCGGCGCTCGAAGACCCGCCGCTCGTCGCGTTCGGCGTGCACGGCGGCGGTTCGATCGACTTCGTGGTGGCAAAAAATGATGCAGACGCGGAGCGCCTGCGCAGCGATCCCGAGTACCGCGATCGGTTCCGCTGGAGCCCGATCCTGCGGGGTGGGCGCTGCTACTACGCCGGGTTCGAGAACACTGACTACGTCCTGCCCAACCCCCTGACCGCGGAATGGTTCGCCACCACCCCCGACACTTGCGGCTACACCGATCCGGAAGGCAACTGGGTCCCGGCGTGCTACTACTTGGCCTTCGATTTCGGGCACCTGCTCCACGAGCCGGCCAGCGGCCAGGTCTTTGCCGGAAACGTCATAGACGGGCTGACCGTGCTGCCGTAGCGGCCTCTGTGGTCCAGCGTGTCGTCGGCCAATGCCCTGAAATGGTGAGAAATGACGGGGCTTCTTGTGCTTCAGTGATTGAAGAGCGCGCAAGTTTCCCGGCTCGGGCCTGGGTAGCGGCCCTTGCCCGGAGGGCTCATCCAGCCCGCGATGGCACCATGGGGGCAGGCGTTGTAGCAAGCCCAGCAACCGGTGCAGCCCGCCCCCATCACGGGTGGCTGCTCCCGCTCGGGCCAGGTGATGGTTCCCGACGGGCAGGCCTTGGCGCAGCTCCCGCAGCGTTTGCAGGGGGACGGATCGATGTGGACCGCGGTGGCCTTTCGCATCTCGCGGGTGGTCATACGATGGCCGAGGGCCTTCGCGCCGGGAAGCCAGGCAGAGTAGAGCCGTGAAACATCCGGGCAGGCCGCGGCAGCCTCTTTCGGCAGCATTTCGAGGAACTCCTCGAACTCTCTTCGGTCGCGCTCGTCAGGCTCTGTGAGCTCGGTCCACAAAAATCCCAGCGCGACCCGCAGTGGCCGGAGCGGACCCCGGCACAGGAGGCGCCCGAGAGGGAGCGCGGGCTCCATCTTCGCCGAGAGAACCCGGTGAGGCGGCCAGTTGCTGGGCATGGGAAGCCAGTGCGCGGCGAACACCCGCAACCCCTTGCGGGCGAGCTGCGCCGCCTGGAGCTCGAAGTGCGCCCCCGGCTCGCCGGCGCAGGTGGCCACGAGAAACGCCGGGATACGGGCCTCGCTCCGGTCCGGGAGGCGTTCGAGCCAGGCCTCGACGGCGACCATGGGCCGAAAGTACATCGTCGGGCTGAAAACACCGACCATGTCGAACGGAGTCGGGTCGGGCGGCGCCGCGGGGAGCTTTACAGCCATGATCTCGTGGCCGGCACGGGCGAGGCGCCGCTCGGCGAACCGGGTCACAAGGCTGGTATTGCCGGAGCTGGAGTGCGAAAGAATCAGGATTTTCATGCGATCACTATGCCACTTGCCCGCCAAGTTCACAATTTCGAAGCCTCACCAGTAGCTATTTGAAAAATAACATAAAAACACGGGGACAGGCCCCGAGTTTCCCGAGTTTCCGAGTTTCTGTTTTCTATCGATAAACCGGGCTGGCGGATGAATCAGACTACAGAAATCTGAGGCAAGAGCGACCGCGCTATCAAAAAACCAGCTTGACCTGGTGCTGTTCCGGTGTCGATGTGCCACAAGTGCCTGATTTTTATGGTGTATTGTTTTGGAGTTTTCGGCACTGAACTTGCTAAAAGCCACTGTCGGTGAATGCTGTGCGCCAAGACCCCCTCTCAAGGAGGATTTCATGCGGATGAAATGGCTTGCTCTCGCGATGGTTCTTCTCGGTGGCCTGTATGCTTGCTCGACCCAAATCGACTTCGAGCCGCCCATCGGCTCGAGCGAGTTCGTCTCGGCCAACGGCCAGGCCGGGCAGCAGAGCCGCGACAACGGCTATGACGCCGAAGGCCCGGCGGCCGGCGGCAACGACAAGAGCGGCCAGCAGCGCACCGTGGAGCAGGGCGACATCTACCGCCTACTCGACTCGAACACCATCCTCAACCTCAACTACTACCGGGGCTTCCAGGTCATCGACATCTCCGATCTGAACCACCCCGTGGTGGCCGGCCGCGCCGCCATCTCCGGCCAGCCGGTGGAGATGTACGCGGTGGACAACTACGCCATCGTTCTCCTCAACAACTGGACCGGCTACTACGGCAGCCGGGAAGACGTGCGCGTCGAGCCCTACCAGGGCGGCCTGGTCCTCGCCATCGACATCACCGACCGCGCGCGCCCGCTCATCGTGGACCGCGCCCGGGTGCCGGGCTACATCCAGGCCAGCCGGCTCACCCGCGGCGGGGGGCAAGAGGCGCTGTTCGTGGCGGCCTCCAACTGGAACTCCGAATCACGCACCGTGGTGCGCTCGTTCGCCATCAGCGACGGCGGCAGGCTCGTCGAGAAGACCACGCTCGACCTCGGCGGCTACGTCATCGACATCCAGGCCACGCCCCGCGCCCTGCTGGTCGCGCGCCAGTCCTGGGAGAGTTCGACCGCGACCTGCAACGTCTCCGTCATCGACATCAGCAGCCCCGAGGGCGTCATGATCGAAGGCGCCGCGGTGGAGGTGGCCGGCCAGATCCGCAACAAGTTCAACATGGACCTCTACCGCAACGTCCTGCGCATCAGCTCCGGAACGAGCTGGAGCGGCACCAACACCAACCACCTCGAGACCTTCGACGTGAGCGACATCCAGAACCCGCGGCCCATCGACCACGCCACCTTCAGCGACGGCGAGCAGCTCTACGCCTCGTTGTTCCTCGACAACCGGGCCTTTTTGGTGACCTACCGGCGGGTCGATCCGCTGCACGCCTTCGCCATCGACGACGCCGGCCGCATCACCCCCAAGTTCGAGTACGTGATCTCGGGCTGGAACGACTACTTCTTCCCGGTGTTCGGCGGAGGCCGCATGCTGGGCGTCGGGGTGAACGACGAGGGCGGCCGCCAGTTGGCGGTGAGCCTGTACGACATCTCGAACCTCGACACCCACGACCCCTTCATCGCGCGCGAGGCGGTGGAGTTCGACTACGCCTGGTCCGAGGCCCAGTGGGACGACCGGGCGGTGTCGGTGCTGGAGGATGCGACCTCGGTCACCGCGGCGAACGGCACGACCGAGACCGGCCTGCTGTTGCTCCCCTTCTCCGGCTATCGCGCCGACTGGCAGCAGTACGCCACCGCGGTGCAGATCTTCAGCTTCTCGGATACGACGCTGAGTCGGCGCGGCCTGCTCGAGCACGACAGCCAGGTGCGGCGCAGCTTCCAGCCGCAAGCGGGCGTCACCGCCAACCTGTCGGAGTCCTCGCTGTCGCTCCACGACACCCGTGATCCCGGCGCGCCCGCGCCGCTCGGGCGTGCGGATCTGGCGCCCGCCTACAACGACTTTATGATCTTCGGGGAGTACGGCGCGCGGGTGAAGGGCGCCGGCTTCTACGACTACTGGTGGGGAGCGAACGCCACGGCGCGGCCCAACCGCCTCGAGATCGTTCCGCTCGCGGGCGACGTGGACGCCGCCCAGCCCGCGGCCGCCATCGACATCGACCCGTACGCCGCAGTGCACAAGGTCGGCGACCTGGCGGTCACGGTCCGCACCGACTACGTCTCGGGGAGCGAGCCGGCGCAGTACTTGACCCAGATCCGCGTGATCGATCTCGCCGATCCGCTCCACCCGCGCGAGCGCGGCACGCTCACCACCGATCGCATCCAGCCTTACGGCTACTACTACGGGTACTACCCGCCGTACTACGGCGAGGCCGACATGGGTGGGATGTGCCGCGGCTGCGGGTACTACGGATACAATGGCTCCTCGGCGCTGGCGCTCTCCGGGGCGCTCGTGTTCCCCGAGGGCAACTGGGAGAGCGAGCTCCTCGGCATCGACCACGTGTGCTACCGCTGGCCGGTGAACGAGTCCGACGCTTGCTGGGGGCCCGACGCCCCGCCCGAGGGCTGCGACTACTACACCGGCTCCATCGCCTGCCACAGCCTGAACGGCGGCCCGACCTCCTGCGAGGGGCGCTTCGAGCTGTGTGAGCGCGAGGCGGACGGAGACTGGACCTGCCGCGAGGTGAACCCGGCGTCCGTCCCCAGCCAGACCTCGTGCTACGACTACGAGCTGCGCCGCTACTGGCAGCACTTCACCTTCGAGACCCTCGACCTGCGCGACCCGGACCAGCCGCGCCTGCTCGACGAGGTGGCCATGCCGCGCGGCGAGGACGACGTGGCGCTCTTGCTCGACGGCCAGCGGGTGTTCGTCACCCTGCGCGAGCCGTACACGGTCCCGGGCGACGGCCGCGACTACGCCCGCTACTACTTCAAGGTCGTCGACTTCGGCGACCTGGACGAACCGTCGGTCAGCCGCAAGGTCAACATCCCCGGCGAGCTCTTGGCGGTCGAGGGGCAGACCCTCTACACCCGCGACTTCGTGTGGGGCGAGAACATCGTGGAGACCGCCGTCAACAAGCTCCTGTGGCAGGGCGACCGCGCCTACCTCCAGGCGCGAAAGCGCTTCGTCGACGAGGACGTGCGCAAGGTGCTGCTCGATGGCGCGGGGCACATCCTGGTCATGCACGGGCAGTCCTGGTATCTGCCCTGGTACGACTACAATCAGAGCTACCAGGACAAGCTGGCCATCCTCGACACCGCGAGCCCGACCTTCGCGGTGCTCTCCGACACGCCCATCGACTCCTGGGCCTCGCTCATGGACGCGAAGCTCGGCCGGGCGCTGTTCATGGTCTCGGGCGGGCTGCTGGTCGTCAACGTGGAGCGCGCCGCGGCGCCCTACGCCCAGGCCTACTTCCCCATCTGGGGCTGGCCGAACCGGCTGGTGGTCGAGGGCCGCACCATCTTCGTGCCGGCGGGGCCGTTCGGCATGCTGGCCTTCGACATCGACGAGGAGAACCTGCTTACGCCCTGAGCTGGCCTTGGCGGGTAGCTTCCCGCCGCCCTCCGGAGGTTAGCCGATCGTCTAGCCTTTTGAAATTTATACGGATCTTGCGGGGACAGGCCCCGTGCCGTGCCCCGTGCCGTGCCGTGCCTTGAGCGGGCAGCAATCTACCGCACTCCAGGCGTCGTCGGGCTCCTAACCTTTCGTAATTTATGCTGATTTATTGGGGACAGGCCCCGTGCGTTCCCGTGCGTTCCGTGTGTTACGCGGTCGCGAGCCGTATGCGAAACTTCTCGACCAGGCGTGCGGGGTGGTAGGAGAGCTTCGCCTTGCGCAGGCCCTCCTCGCCCAGATCCTGCTCGCGGTTGACAAAGATCGCGTCCGGGATGGCGCGGCGGCAGAACTCGCGGTTGATGAGGGGATAGAGGCCGGGCATCTCCGGATCGGCCTTCTCGATGTGGACCACCGCGGTCTCCGGGTTCAGCATCTCCCCCAGGCAGAAGGCTGCCACGCGGCCATCCACCACGATGCTGCCGCAGCGCAGCTCGAGCGGCGCGAGGTGGAGCAACGCCTTCTCCACCGCGCGGCTTTCGCCGGTGAGCCCCTGGTCTTCATCGCATCGCTTCGCCTGGCACCAGCGCGCGGCCAGCTCGCGGCAGGACTCGGCGCGAACGGCATCCAGCGACTCGTAGCTAAAGGCGTGCCGGCGCTCGAACTGCGCGATGTGGTTGCGCTTTCCGTGGTACTTCTTGCCGGAAAGCTCGGCAAGGTCCGCCCGGCGGTACAAGTAATCAAAGTGCTCCCGCGCCGGCTCGATGGCAAAGGCCGGCTCACCGGCGAGCTCCGCGATGAGCCGCTCATCCGCGCGCTCGATCTGGGGATCGGCCGCGCCGCGCTCGGCGCGCAGGTATTCGAGGAGCCTGCGGCATACCCCGGCGCGGTTTGGCGGCCCTACCGGCGGCAAGGCGTGGCAGCGTGGCCCGCCGGCGGTGCAGATGACGATCAGCCACTCGTCCAGGAGCGACCACTGGATGCCGTAGTGCTCCTGCCACAGGAAGAGGTTGGTGAAGGAAAGCTCCGACGTCTCGGGCCGGTATGCGAAAAGACGGGTCTGGATGACATCCCGGTCCTCCAGGCGAACCGGGACGAACTCGGGAAAGCGGGGCAGGGCCATGAACTTACCTCGGTGAATCCAGGATTCCGTTGGTGCCATGAGTCGTACCCGGAAAGCCAGGCTGCGATGCCACGAGAGCGAGCGCGGCCTGGTGCGACACGCCATCCAATCTGGCGGCCAGGCGTCCGGGTAACGACACAACGGCGCCACGGGACGGTCTAGCCGGAATCGAACCGCGACGAAAGAGATTTTTTGGGGAGCGTCAGCGCTCTCCAGCGGGCGCCGGTTCGAATCCCTCGAGGAAGGACGCGGCGCGGTCCCCCAGCGCCCGGCGCAGCTCGCCGTCGGCGTCGTGGCGCAACAAGAAGGCGAAGTGGCGCAGGCCGTGGAACAGGGGATCGAGCCGGGCGATCTCCTTCGGGCGCGGGCGCAACGGGTCGGTGGCGGCGCGCGCGGGAGGCGCGGGCAGGGTCTCGGCCGCCGGCGGCAGCGTTCCGTCCCGGGCCCAGGCCAGGTAGGTGAGCACGATGCGCCCGCCCTCTTCCCAGCGCCAGCTGGTGGAGTGGAGCATGACGACTTGCGCGCCCGCCGCCTCCGCCAGGGCCCGCACCGGCCCGTCGGGGTTGTCCAGGTGAAGCGGCGCGAGGCGGTGCAAAAAGCGCGCAGGCCCGGCGTCCGAGGCGAACCCCACGCAAAAGACCTCGATCTCCACGCGCGCACCGGTGTGAGCGCATCCGGCGGTCATAAACACGAGCCCCAAAGAAAACGTCCACCTGACCGCGCTCGCTCTGGCGGCATTGCAGACGGAGACATTAGAGTCCGATGTGTGCATGTTGCGCTCACCGGAGGCGGCCGCCCGGCCTCCGGCGCTGGGATGGCGCCTCTGGCGGAACATCAGATCCGGATCTCCAGCGTGGCCAGCGCGTAGAAGCCGGGGTTTCTAAACTGCCAGGGCATCTCGTAGCGGTTGTCGGTGAGGTTCTCGAGATCCAGCCCGATGACAAGATCGCAGCCCGGGTACGAGACGATCTTCTCCGCCTTGAGCGACACGGTGAAGTACGGCCCGAACTCTCGGTGGTTGGATTTCGAGCTCGAGTCGCTGTAGGCGCCGGTGACGTTGATGCGTGGCGACAGCGAAAGATCCCAGGGTAGATGAACGCTGGCGCCGGCGTTGATGGAGAAGCGGGGCACGAAGGGCGTGTCAGCCCCGTCCTGGTCGGCGTCCAGCGAGTTGCCGATGCGGCTCTTCGTGTAGGTGGCGTTGGCGAAGACGTCGAGCCTGCGCCCCAGGGCGTATTCGGCCGCGAGCTCGGCGCCGAAGGCGATCATGTCGCCGGCGTTCACCGAGCGGGTCTGCGAGGGATCCTGGCTCACCACGTTGTCTACGATCACGTCGTCGACGAGGTACACAAAGCCGCGCACCCCGAGGCGTAGTCCCGGCAGGAAGCGGGTATCGACGCCGGCGTCGAAGCCCATGCCGCTCTGGGGCCGCAGGTCGGGGTTGGGGAGCTGGCCGTTCTTTCCGGGGACGCCCTCGTCCGAGGCCTGTAGCGTGCCGCCCACGACCTTGGCCGACGGCGCCATGAAGCTCGAACCGGCGTTGAGGTACGGCGACACGGCCGAAAAGCCGTTGTAGCGCACGCCGGCGCTCCACAGCACTCGGGTCCAGTCCTGGTGATCCAGGCCGGGGACGGTGCCGGCGATGACCTCGTAGTCGGCGCGCAGGTAGTTGAGCCGGCCACCGGCGCGCAGCACCCAGTCGGAGAGCACGAGCTTCTCCTCGGCGTACACGCCGCCCGACAGGGCGCGGGCCTCGTTGCCGGTGGTGCGCCGGCCGGAAGGCTCGGAATAAGTGCGGTACCACACCGCCTGGCCGTCGAGGCCGAAGGTGAGCGTGCTCTCCCCGAGGTGCCGCCACACCAGCGACAGGTCCGCCGGCACCACCTGTTGCTCCACCCCGCCGTGCTCGCGGAGCGAAAGATCGGGGTAGTTGTCCTCGCCCCAGCGCCGCTCGTGAAAGCGCACCCCCGCCTTGGCGCGCAGCTCCAGGCTGCACCCGAGGCGGTTGCGGTAGGCGAGGTCGGCCAGGTTGTAGCTGTGGTCGAAGTCCCGGTTGGGCCGGCCCACCTGGCCGTGGTGGTCGGTGTGGTGGAACATGAGCGACAGGCGGTGGTCGCGCCGGTCGAAGAACCAGGTGGCCCGCCCGTACAGACGCACCTTCTCGTAGCGGGGCGATTGCAGGATGTGCAGCCAGGAGCCCTCGCTGCCGTAGTCGGTGTAATCGGAGCGCTCGTAAGAGCCGCCCAGGAAGGCGTGCAGGTTGCCCGAGCGGAGCTGATGGTACGCGCGCACGTGCGCCGTGCCCCACGAGCCGCCGCCGACCAGCAGGCGGGTGCGGGTGCGCTCGATGTAGTCCTTGGTCACGAACTGGGTGATGCCGGCGAGTGGTGACTGGTTGCCGGCGAAGTCCATGCCATAGAAGTTGCCGTACATCACCGAGGCCGGGCCGCGTTGCTGTTCGACTCGCGTAAGCGCCCAGGGATCGAGGCTCATCCCCTCCACGAAGGCGTCTACCGGCAGGCCGTCGACGAGGTAGCTCGAGTAGCTCGGGCCGAGCCCGCCGGTCGAGCCCCAGTTGGCGTCGTTGCGCGAGAGCGGGTTTACGAACTGGCCGGGCTCGTTCTGGAGCACGAGCGACAGGTTGAAGGGCAGGGTAGTGTGCTGCTCCCAGGCGGACTGCTCCACCACCCGCACGCTCTGGGTGATCTCGCTCGGCTGCTGCTCGATCTTGCTGCCGGTGACGATCACCGTCTCCACGTCCTCCTCCTCGCCGGTGGCGACGAGCAGCGGCGCCGGCTGGCCCGGTTCGACCGGGACGGGGGCGGGTTCGCTGACCGGGGTGGGCTCGGTGGCGGGGGCTTCGTCGCCGGGCGGCGGATCCTCGCCCTGTTGCGCCAGCAGCGGAGGGGCGAAGGCCAGGGCCAGCAGCAGCGACGGGCACAGCGCGAACCGAAGCGTCATGATGGTTCCTTTCTCGTGATTACATGATAATAATTCGTAACACCGAAGCGAGCTTCAACCACAGCCGCGAAGCCTTGTCAAGCGAGGCGTGTGTTTGATCCGGGACCAGGGTCGCGGTATTTTTTGTAGTGTTACGCGTGGCGCCGGAGGTGCCGATGCGAGCCGTGACCGTCGCTTTCGTGGGCGTTCTTGCTTCCATGGCGTTGTCATTGACCAGTGCCGGCCGGGACTTCTACGTCGATCCGCAGAACGGAAGCCCCGACGGCGACGGCAGCGCCGCGCGTCCCTGGCGCACGCTGCAGGAGGTGCTTTCCGCCAACCTGATCCAGGGACGACAGTGCGAGACCTTGCCGTGGCAGGCGGATTGCACCATGACCCTGCGCAACCCGGACGCGCCGGTGAAGCCCGGGGACACCTTGAAGCTTCGCACCGGCTACCACGGCGCCATCACCATCCAGGACGCCTACCAGGAGCAGCCGATCACGGTGGAGGCGGACGCCGGCCACCAGCCGACCTTCTCGACGCTGCGTTGCCTGGGCGCCGGCCAGTGGATCTTCCGCGGTATCTCCATCAGCCCCTCCCACGCCGAGCCCTACCAGCCGGTCGCCAACCTGGTCATGCTGGAGAACCACAACTTTCGCGGGCCCTGCCGCGAGGTGACGGTGGAGGATTGCGTGCTGTTTTCGGTGTGGGACACCTCCTTGTGGACCATCGACGACTGGAACAACCTCCCCGCCTCGGGGATCCAGGTCCAGGGCCCCGACAACCTGGTGCGACGCAACTACCTGCGCAACGTGGACTTCGGTATCTCGGCCTCGGGCCCGCGCGCCCGCGTCATCGGCAACGTGATCGAAAACTTCGCCGGCGACGGCCTGCGCGGCCTGGGCGACGAGGATCTCTTCGAGGACAACCTGGTGATGAACTGCTACGCCGTGAACGCCAACCACGACGACGGCTTCCAGTCCTGGTCCACCGGGCCGGGGGGCGTGGGCACGGGCGAGGTGCGCGGGGTGGTGTTGCGGCGCAACACCATCATCAACTATGTCGATCCCGAGCAGCCCTTCCGCGGCACGCTGCAAGGCATCGGGTGCTTCGACGGCTTCTACACCGACTGGATCGTCGAGAACAACGTCGTCATCACCGACCACTGGCACGGCATCACCTTCCTGGGAGCGCGCAACGTGCGCGTGGTCAACAACACGGTCGTCGACATCAACCAGGTGTCTCCGGGGCCAACCTGGATCCGCATCGGGCCCCACAAGGACGGGACGCCGTCCGAAGGTTGCCTGGTGCGAAACAACCTGACCATGAGCCTGCAAGTCGGCGCGGAGACGGCCGCCGATCACAACCTGACCATCGACTTCGCCTGGGCTGCGCAGCACTTTCAGGACTACGCCGGGCGCGACCTGCACCTTGGCGCGGGCAGCCCCGCCATCGACCAGGGCAGCGCCGAGCTGGCGCCCGCGGTCGACCGCGACGGGCTGGCGCGGCCGCAGGGAAACGGCTTCGACATCGGCGCCTACGAGTGGACCTCGGAACCCCGGCCCGACGGAGGGACGGACGGCGGGGCCGACGCGGGCATGGACGCCGGGAGTGACGCCGGCGGCTCCGATGCCGGAACGGACGCGGGCAACGGGCCGGACGACGGGTCCGCCCCCGGGGACGGCGACGAGAGCGCCGACGGCGGTCGGGACGCGGGCGGGGGCGAGCCCGATGCTGATGGGGGGAGCGACGCCGGGGGAGATCGTCCTGGCGGCCACGTCACGGGGAGCGGGTGCGCCTGCTCCCACTCCACGGCCGCGCTCGCGCCCGGGATCGCTGCGCTGCTTGTGCTTCGTCTTCGCGCCCGGAGAAAAACGAAAGGCGGCGCGGGCCGTCAGTACTGATCGACCACCTCAACGCGGACGGCCAGGCGGACGTAGGCGTTCTCGCGGGAGATGACGGCGTTCTGGAGGGGGACGCTCTCCTGGAAACGGTACAGCGCCTGGTGGGCGTCGAAGGACCACTCGCGGACGTTGCCACGCGGGTACCAGTCGAGCTCGAGCAGCTCGAAGTCGAGGTCGAGCTCGTTCATCTCGTCGAACACCGGGCCGGCGAAGAGGACGTACCCCGGCTGGAGCGTGCTCCCCTGGCTCTGTTCGAAATATTCCACCGAGCGGTGCTCGACCCGGGTCTGGTGGACGGCCCGGTCGATGCCGAAGCGATCTCGCAGGTAGGGGTTGAAACGCACCTCCACCGCGGCGGCGATCTCCGCCGGGGGCGTCCCGTGCTCGCCGTCGCCGATGGCGTGGCTCTCGCGGTCTGAGAGCAGCTCGAGCGAGGCGAGGGTGATGATGACCCGCCGCTGGTGGAACAGGGCGGCTGTGGCCAGCGCCGCCGTGCCGTCGTCCTCGGGCAGGTGCATGTGATCGAGGTACAGGCAGGTGGCGCTGGGAGAGAGGCGTGTTCCGGAGGGGGTGGGCAACGCCACCTCGGGGGCGACCGAGTGAAAACGCTCGTCATCGGTGAACATGATGCCGTCGTTGGGCTCGTCGCCGGGGTTGTTGAGATCGAGCAGGGTGATGTTCAGGGCCTCCTGGATGCGCGGGTCGGTGGCGGTGGCGTGGTGGATGATCATGCCGGCCAGCAGCGGGTGGTTGCCCTGGTACAGCCGGTGATCCCAGGCGCACACCCGGTCGGCCACGAAGTCCGGGTGCATGACCACGAAGTCAGAAAGCTCCAGCCCGATGAGGTCGGCGGTCTCGCGCACGGTGGGGTTGTCGTAGAGCCGGGCCAGGCGCGCCCCGGCGATCACCCCGGCCGAGGAGAACCAGCGCACAAGGCGGTTCTCGGAGGCGAGCGACTCGAGATCGTGCTCGATGAGGTAGCGCGTGATGAGGCAGCCGAAGGAGTGGCAGGCGATGTTGACGTGCGTGGCGCCCGAGAGCGCGAGCTTGTGGCGGATGGCCTTGGCGGCGATCCGGGCGTAACGCTCCAGCGAATCGGGGCCGTCGTAGGGCAGCGCCTCGATCTCGGCCACGTCCGTAGGCGAGAGCCAGGCGGCGGGCCGGCCGCCGTAGTACTCGACCTTGACCAGCTGGTTGGGGGCGGTGTCGCCGGGGGCGGCGTTTCCGCAGGGGCGGTTGATGCCCAGGGCCGAGAAGCGCCCGAGGATGCCGCCGCACGAGCCGAACTCGCCATACACCATGTCGGCCATCTCCTCCGGGCTCTTGTTGTAGAAGCCGTGCAGCCACACGGTGATGGTGGTGGCGTTGTGGTACTCCTTCCTGCCGCTGGTCGTGGGCGGCGCGCCGCAGTCGGCCGGGCAGCTCTGCGCCGACTCGCAGGGGCCGCACGAGCCGTCGCCGCACTCGCTCCAGCGATCGGGATCGCGCACCGGGCCGATGCACATTCCGAACAGGCACATCCCGCCGGGGCAGGTCTCGGGCTGGTTCATCTGGCAGTGGTAGTCGAAGTCGGCGCCGCTGCCGCAGTCCGTGTCGGCGCCGCCGTCCGGGCCGGCGTCGGGCGTGGTGTCCCCGCCATCCGCTCCTTCCCCGTCGGCGCCGTCCGTCGCGCCCGGATCGCCACTGTCGGCTGCGTCGATGTCAGTGTCGGCGGTGACCTCG
>CAZLNM010000022.1:35775-50615 GCA_964561025.1 uncultured Myxococcales bacterium
GTCTCCAGGATCGGCCCCGGCGTCAAAGGCGTCCGGGCCGGCGTCGGGAGGCTCGTCGGCGACGTCGCTCGCGGCGTCTGTGGGGGACGGTGATGCGCTGCACGAAGCCAGCCCGCATCCCAACATGCAGATGATCGCGGCGAGGAGCGCGAGAGAGAAAATCCGCGGCAGATTGGTCATGGCTCCTCTCCAAGACCCGTTTGTGGGCGCAGCCGGCGCCGGCCTGGGTGCGGCCGGGTCGGGGGAGTGGACTCGCAGGCTCACGGAACGATCTTGACCACCTCGCCCGGGCGCAGGGCGAAGCGGGCGATCTCGGTCTCATCGTCGAAAAGCGTCATCGTCATGGGATCCCCGAGAAGATCACCCGCGCTCTCGAAGCGCAGGTGGTAGCGGTTTTCGGCGAAGGGGATCTCCAGCCGGCAGGAGGTGCACAGGCTGGCGAAGGCGCCGTTGTAGAGCTCACCCCGCGGCGTCGGCGGGGTGACCTCGTCGATGTGCCGGGGTCGCAAGAACTGCTGCGAGGAGAGGTTCCCGGCGGTGTCCAGCGAGAACGAGAGCACCGCGTGCGATTCGGCGGTGTCCGCGTAGCAGCCGGAGACGTTCTGCGCGCCGGCCACCCACAGCGTCTGCCCCTGCTCGTCGTAGGAGACCCGGTGGAGGGTGAAGTTCTTGACCGCGTCGATGCAGATGGTCTGCTCTCCGCAGCCGCCGAAGAGGCCCAGCAAGAATACCGCCATCCCCGCCTGTGCGATGTGTCGGCTCATGGTCACCTCCCGGATAATGAGCGACTCCGGTGTCCGCCCGGACTTGATCGCGATCCCCGCCCCATACTAAGAAAATCCGAAAATTCCGGCAAGTCCCGCCGCCCCTGACCGTACTTCACTTTTTTCCTAAGAATTTTCTATTTCCGGCGCGGCTGCTTAACGGCGGGTCCTCCTAACTGCTCGCCGCAAAGCCGGCTCCGCTACATAGAGGACCCGCCTGGCGCGCCGCGCCACTGAAAGTTCCAAAATGCCTCAGTCGAATCATGGTAATTACGAGGTGCGGTCAGCCGCCGCTCACCGGGCCTCGTATGCCCCGCGGCTCGGCGGCGCGCGGTAGCAGCGCCCGTCGAGGTCGGCGTCGGCCGCGCCGGGCCAGGACACGCCCGAGCCGGCGGCCGGGCTCCCGGCGCCGATGTGGTAGTCGCCGCCGGAGGCGTTCGCGAAGGCCGGGTCCTGGCCGCTGAGGCCGCTGCTCTCGGCGGCCGGCAGCGACGGCGCCGAGCGGGCCGGATCGTCGTGAGCGAACCACAGGTTGCCGGCGAAGGAGAAGGTCTCGGGGCTGGTGTTCGCGCCGATGTTGACGTGGGTGGAGATGACCGCGCGCTCGAAGAAGAAGATGTTGTTCACCACCGCGTTGTCGCGGCAGGGCTCGAAGACGTAGCCGCTCGCGCTCACCGTCTCCTGCAGGATGCGGATGAGCCAGCGCCCGGGGCCGACGATGGTGTTGTGCGCCGCCAGGCAGTCCACGCAGCCGACGAAGGCCAGGGCCGCGGTGCCGCCCAGCATGAGGTTCGCCTGCACCCGGATGCGGCGCGCCTCGGCGTTCGGCGCGTCCGGGGTGAGCGGCGGGCGGAAGTACTCGAAGCCGGTCGAGCCGCCCATGTTCACCGCCCGATCGCCGGGCCGGTCGAACACGCAGCGCACGATGTCGATGTCCGTCGAGCCGCCCTTGCACTGCACGGCGTTGCCCGAGTTCTCCTCGAAGCGGCAGTCGGCGATGAGCCCGCGGTGGCAGCCGACGTGGTCGATCCCCGAGCCGGACAGGGCCCCGCCACAGCGGGCGAAGCGGCTCGACAGCACCCAGTAGTCGTTGAGGCCCGAGAGTTTCAGGCAGTCCTGGTTGCCGTCGCCGCCCACGTCGTGGACGTCGAGGTTGCGAAACAATACGAAGCGGGCCGCCTCGGGGTCCGCGACCTCTCCCCCGTCGTCGCAGTTGATGCCGTTGGCGGTGGTGTTTCGCACCTCGAGATCGTGGAGCACCAGGTAGCGCGGCCGGACGAGGTGCATGGCCTCGCCGCCACCCTCGATGACCGGGCGGGCCTCGCCCGCCGCCCCGCCGATCCAGATGGGAGAATTGGCGCTGCCGCGCAGGTCCTCGAGGTAGGCCCCGCCGGGGTAGGTGCCGGCGTGGACCACCACCGCCGTGCCCGGCGCGATCCCGCGCGCGGCCCGGCCGATGGTGGCGAAGGGCCTGCCGGCGCTGCCGTCGCCGGCGCTGTCGGAGCCGTCTTCCGCGACGTGGACGAACCGGGCGGGGGTCTTGCCGCTCTCGAAGGTCGCGATCTCCCCGCAGGCCGCCGGCCCCGCGTCGCCGCCGTCCGCCGCGTCCGGGCCGGAGTCCGCCCCGCCGGCGTCACCCCCGTCCGGCGTCAAGGGATCCCCGCCGCCATCCGGAAGCCCGGCGTCGGGCTCCGCTCCCGGCTCCTCCGCCGCGCCGTCCGGGCCGGAGACGGAGCCGGAAGAACAACCAGACACGGCCAGCGAGATCACCAGAATGAACGCGAGTGGATTTTTCATTGATGCAACCCCTGGCGCGGCAAGAAAAAAATCGGTTCACCCGCTTCCAGAGTAGCAAAGGAAGGGCTGCGGAGGAAAGGGCGTTCAGGGGATGGTGGCGGCGGTGACGCTCGATTGGACGATCAGGCCGTAGTCGCGCAGGAGCTCGGCGTTCTGCTGCGAGCCCACCTCGATCGACAGCGCCATCTGGTAGGCAGGGCGGGCGGGGTGGCCGGCGCCGGCCTCGCGGCCCCAGGCGTACGAGGGCGCGGGAGCGAAGCCGAGTTGTAATTGTTTCTGCTCCGGCTTGCCGCCCTGGTTGGTGTAGAAGAGCGCGTCCCGTTTTCCCAGCGCGCGCCCCGACTGGTCGAAGATCACGGCATGGACGACCATGGGTTGCTCCATGGGCGGCACCTGCGCGGCCGCGAGTTGCATGGTGAGCGCCACCGACATTCCCGCGCCTGGGGCCAGCAGCCGGCCGTCGCCGCAGTCCAGCACGTTGCAGGGCTCGAGCGAGAAGCGGGCCAGCGGTTGGAGCACGGTTGGGTCCGCGCCCAGCAGGGCCTCCGCCTGGAGGCGCAGACCGAAACCGGGTAGCAGCGGAGTGGACGGACAGCCATAGCGGCAAGAGGTGTTCGGCGGGCAGAGGGCGAACTCCATCTCCTCGTGCGCTTCCCGCGGGCAGTTGTCGTCCTCGTTGGCGACGCCGTCGTCGTCCATGTCGTCGTCACAGGCGTCCCCGCGGTGGTCCTCGTCCAGGTCGGCCTGATCGTGGTTGGCCGTGGTGGAGCAGTTGTCGCAGGGATCACCGTGCCCGTCTCCGTCGCTATCATCCTGGGCCGCGTTGTAGAAGAGAGGGCAGTTGTCCTCGCGGTCGGCCAGGCCGTCGTTGTCGTCGTCGTCGTCGCAGGCGTTGCCCTCGCTGTCGCGGTCGAGGTTCGCCTGATCTCGGTTGCGGGTGGTCGGGCAGTTGTCGCTGTCGTCCATCACCCCGTCGCCGTCGCTATCGTCGCAGGCGTCGCCCTGGCCGTCCGCGTTGCGATCGGTCTGGCCCGGATTTTCGACGAGCGCGCAGTTGTCGGCTTCATTGGGAAGGCCGTCGTTGTCGGCGTCGATGTCGCACAGATCGCCGTGCCCGTCGCCGTCGGCGTTGGCCTGGTCCGGGTTGACGGCCTGCGGGCAGTTGTCGCGCAGGTCGCGCACCCCGTCGCCATCGTCGTCCGTGTCGGCGGCGTCCAGGGTGCCGTCGCAGTCCCGGTCGGGGTCGCCGATGCCCACCGCGGCGAAGGCGTTCTGCACCTGGCAGCAGTCGTTTGCGCTGAACCCGTCACGGCCGACGGAGCCCTGGCAAGCGGAGTTCACCGCCCGCACGAACCAGGAGAAGTTGGCGTTGTCGGCCAGGTAGTTGTCGATGGCGCGCTGGTACAGGCGGCGGGCCTTCTCCTCGCCGATGCCGCGGATGTCGAAGCCCTCGAAACTCCCACCGTCGGTGAAGAGGTAGAGCGCCTTACTCAGGATCATGTGGTTGCGGTGCACCCCGCCCCGGTCGTTGGAGCGGCTCGGCGCGCTGGCGCCGCGGGTGTTCAGGTAGTCGCGGTAGTGGTCCGGGTAGGGATCGCCGGTGGCGTATTCGTCGGCTGGAGGATTGCTCATGTCGCGGTTGCCCACCGCCGAGCCATCGCCGATGATCCAGTTGGGGTCCTTGCCAGTCCAGAACCCCACGAAGTGGCCGATGGCGTCGGCGATGTGCTCGGCCACCGCGCCGGGTTCGTCCTGGTAGTCGTAGTCTGCTTCCGAACCGTGGTAGGAGTGCCCCACCTCGTGGGCCATGACGTTGAGGCTGGCCACGTCGTCGCCGAAGATGTGGACCTGGTAGGCCCCGCAATCCCGCGACATGGCGTTGACCCAGGAAGAGCCGGCGTGCAGGTACATGCGCAAGATGCCGTCGTGACCGTCGTACGAGTCCCGCCCGAAGACATCGTGCAGGAAGTTGTAGATGTCGTTGGTGTACTCGAAGGCCGCCTGCTCTTCGGTGTCCGGCGAGGCGCAGCGCCAGTGACCCCAGGCGCACAAGTTGCTACAACAATCGGAGAAGGCCGGGCAGCCGACCTCGTAGCGACACACCCCGCCCTCGTCGTACTCGGCGTCGCAGTGGACGTTGCCGATGAAGCAGCTCTCCGGTCCCTCGCCGTTGGCGTCGTAGATGCGGTAGTCGCGCTCGAACGCCCGGGCCCGCTCGAGGATCAACTCCCCGCGAGCCGCGTCCCAGAACTCGTCCGCCGCACCGCCGCTCCCCGGCTCGAGGTAGAGCACCCGCCAGGCCAGCCGGGGCGCGTGGGGCACGCTGGGGCAGGAAGGGCAGGCGGGCGCGAACAGGGCGGGATCGACCACCCATTGCCGGAGGGGAGCGATCAACCGCAGCGCGCTCGGCTGGATGTTGAGCCGGCGGGCCACCGCGGCCCGGATTTCCTCCGGGCCCAGGTCGCCGGTGAGGGAGTAGCGCCCGGGATCCGGCAGGTAGCGGCCGTTCACCTGCCACAGGCGCTTGCCGCCAGCGCCGGAGCGCAGCACGAGCTGCAAGGCCGAGCCGTACACCGGGATCTCGTCGATTGTCTGGCGAAACATGAGAACGTCCGAGAGCTTCTGTCGCCGGCCGATCATGCGCATGGCGCGGTGGGCCGCCGGCACGCGCAGCAGCTCTGAGTATCGCTCGAGGAAGGCCATGGCAACGGCATCGGCGTCCTGCGGGTTCGCCCCCGGGGCGATGTCCACCGCGGCCAGGTCGCCCTCCATGTGCCAGAGAGCGCCCTGCGCGAGCTCGAGGCGGAGCGGCGATGCGCTCTTTTCCTTCAAGGTGCCAATGTGCGTCACCTGCGCCGCGTCGGCGGGATTTGCGGCGTCGGCCACCACCGTGAGATGGGCCACCGCCGGGGCGCAGGCGGCCCGCGCCGGGTCGAAGGCCGCGCCCGCGAGCATCGCCAGCGCCTGGTACCCGACGGGGCGCCCTGCGGGGAGCGCCGAGGCCGCCCCGGCATAGACGACCAAGGTGGAAGGACGATCCGGCGCGACTGCGCGCGCCAGCGGGCGCGGCGTGGGCTCGAACAGGTCGTCTCCCGCCTCCGAAAAGAAGCCCCGCCGCCCCTCCTCCTCGTAGAATACATAGAGATCGACGGGGTTTTTGCCCTTCACCGGTGACAGCTCCAGCTTGATCTCGATGGTGTCCGATGGCCGCAGGCGCGCATTCGCGGGGGACAGGGTCAGCTTCACCTCGGTCGGATCGGGCTGGCCGGAGTCGGGGTTTGAAGGAGTCCCGTCGCCGCCGCAGCCGGAGAAGGCCAGGACGGCCACAAGAAAAATCAAAGCATTACAGTGACATATCATGCGGGACATGGTTCTTCCTCCGTGGGGGTGAGTGGCGCGGCGGCCTCAGCGCACCGTCATGGGGTAGCTCGTGTCGAGATCGAAGAAGGTGGTCTTCTCGATCTGGTTACAGAAGATGAGCCGGTCGTTGGCCTGGACCCGGCCGGTGAAGCCGCCCGCGGCCGAGGTCACCCGGTTGCTCGCCGTCACCGAGCCGGTGGCGAGGTCGTCGCCGCGCATGATCTCGGTCTGGGTCCCGCCGGCGCGCCGGACGATCCGGAAGCAGAGATCGCGCCCGCCGGGGTTCAGGTTGCGCGCAAGCTCCAGGGTGTGGTCGTCCACCACCGCCTGGATGCCGACGTCCAGCGGCGCGAGCGCCAGGTTGTAGCCGCGGTTGACGTTCTGGAGCGCGAACTGGAGCGAGAGCGGGATGGCGTCCTCCACCCATTCCAGCCAGGGCACGCCGTAGCCCAGCGGAAAGTCGGCCACGCCGAGCAGCCGGTCCCCGGTGTTGATGTTGTCGTCCATGTTGGTGTACACGCCGTCCGCGTCGGCGTCGGCGAACACGAACCCCATGAGCGCCCCGACCAGGGGCCAGCCCGCGGCCGGCCGGGCCAGGAAGGTGGTGTAGCCGGGGTCGACAGTGGCCGGCTCCGGCAGCACGAGCTGGTAGGGGGTCTCCTGGTCCGCGGCCAGGGTGACGCGCTGGCAGGAGAGGATGAGCTGGTTGCCCCGGTTCCACCACACCGCCACGTTGTCCAGGACGGCCGGGGCGATCATCATGGCGCAGGCGTACGTTGGCTGGGCGGGTGGCGCGCCGATGCAGCGGATCGATCCCCGGAGGGTGGAGGAGGGACAGTCGGCGCCGCGCAGCCACAGCGGGTTGGCATCGAGGTTCTCAGCGAGCGGCAGGATGGTCTTGTCCTCATCGGCCCAGCGGATGAACTGGTAGCCGGGGACGAGACCCGGCACGACGGCCTCGGGGGGCAGCTCGCCGCGTGCGTACAAGAGCATCACGTCGCGATCCTCGCGCCAACCGACGATCTTGTCCGTTGCCGAGAAGGAGCCGCTCCCGTCCACGTCGGCGTAGAGCAGGGGTGCGTAGGTGGCGATCTCGAAGGTCGCGGGCAGCGTAGGATCGGACGGCGCCGGCCGGTAGAAGTCGGCCTCCGGCGGGACGAAGGGCGCCTCCAGGGTGAACGGGACCTGATCCTCCGGCACCAACTCCCCCAGAGAGATCGAGGCCGCCTCGCGCGCGGCCAGCGTTCCGGCCTCCAGGGCCGGCCGGTTGATCCAGGCCAGCGCCACGCGGGTCGGGGTCGGCAGCCCGCCCGGTTGCGGGAACCCGACCAGGCCGGACAGACGCGGACCGGCGAAGACGTACGGCTCGCTCGAAACCGAAAGATCGGAGATCCCCGCCACCGAGAGCGAAAACACCGCCGGGCCGCTTTCCTGCGTCTGGACCACGAAACGCATCTGGCCATCGTCGCCGGTCTTCTCCGTCAGGGCGGCCACGCGGTCGGTCGCGCCGCGGGAACTTTCGAGCGCGAGCACCACTCCGCCCACCGGCCCCGCGGCGTCCTGCGCCGTGGCCGTGATCTCGAGCAGCGCCCCAGGATAGACGTAGTGCAGCTCGCCGAAGGCCAGCGCGAGCCCGGCGCCGAACATGACCTGGAGCTGCTGGCCCAGCGGAGCCAGCGGTTTTCCCGCCTGGGCCGTGAAGCCGACCCCTCCGGCCGCGTTCGCGCGGGCGGTGAAGGTGAAACGCCCGTCCGAGAGCGTGGCTCCCTCGGCCGGCTGGATGCTGTCGATGGCGGGATCGCTCTCGAGCGCCACGGGCACGCCCGCGAGCGGCGTGCCGTCCTGGCTGGAGATGGCGACGGTGATCTCGGCCGAGAGGGCGCCGTCCGAGAGCAACACCCCGCCGGCCTGGAGCACCGCCTGCGCCGGGTGGCAGCAGCCGGCAAGGCAGCTTCCGTAGCGGCACTGACATTCGCCGGTGCCCGAGCAACTCTCATCCGGGCCGCAGTCCGCGTCGGTCTGGCAGGATCCGCTCACGCAGGTTCCGTCGCGGCACTCGGCCCCGCCCGTACAATCTCCACAACTTTGACCGCACACCGGGTCGGGACCGCACGCGCGGCCGGCGCAGTCCGGCACGCAGCTCGAGCCCGATCCGCAGGCCGCAAGACCAGTGGCGGCAAGCGCCAACAGTAGAATGCCGAGAAGACTCCCGGGGCGGGCCTTCGTGGCGGTCCATCCGCGCGCCCGCCCGCGCTGGCTGTGTGGGCTCAGCGGCCGGTCGCGCTTGGAGATGTCCATACGGCTGACGGCTGTATCCTTCCGGTTTTCAGTGTAGTTCTCGTCACTCATGAGGGTATGGCCTCCCTTTCTGGTGGAATCCTCCGACCAGGAGACACGGCTCGGTGGGCTTTGTTGCAGAGGGTTCCGGAGAGTACGTCAGGTCTCTTTGGGGCCGGGGCTCGCCAGCACCCGCTCCAGGCTGGCATCGATGCGGCTCAGCACCAGGCGCAGGATGCTGTCGACGTCTTGCGGGGTCACGGACAAGCGCTCGGCCAGGGCTGCGCGAGTCTCTTGGTGCAGCCGATCCCGGATGCTCTGGAGCCAGCGGCACACCGTGGAACGGTTGACATGGTACATGGCACCGATCTGGTCCAGGGTGAGGTTCTCGACGACCTGGTGAGAGAGCAGGTTGCGCTCGCGGGGAGAAAGCGAACTCAGCACTCCTTGAAACGCGAGCTTGAACTCCTGCCGGTAGCGCTGCTTCCACAGCGCGAGCTCCGGATCCTCCTCCGAGACCAGGCGCAGCAGCAGATCCTCCGCCAGCGGGCACTCGCGCCGCCGGGCGCGGCGCAGGTTGAGGGCTTCCCGCGACGCGGCCACCCGCAGAAACGCCCTGAGCGCCGATCTCCCCTGGAATTGCCCGAGCTTGCCCGCGCCGTCCGCGCCGCCGGACAAGAGCCTCGTGAGCAGCCCCTGCGCCACCTCGGCCGAGAGCGCGCCGGACGGATCCTGGCCGCGCAGCGCCGCGGCGGCGGCCTGTTGGCACAGCCCCTCCAGGGCTTTCTGCGCCTCTGCGTCGCCTCTCCGGCAGGCGCAGGCCAGGTACAGGTCGGCGGCGTGTAGCCGGATGATCTCGTCCTCGACGGGCTCAGATTCTGTAAGGCGTGAAAGGAGGTAGGCGGCGAACTCCTCGCTCGATACCTCGATCCCCGGCCAGGCCTGCCGCGCCGCCTGCCAGGTTGCCTCCAATCCACGCGCGAGGTTTGCGCGTCTTTCCGGCTCCTCGGGCGCGCCCGCGGGAAGGAGCGAAAAGAACGACTCCACCAGACCTGGCGTGGCCATGCCGCTTGTCTCCGAGACGGAATCTAGCCCGACCCGGCCGAAAAAAAAAGCCTTTCCCCGCCCCTGATCCCCGGTTTAAACTCGGCCCCACTGATTCCGCGATAGAATTTTTACGCGAAGGGGTGACGCCGAGGGGGTCCCCGGCGAACGATCTTTCGGGAGAACGCCTCCGGGAAGAGGCGGCAGGACCCGTTCGCGTGGTCCGAGGGTTAGGGCCCCGCCGCCGCTTGACCCCGGCCGTCGGTTCCTCGAAGATGGCGGCGCCTACGATCGCCACGAGGAGCGGGACGTGGAGTGCCCGGACGACAACCAAGTCGCCGCCTACCTGGAAGGCACCCTGCCTCCCGAACAGGAGGATCACATCCGCGCGCACCTCGACGAGTGCGCTGCCTGCCGGGAGTTGCTGGCGGCCGGTGTCCGTTCTGCGCTTGGCGGAGCGGACACCGGGCCGCGCCTGCCCGCGCCAGCCGAGTTCCACTACACCCTGCTTCGCGAGTACGCCCGCGGTGGCCAGGCCCGCATCTGGCTGGGCCTGGACGACGTGCTGGGGCGCGAGGTGGCCATCAAGGAGCTGCTCCCCCAGGCCGAGGAGGCCCCCGGCTCCCCCCCCCGGCCCGGAGAGTCCGCCCGGGCCCGCTTTCTGCGCGAGGCGCGCGTCGGGGGGCAGCTACAGCACCCGGGCACCGTTCCGGTGTACGAGCTGGGCCGCACCCCCGAGGGCAAGCTGTACTACAGCATGCAGCTCATCCGCGGCCAGACACTGGCTCAGGCCCTGGCGGAACGAGCCACCCTGGGCGAGCGGCTGGGCCTGCTGGACCGGTTTTTGGCGCTGTGCCACACCATCGCCTACGCGCACAGCCGGGGCGTCATCCACCGCGACATCAAGCCGGCCAACGTGATGATCGGCCGCTTCGGCGAGACGGTGGTGCTGGACTGGGGGCTGGCCAAGGTACGGGGCCAGGCCGACCTCCCGCCGGCGGAGGAAGCTGGTGACGCGCTGGTGAGCCAGGCCCAGCTCACCATGGCGGGGGCCTCGATCGGCACACCCGCCTACATGAGCCCGGAGCAGGCCGGTGGCCGGCCGGAGGAGGTGGACGAGCTGTCGGACGTCTTCGGCCTCGGCGCCGTGCTGTTCGAGCTCCTCACCGGCCGGCCCCCCTTCCTCGGGCAGGGAGGGCGCGACACCCTGGAGGCGGCCCGCAGCGGCAGTCGGCCCCGGGTGCTGGAGCTTTCGCCGCAGGCGCCGGCGGAGCTCGCGGCCATCGCGGAGAAGGCCATGTCTCCCGACCGCGCCGGGCGATTCCCCTCGGCGGAGAGCCTGGCCGCCGAGATCCAGGCCTTCCTCACCGGCCGGCGCGTGAGCGCCTACAGCTACAGCGCCTGGGACCTCCTGCGGCGCTTCGCCCTGCGGCACAAGATCGCCCTGGGCGCCACGCTCGCCGTACTCTTGGTGATCGTGGCCGCCCTGGTGGCCACCACCGTCGCCTACCGCGAGGAGGCGGCGGCCCACCGGCGCGAGAGCCGGGCGCTCCTGCGGGAGGAGCGGCGCCGGGCGCAGGCCGAGCGCGAGGGCGCGGCGGCCGCGGCGGCGCGCGGCAGCCTGCTCGAGGCCCGCGCCAAGCTGCGCGCCTCGCTGGAGATCCTGGATGCGGCCCCGGGCCGCACGTTGTGGTGGCGCCTGGAGCGCGAGCCCCTGTGGTGGTCGCGGGATCTCGGCGCCATCCTCTACGACGTGCGCTTCTCTCCGGCTGGCCGCTACCTGGCGGTGGCCTCGCAGGACCGCTCGGTGGCGCTGCTCGAACTCCAGACGATGGAGCGTCTCACGCTGGAGGCGCCAGCGCCGATCGTCACCCTGGACGTCTCGCCCGACGGCGGCTGGGTGGCCGGTGGCTCGGAGCGCGGCGAGGTGATCCTGTGGCGGCTCCCGAACCCGACCCCGGAGAGGATCCTGGCTGGAACCGGGGCCCGGCTGTGGCGGGTGCGTTTCCAACCCGGGGCGCGCCAGCTGGCCAGCGCGGGAGAGGACCGGCAAGTGCGGCTGTGGCGCACCCCCGAGATGGAAATCGAACGCACGCTCGCGCTGGAGGGGCCGGAGTCGGCGGGGATCGTCAGCGCGCTCGCCTACAGCCCCGACGGCTCGCGGCTGGCCTCGCTGCACGGGTTGCGCGCCACGCTGGCCCTGTGGGACGCGCGCGACGGACGCCGGCTGGGGTTGTACCCGGGGCACCAGGGCTTCGGCTCCTGTCTGGCGTTCAGCCCGGATGGCCGCTGGCTGGCCTCCGGGAGCGCCGATCAGACGGTGCGGATCCTCGATGTCGCTCGTGGTCGATTCACTCACGTGTTGCAACACCCGGCCTACGTCACCGAGCTCGCCTTCTCGCCCGACGGGAGCCTGATCACGGGCTGCTTCGACGGCTCCTTGCGCAGGTATGAGCCGGTTGGCGGGAGGCTGCTCTCCCAGCTCGCCGCCCAGCCCGACTCGGTGGACGGGCTGGACGCGGACCCGCGGGGCCGCCTGCTGGCCAGCGCCAGCCAGGATGGGATAGTGCGGATCTGGCATCACCTGGGGGATCCGCTGGAGCGCCCGCCGCAGGGGCATTCCGAGCCGGTCCAGGCGGTGGCCTTCTCTCCGCGGGGCGAGCGCATCGCCTCGGCGGGGCAGGACGGGCAGATCCTGATCCGGGACGCCGCCTCGGGCCTCGTGACGCAGCGCCTGTCGGGGCACCGCGCCATGGTGACCTCGCTCGACTTCTCTCCCGGTGGCGAGCGTTTGGCGTCCGGGAGCTGGGACCATTCGGTTTCGATCTGGGATCTCGGTTCGGGGCGCCGCACGCTGCTCGTGGCCCCCGACTACGGGCCGGTCGCCAGCGTGACCTTCGCGCCCGGCGGCGGGCAGGTGGCCGCGGGGTACGTCAACACGCCGCTGGTGCTATGGGATCTGGCCACCCGACGGGACCGGCGGCTCGAGCCCGGTCACGTCAACCAAGTGCTGGCGACGGCCTTCTCTCCCGATGGGCGTTGGCTGGCCTCGGCGGGGCGGGATCACAACGTGCGCTTGTGGCCCCTGCCGCTCGGCGCGCCGCGGGTTCTGCGCGGGGAAGTTACGAACACTGCGCTGGCGTGGTTCCGTGATAGCTCGCGGTTCGCCTGGGCCGACGAGGCGGGCCGGGTCCGGCTGGGGGATGTTCGCAACGGCTCATTTCGGATCCTGGCCGAGGCGGGCGCCAGCGTGTGGGCGCTCGCCTTCCAGCCCGGCGTGGATCAGTTGGCCGCCGCCTGCGCGGACGGTGCGATCCGGATCTGGGATCTTTCCGGCGCAGAGGTGCTCCGCATCGACGCGCACCGCGGCGAGGTCACCTCGCTGCGCTACGATACGCAGGGGCGGCGCCTGGTCTCGGCCGGCACCGACGACACGGTGCGGTTGTGGGATGCCGCGAACGGTACGGCGTTGTGGACCTCGCGCCTGCTGATGCCCGATTCTTCCCTGTTGCTGACCCATCGCGGCTGGGCGCGCCTCTCGGACGAAGGGGAGAACCCGGCGCCGGCGCCGCCGGCCGCCTGGGCGAGGGCGGTCGAGAGTTCCCGCCGGGCCTTCGCGGATCCAGAGGGCGGGGGCCTGTGCCTGGTCGATGCACGCGGAGTTTTGGAGCAATGGGATGTACGGGCCGACGCCAGACGGTTCTCGGGCGACGTGGGCCCGGTGCGCGCGCTGTGGGCGACGAGCCGGGGTTGCCTGGCGCTAACGGGCGACCGGACGCTGTGGACCAACGGCGGATCTTCGCCTCGCGTGCTGGCCGAGGACGCGAAAGCCATCTTCGCCGATAGCGACGGGTTGCTGGTGGCCCAAGCGGAGCGAGTGCTGGCGTTCGCCGCGGACGGGAGCGCGCTCGCGCCGCTGCCGGGCGTGCGCGACCCCTCCGCGGTGGCCCGCTCGGAGGGGCGCCTCGTCCTGGGTAGCGCCCGCGGCGCGGTGAGCGTGCGTACGCTCGGCAAGCCCCAGCGCTCGTTCGAGTTGGTGGACACGCCGCCAAGCTCGGTGGTTCGCATCGAGCCCTTACCCATGGGGACGGCGCTGGTGGCCTTCGCCGACGGCCGGTATGGACTGTGGGACCTCTCCTCCGGGGAGCGCATGCACCTGGCCCGGCTCCATGGCGCGGTGACGCACGTCGCCCGGGAAGGAGGCCGGCTGTGGCTGGCCAGCGAGTTGGGGGACGTGGCCGGGCTGGATCTCGGGGTCCTCGACACGGAGCGCTGCCAGCTGCTGCGGCGAATCTGGCAGGACGTCCCCGTGGTGTGGCGCGACGGCCGGCCGGTGGTGCGCTTGCCGCCCGCGGATCATCCTTGCCTGGGCGCAAACCGGCAGGGCTTCTCTGTTGATGGCGGCTGACCTTCCACTTTGCCGTTGCCCCCGCCTGCGCGGCGACTTAGATAGTACCCAGGCGGGCGGTGAAAGGCGGTTTCCCATGACGGCACGGCAAAAACTCGCGTGGGCGATCTGGTTGGTCGCCGGAGCCTGGAGCGGGGCGCGGGCGGAGGACGCAAAACCGATCGTGGCCGTGTTCGAGATCCAGGACAAGGGCAACAAGATGAGCGGCGCCCAGCGGGAGCAGCTCACCGACTACCTGGGCTCGCTGCTCACGCAGAACGGCTTCGCGGTGGTGCCACGTGCGCAGCTTCGAGAGCGCCTGTTGGATCAGAAACGGGGCTCCTACAAGGCCTGCTTCGACGAGAGCTGCCAGATCGAGCTCGGCCGCGAGCTGGCCGCGCAGAAGTCGCTGGCCAGCCAGGTGCTGCGCTTCGGCAAGAGCTGCAAGGTGACGGTCAACCTCTACGACCTTCTGCGCGCCACCAGCGAGAAGGCTGGGACCCACAGCGGCGGCTGCGCCCCGGAGGACATCGTCTCGAGCCTGGAGCGGGCCGTGGAGAACATGCTTCAGGGGACCGCCGCGCCGGACGCCGGCTCGGGCAAGAGCGAGGTCGAGGACCGCATCGCGGCCTATGCGCGAGGAGAAAAAGAGCACGCCTTCGACATCGGCATGGCCTACCTCAAGGGCGAGCTGGGCGCGAAGCAGAGCTTCGTCCGGGCCAAGGAGTGGTTCGCCAAGGCCGCCGCCCACGGCGACCTGGAGGCGTTCGTGGAGCTCGGCGATCGCTATGCCTGGGCCCAGGGGACGCGCCGCAACCCCGCCGAGGCCCTGAAGTGGTACCGCAAGGCGGCCGAGGCGGGCAACCCGCTCGGCCAGGAGAAGCTCGCCGACATCCTCTACCGCGGCCGGGACGCCAAGCGGGACTTGCCCCAGGCCGCCCGCTGGTACCAGAAGGCCTGCGAGGGTGGCGAGCGGGCCGAGCCGTGCCTGCAGTTGGGCCAGATGTATCTCTTGGCGGAGGGGGTGCAACCGGACGCCCCGCAGGCCGAAAAATGGCTGCAACTGGCCTGGGAACGGGGCGCCATCGCCGCGTCCGCTTTTCTGGCGACCCTCTACCGGGGCGGCTATCCCGGCGTCTCGCTGGACGCAGGAAAGGTCTTGCTCTGGCTCGAACACGGGGCCAAGGAGGGCTACGAGCCGTCCATGCTCG
>CAZLNM010000023.1:0-50589 GCA_964561025.1 uncultured Myxococcales bacterium
GCGCCTCCAGCAGGCGCACCCGCTCCTCCTCGCGCTGCAGCACCACCCGGGTGCGGTTGCGCTCGCGCCGCAGCCGCAGGACCTCCTGCTGCAGCGGGGTGCGCGCGCTCCCCTGGCGCGCGCCCAGCTCCAGGCCCAGGTGAACGTCCAGCAATCGGCCCGCGCCCTCGGGCAGGACCCGCGTCCGCAGCGAGTCGTCCCGCAGCGACAGGGGGAGGCCCGAAAGGCAGAGCTCGAGCGGGCCGGCGCCCGCGTGGCCCTCCACGCGAGCCCGGCGTTGCACCAGCGCGCCCACGCGAAACAGATCCACCCGCACAATCTCGCTCGACACCCGGATCGGCTCAGCCATGGTACCTCCCCAAAAGGTCCGCCGAGCCCGACCATACCCCGAACGCATCTGCCCCGCAACCGGCGCTCCTCTTCAATCTTCCCTGCGCGAGAGCCGCCAGCGCCCCAGGGCCATGGAGAGCAGCGGGGCCAGGATGGCGATGGCGACCGTGACCAGCAGCGAGACGATGAGCCAGTCGGGCCGGGCCACCGGACGGCTCATGCGCCGCGGCAGCTCGTACAGCACGAAGGTGGGGTAGAAGCTGGCGAGCAGAAACAGCAAGGCGTACACGGCGCTCGAGATCATGAACACCACCCCGCCGACGCCGGTGGGGATCTTGGCCGCGTTCTCGGCCGTGAAGCGGGGGTACACCGCGCCGATGCCGACGCCCAGGGCGGCGATGGACAGCGACAGAGACAACACCAGCGCCGCGGACAGGATGACGAACAGCGCCGGGGCCTCGATGACCAGGCAGGAGATGAGCGAGAGCGTAAGGCCCATGGCGGCCAGGGGCGCGAAGGCCCCCAGCAGCTTGGCGTGCAAGAACACCCGCAGGTCCAGGGGCGCGCTGCGGATGAGCCAGTAGGCCCGGCCCTCCAGGCTCACCGCCGGGAAGACGAAGCGCACCGCCACGCCCGAGAGCACCAGCCCGATGAGCACGTGGTTCACGGTGTAGAGGGTGAACCAGGAAAAGCGCGCCAGTTTCAGGTAGGCGAAGTTGAGCAGGTACACCGCGGCCAGGGCGCCGAGCAGCAGCACCTGCAACCACTGGTTGGGATCGCGAAAGAAGACGCGCACGTCCTTGACCACGATGGAGCGGCCGGGCCCCCCGCCCGAGCCGAGCAGGCGCTCCAGCCAGGTGCCGAGCAGGCGCAGCCGCGGCGCCCCCGTTCCCACGTCCCCGCGCAGCCGGCCCTCCTGCGAAAGGGCCACCCCGGTGGGAAATAGGGCAATACCGATCCAGCCCATGAGCGAGAGCGAGGCCAGCGCGCCGCTGAGCAGCGCCAGCGCCGGGAGGAGCGAGAGCGGCCGTCCCTCGAGGAGCCCGTACAGGACGTCGCCGGCCCACTCGGAGGGGAGCAGCCCGGTCTCGGTGGCCTCGAACAGCCGCAAAAATTCCACCATGCTCCCGAAGCTCTCTTCCGAGAGCAGCCGCTCCGGGCGCAGGGCGCGGAACAGAAGGTACAGCACCACGAACAGGAGCAAGGTGAGCACGATCAGGAGATCGCGCGAGCGGCGGGCCGAAAACAGGCGGGTGAGCACCGTGGCCAGGACCGCGCCCAGGCAGCCGAAGATGACCAGCAGCGCCGGGAAGAGCACGGCCAGGCCCAGGTAGTACGCCGGCCCGGCGGCGAAGGCGCGGCCGTACGCCAGAAACACCGGCAGGCCGAAGAACAGCACCATCCACGAGGCGTTCAGCATCATCTCGAAGTAGCGCGCGAAGTACAGCGGCCCGGTGGGGATGGGCGCCGAGAGCAGCAGAACCAGATCGTCGGACAAAAAGAACACCGAGAAGGACCCGATGGCCGCGGAGAGCAGCAACACCAGCGCCAGGATGAGCAAGACGAGCGAGAGCAGCTTTCGCGGCAGCAGCGCCCCCACCAGCTCCACCTCCATGATGTGGCGCAGGAACCACAAGCTGCCGGCGTAGATGCCCACGGCAAAGGCCAGCCCCAGGCCGGCAAAGAACAGGAACCGCAAGGGGTGGCGCTGCTCGCGGCTCGAGCCCAGGCGGAACAGGCCCCGCAGCTTGGGCAGCAGCAGCCACAGGACCAATCGCAGCTCGCTCACAGCGCAAGGTCTCCGAGGTTGCCTGGCATCTCGGCGCCGCCGGTGAGGCGCAAGAACACCTCGGCCAGCCGCCCGCCGGCCTCGGCGCCCACCGAGCGGCGCAGTTCCTCCGGCGTGCCGAGCGCGCACAGCCTTCCCAGGTGCAGGATGCCCACTCGCTGGCACAGCTCCTCGGCCACTTCCAGCGAGTGGGTCGAGAGGAACACCGTGCCGCCGCCGGCGGCGAAGCGCCGCAGGAGCTCCTTGACCAGCAGGGCGCCGCGCGGGTCCAGCCCGACCATGGGCTCGTCCACCAGCAGCACCCGGGGGCGGTGGAGCAGGGCGCAGGCCAGGGTGAGGCGCTGTTTCATCCCGTGGGAGTAGCTCTCCACCAGCTCGTCGGCCCAGGGCGAAAGCGCAAACAGCGAAAGCAGCTCCTCGGCACGCTCCCGTCCCCGCGCCGGCTCGACACCGAACAGGCCGGCGGTGAAAGACAGCGTCTCGCGGGCGCTGAGCTTGTCGTACAGGAAAGGCCGGTCGGGCACGTAGCCGATGACCTCCTTGGCGCGCCGTGGGTCGGCCACAAGGTCGATGCCCTCGATGCGGACCTGGCCAGCGTTCGGGCGCATCAGGCCGGCCATGATCTTGATGGTGGTGGTCTTGCCGGCGCCGTTCGGGCCCAGAAAACCGAAGATCTCCCCGTCGGGGATCTCCAGGCTGAGGTCGGCCACGGCTGTGTGCGAACCGAACCGCTTGGTGAGGTTGCGGATCTCGATCATGGGGCTCCCGGGAGGACGGGTAGGAGTTTCTGGAGCGCCGCGCTGTCCAGCTCCGGCAGGGCTTCCGGCTCTGCCTCGGCCGTCGAGCGGTCTTCCCGCTGCGTGCGAAGCCCCAGCGAGCTCTCCTCGCGCAACACGCGGCCCTCGCCGTCGATCCAGGTGTCGAGCAGTATGCCCGACTGCCGACGCCGGAGATGGACGGCGGGCCGCAACCCGGACGGGCCGGGCAGCGCCTCCAGCGCCACCACCTCGATCTCGATCTCCTGCTGGGCGAGCGAGCGCGGGTCGAACACCTCGGTCCGGTAGCGCCGGCCGGCCGAGAGATCCTCCCGGGCCAGGCGGCGCAGCAGTAGCGGCTCGAGCACGAGGCGCGCCGGAACGGGGTACTCGAAGCGGAGCGACTCCGGCCCCAGCGCGACGGCGGCGACGAGGCGGCCGTTCTCGAGGCGGCCACGCGCCGAAAGCCCCATCCCGGAGACCTCGGCCTCGAAGTCGAGCTCCTGCAGGCCAAGATCCGGCGCCAGGGTGAGCCGCAGGCGGTTGTCGATCCGCCGCGCCTGGCCGGCGATCAGCAGACGCAGGTGCAGGCCCTGCTCGACGTGGAGGCGGCCGCCTTCCTCGCGAAGACGCGTCATGCCATGGCCGATGCGTCGCTCGCCGAAGTACAGGCCGTGCCATTCCTCCTCGCTCGTGAACAACCCCTGGGAATCCTTTTCAGTGACGGCGAGGAGCGCGGCCCGGTCAGCGGGCCAGAACATGGCGGCCATGACCGCGGCAAAGCCCGATACGCTGAGAGCCCCGAGCAAGTGCCAGGCGAGGTTGGACCGATGCGGGATCGAGGTCCGAGGGTGCGAATCCGGTGGTGCCTTGCCCATGCCGTGTTCTTTACCAGACGATACGTCCGATGCAAAGCCGGAAACCGCCGGGCTCGCCGTGCTTGACAAAATGTCACGTCCCGCGCGGGCCCGAACGGCAACCTGCCAAATTGTCGGAGGCCGTATCGTGCGCCCGTCCGAGCGGCAAAGCCACCTCGCCCCTCCACCAGAAAACCCTTCATTATCAATCCAATACACCGGGCCTGTCCCCACCGAAGCGGCTCGTTGCCGGCCATCGACGATTCGAGGTCTGGCACGGGTATTGCTCAGTCAATGCCGGGCGCGTTTGCTTGCGCCGTTGGAGGCCGGATGGAGACGTTTTTCAAGAAGTATTTCTGGTGCATCAACCTCGTCTTCATCGCCCTCGCGGCCTGGCTGGTGGCGGGGGCGGTGCAGGTGATCATCGTCCGCAAGGTCCGCGCCCTGCCGTCGGTCCCGCCGGCCGCCGCCCGGGCGCCGCTGGCCCGGCCCCTGCCCGAGCAGAAGGACAACTCGGCGGTGGTCAAGAAGAACTTCTTCGGCTCGGCCATGGCGCTCCCGGTGGAGACCATCGAGACCGGCCCCGAGCTCGACGAGAAGGCCGCCGAGGAGCTCTTGGGCGGCTCGCTCACCAACCTGAACGCCGCCCTGGTCGGCACCATGGTGGCCAGCGACAAGGCCTGGTCGATGGCCATCATCACCGACAAGTCCGCTTCCGAGACCGGCATCTACCGCATCGACGACACCCTGATGGGCGAGGCCCGCATCGTCGAGATCCTGCCCCAGCGCATCTACCTCTTGCGGGGTGGCGTCCGCGAGTACCTCGACCTCCAGGACAAGGCCTCCCCCAAGGCCCCGCCGGGGTCCCGGCCTCCCGTCGCCGCCGCGCCGCCGGCCGGAGACCGGGTCGGCGAGGGCATCAAGAAGACCGGCGAGAACGCCTACAGCATCCAGCGCGGCGAGATCGACAAGGTGCTCTCCAACCTCAACAACATCGCCATGCAGGCGCGCATCGTGCCCTCGTTCGTCAACGGCGAGGCCAACGGCTTCAAGCTGTTCGCCATCCGGCCGGACTCGCTCTACAGCAAGATCGGGATCGAGAACGGCGACATCATCCAAAAGATCAACGGTTTCCCCATGAACAGCCCCGACAAGGCCCTGGAGATCTACCAGAAGCTCAAGTCGGCGAGCTCGGTGGACGTGGAGATCGTCCGCAATGGGAAGACCATGAAGCTCAACTACCAGATCCAGTAGCCGTCCGGGATCTCTTCGAAGGATCGGGAGCCCCACCATGATGCTGATACTGTCGAGCCTGTTCTTCTCCGCCTGGCTGTCCCCGACACCACCGGGCGCGCCGGCACTGCTGGCGCAGGAGACCCAACCGGAGACCCCACCCGCCAAACCCGGCGGGACCACCCGGCCGCCGGTGCCCAACCCGCAGCTCCTCAAGACGCTGCGGCCCAACAACCCGGACAAGGTGCCGGTCGGCCCCGGCGGGCGCGGCACGCCGGTGAAGCCGGTGATCAGCCCGCGCCAGATGACTCCTCCGGGAGAGGGAGCGCTGCCGTCCAACGTTCCCACCCCGATGCGCCCCGCCGACATGCCGCCCCCGAAACCCCAGGAACCGGCCAACAAGATCCGCCTGCCCGAGGCCGAGGCGGCCAAGGCCGCCGCCACCGCCACCGGCAAGACACCGGGCAAGACCGAGGGCGCGGGCCCGCTGGAGCCCGGCAAGGCCGACAAGAGCAAGGACTCGAAATGCACCCCGTTGCCCCCGGGGGTCCGGGTGCGCATGAATTTCAACGAGGCCGAGGTGCTGGAGATCGTGCAGTGGATCTCCGAGATCACCTGCAAGAACTTCATCATCAGCGACACCATCCGCGGCGGCAAGCTCACGGTGCTCTCCAACACGCCCATCACCGCCGAGGAGGCCTACCGGGCCTTCCTGTCGGCGCTGAACGTCAACAACATGACCGTGGTCGAGGCCGGCCGTTTCCTGAAACTCCAGATGAAGCGCGACGCCCCCAAGGACACCATCCCCACCTACGTCGACGGTGAGTTCAACCTGGGCAACCTGGACCTGATGGTGACCCGCCTGCTCCAGCTCAAGTACGCCGACGCCAACACCATCAACGGCACGGTAAAGCAACTGGTGTCCAAGGACGGCGACAGCTACCCGTACGCCCCCACCAACACCCTGATCATCTCGGATGTCGCCTCCAACATGAAACGGGTGCTGGACATCCTGGACAAACTCGACACCCCGCAGGGCCAGAACGAGCTGCGAGTGGTGCAAGTGAAGTACGCCGCCGCCGCCGACGTGGCCAAGACCCTGGACGAGGTCTTCGGCGAGAAGGCCCGCGCCGCCGGCGCCGCTGGCGGAGGCGCGCGCATCCAGCCCATCCGCAGCGGCGGCCCCGCCACCTCGCCGGCCGGCACGCCCCCCGGCGCCCCCGGCGCCCAGCCCGAGGCCACCGCCGAGGGCGAACCCACCGTGATCTCCAAGGTGATCGCCGAGGAGCGCACCAACAAGCTCCTGCTCATCGCCAACTCCCGCTCCTTCCCGCAGATCATGGACCTCATCGACAAGATCGACGTGCCCGTACCGGGCGACGGCCAGATCCAGGTCATCTACCTGGAGCACGCCAACGCCGAGGAGCTTTCCCAGACGCTGACTTCTCTGTCTCAGGGAACCGCCAACCGACCCAAGGCCGCCCCGGCCTCTCCTGGCGGCGCCAAGCCCCCGCAGGGCGCGCCCAAGACCGCCGCCGAGCTGTTCCAGGGCGAGGTGAAGATCACCGCCGACAAGTCCACCAACTCGCTGGTGGTGGTGGCCTCGCAGAACGACTTTCGCAGCCTGCTCAAGGTGGTGAAGCAGCTGGACATCGCCCGCCGCCAGGTGTTCGTCGAGGCGGTGATCATGGAGGTGAACATCGACACCTCCCGCGACACCGCGCTGGCCTTCCACGGCGGCGCCGCGGCCGAGCTGGGCGGCGAGAGCATCCCCTTGCTGTTTGGCACCCAGTACAAGGTGAACGGTCAGAACTTCAACTCCATCAACATGCTGTCGGCGCTGTCCATGCTGGGCTTCGTGAGCGGGGTGCGCGGCCCCAACCTGAGCAGCGACGCCTCGATCCTCGGCAGCATCACCATCCCCAAGTTCGGGGTCATGCTGCAGGCGCTGCAGACCGACTCCAACGTGAACGTGCTATCCACCCCGCACATCATCACCTCCGACAACGAGGAGGCCGAGATCAAGGTGGGCGAGAACATCCCCATCCCGGCCGGCTACGGCGGCTACGGCATGGGGAGCTCGCTGGCCGGGCTGGCCTCCATGTACACCGGCACCACCGGCACCACCGGCACCGGGCTCACCGGGCTGGGCAGCGGCTACGGCGCCTACGGCGGCCTGAGCTCGTTGCTGGGGATGGGCATGGGGGCCATCAACCGCCAGGAGGTGGGCCTGACCCTCAAGGTGAAGCCCCAGATCAACAAGGGCAACGTGGTGCGCATGGAGCTGGAGGTGGAGCTCACCGAGGTCAAGGACACCAGCAACCCGCTCGGCCCGACCACCACCAAGCGCTCGGCCAAGACGGTGGTGCTGCCGCGGGATCAGGAGACGGTGGTGGTGGGCGGCCTGATGCGCGAGAAGCTGGACATCGGCGAGACCAAGGTGCCGATCCTGGGCGACATCCCGGTGATCGGCTGGTTCTTCAAGGCCAAGCACAACCAGAAGACCAAGACCAACCTCCTGTTCTTCCTCACCCCCTACGTGGTGGAGGGGCCGGAGGACTTCCGCACCATCTTCGAGCGCAAGATGGACGAGCGGCGCGAGTTCTTGCAGCAGTACTACAACACCGGCCCCGAGTACCGGGCGGTGGTGGACTACCGCCGCAAGCACGGCCCGCTGTCCGACGTGCGCCTGCACCTCATGGAGGAGTTCTCCCGCATCGAGAACGGCGGCGGCGGCAGCGGGCGGGAGATCGTGGTCACGCCCAAGGCGCCGGACGACAAGCCGGGGTCCGCCCCGGGGGCCGAACCGGCGCAGGGCGGGGAGGCGGGCGGCTCGACCGCCCCGGCCCCCGCCGAGACCCATGGCGAGCCGGGGCACACCCCGGCGGAGACGCCGCCGCCGGAGCGGCACATCGACGTGGAATGAGGCAAACCAGGCAGCGAGGCACGCCATGGCCGACGGCCGAAAACTAGGCGAGATCCTCAGGGAGCAGGTGAGCCTGCCGGAGGAGAAGATCTCCGAGGCCCTGCGCCAGCAGCAGGAGCGCGGTGGGCGCATCGGCGAGCTCCTGGCAGCCGCGGGCGCGGTGACGCCGGAGGACGTGATCCAGGCGCTGGCGGCGCAGTTCGACCTGCCGCTGGCGGAGGAGATCGATCCCGCCGCCATCGACACCGCGCTGGTCCACCCCATCCCCATCAACTTCGCCAAGCAGCACCTCGTGCTGCCCTACGCCCAGCGCGGGGAGGAGGTGCTGCTGCTCACCGCCGATCCGCTGGACACCTTCGTGCTGGACGACGTGCGGGTGCTGCTACAGCGGCCGGTGCGGCCGGTGCTGGCCACCCCGGAGAAGATCCTGGAGACCATCAACCGGGTGTACGACCGCGCGGCCGGCGAGACCGAGGCCCTGATGGGCGACCTGGAGGGCGCCGACCTGGACGCGGTGGCCCACGAGCTGGAGGAGCCGCAGGACCTGCTGGACGCCTCCGACGAGGCCCCCATCATCCGCCTGGTGAACTCGCTCATGTTCCAGGCGGTCAAGGAGCGCTGCAGCGACATCCACATCGAGCCCATGGAGCGCGACATCGTGGTGCGCTTCCGCCGCGACGGGGTGCTGCACGAGGTGCTGCGCCCGCCCAAGCGTTTCCAGGCCAGCATCATCTCCCGCGTCAAGATCATGGGCGGGCTGAACATCGCCGAGAAGCGCCTGCCCCAGGACGGCCGCATCCGCATCAAGATCGCCGGGCGCGACATCGACATCCGCCTGTCCACCGTGCCCACCGTGCACGGGGAGCGCGTGGTGATGCGCCTGCTGGACAAGAGCGCGGTGCTGCTCGATCTGTCCCAGATCGGCTTCAACGAAGACAACCTGCGCACCATGAACGCGCTGATCCAGAAGAGCCACGGCATCATCCTGGTCACCGGCCCCACCGGCAGCGGCAAGACCACCACCCTGTACGCCGCCCTGTCCAAGATCAACACCCCGGACGTGAACATCCTCACCGTCGAGGACCCGGTGGAGTACCAGCTCCCTGGCATCGGCCAGGTGCACGTGAACGAGAAGATCGATCTCAGCTTCGCCAACGTGCTGCGCTCGTTCCTGCGCCAGGACCCGGACATCATCATGGTGGGCGAGATCCGCGACGTGGCCACCGCCGAGATCGCCATCCAGGCCTCGCTGACCGGCCACCTGGTGTTCTCCACCGTGCACACCAACGACGCCGCCACCGCGGTCACCCGCCTGGTGGACATGGGGGTGGAGCCCTTTTTGGTGGCCTCCTCCCTGATCGCCATCGTGGCCCAGCGCCTGGTGCGGGTGGTGTGCCCGCACTGCCGGCGCGAGGTGGTGCCCGGGGTCAAGGAGTGGGAGGAGCTGTGCGGCCAGGAGGTGCGCACTCCGCGGCCGGCGCGGGTGTACCAGGCGGCCGGCTGCGCCCAGTGCTTCAAGACCGGCTACCTCGGGCGCACCGGCATCTACGAGATGCTGGTCATCGACGACGAGGTCCGCGCGCTGGCGCTCAAGAACGCCGACTCCACCAGCATCAAGCGCGTGGCGGTGTCCCGCGGCATGCGCACCCTGCGCGACGACGGGGCGGACAAGGTGGCCCGGGGCATCACCACCATCGAGGAGGTGCTGCGGGTCACCCAGGAGGACACCCAGTAAGCCATGGCGGTGTATCGTTTCAAGGGGCTCAACGCCCAGGGCAAGGAGGTCTCTGGCATCCGCGACGCGGACAGCCCGCGCGGCCTGCGCGCGCTGCTGCGCAAGGAGAACATCTTCCCCACCGAGATCCGGGACCAGGCCGGGGGCAAGGCGGCCGAGGATCGCAACCTGGATCTGCGGCGCCTGCGCGGCCGGGTCTCGTCGAGCGACCTGGCCATCCTCACCCGCCAGCTGGCCACCCTGCTGCACGCCGGGGTGACCCTGGTGGAGTCGCTCTCCGCCATGATCGATCAGGTGGAGGACGACCTGCTCAAGCTCACCTTGAACCAGGTCAAGCAGCGGGTGAACGAGGGCAGCTCCCTGGCCGACGCCATGGCCCAGCACCCCAAGGTGTTCCCCGAGCTGTACTGCAACATGATCCGCGCCGGCGAGAGCTCGGGCGCGCTGGACGTGGTGCTCAACCGCCTGGCGGACTTCACCGAGGGCCAGGCGCGGCTGCGCTCCAAGGTGATCGGCACGCTCACCTACCCGGCCATCATGGTGGTGGTGGGCATCGGCATCCTGGCGGTGCTGTTCGTGGTGGTCATCCCCAAGATCACCCAGATCTTCGAGGACCTCAAGGCCACCCTGCCCCTGCCCACCCGCGTGCTGCTGGCCATCTCCGACTTTTTGGGCAGCTACTGGTGGGTGCTGCTGCTGGCCATCGGCGGCGGGACCTGGGCCGCGCTGGCCTACATCCGCACCGAGCGGGGGCGGCTGCGCTGGGACGGCTTCAAGCTGCGCATGCCGGTCATCGGCGGCATCGTGCGCATGCTGGCGGTGGCGCGGTTCGCCAAGACCCTGTCCACCCTGCTGCACTCCGGCGTGCCGCTGCTGTCGGCGCTGTCCATCGTGCGCGGCATCGTGAACAACGGGGTGTTGGCCGGGGCCATCGACGGCGCCCGCGAGAGCATCCAGGAGGGAGAGAGCATCGCCGCGCCGCTCAAGCGCAGCGGCCACTTCCCGCCGCTGGTGACCCACATGATCGCCATCGGCGAGCGCTCCGGTCAGCTCGAGGCCATGCTGGACAACGTGGCCTCGAGCTACGAGAGCCAGGCCGAGGCGCGCATCAACCAGCTCACCACCCTGCTCGAGCCGCTGATGATCGTGCTCATGGGCGGGGCGGTGGGGTTCATGGTGTTCTCGGTGCTGCTGCCCATCCTGCAGCTCAACCAGTTCGCGCGGTGACGGCATGACGAGCGGGATCCTCCAGCCCAGACTCTCGTCCCCGGAGAACCGGTTGCGGCTCGTCTCGCTGCTCTCGGTGGCCCTGAGCGCCGCCCTGCTGGACCAGATCACCAAGTGGGTGGCCGAGGCCGCCCTGCCGGCCGACGGCGCCGTGTCCCTGTGGTCCGGCGTGCTCTCGCTGCGCCTGCGGGCCAACCCCCACGGGGCCTTCGGGCTGTTCTCCTCGCTGTCCGAGTCGGCGCGCTTGCCGCTCATGTTGGGGCTCTCGGCGCTCGCGCTGCTGCTGGCCTTCTGGGTGACGCTGCGCGTCCTCGGCCTGCGCCCGCTGGTGGCGGTGGCGCTCGGGCTCATCCTGGGGGGCGCGGCCGCCAACCTGGCGGACCGGCTGGTGCGGCGCGAGGTGATCGATTTTGTGGAGCTGTTCAACGGCCGCTGGCCGACCTTCAACCTGGCGGACGTGGCCATCACCGTCGGATGCCTGCTTCTGGTGGCGGTGCTCGTCCGGCGGGGGCCCGGCCGGCGGGCGGATCCGGAATTCGAAAGCGACAAAGGAGGACTGGCATGAGGAATTTCAGGCAATGGATGAAGCGCGCCGGCAGCGCGCGCGGCATGACGCTGATCGAGATCATGGTCGTCGTCGCCATCCTGGGCATTATGGCCACCACCATCACCGTCATGTACGTGCGCTACCTGGAGAGCAGCAAGGTGGACGGCACCAAGATCCAGATGGACAACATCCAGCAGGCGCTGGACGCCTACAAGATCCAGTACGGCTCCTACCCCAGCACCGAGCAGGGGTTGCAGGAGCTGGTGAACAAGAAGGTCATGCCGAAGCTGCCCAAGGACAAGTGGGACAAGGAGTTCGAGTACATCCGCAGCAGCTCGAGCTCCTACACCCTCAAGTCCTTCGGGGCGGACAACGCCCCCGGCGGCGAGGGCAACGACGCCGACCTGACGGTGGAGCAGTAGGCGCGGGAGCGGCCCATGCGGCGGCGGTTTTTCAAGCTGCGCTCCCAGCGGGGACTCACCCTGGTGGAGCTGACCGTGGTGATCCTGCTCATCGGCCTGGTGATGGGCGTGGCCATCCCCGCGGCGGGAAACCTCACCCGCGCCAACCTCAAGGTGGCCGCCCAGCGGCTGGCCGGCTCCATCCGCTTCGCCTACGACCTGGCGGCGCGCAAGAACGCCACCTTCCGGCTGGTGTTCGACATCGAGAACCGCGCCTACTGGCTGGAGAGCACCTCCGAGCGCTTCGTGCTGGAACGCGAGCGGGACGAGGTTCGCCGCGGGGCGGTGGAGAGCGAGGCGGCCGAGAAGCGGCAAAAACGTTTTGTCAGCCGGGCCTTCATCGAGAGCGAGGACATGTGGAGGCCCAAGGGGCCGCCCCGCTTCGCGGCCGTGGCGGACAAGCTCGCGCCCAAGGTGGAGCTCCCCGACGGCATCTTCATACGCGACGTGTGGGTGGCCCACCAGAGCGACAAGGTGAGCGCCGGCACGGCGGTGATGTACTTCTTCCCCACCGGCCAGACCGAGCGCGCGGCCATCCACCTGGTGGACGAGGACGACAACGCCATGACGGTGGTGAGCGAGCCCTTGACCGGCCGGGCCCGGGTGTACGCCGGCTACCGCGACCTCTCGGAGGACTGAGGCCATGCGCACCTCGCGAATGAGCACCGCCGCCACGTGCGCCCCCAGGCTACGCCAGCCCGCGCTGGTCCTTTCGCGCTCGCGGTCGATCACGCCCATCCGCTCCCGGCGCGGCTTTACCCTGCTCGAGGTCATGGTGGCGCTGGGTGTGTTGGCGGTCTCCTACACCGCGCTGATGCAGTCCCAGAGCGCCTCGCTGCGCCTGGCAACCGTCGGGCGACAGATGACCGTGGCCACGCTGCTGGCCCGCGGCAAGATGGAGCTCATCGAGGACAAGCTCACCCGGGAGGGCTTCCCCGACATGGACCAGGAGGAAGAGGGGACCTTCGAGGAGGAGGGTTATCCCACCTTCCGCTTCCGCTACGTCGTCAAGAAGGTCGAGCTTCCCCTGGGGGAGGCGTTGTCCCTCCTGCTGGGCCAGCAAGGCGATGCGGACAAGGCCAAAGGTGGCGGCGGTGGGATGGCCGATATGCTGGGCAGCGCGGTGGCGGGCGGCCTGGACGCGCTCTCCTCGCAGCTCTCCGGCAAGGCCGGCGACCTGATCAAGAGCAAGCTGGGGGGCGGCATCTCCGGGATGGCCTCCATGCTGGCCAACCCGGACATGCTCAAGGCCAACGTGGAGATGCTGGGCAAGACCCTGGAGCAGGCCCTGCGCATGGTCCAGCTCACCGTTTCCTGGGGAACCGACGAGGGCAGCTCGCTCACCGTCACCACCCACCTGGTCCAGGTGCCGCAGGCGGCCTCCGCGCCGGGCGCCACCGGCGCCGGTGCGCCGGGGATGCCGGGAGCGATGCCGGGAGCTGGCGGGATGCCCGGCATGCCGGGAGCCAACCCCAACCTCCCCGCGGGCGGGCTGTTCGGCAAACCCGGCGCGGCCGGGATCAACACGGGGGTGCTCAAGTGACGCGTCATCCCCGCCTGGCCCGGCGACACGAGGCGTCGGGCTTCACCCTGGTCGAGGTGCTGATCGCCGTGTCCATCGTGGCCATCATCGGCAGCCTGGTGTTCGGCTCCTTCGCCCGCACCTTCGAGTCCCGCGACGTGGCCACCCGGCTGCAGGAGCGCGCCCACCTGGTGCGCCAGGCCATGGAGCGCATGGCGCGTGAGCTCAGCATGGCCTTCATCTACGACTGCCAGGAGCGGCCCTCCACCACCGGAGAGCCGAAGCTCCGCAGCACCTTTCGCATGGAACGGGAGGGCAAGGTGGACCGGGCGCTGTTCTTGTCGTTCTCGCACCAGCGGCTGCAGCGCGACGCCCGCGAATCCGATCAGTGCCTGGTGAGCTACTACGGCGAGAACGATCCGGTGGAGCTCTCCCAGACCAACCTGGTGCGCCGGGAGAAGGTCCGCTTCTCGGGAGACCCGGACGAGGGCGGCGCCGTCGAGGTCCTGCTCCCCGACGTGGAGTCGGTGCACTTCGACATGTGGGACGAGAGCAAGCAGGACTGGGTCGAGGAGTGGAACTGCCAGCAGATCGAGCGGATGAACCAGCTGCCCCGCCTAATCCGCATCCGGGTGGTGGTGCGCGGCGAGGGAGGCGAAGAGATTCCCTACTCCACCGTGACACGCCTGTTCGTCAACAAACCCCTGTTCAACTGGATGAAGCCGTCGTCATGACTCGTGGTCCTCACACCCCGGCCGCCGCCGGTTCGATGTCGCCAACGCCCCGCGCCGCGGCCCGGCGCCGCCGCCTCCGCCTGCGCTCGGAGCGCGGGGTGGCCCTGCTCATGGTGCTGGTCACGGTGGCGGTGCTGACGGCGGTGGTGTACGACTTCGTGTACCAGACCCGGGTCGAGGTCCGGATGGCCGAAAACAACCGGGACCGCTTGCAGGCCTACTACCTGGCCCGCTCGGCCGTCAACTTCGGCCGGCTCATCCTGCACTTCCAGGGCCAGGTGGATCGCTTCACCGGCGGCATGGTGAAGCTGTACCAGCTCATCCCCATCGAGAGCGATCTGGCCCGCGCCCTCACCAGCGGCGAGGTGGGCGAGGCGCTGGGCCTGAGCGGCCTCAACCTGGGGACGGGATCCGGCTTCGGCGAGTTCGCCGGCCGCTTCTCGGCGACCATCGAGGACGAGTACGCCAAGCTCAATGTCAACGCCCTCGACTCCATCCCCTCCATCGCCGCGCCGGTGGCCGCCCACCTGCTCACCCTGATCGGCAACACGCGCTACCGCGCCCTGTTCGAGCTCCCCGACGCCGATGGCCAGTACAGCAGCCCGGCGGAGGTGGTCAACGCCATCCGCGACTGGATCGACGCCAACAACAGCCAGGACGCGCTGAACCCCGACGCGCTGCTGCGCGACCCCTTCTCGCAGGCCCTGGTGTTCGTGCCCGGCGCATCGAGCGAGGACTCCCGCTACGACATGCTCAAGGACCCCTACCGCAACAAGAACGACCCCATGATCTCGGTGGACGAGCTGTACTTCATCCGCGGCATCGGCGACGACTTCATGAATGAATTCGGCGACAAGTTCACCGTGTACAGCGATCCCTCCCTGCTGGTGAGCCTCAACTCGGTCAACGATCCCGTGATGCTGCTGTCGCTTCTGTGCCTCCAGCCGGAGAACCAGCCCCTGTGCACCGAGCAGGGACTGCCCAAGCTGCTGGAGGTCATCGCCCTGTTCTTCGAGTTTCGCAACCTGATGCAGTTCTCCACCTTCATGGTGCCCGACGCCAAGACCATCCAGGAGTTCTTCGCCAGCCAGGGCCCGAGCTTCAACGCCTACTTCATGAAGAACCTGGCCCCGTTCTCCGACACCTTCACCATCCAGGCCACCGGCGCGGTCAACGATACATCCCTGAGCATCCGCGCGGTGGTCAAGAACACGGCCGCCGGCCAGGAGATCCTCTACTGGCGGGAGATGTGAAAGAGGCCTCGCATGGCACAGCTCATCCTCGGACTCGACCCGGGCCACGACACCGTACGACAGGTGCGACTGCGCGCCAGCTTGCGGCGGCTGGAGGTGGAGGATTTCCACGAAGCGCCGCTGCCACATGACGACCGGCCGTTCCGGCAGCGGGCGGCCGAGGCCCTGAGCCACCTGCCGCCGGTGGGCGGGGGCGACCTGGCGGCGCTCGCCCTGCCAGGGGACGAGGTGTCCACCCGGGCCCTGGGCATGCCGTTCGCCGACTCCCGCCGCATCGCCCGCACCCTGCCCTTCGAGCTGGAAGGCCAGCTCCCCTTCTCGCTGGACCAGGTGATCTACGACTACCGGGTGACCCGCCGCCTGCCCGACGGCGGGGTGCGCCTGTTGGCCGGGCTGGCCACCCACGAGGTGCTGCGCGACTGGCTGCAAGCGCTGTCGGCCGTCGGCATCGATCCGCGCCTGCTGGGCATCGACGCCCTGTCCTACACCCGGCTGCTGGACCTGCTGCCGCGACCCTCCCCGGACGCGCGCGTGGGCCTGCTGGACATCGGCTACCGGCTCAGCTCCCTGTGTGTCATGGGCCCCGAAGGGGTGGAGTGCGTGCGCACCCTCTCGCTGGGCGGGCGTGATCTCACCCTGCGCCTGGCCGAGGCCTTTCGGGTGGAGCCCGACGAGGCCGAGAGCGGCAAGCGCCGGGGCGCGGTGGTAAGCATTCGCGGCGGCCCCGAGCTCCAGGGAGAGGCGGCGCGCATCGCCGAGGCGCTGGGCAAAGGGCTCCAGCAGCTCGTTCGCGAGGTGCGCCAGACGCTGGCCGCCGCCCAGAACACCGAACAGCCGCTCTCCCAGCTATGGCTGTGCGGCGGCGGCTCCCGCGTGCGCAACCTGACCACCCATCTCGAGGAGGAGCTGGGGGTGCCGGTGCGCCCCCTCGAGGCGGGCCACGTGGACATCCCCGGCCGCGAGCGGTTGGGCGACACGCCGGGCGCGCCCTGGGCCAAGGCCCTGGGGCTGGCGCTGCACGCCCACCGCGGTGGGCGCGGCGACTTCCTCAACCTGCGCCGGGGCGCCTTCGCCCACAAGGGAGACTTCGAGGCGGTGCGCGGCCGGCTGCTGCAGGTGGCGGCGGGCCTGCTGGCGGTCTTGCTGCTGTGGGCCGGGCAGGCGGTGACCCGCTCGCTGAGCCTCTCGCGCACCGAGCGCGAGCTGGACAACCGGGTGCGCGAGATCACCCAGGCGGTGCTGGGCAAGGCCTACGACAACCCCGAGATCGCCATCTCGGTGATCAAGGAGAAGACCTCGCCCGGGGCCGACCCCTTGCCGAAGTTCAGCGCCCTGGACGCCCTGCGCGAGATCCACGAGCGTATCCCGGAGGACGCGCAGTTGCGCCTCAAGGATCTCAACCTGTCGCCCAAGAAGATCCGCCTGGAGGGTTTCACCGACAGTTTCGAGACGGTGGAGAGGATCCGCGCCGCGCTGCAAGGGATCGAGTGCTTCAGCGAGGTGCAGGCGGGCAACATGCGCTCCACCAAGGAGCAGGAAGTGCAGTTCGAGCTCACCATCGTGGTGGGCTGCTGAGCGGCCGAGCGGCGGGAGGAAGACATGGCCCTGCGCATGCGACGCATCGATGACTGGCTGGCGGCCCTGCAGCGGCTCAGCCGCCGCGAGAAGATCCTGCTCGGGGGCCTGAGCGCCGCGCTGCTGGTGTTCCTGTGGGCGGTGATCGGCATGTGGATCTCCAGCAACCTGGCCGCGCGGGAGCGGCGCATCGGCGAGAAGAGCGCCAAGCTGCAGACCATCATCGACCACCGGCAGAAGTTCGAGGAGGCCAAGGAGAAGCAGAAGCGCGCCCAGGACCTCATGCGCTCGGGCCGCTCCATCGAGCTGTCGCCCACGGTGGGACAGGCCGCCAAGCAGCTCGGAATCCCCATCGGCGACATGAAGACCGTCACCCCGGCCGTGGACGCCGAGGCCCACGTCATCGAGGACAAGGTCGAGGTGAACATCCCGCTGGTGACCATCGACCGCCTGGTCGACCTGCTGCAGGATCTGGAGCGCCGCTCGCGCACCGTCATGGTGCGCAAGCTCCGCATCCAGAACAGCTTCCGCGAGCCCACCCAGCTCGAGGTGAGCTTCACCGTCTCCAACTTCAAGCTCATGGAAGAGCGCGAGGCCCCGGCCCCGGACAAGGCCGGCTCGCCGAAACCCGCCGCGGCGCCCGCGGCGCCGGGCCCGAGGTGACGCCATGCGCCGCGCCATCCTGAAATACTCCCTGTACGGCCTGTGGTTCTTGCTGTGCCTGGCCTTCTTCCTGGTGAAAGGGTTTCCCACCCAGGTGCTGGTGGAGCGCCTGGCGCTCGAGGCCCAGAAGGCCGGCTTGCGTCTCACGGTCGGCGAGGCCTCCACGCTGTTTCCGAACGGCCTCTCCTTGAGCGGGGTGCGCCTGACCTCGCCGGAGGACGCCGAGACGCCGCTGTCACTCGCCGCCGAGCGGGTGTCGGTGCGCTTTGCGCTGCTCTCCGTCTTTTCGAGCCAGAAGCGCCTGAGCGCGGACGCCGAGCTGTTCTCGGGCCGGCTCGAGGGAGAGGTGGGGTGGGGACCGGAGGGGATGAGCCTCTCCGGCAAGGCTCACGCGCTGGATCTGGAGCGCCTGCCGGTGTGGACCGAGTGGCTGGGGCTGAAACTCGCCGGCAAGCTCACCGGCAGCTTTGCGCTGGAGATGAATCTCAAGAACGCCGCCGAGACCAGCGGGGAGATCGCGCTGCAGCTCGAGCAGGGAAAGCTCGGCGACGGCCAGGTGCAGGTGCCCGGCTGGGGGCCGCTCACCATCCCCTGGATCTCATTGGGCAAGACCGAGATCGCGCTCGCCATCGCCAAGGGGAAGGCCGATCTCAAGACCTTCAAGGTGACCTCGGACGACATCGACGGGACGGCGGACGGTTACTTGCTCCTGCAGCAACGCCTGTCGCAAGCCTCGGCCCGCTGCAAGGTGCGTTTCAAGATAAGCGACGACTTCATCAAGCGCAACCCCAAGTTCGACATCCTCACCCAGCGCCTCGCCGAGGCCCGCGGGCAAGACGGATACTACGGCTACAGCGTGTTCGGGCCGATCGCCAAGCCACAGTTCAAACCGCTGCGCCAGTGACGAGGGAAGCCTCCGGCTACTTCGCCAGCCGCTTTTTGAGCGCGGCGCGCTGGGATTCGAGATCCTGCGGGGTCTTGACCGGGAAGAAGCGCTCCTGCCGCTCCACCACGATCCAGTTCGTGGAGAGGAAGCGCGACAGGTCGCCGGTGAGCCGCTCGAACTGGACGACCTTGGCATCGCCCACCTGCTTCTCGGTGGCGTACCAGGGGAGCTCGAACTCGCGGTCCAGGGCGGCGGCGCGGAAGACGTAGGTGGCGGTGTTGAACACCGGGATGCGGTCGGCATCGAAGTCCTTGGGAAAGCCGAAGCCCTCGACGAGCTGTAGCCGGCCATCGACCAGCGCCGGCGCCCCGCCCTTGTCGCCGGGGAGCTTCTGGGCCAGCTCCACCGACATCTCGGCGCCCGATTCGAGGTGCAGGCCGAAGATGGTCTCGTCGGGGGTGGCGCCCAGGTTGTCCACGTTCGAGTACCACAGGTGCTCGCCGCCGCGCTCCAGAAACTCCCGCAGCGCGCCGCTCTGGCGCAACGCGTAGGCGAAGTCGCCGTGCCCCGGGCCATAGTAGCGCTCGTGCGGACGCTCCGGGTGCGGCGTAAAGACGCTCCCGTCCGGGAGAAGCCGCGGGAAGATGAACTGGGAGAACAAGAACACGTCCTCGCGCATGATGCCGAAGAAATCGTTGCGCTCGAGGTAGCGCATGGTTTCCTGTTCGGTGGCGAAGCTGTTCATGATGAGCACCGGCAGGCGGGCCTTGGCGCGCCTGGCCGCCCGGGCCACCTGCTCGAGCTTGAGCTGCAGAAAGCTCTTGCCGTCGAACACCTCCACGATGCCCTTGACCTTGCCGCCGAAACGGGTGGCCATGCCGCCGTTCACGATGGCCACGCCCAGCTTGCCCGCGGCCATGGCCTCGCGGCCCAGCTTGGCCAGGCGCGCCCGCTCGGTCTTCTTGAGCTTGGCTACTTCTCGGAAGGCCCCCGTGTCCGGGTGGGCGAACTCGCCGGGGACGACGTTCTTCCCCTCCCCGCGCCGCCCGGCCTTAAGATCCTCGCGCAGGGCCTGGAACGTCCCGCTGTCGAAGCCGTAGCGCTGGAGCAAAGCGTCGCCGGGAAGGTCGGGCACCACGATCGCCTTGCGCCGGCCGGCCAGCAGCTCCTGGTACATCTTCTTGGTCTGCCGGGCGATGTAGGCCCAGGAGAAGCGCTCCTCGACGCGCCGGCGCCCGGCCTCGCCGAAACGCTTGGCGGTCTGGCGGTCCTGGAGCAGGCGGTTCACCGCGTCGGCGATGGCCTGGGGGTTCTCGGGCGGGATGAGCAGGCCGGTCTGCTCGGGCACCACCACCTCCTTGATGCCGCCCACCGCGGTGGCCACCACCGGGGTGCGGCAGGCCATGGCCTCCAGGTTGATGATGCCGAAGGGCTCGTAGATGGAGGGGCACACGAACACCTTGGCGCTGGAGTAGAGCTGGATGTACTCCTCCTCCTTGAGGAGCTTGTGGATCCACAAGAAGCCCTTGCGCCCGGCGATGCGCTTCTCCAGCATCTCCTCGTACTCGCGGGTGTCGGCCCCCACCGCGCCCATCACGATCTGCACGCCGGGGTCGATGCGCTCACGGGCCTCGATCAGGTACTCCATGCCCTTCTGCTTGGTGGGCCGGCCCACGAACAGGATGTAGTCGTCCTGGATGCCCCAGGTCTTCTTGAGCTCGTTCGAGATGGGGGTGTGCTTCCACTTGTCGGGATCGATGCCGTTGTGGATCACCGCCACCCGCTCCGGGCGGACCGGGAAGAACTTGAGCACGTCCTGCTTCATCAGGCGCGACACCCCCACCACCCGGTCGGCGTTGCGGATCACCAGGTCCTCGATCCAGGTGCTGAGGTGGTAGCCGTTGCCGAGCTGGTCGACCTTCCAGGGGCGCAGCGGCTCCAGGCTGTGGCAAGTGGCCACCAGCGGGACCTGGTACAGTGTCTTGGCCAAAAAGCCCGCGAACGAGGCGTACCAGGTGTGGGTGTGCACGATGTCCGAGTCGAAGGGATCGAGCATCATGTGCAGGTTGGTGGCGAAGGTGCCGATGGCCGGGTTGAACTTGTGGGTCTTCTTCTCGAACTCCGGCGGCATGCGGTAGCCGCGGGCGGACAGCGTCTGGCCCGGGACCTCCTGGTCGCCGAAGCAGCGCACCTCGACCTCCATGATCTTGGAAAGCTCCTGGGACAGGTAGCGCAGGTGCACCCCGGCGCCGCCGTACACGTAGGGGGGATACTCGCGGGCGATCATGGTCACTTTCATGGAGGGCTCCTTGGAATCGCGGCGATTTTCGTGGGCGCAGTATAGCGGCCGAGGGGGGCAAGTCAAGGCCGCGTGGGGACGAGCCGCGCCAGCTCCGCGGCCAGCTCCGGCGGCAGCTCCGGTCCGAATCCCCCGAAGAACTCGCCGATGCCCTCCGCCTCGGCCCGCACCTCTTCCTCGCGCACCGCCATGAGCTCGTCGAACCGTTCTGGGGGAAACTCCATCCCCCGCCAATCGAGGTCCTCCCACCGCGGCACCAGACCCAGCGCCGTCTCCCGGGCGCCGGCCGAGCCATCCAGCCGCCGCAGGACCCAGTCCATCACCCGCAGGTTCTGCCGGTAGCCCGGCCACAGGAAGCGGCCGTCGCCGCCGCGACGGAACCAGTTGACCCGGAAGATCTTCGGCGGCCGCGGAAGGCGCCGGCCCAGCGAAAGCCAGTGCCGCCAGTAGTCGGGCATGGCGTACCCCGCGAAGGGCAGCATGGCGAACGGATCGCGCCGGATGGCCGCCTGGTTGAACGCCGCCGCGGTGGCCTCCGAGCCCATGGTGGCGGCCAAGAAGACGCCGTGCCGGAAATCATGAGCCTCGACCACCAGCGGAAAGGTCCTGGAGAGCCGCCCGCCGAACACGAAGGCATCGATCGGCACGCCAGCAGGATCCTGCCACGCCGGATCGAGGGTGGGACACTGCCGGGCGGGGGCGGTAAAACGCGCGTTGGGGTGCGCCGCGGCTCGGCCCGCGCTCGGGCTCCAATCCCGACCCTGCCAGTCCACGGCGCGTTCGGGCGGCGGACCCATGCCTTCCCACCACACGTCGCCCTCGGGCGTCAGGGCCACGTTGGTGAAGATGCAGTTCCCCTGCAGAGTCTCCATGGCCGCCGGATTGGTCTCCTGGGAGGTTCCCGGCGCCACACCGAAGAACCCCGTCTCCGGATTGATGGCGCGCAGGCTGCCGTCCGGCGCGGGTTGGATCCAGGCGATGTCGTCGCCCACGGTGCTGCAGCTCCAGCCCTCTATGCCCGCGGGCGGCAGGATCATGGCCAGGTTGGTCTTGCCGCAGGCGCTGGGAAACGCCCCCGCCAGGTATCGCGTCCGGGAGCTGCCCGGCGCGCGCAGCCCCAGCACCAGCATGTGCTCCGCCAGCCAGCCCTCGTCCCGCGCCATCACCGAGGCGATGCGCAGGGCCAGGCACTTCTTCCCCAGCAGGGCGTTGCCGCCATAGCCGCTGCCGTAGGACCAGATCTCACGGCGGTCGGGGAAGTGGCAGATGTACTTGACGTCGGGGTTGCATGGCCAGGGTACGTCCGCCTGCCCGGGCTCCAGCGGCGCGCCCACCGAGTGCAGGCAGGGAGCGAAATCGCCCTTCCCCAGCGCCTCGAGCACCGTTCGGCCCGTGTGCGTCATGATGGCCATGTTCACCACCACGTAGGGCGAGTCGGTGATCTCGACACCGAAACGGGAGAGCGGCGAACCCAGCGGGCCCAGGCTGAACGGGAGGACGGACAGGGTGCGGCCCCGCATGCAGCCGGAGAAGAGGCGGCGCAGCTCGGCCTTCATCTCTCCCGGCTCGCGCCAGCGGTTGGTCGGCCCCGCGTCCTCTCGCCGCGCCGAGCACACGAAGGTGCGGTCCTCCACCCGCGCCACGTCGCTCGGGTGCGAGCGCGCCAGGAAGGAGTTCGGCCGCCGACCGGAGTGAAGGGGGATGAAGGTGCCCGTCCGGACCATGTCCTGGCACAGCGTGTCGTACTCCGCGGGCGAGCCGTCGCACCAGTGGATGCGCTCGGGGCGACACAGGCGGGCCACTTCGTCCACCCATTCGGTGAGCTTCGCGTTATCGGGGAGGCATTTTTTGGCGGGCATGCGGGACTCCTTGTCTCCATGTCCGTCGAGCGGGTCGGCGTCTTCTGCCAAATTTCGCCGCCCATGGCAAGAGCGACTTGCGCGCCATGACCTTTCTCGGCTACACCATGAGTCGGAGGTGACCCATGAAGGCCAGGGCCTACGCACCCGCATCCATCGGGAACTTCGCCGCCGGCTTCGACGCGCTGGGGATGGCGCTCGCCCCGCTCGACGGCTCGCTGCTGGGCGACGTGGTGGAGGCCGAGCTTGCGGGCCGCAACCGCGGCGGCCTTCTGGTGCGCGGCCCCATGGCGAAGAGCCTGCCCAAGAACCCGCGCGAGAACCTGGTGTGGCACGCGCTCGACCTGTTCTCGCACCGCCTGCGGCGCTACGGCCTGGAGCCCGCGGCGGTGCGCCTCACCCTGCACAAGAACCTGCCGGTGTGCTCCGGGCTGGGCTCCTCGGCCTCCTCCATCGCCGCGGCGCTCACCGCCCTGAACGCGGTGTACTGCGAACCCTTCTCGCCGGAGACCCTGATCGAGATGGCCGGCGAGGCGGAGGGACGGGTGAGCGGCGAGGCGCACTACGACAACGTGGCGCCCGCGCTGCTGGGCGGGCTGCAACTGCTCGCCCCCGGCGAGTGCCTGACCCCGCTCCGGCTCCCCTTCTTCGAGCGCGCCGTGGTGGTGATCGTCCAGCCGGAGCTGCAGCTGCCCACCGCCCGCGCGCGCGCCGTGCTGCCGCGCTCGCTGCCGCTCTCGTTGTGCGTGGCCGCCGGCTCCAACCTGGCGGCGCTGGTGCACGCCCTGCACGCGCGCGATCGGGATCTCTTCTCCCAGTGCCTGCGCGACCTGGTGGCCGAGCCGCGCCGCAAGAAGCTGGTGAAGGGCTTCGACGCGGTGCAGGCGGCGGCGCTGGAAGCCGGGGCGCTGGGCTGCTCGCTGTCGGGCTCGGGGCCTTCCCTGTTCGCGGTGGCCGACTCGCGCCGCGAGGCCGACCGCATCGCCGGCGCCATGAGCGAGGCCTTCCGGCGCGCGGGCGTGGAGTCCCGCGGCATGCTGTGCCGCACGGACCCCGAGGGCGCGCGGTTGCTACCATAGTGGAGCTGGCGACCTCAACCCCAACCCGCGACCGCCTGCGCTGGCCGTGTGGGCCCCGCGGTCGGTCGCGCCAGCGTTCGATGGCGTCGACAACCATCTAGGGTTCTACATGGACCTTGGCATCCTCGGCCGGCCGGCGGAGCGGGCCTCCTTTTTCGAAGCGGTGCGGCGCGGGGCGCCGCCCGGCGGAGGCCTGTACTTCCCCGCGAGCTGGCCCGCGCTCCCGGTGAGCGAGCTGCTGCCGCTCTCCTTTACGGAGCGCTCGATCCGAATCCTGGAGGCGCTGTGCGGGCCCGAGGCCGCGCCGGCCCTACCCCAGCTCATCGCCGAGGCCTTCGACTTCCCCGCACCGTTGGTTTCGATCGGGCCAGCGCGGGAACTCCTGGAGCTCTTCTGGGGGCCGACGGCGGCGTTCAAGGACTTCGGAGCGCGCTTTCTGGGGCGGCTGCTCTCCTGGATGGCCGCGCGCGCGTCCGGCGACGCCATCACCGTGCTGACCGCCACCTCGGGAGACACCGGAGCGGCCGCGGCCGCGGCCCTGTGGAAGCTCCCCGGCGTGCGCTGCGCGGTGCTATATCCGGCCCGGCGCGTCTCTCCCATCCAGGAGCGCATGCTGGGCTCGTTCGGCGGCAACGTGCGCGCCTTCCGGGTGGAGGGCAGCTTCGACGACTGCCAGCGCCTGGTCAAGGCGACCTTCGCCGACGCCGCGCTCTCGGCGCGGCTCGGCCTCACCTCGGCCAACTCCATCAACGTGGCGCGGCTCTACGCCCAGGTGTGCTACTACTTCGAGGCCGCGGCGCGCACCGCCTTCGCGCGCCCCTGGTACGTCGTCCCCAGCGGGAACTTCGGCAACCTGACCGCGGGCCTGCTGGCCTGGCGGATGGGCCTGCCGGCGCGCGGCTTCGTGGCCGCCACCAACCGCAACGCCACCGTCCCCGAGTACCTGGCCACGGGCCGCTACCGGCCCCGGCCCGCGGTGGCCACGCCCTCCTCGGCCATGGACGTGGGCGATCCCAACAACTGGCCGAGGATCGAGGCCCTGTTCGCAAACGATCTTGAAGCGCTGCGCCGGACGGTGCGCGCCACGTCCATCGGTGACGAGGAGACGCTGGACACCATCCGCCGCTGGCACCGAAGGCACGGCCGTCTCATCGATCCGCACACCGCGGTCGGCCTGGCCGCCGCCGACGCCATCCTCGGCGCCGAGCCCGCCGTGGTGCTGGCCACGGCCCACCCGGCCAAGTTTCCCGACACCGTCCAAGGAGCCACCGGCGTCGCGCCACCGCGGCCCACCGCCATCGAGGCGGCGCTCGCGCGGCCGTTCGCCGTCGAGGACGTGCCGCTCGACGCCGCCGCGCTGGCCCGGACCCTGCTCGCCTGGGTGTGAGGCGTCAGGACAAAAGTTCCCGCACCGCCTGCAGCAGCTCCTCCACCTTGAACGGCTTGGCGAAGGTCCGATCCGCCCCGAGCTGGCGCGCCAACTCCAGGTACTGGGCGGAGTCCACCTTGCCCCCGCCGGAGACGACGATGACCCTGGTGCCCGGGCAACGGCGGCGCAGGTCGAGCAAGACCTCGAAGCCGTCCTTCTCGGGCATGAGCACGTCGGTGATGACGAGGTGGGGTGGATCTTTTTGCAGATGGGGTTCCGCATCGCGACCATCGGTCGCTTCCAAGACACGGTATCCCTGGTTTTCCAGAATGATCCGCAGGATGGACCGCGAACCTACGTCGTCATCAATGACCAGGACTGATTCCATATATACTGTAACTAATTCTATTACTTACAGCACGGTGTGTCCAGCCGTTCGCATCCGGCTTGCGGCGAACGGATACGCGTGGTACAGGCTTTCGGATTGTCGAACTGGAGGCGGTCATGGAAGTCATCCTGGTCGGGATCGTCTGCGCGCTCCTTGTGGCGCTCGTCGCGATCGCGCTCCGGCTGAACCGCCGCGGGCGGGAGCTCGCGCTGCAAGCCACTCGTATCTCCACCCTCGAGCAGCGCCTTTCGGAGTTCGAGAGCCGGGCCGAAGAGCACGCCCGAAAGCTGGACGAGAGCCGCAACAAGGCGAACCAGGCGCAGGAGGAGCTCAAGCGCGCCCGGAAAAGGCTGTTCGAGCTGGAGCACGAGAAAGCCCTTCCGGCGCCCGCCGCCGAGCCCGAGGCGACCGCGGCCACCTCCCGGCTCGAAGTGGAAACGCAGGAGGCCCGGGCCGCGGCCCGAAAGGCCGACGAGGCGTGCGCCCAGGCCAGGGCCGATCTCGAAAAAGCCCGGCGCCGCATCGCCGAGTTGGAAGCCGGGCTGGCCGCCGCCCATGCCGCCGCGGCCGCCGCAACACCCGCGCCCAAGCCGCCAACCGCGGCCCCGGACTCCCCGGCGGATCGGGAGAAACTCGACAAGACCATCGCCGACCTCAAGAAGAAACTCGATGCGGCGCTGCGGAAGGCCCGCTCCGACGCCCAGGTGTACCGGGTGACCCGCAGCAAGCTGGACCTGGCCATGGAGAAGATCGCCTGGCTGGAGAAGAAGCTCGCCCCGCCGGCCACCCCGCTCGCTCCACAAGAGGCGGCGCCCAAGGGCGCGCCGACCGATCCCGCGAATTGATCCCGCCCGCGCCTGACCGGCACTCACCGCAACCCTTTCCGTATGTGGGCGAGCCTCGTTGGGCGCGCTACCGCCGGCGCCAGGAACTCACGCATCCCCGCCGGAGTCGCTCGCGGGCGCTTCGGAGGCGGGCTCGTCCTTCGCGGCCTTCTCCTCGAGGATGCGGTGCGCCTCGGCGCGCACCCGCGGGTGCAAGCCTCCGTCGCTGGCGATCCGGCGCAGGTCCTTCTTCAAGATGAACCCGATGATCTTCAGGATCAGCTCGGGCGGGGAGTAAGGGTTCTGGGCCAACGCCAGGCGCACCCGGTAGCGCTGCCCGAAACGGCTGCGGTGGACCTCCCACTGGATGTCCTCCCGGGTCGGGCGGCGGGCGGCCAGGTTCACCACCTCCCGCTCGGTGATCGACGGGTTGCGAAGCAGGTTGACGAGCACCGCGGGATCCGGATCCTTGAGCAACCGCTGGAGCCTGAGCGGGTTATGCCCACGGGCCAGGAACTTGCGCTCTCCCAGGGAAAGCCGCAGCAGGTCGGGATCGACGGGGAGATCTTCTCGCGCCACCGGCCCACGCTGCGCCCGGGCGCTGACAAAGAGGTTCACGACGGCCGAAAGCTCGCGCTCGCGAGCCAGGCGGTAGGTCTCCGAGAGCAGCTCGTAGAGCGGGCCCTTCTCCCCCGCGCCGGCGATGGTCTCGCCGGCGGCCTCCAGGGCGCACAGGGCGAGAGGCTGCCGACGCGGCACGCCCGAGACCACCTCCAACAAAAAAGCCAACGATTCCTCCGGGCCCAGGCCGACCAGCCGCTCCGCCAGGACCTCGCGCCGCATGGCCAGCTCCGGGAGGGATCGCAATGTGCGCAAGAGCGACTGAAAGCGGCTGCTCGGGCGGGACATCCACCATCCTCATGGACTCGCCGGCGGGGTGGCGGGGCGGGCCGCCGCCGGTGCGGGGCTTTTCGGGCCCTTCTTGGGAGATGGCGCTGGTTCCGGGGTCGCCGGCGAGGGCTCGGGAGCGGGCGGGGGAAGCGGAGGCAACCCCAGGTTGGGATCCGAACTCGAGACAGCCTCCACTCGCAAGAAGGTGTCCTTCAGGCTCTCCGGGTGGGCATACAGCACCGCCATGAAGGGCAGCGCCTGGGCGGGGGCCAGCTCGCGTCCCGCCACCTCGGGCAGCCGGGCGCGATAGGCCTGGACCACCGAATCGGGATCCTCCATGGCGACGAGATCCAGCGGCGAGAACACCACCCCGGCGGGCAAGGTCGCCTCCGTCAGGATCTGCCGGTCGCGCGACATGAGCTGAGTCTTGACCACCAGATGGCGCGCGTTCTCACGGGAGCCGTTCTGCACCTCGCCCCAGGTGACCAGCAGCCGATACCCGTGCCGGTTGGGGAACAGGGTGTGCGACACGCGCACCGCCTGGAGCTCCCCCGCCGGAGCGTCTTCCGGGGCCTTTCCGGTGAAGGCCTCCACGTAGGTCGACCAACGAGTGAGATCGGGTTTGCCGCCCGAGCGATACACGATGAACAAGAACAGGATCACCACGAGCGAGAGCACGGCGAAGGCCACCTTGTAGGCGACGCTGGCCTTGGCCGGGACCTCGATGACCGACGGTTGCATGGGAGGCGGCGCGGTACGAGCCGGCGGGGTCGCCGCCGGCGCTTTCGGTGCCGGCGCGATGGTGTGGGTGGGCGGCGGCGGCGGCGGCGGCGGTTTGCCGGTGAGCTTGCCGTCGCTGTCCAGGGCCAGCTCCATTCCGTCGTCCGGGCCGTCCGCGGAGGCTCCGCCAAAGGGATCGTGCCCCACGGTGTCCTGACCGGCCGGCGCGGCTCCGGTCCAGGGACCGGAGTCGAGCGCGGCGAAGGGATCGTCGCCCGGCGCCGGGGCCCCGGCGGCCGGTGGCGGCACGGCCGGTGCCGCGGCCGGCGGAGGAGCCCCGGGGAACAGGTCGGCGCCCAGATCCGCGGGAGCCGGAACTTGCGCCGCTGGCGGCGCCGGCGCCGGGCCGGCCGGAGCGGCCTTCGCGGGAAGGCCGGCGAACGGGTCGCCCAGGTCGCCGAAGAGGTCCTCTCCCGGCGCAGGCGGCGCGGGAGCCGCGGGGCGAGCGGGCGCGGCGACTGCCGCGGGGGGACTGCCAAAGACGTCGCCGTCGCCACCAAACGGGTCCTGCAAGGCGCCTGCCGGCCGAGACGGCGCGCCCGGCCGATCGAGGTCGGCGAAGGGATCGTCCATCGCCGCTGCACCCGCGGCGGGCGCCGGCGGAGGAGCCATGGGCGGCAGATCGCCGAACAGATCCTCCCCCCCTCCCGCCATGGGCGGAGGGGGCGGCGGCGGTCTGGGCGCCACCGGCGGGGACATTGACGGAGAGACGGGGGGCGGCTTCGACGACGGGGCCGCGGGCTTGGCGGGGACGGCTGGCTTTGCGGGCGGTTGCAACGGGGGCGGCGAGGCCGGCCGTGGCGGGGCCGTTGGCGGCCGAACGGCGGCCGGCGGCGCCTTCAGCGGGGGAGGTACCGCCGCAGGACCACCTTTCGCGACTGGTAACGGCGGCAGATCGGAATCCAGGTCGATCTGATCGGCGAGAGAGGCCGCAGGAACCGCTGGCGGCGGCGGCAGCGTCGGCGGTTTGACCGGCGGCGGTGGCGGCGGGCCCACCTTGGTCGGCGAGGCGAAGATGTCGTCCGGGACATCCCCGAAGACATCGAACGGAGACAACGGCGGCGGTGGAGGAGAGGCCTTCCCCGCAGCGGGAGGCGCAGCCGCTTTTCCCGCCACGGGTGCTGGCGCGGCCGGGGCCGGCGCCGCGGCCTTGGGTGCCGCCGGAGGGATGGCGGAACGCGCGGCGGCGGGCGGCGGGAGCGGACCCTGCGCCGCCGAGTCCTTGGTGACGGTGAACACGGTCTTGCACTTGGAGCAGCGGACCTTGACCCCGCCCGGAACGATCTTGTCGTCACCGACCTTGAAGCGGGTGTGGCACTGGTTGCACTCGACGATCACGGCCGCTCTCCCGGTGGATTCCTGCCCGCCGCCATCATCTCGCAACTCGCCGTCCCGAATCAAGTTCCGCATTCGATGGAACCTTGCATTCACCAGAAAAGGCCCGCCCCCAAGCCGGTTCCGCTACCTGGAGGACTCGCCTTGCGAGCCGTGTATAGCCTTCGCTCGGCTTGTGCTGGATCCGCTGATATGAGGAGCCTGCAAGCCTGCTCCTCTCTTCACCGGATTTCCTGTTGCGCCTCGTTGAGGAACCAACGGAGCCAGCGCGACCAGGCGCGGGAGGGAAGCGATTACTTCTTGACCAGCTCGACGCGCCGGTTCTTGGCGCGGCCTTCCTCGGTCTGGTTCGACTCGACCGGCTTCGTGTCCCCCCAACCCTTGGCAGAGAGGCGGGTCTGGGCGACGCCCTTCTTCACCAGGAACTTCTTGACGCTCTCGGCGCGCTTCTGCGAGAGCACCTGGTTGAACTTGGCCTGGCCCTGGCTATCGGTGTGCCCCTCCACCGAGAGCTTGAGGTTGGGGTTCGCCTTCAGCAGGCTCACGATCTCCAAGAGCAGCGGCTCGGACTCAGGCTTGATGGTGTCCTTGCCGGTGTCGAACAGGATCCCGTAGAGCGCGATGGAGCCGTTCTGGTTGAGGGCCTCCAGCATCTCGCTGGCCGAGACCTCCACCTTCTGCTCCATGGCCTTCTGGTCGAGGATGTCGAGGTCGTAGGCGCCCGTCGTGGCGCGCACCAGCATCCAGCGCTCGGACTTGCCGAGCGGCATGCTCATGGTGCTCTCGGCGCTCGTGCCATCGTCGTACTTGTAGAGGATCTTCCCGCCCTTTTTCAGGAAGGCGTTCTGGAAGTTTCGCGCGACAGCGGTCGCCCCCGGGTCCTTCTGGTCTTCCTTCAGGCGGTATTCGATACGAAGGTACCGCCCGTCCCTCATCTCGCCCCCGTCGTTGTCGAGCGGGAACTCGAAGCTGGTGAAGTCCTTCTCGCTGCAGGCGGCGATGTAGTAACCGGGGTAGCGGGGGATGTCGCGGTGGTCCTTGCAACCCTCCTCGTCCTCCTGAGCAATGGCGGCGAGCGGAAACACCCAGAACCACACCAGCCACATCATGCGAATTCTCACGGTGACCTCCTTTACGTGAAAGCTCCCCGGTTCACTTGAGCTTGCCAGAAAACTTCACCTCGGTCACGTCCGGCGCGCTCTTCTGAGAACTCATGTCGGTCATGCCGGTACAGGAGAGGGCACCGCTCACCTCCCGCTCCTTGACCTCCAGCGTCGCCCACACGCATTTCGTCTTGTTGGCGGCAGCGCGAGAGAGGCCCGCGGCCTTGGTGTTCACGGAAAATCCGGTGATGGTGCGCGGATCGTCCTTGCCAAGCTTTGGCGAACTACCGAAGAAGATCTCCAGGCGGTTCTCCTGCTTCTCGTCCACGTACTTGAGCCCGACCAGGAACAGGTCGTCCTTCTTGTCGATGGAGATGTGTTGCAGCGGCAGGGTGATGGCCTTGCCCCCGTGCTGGAACGACACCTGCCCCTCGCCGTTCGCCGGCGGCAGGGCCTTGGGCTTGTTCCAGTCGGCCGGGGGCTGCGGGCCGGCGGCCAGGACCAAAGGTGCGGAAAACGCCGATAGCAACAAGGTCATCCCCAAGAAATGACACATGCTCTTCCTCCTTTTTTTGCGGTTTGGGGAATCATAGTACAACGCGCCAGGGGTTCTGGCCAGTCTACCGTCGGCTCCGCCGCTGAACCGTCCTAGCGCGCGGCCTCTTTGTCCGGCGGCGAGCGGGTGGTGAACTCCCACGAGCGGGTGCCGTTGTACGTGAACTGGCCATCCTGGTCCGTGATCTGATCGGTGCAGGAGTTGTTTTCGATCTCGAAGTTCTCGTCGAGATTGAAGACCAGGTACACCCGGTTGGTGTACTGATCGTGCTCGTATTGACAGTCGGTCTGGGTGCCCAGGTTGTAAGTGCCGCTGCCGCTGTCGTCGCCGACCCCGACCAGGAACAGGTAGAGCTTCTTGGTGTTCATGTCGATGTAGCCTTCGCCGGCCAGCAGATCGGTATCCTGCGGGAGGTTGCCGGGCCAGTCGGGGCTGGTGTAGTCGATGTCGTACAGGTTGCTGGTGGTGCCGGAGAAGGGCTGGGTCTGATCCTGGAAGCGGGCCGTACCGCTCCAGGACATGCTGCCGTCGTCCTCGATCTCGAAGGGCACGATCACCTTGTTCATGGGTTCCTGGCCCGCCTCCTCGCGGTACTCGTGGACGTCGGCGCGGAACTTGACGTCGAAGGTGTACTTGCCGTCCGAGCTGGCGAACACCTCGCCGGTATCCTTGTCCTTGAACTCGCTGTGGCCCTCGTGGGTGAACTTCACCGTCCACTCGGTGATCTGCACCTTGTTGCCCTCGTGGTCGTCGGCGATGATTTCCACGTCCACCTGAGAGCCGCCGCTGCTCTTGGGCAGGGTGCAGGTGATCTCTTCCTCTTTCCATTCCTTTACTTCGAGCGCCTGGCCGGCCAGTTTCACCTTGCGGCGATCGGAGCCGGGGTCCTTGCCGAAGATGCCGCCGATCTTCATCTCCTTGTCCTTCTCCTTGACCTGAATGAGTTGGATGCTGGGAGCGCCGGCGACTTTACCCCCACCTGGGCGTGGCAGAATGGTCAGCTTGGCGTTGAATCCCTTGGCCGGTGCCGTATCGTTGCCCTCTTTTTCAAGCTCGGCGCGTACGCTCTCCGCGTCAAACGGCCTCTGCGGCGGATCCGGCACGGGCTCCACATGATTGGTACCTAGCCATCGGTCGAAGAAAATGTTGGCGATCTCCCAGCCGCGCTGCACCCAGACAGGCTCGCTCCAGCCGACAAACACGGACAGGTTGTTTCCGAACAGGGCACGCTGCATCTCAGCCGCTTCCGGAGCTGCGCTTGAGCACGAGTCCAGGAAAAAAAGGCTGTCGTCTCCGAAAGAAATGTACCGCTCTACAAATAGGTCGTTGAAGAACCAGACGTCTTTGCAGAGCTTGGTTTGCTCGTTGCAAAAAGAAAAGAAACCGACGCGATTGGCGGCGATGTCATCCCGGGTGGCTGGCGGGTAGAAATTGGGGGAAAAGTTCGTTTTGGGATGCGGAGGTAGTGCCTCTTGAGTCTGTATTCCGTATCGGATCGGCCCATGATAATCGGGATCTGGAAGCTGATCGGGGGACAGCGAATGAGCGGTGTAGTAGAGTACCTTCAGGCGCCCCAGGTTGCGCAGGGTCTGCAAGTCCGCGACCGTGGCCATGATGCGCTCGTACTTCTTCTCGTTCAGCAACGAGATGATTTGGGTGGAGGTCGCGCTCGGATAGGAAGCGCTGAAGTATCCGTAGCGCTTTCCATCCCCCTGCCCGGGGGCCGGTGCCGGCGCTTGAGGTCTCGGCGGCACCGGCACGGCTGGCAGCATCTCCGGGTACGGATCCATCATGACGTACTGGAGAGGGCCGCCCTGGCCCAGCTCCAGCCATACGGCGGCACTGGGCCCAATGGCCAGCCCGGATTTCCCGACACCGGGGACCTCTCGAACGGCCTGTAGTAGATCCTCCTTGGAGGGGGACGGATTCTGGATTAGCAGCTGTTCGACCCTGGCGTCCACGTCTTCCAGGACCGTCAGGATGTCCAGGAGTCTACCATCGCTCAAGCCGCCGCCGCCTCCGCTGGAACAGGCCAGATGACCCAGAAGCACGAACGCGAGAGATATCCCCGCCGGGAAATGCAAACTCAGTTCCGATCGCACTCTAGTGCCGGTATTGTTTTTCCCCATGGGTACGCTCCTTGAAACGAAAGGCCTATCAGCGGAATGTCATCGGTGAAAAGTGCACTGCATTCGAACCTAGTTTCTTACCAGGTGCACCCGGCGCTTCAGCCCACAGAAGCCCATGGCGGTGTCGTTCTGGGTCAGATCGCCGGGGATGGAAAGCTCCACGAAGTACTGCGGCCGGCTGGTGTCCGGTAGCGTCAGGGTGAGGCTGGTGTCGTTCTCGTTCAGGTGGTAGGGACCGGGATCGAAGCCGAGCAGCGAGATGTTGGTGCCGGTGTCGGGGTCGTACTCGAACAGGTTCAGGATGGGGTCGTTAACCGAGTTCTGGTACTTGATGGTCCCGGTCCAGCGTACGGTGATCTGATCGTTCACCGACGCCGACGTGTTCTCGGCCGGCTCGGTGATGGCGACCTCCGCCGGGCAGACGAAGCTGAATTCATGGTGGTGACCGTTTTCATCGACGGTGATGGTCATGGTGCCGCCGGGGGCGATGGGGATGTCCGCGGCGTAGGCCGGGTCGTAGCTCCCGGGGGACTGGAACGACCCCGGGGCCTCGGGGATGAGGGTGCCGTTGATCTTCACCGTGGCGCCGGCCAGATCGTCGCCGTCCTTCTTGAGCATGAAGTAGCCGCTGACCGGGCCTTCCTTGAAGGTGGTGGACTTGGTGATGGGGTACTGGGTCAGCCAGATGCCCAGCGAGGCGTTGAGCTCGACGACCCCGCCGCCACCGTTGTCGCCGCCCGAGTTGCCGTCCTTGCCGTCGCTGCCGCCGTCGCCCCCGCTCGAGCTCGAGCCGCCGCAGGCGGCCAGCACCACCGCCAACACCATCGTCGTCAATGTTAGCGCTCTCATCGTCTTCTCCTATTCTGTGAAGGACACTGCCTTTGCTTGCAAAAAAACGTCCGGCGCTATCTCAGCGCGGCATCTTGTCGTCGATCTCGCTGCCCTGCTCCGGGGTGAAGCCGCTCCACTTGAACTCGTGCTGGAAGGTCCAGCCGGTGTAGTCGCCCGCACCGATGAACTTCATGGCCTCGGGGCCGATGGCGCCATCCGGCAGGCTCCCGTCCGTGGCGATGCTGGCGGGCTGTTTCAGCGCGAAAAAGCCGGTGCCGGACTGCGTGGAGATCATACCGCTGTTATCGAGGGGAAAGACCGAGCCTACCTGGCGATCGTTCATGGTCTTCCAGGTGTCATCGCTCTGCTTGACCTTGATCACCTCGCGAAAGCCCTTGTCCTCGGAGAGCGAGATGATGATGTTCCACCACAGCTTGTCCGGGTAGATCGGATTCAGCCTCCCGAACATGGCAAACGAGCCGTCGGGGGGTGTGGCGGATTCCGATACGAAGGGCGTGAGCGTGCCTTCGCCCGACCAGCTCACGTCGTAGTGGCCGTCGTTGTGCTGGCCGCTGGCGTTGAAGGTGGCGCGGGTGCCGTCGGCCATCAGGCGCAGGTAGCTCTCATGAGTGGTCGGCGTCCCCCCGGCCCAGTCGCGGTACTTGTGAAGGTCGCCCAGCATCTTGACCTCGAACGTCCACACCTGCTTGAGGCTCCCCGGGCCGGTGATGGTGTAGGTCAGCGTGCCCGAGTAGGAGCCCAGGCGCACCCGGTTGCTCTTGCGCCCGTCCACGATCACGCGGACATCGCCCGAGGCTCCACCCGGCAGATCGCAGGTGAAGTAGGAGCCGTGGTCCTCGGCCTGGATTTCGTTGCCACCGATGGAGACGCGCCGATCCACGTTGCCGGCCACATTCAGGTCGCCGTACACATCGAGCGTCTTCTTGTCTGGATCCACCATGAGGCGGGTGATGCTCGGCGCCAATCGATCGACCGAGTATCGACTCCCTCCTGCGCTCACGAAACGGAACACGGACGTCCACGAGCCATCACTCGTGGTGACGTGGTCCAGGTCGAGGCCCTTGCTGCTCATATCCCTCTTGATCGACGCCGCTCCCATGGGGCGCTGGGGAGGCGTCTCCTGCGGGGCGTCGGATCCCGACTCGCCGTCCTCCCCCAACATCCGATCGAAGACGTAGTTGGCCACCTGGTCCAGCTTGGCAACATGGGTGGGCTCCGTCCAACCCGCGAACAGCCGCGCGCCGCGGGACAGGATGGCCTTCTGCAGTCCGGTCTGGGCCGGCTGGTAGCGCTGCCCCGAGGAAGGATTGTACGGGGCGAAGGCCCCGAGCGAGCAGGAGCTGGCGTGCACGTAGGCGTCGTCCAACCTCCAGTGGTTTTCGATGAACTTGCCGGTCACGCCGAAGTGCCACTCCCGGGCGCTGTTCGACACTTGCTCGTTCATCATGACCAGTTGGCCCGAGGAGAGCTCTGCGCGGTTGGCCGCGCGCAGCAGCTCGCTGTCGGGCGTGGCCGTCCAGAACGCCTCCAGGTGTCCCACGGTTTTGTCGTCAGTGTTGATGATCGACCCCACGCCTCCATGCGTCCGGACGTGCACCACCCCCACCAGGCCGCCGATCTCGAAGTCCGGGATGCCGGCGTTGGCGCGGATGGTCGCCTGGTACCCGGCGTGATCCAACATGGCCTTCAGCTTGGCGGAGTTGTCCGGCGGGAAATCGGGATGGTTCCCGAAGGCGGAGATGATGAGCGCGGTCTTGCTGCCGGGCAGGACCATGCCCAGGAGGGTCACCGCCAGCGGGTTCGCCGGATGGTTCAGCCTGGCCGCCGGCTCGACGACCGCACGGGCCTCATCGAACGCGACCCTCGGCGGCAGCTCGGGGATGGGCGGGGCCGGAGGTGGAGTCAGCGGCTCCGACATGGCATCCGCTCCAATCATGAAGGCCACGCCGTCTCGGAACTGGCCGAACACGCCGTTCCGATCGGAGCCCGCGAAGACCACACCAGCGACGCCGCGCACGGCGTTCTCCAGAGCGCGCAGATCGGCCATTGCGGAGAGGGCCGGCAGCGAGTCGATCAGGCTCGTTACCTGTGAAAGCGTCGCGGTGCGCTCCTCCTCGGTCATCTCGCCGAAAACCGGCTTGGGGGCCACCACCACCGTCACGGTGGCCGCGGCCGGCCCGCGGCCATCGTCTACGGAGAACACGAACTCGTCGCTGCCGATCCAGTCCTTTGCTGGAGTGTAGGTTCGCTCGCTTCCCGAGCCGGAGAGCGTTCCGTGCGTGGGCTGGGTGACGATGGCGTAGCTCAGCTCGTCGCCATCGGCATCGAACGTCGCGAGCGAGATGGCCACCGGCTGGTTGGGTTGGGTGACCACGATCCAGTCACCCGGCTGCGGTGGCTCGTTGTACCCGGCCTCCTGGATGGTGATGAAGACGTAGCCTGGGTACTCGGCGTCGAGCTTGCCGTCGTTCGCCTGGTAGGTGAATGAGTCCGTGCCCAGCTCGCCGGCGTTCGGGATATAGGTGAAGGTGTCGCCCGAGCCCGACAACGTCCCGTTGTACGGTGGGTCGACGATGCGGTAGGTTAGTCGATCGCCGTCGGGGTCGGTCCCCTGCAAAACGATGGTCCGCGGCGTGTCGGCGCGCACCGAGAGTTCAAAGGTGTTCGCAACCGGCGGATGGTTTTCCGTGCTGCCGTCCGGTGAGGTGTTTGTATCGCCTCCGCACGCCCCCGCACCCCACGCCACCGCCAACACCATCGCCAGGCCCCAAAACCTACGAAGTGCGGACATTCGATCCATGTGGCCAATCCTTTGCCGGCAGAGAGGACAAGATCACCGTAAAATCTCCGACGGCCTCCGAACCCGTTGATTCAAGGAAACCGCCCTGCATACGCCCAATCCTAACACATCTGGAATGCCTCGCCGCCAGGCCCGGCAAAGCGCGGCCATGGTGTACGATACCTTCATACAGCGGAGGCGGAATGGACCGTTTTTTCCTTGCTTGAGGCCCCGGCCGGGCACGGGTATGATGCGCTCTGGAGGCCGACATGCGAGTTTCGCTACGCGCCTGGTACTTCAGCTCGACGGTGGACCTCAAGAAGGTACGCGAACGCTTCGCCGAGTTCTCCATCCTGCACGCCGACCCGCTGGTGGTGGACCTGGGGAACAACCGGCGAGTGATCATCACCAACTTTGGCGCCTTGGTGTTCTGGCCGTTCGACGAGGCGCTGGCGCGGCTGGTGGCCGGGCGCGTCCGCGAGACGCTGGAGGATCCGACCCTGGTGGAGGAGGTGGAGGATCGCCTCCAGATCGACATCGGCCGCGAGCAGCAGAAGGTGCTGTTCAACGAGGTCTGGCTGCCCGGCGAGCCGACGCTCGACCAGGTGCGGGTGATCGCCAACCTGCTGGCCCAGTCGGTGGCGCTGGAGTACCTGGAGCGGGAGGTGGACGCGGCGCTGCAGCGCTTTCTGCCGTATCTTCGCGAGCTGCACGAACGGGGCCGGGTGCGCATCTCCTCGCGCAAGATCCTGCGGGTGATCGGCTTTCTGGGCCAGACCCGGCACGCGGTGCTGGCCAACTTGACGCTGTTCGACAAGCCGGACGCCACCTGGGAGTCGGAGAGCCTGGAGCAGCTCTACAAGTCGCTGTTCGACATGTTCGACCTGCCCGAGCGCCAGGAGGCCATCGAGCGGAAGTTGCAGTTTTTGGCCGACTCCACCTCCAACCTGTACGACTTCCTCTCCAGCCGCAACAGCCTGCGCCTGGAGTGGGTGGTGGTGATCCTGATCGCCCTGGAGCTGGTGGCTTTCGTGCTGTACGAGATGTGGCGCTGAGGTGGCGGGGAGGGCCCCATGACGCTCGACACCAACTGTCCGAACTGCGGCGCGCCCATGCGGGCGGTGGCGGAGCGCGGTTGCCTGGTGTGCGATCACTGCTCTACTTTTCGCTTCCCCGCAGAGAGCCGCGACGGGGTGCGGCTGCTGGGCGGGAAGAGCGGCACGAGCTGCCCGGTGTGTGCGCGCGAGCTTTCGCTGGGCTCGGTGCTCGACAACATGGTGCTGTGCTGCCCCAACTGCCGGGGCATCCTGTGCAGCCAGACGGCCTTCTCGCGCCTGGTGAACCTCCGCCGGGCGCTGCACGACGGACCGCGCCTCTCCGATCGTCGCCTCAACCCCGAGGAGCTCGAGCGCCGCATCCGTTGCCCGACCTGCAACGCCGAGATGGACACCTACCCCTACCACGGGCCGGGCCGGGTGGTGATCGACGCCTGCAACACCTGCCGGCTCATCTGGGTGGACGCCGGTGAGCTGGACATCATCGGGAGGAGCTAGCGGGGGTCCAAAGGGGGCGCAGCCCCCTTGCTACATGCTGATCTTTTTCGAACGCGGAAGATATCCGCAAGCGAGGTGCCCATGAAGAACGCAAGCATCGGAGCCATCCTTGGCGGATTATTCTTGCTCTTTGCCGGTTGCTCCGGGAGCGAAGGCTGCCCCTACAGCTGCTCCGGCCACGGCCACTGTGAAAAGCCATCCGGCGAGTGGGCCTGCGTGTGCGACCAGGGCTACGCGCCCTCGGCCCGCGGCGACGAGTGCCTGCCGGCCAACGCCTGCACCGGTCAGACCTGCTCCGGGCACGGGGTGTGCGTGGTTGGCCTGGACAAGCAGCCCGCCTGCACCTGCGAGAGCGGCTACGTCCAGAGTGCCGACAAGCTGTCCTGTCTTCCCCAGGGCGGCTGTACCGTGGATGCGGATTGCCTCAGCCCACCCGCGGGAACCTGCCAGGGGAGCACCCTCACCTTCTACTCGACCCCTGGCACCTGCAGCGGTGGCCAGTGCAACTACACCTCCTCCACGCGCGACTGCGGCGCGGTGGGGTGCTGCCAGACGCGCTGCTGCCTCATCATCCCCTCGAACAACACCGACCTCGGCGAGCTCGTCCCCACCGGGCTATCCAAGACCGCCGCGGGCTCCTTCGACACCGTCAACGACTGCCATGCCGGCGCCGCGCTCGGCGACTGCGCCCTGGTGGCGCCGGCGGGCGTGCCTCGCATCTGCCGCTGCCAGCTCGACCGGCTCACCGTGCAGAACCTCTCCCTCTCCGGGGAAGCCGCCCTGGCGGTGCTGGCCTACGAGTCGGTGATGGTGAGCGGTACCCTGTCGCTCTCGGGTACCGGCTCCCGCGGCGGGGCGGGCGCGCGCGCGCCGGAAAAGAGCGAGGCGGCGGGGATGTTCGGCGGGGCCGGCGGGAGCAACGGCAGCGCGGGCGGGAACGGCGGCGCGGCGGCGCTGAACCAGACCATCACCCCGCTTCTCGGCGGCCAGACCGGCCAGGACGGCTGCAAGGCGCGCCAGGGCGGCGGCGGCGGCGGGGCGGTGCAGTTCTCGGCGGGCGTGCGTGTGACCGTCTCCGGCGCCATCCACGCCGGGGGCGGCGGCGGCCAGGGCGGCAACGGGCAGAGCATGAGCGAGTGCCTGGGCGGCGCCGGCGGAGGCAGCGGCGGCTCGGTGCTGCTGGAGGCCCCCGAGGTGACGGTCACCGGGAGCATCTACGCCAACGGCGGCGCCGGCGGCGGCGGCGGAAATTCGGCCGGCGAGTTCGGCGATCCCGGCCAGGACGCGCAAAACTCCTCTACCGCTGCGGTCGGCGGCGACGGCAAGGACGGCCGCGGCTGCGCGCTGTACGGCCTCACCCAGGGCGGCAACGGCGGCGCGGGGGCGGTCGGCGACGTACCCGGCGGCGACGGCCAGGAGTTCCAGGCGCTACAGTGCCCCGATACCTTCGACAAGCTCGGCGGCGGCGGGGGCGGCGGCGGCTCGGGCCGTATCCGCATCAACACCCGCAACACCTGCGACTGCGCCGGCGGGACGTTCTACCCCACGCCCAAGACCGGCCGGGTGCGGGAGTGAGCCCCGACCGCTGCGCCCTCCGCAACTCGAGCGCGGCGCGCTACGTCGGTCTTCGTCCCCTGCGCAACCGGCGCACGAGCACGCTGACGAGCATAAGCAGCCCGCAGGGCAGCCACACCCACAACGCCTCGCTGCCGATCACGGTCACCAGGCGCCGGAGGGCCGGGCCGGAGAGCCCGATGGGCGACACCTCGATGGGCGTGACGGGGAAAAAAATCCGGCCGTTGTCGAAGGGGGCCAGCAGGGCCACCCCCAGTCCCCCGTTCGTCAGCGCGTCCAGCGGGCCGTGCAGCATGGCCGTGAGAGAAAAGACAAGGCCCAGGCGCAACTGCTCCCGGCGGGGCCGACCGTGCAGCAGGATGGCCGCGAGCAGCATGCCCAGCAACAGGCCGAAGAGCAGCGAGTGAGAGAGGCCGCGGTGGCCGAGCGGGTGCCCGTAGGGAATGCCGAGAAAAAGCCCCAACGAGTCGAGATCGGCGAGCACCGCCGCCAGGATCCCCAGAAGCCAGATGCGAGGCCGGACCGGCGGCGGCACGAACACCTTCACCGCCGTCAGGCCGGTTACGGCATGGGTGATGATGGTGGGCACGGGGTCAGCCCTTGCGTTTCTCTCTACCGTTCCTCCGGCCTCGACCAGAACGCGCGCCCGTTCGCGCTCGCTCTTTCGGCCGCCCGGCGCACTCGGCCGCCACCCAGTCGAGGTACGGCCGGTGGCCGGCGGCGATGGGCCAGGCCACGATGCACGGCACCTGGTAGGAGTGGAGCGCCCGGATGCGCGAAATCAGCGCGCGCAACCGCCCCGCGGTGGTCTTGAGGATGGCGGCCGCCTCGGGATCGCGGTGGAGCCGGCCCTCCCAGCGGTAGATGGAGCGGACGCGTGAAAACACGTTGGCGCAGGCCGCCAGCCCCTCCCCGACCACCCGCGTGGCGATGCGTTCGGCCTCGGCCTGGTTCGCCGCCGTCAGATACACCGAGTAGAACTTCATGTCGCCTCCGGTTGGCAACGGTCAGACCATTGTCTGTTGCGTCTGGCTGCGATGACCCCTGGAGCAAGCGCGGCCAGATGCGCTCTTCCGATTTGCCGCAGAATCGACGGGCATCCTGCTAGCGCCCCGTAAAGCGCGCCGCCCGGCGCTCGATGAAGCTCATCAGACCCTCGGCGGCGTCCTCGGTGGCCATCAGGGCGCGCACCTCCTTCTCGAATTCCGCCACGGCCGCGCGGTCGCCCTGCTCCTGGGCCCGCCGGGCGGAGCGCAGGCAGGCCTGCACCGCCAGCGGCGCCTGGGCGGCCACCTCGGCGGCGATCTCCCGGGCGCGCTCCAGCAAGCGCTCCGGCTCGACCACCTCCTGCACCAGCCCGATGCGCAGCGCCTCGGCGGCGTCGAAGGTCCCACCGCTGAGCAGCCAGCGCATGCCGTTCCCCCAGCCGCACAACCGCGGCAGGCGCAGGGTGGCTCCACCGAAGGGCATGATGCCGCGCTTCACCTCCATCTGGGCCAGACGCGCGTCGCTTCCGCACAGGCGGATGTCCGAGGCCAGCAGAAGCTCCACCCCGATGGTGAGGCACCAGCCCTGCGCCGCGCACACCACCGGCTTGGTGCGCCGCGGCGGCCGCAGGTCGAGCGGGTCGACGAGAGCGTCCGGGATGAGCGGCTCGCCGCCGGCCACCGCCGGGCCCACCTCGGCGAGATCGAGCCCGCCGGTGAAGTGCTGCCCGTGGGCGAAGAGCAGCAGCACCCGCGCCTCCCGGTCGTGCTCGAACTCCGTGTAGGCCTCGGCCAGCTCCCGCAACATCTGCACCGAGAAGGCGTTGCGCTTGTCGGGCCGGTGGAGACCCACCGACATCACGCCGCCTTCGCGTTCGGCGGTGAGAAAGGAATACGGGCTCATGGATTCACCTCCGGTACGGCATGCCACCTCAAGATACCGGCCCCGCTCCCGGATGCAAACGGTTTTCGGCGCTTGCGCGACGCTCGAAATTTCGCAAGACTCTGCCCCGTGAAGCCCATCGCCTTCTTCGACCTCGACGGCACGCTGCTCGCGGTTAACTCCGGCCGGCTGTGGATGCGGCGCGAGCGACGCCTGGGACGCATCAGCCGCTTCCAGGTCGTCGAGGCGGGATTCTACCTGGCGGCCTACCGCTTCGGGCTCGTCAACATCGAGCGCGCCATGCGCAAGGCGCTGCAGACGGTGAAGGGTCTCCCCGAGGAGACGGTGCGCCGCTGGACCGAGGAGTGGTTCGCCGAGGAGGTGGTGCCACACGTCGCCCCCGGCGCCCGAGTGGCGGTGGAAGAACACCGCCGAGCGGGCCACGTCCTCGCCATTTTGAGCTCTTCCTCACCCTACGAGGCCGGGGCGGCGGCCCGGCTGTTCGGCATGGACGAGATCCTCTCCACCCGCTACGAGGTGCGCGATGGCCGCTTCACCGGCGAGGTGGTGCCGCCGGTGTGCTACGGCGCGGGCAAGGTCCACTACGCCGAAGCCCTGGCCGCGCGCCTCGCCGCCGACCTGAGCGATTGCTTCTACTACGGTGATAGCATCACCGACTTGCCCATCCTGCTCCGGGTCGGGAACCCGCGCGTGGTGAACCCGGATCCCCGCCTGCGCCGCGAGGCCCGCCGCCGCGGCTTTCCCGTGCTCGACTGGGGTCGCGCGCCGGCTCAGGACACTCCGTAACCGCCGTCCACGTTCAAGGTGGCGCCGTTGATGTAGGCCGCCTCGGCCGAGGCCAGAAACACCGCCGCCCCGGCGATATCCTGCGGCTGGCCGTGGCGCCCCAGGCCGGTGCGGTCGGTGAAGAGCTTGAGGATGTCCGGGCTGCCCACCAGCGCCTGCGAGAGGCGGGTCTCGATGAGCCCCGGGGCGATGGCGTTCACTCGGATGCCCTGGCGCCCCATCTCGAAGGACAGCGTGCGGGTGAGCGAGATGAGCGCCGCCTTGGTCATGCCGTACACGCCCTGCAGCGGGGCGGCGCGCTGACCCAGGATAGAGGCGACGTTAATGATGCAGCCGGGCCGCCCTGCCCCGATCCAGCGCTGGCACAACCGGCGCGAAAGCTCGAAGGGCCCCTTGAGGTTCACCTCGAAGATCTTGTCGAAGAGCTCGCTGGTGCACTCGAAGATCGGCCCGAAGTGCGGGTTGGTGCCGGCGTTGTTCACCAGCACGTCGGGCAGGCCCGGCCCCTGCTCGCAGAAGGCCACCAGCTCGTCGAGCGCGGCGAGCTGCCCCACGTGGCAGGCGCGGGTCCATACCCTCCCGGCGGGAGCGGCCAGGCGCGCGGCGGCCTGCTCCAACGCCTCCGCCTTGCGCGATACCAGGATCAGGCGCGCCCCCTCGGCCAGGTAGGCGCGGGCGATGGCCTCGCCGATGCCGCGGCTCGCGCCGGTGATGAGGGCCAGCTTTCCTTCCAGTTTTCCGGTCATGTCTGCCTCCTCGTTGCCGCGGCTGACCGCGCCTGCTCTTGCACCATCGCCGCCAGCCGCTTCCCTCTCACACACGCGACCACCCCGCGAGCGGGTCTGGTCCCGGGGCACGCCGCGCCATGGGGCGCTACTCCAGCGCCGGGTAGCGGCGCGCGCGCAGGCGCCGGACAATCGCGCTGGTGGAGCTGTCGTGAGCGAGCTTCGGCTCGGCGCCGGCGGAGAGCTCGTCGAGGACTCTCTTGGCCAGCACCTTGCCCAGCTCCACCCCCCATTGATCGAAGGAGAACACGTCCCAGATCACGCCTTGCACGAACACCTTGTGCTCGTAGAGCGCGATGAGCGCGCCCAGTGCGTCCGGGGTGAGCACGTCGGCCAGCAGGGTGTTGCTGGGGCGGTTGCCGGGGAAGGTCTTGTGAGGGACGAGCTCGGGCGGGACTTTCTCGGCGGCCGCCTCGGCGGCGGTCTTGCCGAAGGCCAACGCCTCGGTCTGGGCCACGAAGTTCGACATGAGTTTCAGGTGGTGATCGCCGACGTCGTTCAGCGAGCGGCAGAAGCCGATGAAGTCGGCGGGGATCAGCGCGGTTCCCTGGTGGATGAGCTGGAAGAAGGCGTGCTGGCCGTTGGTGCCCGGCTCGCCCCACAGAATGGGGCCGGTGGCACAGTCGACCGGGCGCCCCTGGCGATCGACGCCCTTGCCGTTGCTCTCCATGTCGAGCTGTTGCAGGTAGGCCGGGAAGCGCGCCAGGTACTGGTCGTAGGGCAGCACCGCGTGGCTCTCGGCGGAGAGGAAGTTGCGGTACCACACCCCGAGCAGGGCCAGGGTGACGGGGAGGTTCTCTTCGAGCGGTGCCTGTGCGAAGTGCCGGTCCATAGCGTGAAAGCCGTCCAGCATGCGCGTGAAGTTCTCCGGGCCGATGGCGATCATGAGCGGCAGGCCGATGGCCGAGCACAGCGAGTAACGCCCTCCCACCCAGTCCCAGAACTCGAACATGTTCTGCGGATCGATGCCGAAGCGGCTCACCGCCTCGCGGTTGGTGGACACCGCCACGAAGTGCCGCGACACCGCCGCTTCATCCTTGAGCGCGCGCAAGAGCCAGCGGCGGGCGCTCTCGGCGTTGGTCATGGTCTCCTGCGTGGTGAAGGTCTTGGACGCCACCACGAACAGGGTCTCGGCCGGATCCAGGCCGAGCAGCGTCTCGGCCAGGTGGGTGCCGTCCACGTTGGAAACGAAGCGCACCCGCAAGCGCCGGTCGGAGTAGAAGCGCAGCGCCTCGGTGGCCATGGCCGGGCCGAGATCGGAGCCGCCGATCCCCAGGTTGACGACGTTGCGGATGGGGCGGCGGCTGCGGTAGCCGGTCCAGGATCCATCGCGCACCTTGCGGGCGAAGGCCGCCATGCGCTCGAGCACGGCGTTCACCGCGGGCATGACGTCCTGGCCGTCCACCAGGATGGGCGTGTTCGAACGGTTGCGCAGCGCCACGTGAAGCACGGCGCGGTTCTCGGTGCGGTTGATGCGCTCGCCGGCGAACATGGCCCGGATGGCTCCAGGCACGTCGCAGGCGCGGGCCAGCGCGCGCAACCGTTCCATGGTCTCCGCCGTCACGCGGTTCTTGCTGAAGTCGAGCCACCAGCCGGCGGCTTCCAGCGAAAACCGCTCGGCCCGTCCGGGATCGTCGCGGAACAGATCCCGCAGGTGCAGCTCCCGCACCGTCTGGGCGTGTTGTCCCAAGGCCTGCCATTCTGAAAGATGCGTGCGCATGTTTCCTCCTGGGCCGGGCTCGGATCGTCTGGGCGATCGCGCCGGGCGGCATTATCGCACAATGCGGCTGCCGGGCAAGACTCGGCGGGTATGCCCTCCCGAGTTGACATCTCCGGGACCCCGGCGATAGTTCTTGCGTCAGACTCTTGACGGCAGTGTGAGGAACAACACCGTGGGTGGCGAGAAAACGAACCTCGAAAAGACGATAGACCAAGTCATCGCCCGGATGTCGTTGGCCTTATTGAAAGTCAACGACATGAAGGCGTTCAGCGATGCCATCGAGAAGGCACTGCTCGAGCTCGGTGATCTCTTCGGCGCTGACCGCGGCTACCTCTTTCGCTACTCCCGGGATCTGTCGATTTGCAGCAACACGCACGAGTGGTGCAGCGCGGGAGTACCGTCGCAAAAGGACAAGCTGCAGCGGCAACCCACCAACGAGTTCCCCTGGTGGATGGCCCAGATGTCGAAGACGCAGCCGCTTCACATTCCTGAAGTGGCCGTGCTGCCCGAGGAAGCGGCGAAGGAAAAAGCAGCGCTGCGAGCGCTGGGCGTTCGGTCCTTGCTGGCGGTGCCGTTTGGAGATGAGCATTCACGCCTGCTGGGGTTCATGGGTTTCGACTCCGTACGTGCCCCTCGTGCCTGGACGGACGAACAGATCGGCTTGACCACCGTGCTGGCGGAGATCATCGGCAGCGCCATCTCGCGCATCGAGACGATGGCTGCGCTTGCCGCGAGCGAGGAGAAATACCGCGCGCTCGCCGAGTCCTCCCCCGAGATGATCTACCTCATCGACGACCAGGGGTTCGTGAAATACCTGAACCCGACCGCGGCGGCCATGTTCCCGGGCGGCGTCGAGGCGGTGATGGGAAAGCACCTGAGCGAGCTCTACCCGCCAAAGATCGCCAGGCGTCACCTACAGGCCATCCGCGCCGTCATCTCCTCCGGCAAATCTTTTTCGTCAGAACTCCTCGAGCACTTTCCCGGTCAGGAGCGGTGGATCGACGCGCGGCTCTCGCCGGTGCGCGACCGTGCCGGCCGGATCGTGGAAGTGCTCGGCCTGTCGCAGGACATCACCGAGCGCAAGCGGGCAGAAGAGGCCCTGAAAGAAAAGATCGAATTCATCGCCTCTCTCTTGCGCGCCATACCCGTGGCGGTTTTCTACAAGGACAGCCAGGGCCGGTATCTCGGCTGCAACGACACCTTCACCGAGATCATGGGCGTGACCTCCGAGCAGATGAAGGGCAAGACCGTGCATGAGCTCTGGCCGAGCGAGCTCGCGGAAAAGTATCACCAGATGGATCTGGAACTCATGCGGCGCCGGGAGCACCAGACGTACGAGTTCAAGGTGAAGGCCAAGGACGGTAAAATACACCCCGTCATCTTCGCCAAGGACTTCTTCCTGGACAGCGCCGGGGAGGTGGCGGGCCTGGTGGGGGCGTTCCTCGACATCACCGATCGCAAGCGGGCGGAGGAGGAACACGCCAAGCTGCAGGCGCAGCTCATGCAGGCGCAAAAGATGGAATCGATCGGCCGCCTCGCGGGCGGGGTGGCCCATGATTTCAACAACATGCTGGGGGTCATCCTGGGCCACGCGGAGCTGGCCATGAAACGTCTCGAGCCACACGATCCGCTGCACTCCGACCTCCAGGAGATTCGCCAGGCCGCCGAGCGTTCGGCCGATCTCACGCGCCAGCTGCTGGCGTTCGCCCGCAAGCAGACCGTGGCCCTGCGGGTGCTCGACCTCAACGACAAGGTGGCGGGCACGCTCAAGATGTTGCGCCGGCTCATCGGCGAAGACATCGACCTGGCCTGGCGGCCGGGGGCCGACCTGTGGCGCGTCTCGATCGATCCGGCGCAGGTGGATCAGATCCTCACCAACCTGTGCGTCAACTCGCGGGACGCCATCGCCGACACGGGCAAGATCACCATCGAGACCGGCAACGTCTCATTGAGCGCGGACTACTGCGCCGACCATCCCGGCTATTCGTCCGGCGAGTATGTGATGCTGGCCGTGAGCGACGACGGCTGCGGCATGGACGCCGAGACCCGCGGCCATCTGTTCGAGCCTTTCTTCACCACCAAGGAGATGGGCAAGGGCACCGGCCTGGGACTGGCCACGGTCTACGGCATCGTGAAGCAGAACAACGGCTTCATCAACGTCTACAGCGAGCCGGGCCAGGGGACGAGCTTCAAGATCTACCTGCCGCGCCACACCGAGAAGGCCGAGGCCATGCCCAAGCCCAGACAGGCCCTGGCCCCGGCGCCGGCGGCGGGGGGCGAGACGATCCTGATGGTAGAGGACGAGCCATCGCTTCGCACGCTCTGCCAGCGGATGCTGGAAGGACTCGGCTACACGGTGATCGCGGCCGCCACGCCGGGAGAGGCCATCCGCCTGGCCCGCGAGCACGAGGGGCAAATCGATCTCCTCATGACCGACGTGGTCATGCCGGAGATGAACGGCCGCGACCTGGCCAAGAACCTCCTGTCCATCTACCCCGCCATCCGGCGCCTGTTCATGTCGGGCTACACGGCGAACGTCATCGCCCACCACGGCGTGCTGGATGAAGGCGTGCACTTCTTGCAGAAGCCCTTCACGCAGAACGAACTGGCGGCAAAAGTCCGGGAGGCGCTGGAAGGCGAATAGAGTCTCCGCACGCAAGATGCGCGTTTGTAAAAAATGCATCTTTGCGCGACCAGGCTGTTCTGCCTCGGCCTGTCCGGCGTCCGGATTTTTTTCGCACCATCTGAAATCCGGACAACGCGAGCCATCCCTGAAAATTTGATGCAGTAATATCAAGCACTTGCTCTCCCAAAACCCGTGGCGCGGAAATTGCATCCTTTGTCAATGGAACAACATCCGGAGGATGCCATGTTCGCAAGGTCGACGTCTTTAGCCTCTGCCCGCGCCCGTCTCCTCGGAGAGGGGTGCGAATCATTGTCGGATCGCGATCTTCTGCTGCTCCTCATCGGCGCCGAACGCCCGCGCCAGGTCCAGGCCGCGGAGGAGATCCTGGCCGAGGCCGGTGGGGCCGCGGGCCTCGGGCGGGTCCCCTGCCATGTGCTGATGCAGCCCGGCCGGCTCGGCAAGACCCAGGCGCTGCGCCTGCTGGCCGCGGCGGAGCTGGGCCGACGCCTGCTCTCGCCGCCGCCACCCGCGGGCCGGGCCATCACCTCACCGGAGGAGGTGGCCGAGTTCGCCCGGGCGCGGCTTTCGGATCTGGACCGCGAGACCATCCATGCCTTGCTCCTCGACGGCCGCAACCGGCCCCTGCTGTGGCTCAAGGTGGCCGATGGATCGTGGAACGCCTGTCCGGCCGATCCCAAGCGCCTGTTCTCGGCCTGCCTGCTGCACCGCTCACCGGCCGTCATCCTGGTGCACAACCATCCTTCGGGCGACCCTACTCCCAGCCGCGACGACGTGGAGCTCACCGGCCGGCTGGTGCGGGCGGGGGCGTTGCTCGGGGTGCGGGTGCTGGATCACCTGGTGGTGGGGCGCGAGGGGTACCGCTCGCTGGCACGGGAGAACCTGTTGTGCTGAGGCAGGACCGCGAGCCGCGGGAGCGCCGTTTTTCTCGCGCGCCTGCCCGCGCTAGCGCCGGTGGCCCGCGGCCGGGCGCGAAAAGGCACCCGCGCCAATCCATCGGGAGGTGATTACAGGACCGCCTGGAACGAGACCTGGTGGTAGAAGGCCTCCGGTTGCGCCAAGGCCCGCGGAGCGAGCAGGAAGTAGGACAGGCGGAAACGCTGTCCGAAGTAGAAGAGGTGCGCGCCCAGGCCGTACTCGCGCCTCAGCGCGGACCCGGGCTGGGAAAGCTCGGCGTAGCGAAAGAGCACCCGCATGAACTCCGGCAAGAGCTCGACGCCGGCGGTCACGCTGAACCCGTGGGCTTCGGCGCCGCCACCGGCCGCGCGATCGAACCACAGCGTCTGTGCCTCCAGCCAGAACGGGTGAAGACTCAGCCCGGCATCGGCGGTCACGGCGAGCAGGGGGTGCCGCTCGCCCGAGTCGGTCTGATGGTTGCGCTCGTAGAGCACCCCCAGCCCGGCGCGCACAGACAACCCCGCGCGAACGCCCAGCGGCTCGAGCGAGAGCCGCGCGGCGAACAGCGGCCCCTGCCCCGCGCCCGCCGGCTCTCCTTCGTGCAGCCCGATGTCGAGGCGCAGCGGGACCCGGTAGCGTAGGAGATCGAGCTCGTAGCCCATCCCGGCGCGCCGGTCGGGAGCCAGCTCCCGCTCGGGCAGGGAGAGCCACCCGAGCATTCGCAGCTCCTCCGCGAGCCCCCGCTCGAAGGCGAACGGCACGCGAAAGCGCCCGGCGCGGAAGTTCCCCAGGTACAAAAGCTGCGGCGACACGGGCGAGAAGGAGAGGTAGGCGTCCTCCAGCAGATCGCCGATCCCGTTGCACTCGAGCTGCACGACCAGGCCCAGGTCGATGGCCCGGGTGATGTGGCCCCGCAGCCGGGCCTTGAGCGCCGCCACCGTGGCGCCCGAGGAGCCATCGAGCTCGGCCTGCCGAAAACGGACATCGAGCACGGACTGAAAGCTGGCCTCGGCGCCCTCTCCGGCCAGGCGCAGCAACGGTTCGGGCCCCGGAGAAGGCGGCGCGGCGGACGGCTCGGCCCGCACGGCGTCCGAGACGGAGATCGGTTCCCCCTCAGGTCTCGTAAAAACCGGTGGCGACAGCGCCCGCGCCGGTGCTCGATGGGCCGAGTTCCACAGAGCGTAGCCGTCGTCTCCCGGCGGAACCTCCAGCCACACCACGCGCTCACCCGAGACCTCGAGGCGAAGCGTGCCCTCGGGCCGGGCCCAGGTGAGCCGCTCCGCCTCCGCTTCCGCAGGCGGTCCCAGGCGCCTCTCGAGGCGCATGGCCAGCCCGTCGAACACGGCCGCCGCCGCGGCCGGCGTGGTCCACTCGGAGACCCATAGCACCGCCGATCCGTCCTGGCCGGGACGGTCGAGGAGCGTGGCGCGATCGCCGATCCAGGACGCGGCCAGCGCCCGCGGGTCGGGATGATCGACAAGGAACTGGATCCCGAAGACCCCCAGGGTCTCGAAGATGGCGGGCTCGAGAGCAAACGCGCCGTAGTCGATGCCCTCCAGATCGGGGAGGCGCGGGACGGCGCCCGAGAGGTAGCGCTCGGGCGCCAGGATCTCGGCGCTGGAGAGCGGCGGGTTTTGGAAGGCCCGGTCGAGGGCCGGCGTGCCGCCCCGGCGGCGCAGAAAGAGCGCAAAGTTCCCACCCGAAAGATAAGGGAACTTGAAGCGCTCTTCCTCGAAGGCCGGGAGGTCCTCCCCCAGGGCCGGGGCGTTCTTCGCCGCGAAGCGCAAAAACCCCTCCTCGTCGAAGAACAGGGCCCCGGGCCCGAGCGCAAACGAGGCCAGCAGGGCGTCGCCCTCGACCAGCGCCGCCCAGGCCAGCTCCGCGTCCTGCGAGGGCGGGTCGGTGGGAGGGCGTTCCAGGCCGAAGTGTTGGTCCTGCAAGGCGTGCGCGAGCTCGTGACCCACGATCTCGCCAAAGACCATGTCCCGCCCGGAGATGGCGCC
>CAZLNM010000024.1:0-17470 GCA_964561025.1 uncultured Myxococcales bacterium
CGACACTCGCGACAAAAATCCGGACAGCACAATCAAGGGGCCTGTCCCCGTGCCTGCCCGTGCCTGCCCGTGCCTGCCCCTGCCTGGCGTTCATCACGCGCGCGGGCTCGCCGTCGTTGCGGGCGCTGCTGTGCGAGGCGGCGCACCATGCGGCGCGACCCAGTCACCCGTTGAACCCGTACTGGAGACGGCTGATGGTGACGCACGGGTACCGGAAGGCGGTGGTGGCGGTGGCGCACCGGCTGGCGCGGATTCTGTTTCAGATGTGGCGCAGGAAGGAGGCCTTCGATGAGGACAAACTGAACGTGGTTCGAAAGACCAAGAACCAGAAGCGGCCGATTGTGTATCGGCTGAAGGAAGTGGCGTAAGCAAAAAAGTTCTGGGAGCAGGCATGAGGCTGCAGTCCGAAAAGAGCGTTGTTTGGGCGGCGAGCCTGAATCGGGGACATGGCCGAAAAGGCGCTGGGCCTGTATGAGACGCCGCAAGTTGTAAGAAAACCTGAGGCCTTCTGGACCTCGAATAGATGTCTAACAAACGGACTGCGGCAGAACGAGCAGAAAGGAGCCAAAAAGAACAGAAAAATCTCCAGGACGCGCGCCTGCCCGCGCTGGCCGTGTTTGCCCCGCGGCCGGGCGCGCCAGGGAACTATTGACAGCCCACTTTCATAGATGTCCCCAGGTTCCATGGCAGGAGGCTACGCCAGGAGGACAGAGGAAAGGAATTCAAGGGGAGGCGAGGAGGATGCGGGATGGGAGGGTTACGGGCAGACGGCCTGGTGGGTGCCCAGGTTGTCGAAGGTGTCCTTGGGGTAGCCGTCCCACTCGAGCGAGGGGTCGAACACGTCGCTCGGGTTGGTGTCGCCGCGGCTCACCGAGCAGCGCCGCACCAGGGAGTGATCCAGGGTGGTGACCGCCCCGCTGCCCCAGGCGACGCCGGGGTTCTCGCCCACGCGCCCGATGACGTCGAGGACGGTCATGCCGGCGCCGGTGTCGCAGGCGAGCACCAGCGCGTCGTTGCCGTTGAAGTCGAACGAGCCGGTCTGCTGGTGGCAGCGCTCCTTGACGGCCGCGCTGGCGCGCGAGCTGCACACCACGTACACCGCGCCCGGGTCGAGGGACAGCTCGCCCAGGGTGACGGTGCGGCTGGGGGTGGCGGCGCCGTTGGTGTACTGGCGCACCACGCAGTGCTGCAACGCGACCGGCTGGGCGCCGCCGTTGAAGATCTCGACGGCCTTGTTGTAGGAGCTGCCCTCCACGTACTCGGAGAAGAACAGGTTGAGCGCCTCGACCGGCTCGGCGACCTCCACGGTGTAGTCCTCCACCTCGCCGTAGTCGAAGGAGCCGCAGGGCGGGGGCGGGGCAGCGTAACGCATGGCCACGCGCAGGCGGCGCTGCCCCGGGGTGGCGTCGGCCGGGACCTGGATGGTGCCGCTCACGGTGTTGTACCCCGAGCCGCTGAGCACCTCCTCACCGGGGTCGTCGAAGTCGGCGTCGCCGTTCCAGTCGATCCAGGCGCGGTAGTACTCGAACCAGGTGCCGCCGCTCATGCCCGGGGTCACCGTGATGGGCACGCTGCCGGCGACCGGGATCACCAGCTGGGTGAAGTCGGAGTAGCCCTGCGCGCCGGAGGTGTTGTCGAAGGTGCCGACAGCCACGCCCGCGATCCACTCGTAGTACACGCTCTGGCCCGCGGCCTGGCACACCTGGGGCACGAAGGGCACGCTGAGGGTGCGGGCGGTGGAGGCCTGCGCGCCCAGGCTATCGCTCACGCTGAGGGTCACGGTGTAGCTGCCGGGGGCGGCGTAGGTGTGGAGCGGGTTCTGCTCCTCCGAGGTGGCGCCGTCGCCGAAGTCCCAGTGAAAGCTCTGCAGGCTGGCCCCGGCGCCCGGGGAGCTCTTGTCGGAGAAGGCGACGCTGAGATCGCTCGAGGTGTAGTCGAAGGCCGCCTGGAGCTTGGCCGGGCCGTAGTCGACCCAGGCCGCGGCGTAACCGATCTGGCTCACGTTGTAGCGGATGCGCATGTAGCCGCCCTCGCCCCAGCCCGTGCCCCAGGAGTTCTTCATGATCCAGGCGCCGTCACTGTCGTCCCAGCCGACCAGCGTCACGCCGTGGTTGACGCCGGTGCAGCTCGGGCCGCTGAACACGCCGCCGCTGTAGTACTGGAAATCGGTGTTCACGCACACCGCCACCGAGATGGGGCCGTGCTCGTAGATGGCCTGCTTGAGCTGATCGACGCTGGGGATGTCGTAGGCCGAGCTCACGTAGTTCCAGCTGGCGAGCTTCTTGGCCTTGGCGTGGGGCGGGTTGCAGCTCGCGTCTGTGGCGCTGTAGGGGAATCCGCTCTCGGACACCGCGCCGGCTTCCAGCTCGCCGTACACCATCTGATCGTAATGGTAGGCGTGCCCCCACCAGCCGCCGTTGCAGCCCCAGCCCTCGTTGTTGCAGGACACCAGGTACTGCTCGGCCAGATCCACCTCGACGCCATCCTTGATCTTCACCGCGCTCTCGAGCGGCGCCACCGTGGCGAAGGCCCAGCAGCTCCCGCAGGAACCCTGGTTCTTCACCGCGGTGCAGCCACCCTGCTCGCACCAGGAGAAGTGCGCGGGCAGCCCCAGGGGATTTTCGCCCATGCTGAACCTGGGGGTGAAGTCCACCTTGGGGTGGATGGCGAAGTCGCCCCGGTAGGGCTCGAGCACCTGGACGTGGAGGGTGGCGCGACGGAGCGGCGTGCGCCCCGGGGCGGCGTGCCGGTAGGCCAGGTGGACGTACTCGTCACCGGACCGCTCGCCACGGAAGTACAGCACCTGGCGACCGGGCGCGCCCAGCAAGCCCGCGCCGTCCTGGATGTATTCATCGCCGAGGTAGGCCAGGGCGCCGGTCTCGAGCTGCTCGACATCCCAACGATGCCCTGTCGAGAAATTGGCGGGGAGCTCCACCGCCGCCACCTGCGCGCCGGGGAGCCGCACGCTCCCATCCAGGTGCGTCTGGTTGAGCGCCATGATCGGCGGCAACGTCTCCTCCGGCTGGAAGGCCGGGGCCGTCTCGCCGGGGCCGCAGCCCCCACCGATGGTCCAGACCAGCAGCGCCGCCGCGCGGGCGACCAGGCTCGCCTGGAAAAATCCGCTCGACCGCCTTTCGTTCATTCTCGCGTTCATCGCATCCTCCTATTTTTCATCCGGCCGGGTTCCGTCCGGCCGTCTTGCGAATGCGCCAATCTACGGAAGACCCGCCCCGATTCTTCAGCGACGAAAATAAAAATCCTCAGCGAAAAACGCCTCTCGCCGCGAAGCGCTCGATCCGTGAAGGGTTTTCGGAATTTGACCGGTTTTGCCGAGACGGCGTACACTCGTGAGCGTCGTCACGCTTTTTCGTCCGGGTGTGATCGATGTCACTTGCGCCGACAAACGTCCGTGGGCCGAGGAGAGATCGCATGAGATCCGGAGCGTCGTGCCTTGCGCTGTCTTTTTACCTTCTCGTCTCGGCGTGCGGCTCGTCCGGCGGCGGGCCCGCCGGCTACCCCGATCCCGCCTTCGTGTACCGGGCCTCGGGGCAGGTGGCAACGATCGCCGACGAGAGCTTTCGCTACGAGAAGGCGCGGCTGTACCGCACCACGGCCGAGCTTGCCGACCTGGATGTCCGAACGCTCGCCGCCGTTGGCGGTGGCGTGTACGCCGGGACCGCCTCTGGGTTGTTCCGCTACGACAGCGGCAGCGATCGCTTTGAGCGGATCTCGCTCCCCGGCGGCGACGAGGCGGTGGTGGACATCGCGACGCGGGCGCTTTCTGACGGACGGGTCCCGGTCGGGCTCGCCAACCGGGTGACGCTGATCGACCCGAGCGGAGTGAATCCGGCCAGCTTCGACCTGGCGAACGTGCGCTGCGTGGCCAGCGACGGGGTGACGCTCTGGGCCGGGACCAGCGACGGGCTGCATGAGCTTTCCGCGGTCCGGTTCGAGCGGGTGACGGCGGTGCCGCAGCAGGAGATCCGCGATGTGGCGGTGGACGCGGGTGGCGCGCTGTGGCTGGCCACCGGGTCCGGCCTCCTGCGCTGGTCGAACCAATCGCTCCAGACCTTCGACGCCGCGAGCTCCAAGCTGCCCGACGACGACGTGCGCGCGGTCGCGGCCTTGCCCGAGGGCGGCGTGCTGGCCGGGTGCGCCACCGGCCTCGCCCGCGTCGGCGGCGGCGCGGAGCTTTTGATGACCGCGGGGATCGGCAAGCTCCCCACCGCGGACGTGCGCGCCGTGGCCGCGGCGCCGGGGCTGTGGGCGGTCGGGCACGGCCTCGGCGCCAGCGTGCTGGATCCCGACCGGACCCATCTCGATTACTACCAGTCGCTGCGCTGGCTCCCGGCGCAGGCGGTCACCGCGCTGGCCCTGGAGGAGAACCGGCGCTGGATCGCAACAGTGGCCGGGGTGAGCCGCATCGACCTCGTCCCAACCACGCTCGCTCAGCGGGCGGCGCGCTTCGAAGCCGAAAACGACCACCACTGGCGGCTGGACTTCGTCTCCTGCGAGGACGCCCTGGCCGACCCCTGGCAGCCCCACGGGGAGCGCGTCCACCCGGACCACGACAACGACGGCCTGTGGACCCAGATGCAGATCGCCGCCTGGTGTTACGCCGCCGCGGCCAGCGGCGACCGCTCCTTCTGCGAGCGCGCGCGCCGGGCCATGCGGGCCATGATGGACGAGATCGACATCCCGGCGGTGAGCTTCGAGGCGGCGGGCAAGACCCGCGGCTTCGTGGCCCGCTCCTTCGTGCGCGACGACGAGGGGCAGGTGTTCGAATCCAAGAAGACCCAGTCCAACTGGCACCTCGTCGAGAACTACGCGGGCGGCGGCCACGACTACTACTGGAAGGACGACACCTCCTCGGACGAGATCACCGGGCACTTCTTCGGCTACCCGCTGTACTTCGACCTGTGCGCAAGCTCCAAGGCCGAGCGAGAGGAGATCGCCGGCTACGCCGCGGCCCTGGCGCGCTACATCGTGCAGGGCGGCTTCGTGCTCCTCGACCTCGACGGCGCTCGCACCACCTTCGGCTACTGGGACCCCGACACCCTGACCGCCGCGCTGGACGGGCTGGAGAAGTGCCAGGAGACGCACCCGGTCGACGTGTGTATCGCCTCGCGCTACGGCGCCGGTTGGCTGAACGGCATGCAGATCCTGGGCGTGCTGCTCTCCACCTGGCACATGACCGGCGACACCTTCTTCTACGACGCCTACGAGGAGCTGGTCACGCGCTACCGCTACGCGGAGCTGGTGGACTTCTCCGACAACGTGTGGAACGTGACCCAGCGCTTCACCGCCAACCACTCGGACCACGAGCTGGCCCTGCTCGCCTACCACACCCTGATCCGCTACGAGCCGAGCGACGAGCGGCGCGAGCGCTGGATCCGTTCGCTGCGCTCGATGCTGGAGTGGGAGGCCCCCGAGCGCAACCCGCTGTGGCACGCCATCCTGGCCGGGTTCGTCACCGAGGGCTACGATCTGGCGGGCGCCATCCAGACCCTGCGCGAGTGGCCGGAGGACTGGCGCGCCTGGATGATCGACAACTCGCACCGCAAGGACTACGCCAAGGACTCCTCCCCCGACCGCTTCAACCGCCCGCAGTTCACCACCGTGCCGCCCTACGACGAGATCTCCTTCCTCAAGTGGAACGGCAACCCCTACCGGGTGGAGAGCGGCGGAGACGGCCGCGAGATCCAGGCCCCCTGGCCCTGGCTGCTGCCGTACTGGATCATGCGCTACCACGAGGTGATACGTTGAGCCCTTGCCAGGGAGGAATCACCTGAAGCGGCTTTCGACAAGAAGACGTCGCGCCTCAGCCCACGGCTGCCGCGAACTCGGCGTGCGCGGAGAAGAGCCGTTTTCGTTTTCGTGGATTTCGCCAACTCTTCTTCTCTCCTGGCTCGCGCTCGCGGCGGCCGCACCCGCCGTGCGGGCGCAAGCGATGCAGTCCGAGGGCCCCGGGGAAGAGGCCGCCGGGGAGGAGCCGGGGCTCGACGACGGCGTCCAGGAGGAATTCGAGCTCTTGGCCGAGGAGGAGAAGGTCTTCTCCGCCGCCAAGCACGAGCAGAAGATCGGCTTCTCGCCGTCCGCGGTGGTGGTGATCACCCGCCAGGAGATCGAGGCCCTGGGCGCGGTGAGCCTGGCGGACCTTCTGCGGCGCTACCCGGTGGTCAACGTCTACTCCTTCGACCCGCTGTACCCCGGCGCGGACATCCGGGGGAGCTATCGCGGCCTGTTGCTGGTCGACAACCGGGAAGTGTCGGTGGAGTGGTTCGCGGCCCCGTTCTTCAACGTGCTGCCCTTCGGCATCCACGACATCGAGCGGGTGGAGATCATCCTCGGGCCCAACTCGGCCCTGTACGGCGCCAACGCGGTGCTGTCGGTGATCCACGTCATCACCCGCCGGCCCCGGCGCGAGCTTGGCCTGGACGCCTGGCTGTTCGGCTCCGACAGCCACCGCACGGCGCTGGGCGCCTGGGCCACCGGCGGCCTGGGTCCGCTCGCGCTCCAGCTCACGCTCGGCCTGGACCGCAGCCAGATGTGGTCGAGCCCGCAGCGCCTGGCCTACGACCAGAAACGGGCCGGGATGGTGGTGGACTGGGAGCTCCCGGCGGGCCGGCTGGAGCTCGACGCCGGCCTCGTGAACGGCACCGGCAGCATGTGGACCCAGCTCGGGACCATGTCCTTCGACAATTTCACCTTCGCCCACGCCGCCGCGCGCTACACCTTCCGCTTCCTCGAGGTGCGGGCCCACTGGTATGGCGTGCGGGCGAATTCGCTCCAGGACTTCGATCTGGTGCTGCCGAACACCGACATCGTGGTGGGGACGTTTCCCGAAGTGCACATCGCCACCGATTCGGCCCAGCTCGAGGTCCAGGCGAACCTCGAGCTCCTCACGGGCAACCTCCTGCTGTGCGGCCTGGATCTTAGGCTGCTCGACCTGCGCGCGGCGCAGTTCGTCGAGCCGAACTTGCGGGAGGAGCGCGCCGGGGTGTTCATCCACGACGAGCAACGCCTGGGCGAGCGCTGGCTGCTCACCGCCGGGCTGCGCTGGGACGTGAACAGCAACACCCCCATGGCGCTCAGCCCGCAACTGGCGGTGGTGTGGAACCCGCTGGGCGAGCACTACCTGCGTCTCTCGGGCGGCACGGCCTTTCGCAAGCCGACCCTGATGGAGACCAGCATCAAGCCCAAGGTGAACATCAACCCGGCCTTCCCCGAGATCGGCGAGCTTCTGGAGACGAAGGGCCTGTCGAACGCCGATCTCCAGAACGAGAGCATCACCTCGCTGGAGCTCGGCTACCGCGGCCGGGCGCTGGAGGGCCGCCTGCGCTGGAACCTCGATGCCTCCTTCGACATGCGCCGCAACTGGATCGGCTTTCAAACCAAGGTGGTGTTCCGCAACCCCCTGCAGATCGACATCGAGCGCTCGGTCATCGGGTATGCCAACCTGGACGACGACACCAACGTGCTGGTCTTGTCGGCGTCCCTGGAGTACGAGCCGCGGCCGCGGCTGGACTTCTTCGTGCGGGGGGAGTACCGCTACCCCTGGTACACCCAGAAGGAAGGCACCTTTGACTTCTGCGTGCACGAACAGCTGGCGGCCGGCTTCACCTTCCGCACCGATGCGGGCTTCGGCCTGAGCCTGGCGATGGCCTACGCGGGGCGGCGCCGCGAGGACTTCCGCGATCCCACCTCGATCCTCATGCCCACCCGGCCGCGCTGGGTCCCGGCGCGCCTGTTTTTCATGGGACATCTGGGTTGGACCATCAACCTGCCGCGCGCCAGCCTGGACCTGGGGCTCTCGGTCTCCGACCTGTTCAACACCCGCCGCCGCGAATACCCCGGCGAGACGCTCCCCGACGGATCGAACTTCGGCGGCGAGATGGTTCCGCGCGAGCTGACCCTGTCGGCGCGCCTTCAGTATTGAATCCACGTTGTTGCGGTGAGATGATCGTCTCACATGCTTTCCCGCCTCAGCGCCCTCGCCGCCGTGCTGGCCCTGGTCGGGCTCGATCCGCCCCTTCGGGCCCAGGACGCGGAGGATGTGAACGAGGCGCTGGACGAGCCGGCCGGCTCTGACGCACAGGAGGAGATCGACGAGGAGTTCGAGCTCTTGGCCGAGGAGGAGAAGGTCTTTTCGGCCTCCAAGCACGAGCAGAAGATCGGTCTCAGCCCGGCCGCGGTCATCGTGATCACCCGCCGGGACATCCAGGCCTCGGGCGCCACCACCTTCATGGAGCTTCTGCGCCGCTATCCCCCGGTGCAGGTGTACACCATGTCGCCGCTCTACGAGTCGGCCGACGTGCGCGGCAACTACCGGGTGTTGCTCACCCTGGACGGGCGCGAGACCAACCTGGAGCTGTTCCCCCAGCCCTTCTACGACATGCTGCCGGTGGGGCTCTCGGACATCGAGCGCGTCGAGATCGTGGTGGGGCCGAACTCGGCCCTGTACGGCGCCAACGCGGTCTCGGCGGTGGTGAACGTCATCACCCGCGCGCCCGCCCATGAGACGGGAGTGGAGATCTCCGCCGGGGCCGGGGGCACCGGCCGGGCCTTCGCCGAGGCGCGGGCCGAGGGCGGCACCGGGCCGGTGTCCTTCCTGCTGAGCGCCGGGGCGGATCAGTCGGCCTTCTGGACCGACCCAGATGCCGTCGCCTACCGCCTGGCGCGCCTGCGCGGAGAGGTGGCGCTCGACCTTCCCGTGGGCCGCTTCGTCCTGGACGGGGGCACGGTGATCGGGTTCGGCGACATTCTCTCCTTGATCGGGACGCTCCAATACGATCGCTTCGTGCTGGGCCACCTCCAGCTCCGCTCCGAGCTGGGGCCATTCAAGCTGCGGGCCTTCTGGAACCTGGTGCGCTGCGGGTTTCAGGCCGATCTCGGCCTCAACTACCAGGGGCAGACCTTGGGCCGCATACCGCACGTGAGCATGGACGGCGACACCGTCCACCTGGAGGCCCAGGCGGATCTCAACCCCTGGGAGGGCAACCTGCTCATCGTGGGGGCGGACGGGAGGTTCACCAGCTACCGCTCGGAGAAGTTCGTCAACCCCGAGATCGTGGAGTGGCGCGCCGGGATCCTGCTGCACGACGAGCAGACGTTTTCGGAGCGGTGGTTGCTCACGCTGGGAGCGCGCCTGGATCTCAACAGCCGGACCGACCTGGCGTTCAGCCCCCAGGTCGCGCTGGTGTGGAACCCGGCGGACGAACACTACCTGCGCCTGTCCTACGGCACGGCCTTCCGCAAGCCGACCTTGCTCGAGACCTCCATCAACTTCGTCATCGAGCCCGCCCCGGGGTTCGAGGATCTTCGGCGGTTGTTCGAGGACAAGGGCCTCAGCAACCCCAACCTGGGCAACGAGTCGCTCACCACCTTCGAGCTGGGCTACCGCGCCTGGCTGCTCTCCAAGCGCCTGCGCCTTATGACCGGCGCGTACTTCTCCATGAACCGCAACCTGATCGAGTTCGCCATGGACGTGCGCTTCTCCGGCATGCGGCTGGATCTGGAGAACAGCCGCGTCGGCTACGACAACACCGGCAAGGACACCAACCAGGTCGGCGTGTACGCCTTCGTCGAGGGCGAGCTCGAGCGTCGCTTGAGCCTGTTTGCCCGGGCGGAGTATTTCTGGCCCTGGCTGGTGGAAACCGGCGAGCACAAGACACACAGCACGGAGCTCACCGTGGCGTTGGGCGGCGTGCTCCGGCTGGACTCCGGCCTCACCACAAGCCTCACCGCGCTGGCCACCTCGAGCTCCGAGGCCTCCCTCCGCGACCCCTACAGCATCATGGCGCCCAACTTGACGATGCACATCCCGCCGGCGCTGTACCTCCTGGCCTACCTGGGATACCGCATCCCGCTGCGGCCGGGCCAGGAGCACCTCGAGGTCGGAATCTCCTGGTTCAACCCGTTCGGCGGCCGGTTCCGCGAGTTCGCCGGGACCACCCTCGAAACCGGAAAGAACTACGGCGCGGAGCCGCTGGGCCCCCGGGTGATGTTCCTGCTGAGGCTCTTGCTGTAGGCCCCAAAACCCTTGACACCCGGGCCCGCTTGGGGCATTGTCCCCAGCCGGTCGCTGCGGGGTGGAGCAGCTGGTAGCTCGTCGGGCTCATAACCCGAAGGTCGCTGGTTCAAATCCAGCCCCCGCTATGTGAACCCTCCCGGATCGCGGGAGGGTTTTTTTATGGGCGGCTCAGGGCGGCACCGGGGTCTAACCGGGGCCTGAACCAGGGCAGCTCTCGAGAAAGGACAAAGGGAGGGCCCGATCCGGCGCCGGCTTTTTCGAAAACCCGGAGCACGGCTGGCGACGGGGCCCCCATCACCTTTTCCTTGGGCGAGCGCGCTTGCAACTTCTGGCGCGAGATGCGAACCTCCTGCCGGTTGGCAGGAGGCGCGGTTGGCCGAGTCCAGCATCGCAATCGTCGATCGCCCCATAGCCCGCGAAGAGCTGGCGCGCCTGGTGCGGCTTTTCTTCGGCGACATGGTGAAGCTGGTGGTGGATGTCCGCCGGCGGGTGGTGGCCGTGGGTGGCGAGTTGCACGCGGACGCCGAGCAGCAGCTGCTCGAGGCCGGCAGCCGCCAGGCGGACCTGTGGGGCGCGAACTACTACCCGGGGCTGGGGCCCGAGAACTGCATCGAACACACGGCGCTCATCAACATCCGGCCCTCCCAGGGAAATCCCTCGATGGAGATCATGGATCCGGCCATCCGGAAGGCGGTGCGCGAGGTCGTCTTCGCGCTCATCGGCCAGGGGGAGGCGCTATGACACCCGGACAGCATGCCGGCCTGACGCCCACCCGCTGGGCCGAGTTTGGTAGCGGTGAGCAGATCCTGATGATCGCCAACGAGCTGCACCGGGCCTCGAAGATCCTGGCGCAGGGCGGCGGGGAGCGCCTGCGCGCCTGTTACGAACGCGTCCTGGCGCTGACCGATCTCACCGTGGAGGTTCAGGCGCGGCCTGGCCTGAGACGCGAGCTGCTGCGCTGGCGAGATCTCGTGGCCGAGCTTTTCCAGGTGTCGCACCCGGCCTCGCCCGGGCCGCACCGGCGGACCTTGCGCGCACTGCTCCAGCTTCACCCAGTCGCCTACCGGCAGCTCCCGTACCTGCTCGGTCCGGAAGTGGCCGGGCGCGCCACCGGTTGAAAAACGGCCTACCCTGCGGCAAGGGAAGCCTTCCGAAACCCCCGGGCCTGTCCCCATGGTTTCTTCGCCTATCTAGGGAGCAAAAACCGGCCACTGACGATTAGTTGACTTGAGCCGAGGCAAGTTGACAGGCGGGCAACGGCCATCGATGATCCATGATCGGTGGTGATGGCAAGAGTGGAGACAACGGAAGGAGGAGCGTCGGATGCATCCCGGAACAATTGTGTTGCTGGTATTGGGGCAGGTATTCATGGCCCTGGCTTATGCTTCTGCGCAATCCTTCGAAGAAGCCCAAAAACAGGGCTACAGATTCTGGGATGCGATGGGGTCGCTGGATGAGGAGGTTCTCAGGTCCGTATACGCGCCTGAAGTCACGCTGTTGCCGGGTTCCGAGATGCTCAAGGAGCGACATGGGCTGAGCAAGGCGGGACGTTCTATCGCCGCCAAGGTCTCATCCCAGAAACTGGTTTCAGCGTTGGTCCAGTTGGTCAGGCAAGACGAGGAAGGAGAAGCTGCCTGGCGAGCCAATTTCAAACCGGCGACCCACCGTATGGAGTTCTCGCTAGTGTCCCAGGCAGTCAACGCCCTGCCGACGAGAGAGGGTACGGCCAGGTATCCGCTGCAGGCGGGTGATGTGGTCATGCAGGTCTTTCTGAGGGACGAGACCGCCAGGCCGAACTACACTTTCGTGCTGCGACGCGAGGGAGCGGCCTGGGTTGTTGTTGCGGAGCAGGCGGACTGGTACTGATGCAGCGGGCGCAAGGATGCTCGGGTCCCCGGTGTGTGCCACCCACACCGATCGGCACGCAGATGGCCGCGGGCCGCAGGTTGGCCTTGCTACAGTCGCGAAGCGCATGGCACCCAGCCAGGGGTCCTCGAGATTACTCCTTGTCTTGACTGGCGGCCCGCTCGCCTGCTAGGAGGCGCGATTGATTGAACCCCGAAGTTCGACCGTCCTGCCCCCGCCCACCGACGCCCAGATCGCCACGGCGGTGAAGCTGGTGCGACTGCTACTGAAGACCGTGCTCGCCCTGCTGGGAGTGGCGGCCTTCCTGGTGCTGGAGTTCGGGACCCGCGTGGCGGACTCCTTCAGCGGGGACCCCCAGCAGGTCGCCTTCGCGCTCGTCATGCTATGCTTCATCCCCCTGCTGGTGATCTACTTTCCGCTCTCCTGGTGGGCAACTGCCTGGGTCAAGCGGCGTCTCCGGCACCGCGGTCGCTGAGAAACCCCGGGGACCCCGGGGCCTGTCCCCGTGGTTTCCTCCATGGTTTCGAGGGGTTCGTTAACTCTGCGGCTCAAGGTGCTCATGGCCGTTGACATTCGCGCAGGCCGTTGGCAGCGTACCAGCCGGCCATCCCAGGGAACCAGGAGGATCCATGAAGCATGTTGAGCTTTCGGTGCTGAGCGAGGAACGCGTCGGCGTGCTCACCTTCACCTGTCCTCCGGAGAACCGGCTGCACCCGGACCTGCTCCGGGAAGTCATGCAGGTCCTGGACGAGGCCGAGACCCGCGACGAGATTGGTGCCCTGGTGCTCACCAGCCAGGACGCCAAGTTCTTCTCGACCGGCCTGGATCTGGTTTGGATGATGGAGCACCAGGGCGATGCAGGCAAGATCCGTGAGTACCTGCTCGCGGTCAATCGCCTGTACCAGCGTTGCACCCTGTACCCCAAACCCACCGTGGCGGCCCTGAACGGGCACACCTTCGCCGCGGGCCTGTTCTGGGCCGCCCACCTGGACTTCCGCTTCATGCGTAAGGACCGGGGCTGGATCTGCCTGCCGGAGGTCGATATCAACATCCCGCTCCTCCCGGGCATGATCGCCATCTGCCAGGCCACCATGACACATCAGGGCTTCCGCAGGCTCTACTACACCGGCGAGCGGCTGACCGGCTCGCAGGCCATGGAAATCGGGTTCGTGGACGGGGTGTGCTCCGCGGACCAACTGGTGCCGCACTGCGTTCAGTTTGCGGCCACTCTCGCCAAGAAGCGGCCCCGCACCTACGCCGAGATGAAACGGCGCATTCGCGAGCCCATCGCCCGGCTCCTGGAGCACGAGGATCCCAAGCTGTTCGAGAGCACTCTGGCCATCGCCTCGGAGGGCGTAAAGTAACCCCCCCGGGGCCTGTCCCGAACCCCCGGGAACCCCCGGGGCCTGTCCCCAATGATTCTCCTTTGATTACAGTTGGTTATTTCGATCTGGCTGCCCCATGCCCTGGTTCGACATCGGACCGGGTGAATCAGCCCTTGCGCGGCCCTCGAGCCGGTGGTATCCGTTGACAACCCCGGGCACCCCGGACGCGATTGGAACGGAGGTGGCGCATGCCTGATCAGAAGCGGGTGTACGAACGCATCCCGGTCGAGATCCCCTGCCGGCTGTTCATCCCCGAGGAGGGCAAGAAGCAGGGCCTGCGCTTCGAGGCCTTCTGCCACACCCAGAACCTGGGCCTGGGCGGGGTGTTTTTGGTCAGCACCTTCTTGCTGAAGCCGCGCGTGGAGCTGCGGATCGAGCTCAGCCTGCCCTCCGGGCCGCTCGAGATCCAGGCGCGCATCGCCCACGTCATCGACCTCGACAACCCCGAGTACCCCTCCGGCATGGGCGTCGAGTTCCTGGGGGTGGACAGCCAGGCTCGCGAGGTGCTGCTGCGGTACTTCACCCCGGAGCGGTACCAGAGCTTCTATGCCTCCATGACCAAGGAGTTCCCCCACCTCCGGCACGAGCTCGAGCAGACCGACGTGTCTCTTTTGCTGAACCTGTGGGAGGAGTGGAAGATCCGCCAGGCCGGCGGGCCCTCGGCCATCGAGGACGGCGCCCCCGGCCCCCTGACGCGCCGCCGGCGCTGAGCGGAAACCGCCTGGCGCTTCCGTCTATCGCCTCCGCCCCCGCTTGACTTGAAACCGGCGCCCGCGGGGGTATGCTGTGGGCGTCCCACAACCCTTTCCAGGAGGAGAAGACGATGAACCGCTACGTCACCATGGCCGTTATCGCGTGCGCTCTGCTCGGCGGGCTGCTCTGGGCCAGCCAGTCCACGGCGCAGCTACCCAGGGAAAACCCGACCCGGCTCGAAGCCCAGGATACGGATGAGGGAATCCTGGTGGCCAACAAGAAGTGCTCGACCAGCTCGGACTGCACCGGCAGCAAGTGCAGCAACGGCGAGTGCGGCCACTGCTCGACCAGCTCGGATTGCGCCTACGGCAATTGCAGCGGCGGCGACTGTGGCGCCTGCTCGACCAGCTCCGACTGCAAGGGCTGGGGAAAGTGCAGCAACGGCAAGTGCGGCTCCTGCTCGACCAGCTCTGACTGCGGCTCCTTCGGCTCCTGCAGTAGCGGCCGCTGCGAGAAGTCGCCGTACTAATCACAAGTTTTCGCACATTCGCCCGGTCGCGCTGGCGCCAGGGGCGGCGCGGCCAGGCGTTCGATCACATGAAGTGAATCTTCCCCCAAAAAGAAGCATGCCACAGCGGTGAGGTGTGGAGGAAAGAGGCTCAGGTGGGGGCGGTGACGCGATCGCTCGCTTGGGTTGCGGCCGGCGCAGGTGCTAGGATCCGGCCATGACTTCTTCCTGGTGGATGCCGTTCTTGATACTGCTCGGCATGGCCACCTCGCTCGGGATGGGCGGAGGTGGCGAGCAGGCCCCGGCCCCAAAGAAGCAAGGCGGGTTGCTGCTGTGTCTGGATTTTACTGATAAACCCGCTGCGGCCGGAGAAGGTGACGCCGCGCGCGGCGAGCGGCGCCAGACCTTGACGTCTATCTCCGCCGCCGGTCCCGACCACAAGCTCCGCTGGCACGCCGCGGTCCCGACCTGGGCCCAGATCCCGGTAAATCCCGCCGACACGGGCGCGCTCGGCGACTTCCACGACCCCGAAGAAAACCTGTATCACTATCGCACCCTGCGGCTCGGGTTCCTCGGACTGAGCGACAAGGTGGCGTTTTCCGTCCCCGGCGGCGTGTTCGCGCTGGACAGGGCGACCGGAGCGCTGCGATTCGAGTGGTCGCACCCGGTGGCCGACGCCGTCGGGTTCTGGTTCGACCGCGGCACGTTCGAGATCCGCAAGAGAGGGCTTTCGCGCTGTCGCGGCGACACCTTCGGCGCCCGGGTGTTCGCCTCGTGCGAGGGCAAGTTGTTCTTCTTCGACGGACAGATGGCAGCCGCGCTCGACGAAAACAGCGGCAGGGTCCTCGCCGAGACCCCGTGGCGAAGCGACTTCGGGGCAAAGAAATCCAGCGTAAGCGACATCCGGGCCGAAATACCTCTCCAGGAGTACGCCATCTTCTTGCGGGGAGTCATCTTCGTGCGGTGAGTTCTGTGCTTTTCTGCCAGGCGGTCATGATCTATTGTCTGTCGCCATGACGTTATCGAGAGAAAGTTTGTTGGCGGCATGGGTTCTGGCGGCGGCAATGCTTGCCGGCTGCACCGGCACGGTGGGGAGCGGGGACGGCGGCGCGGATCACGGCGGACCGCCGGACGCCGGAACCGACACCGGGACGGATGCCGGCACGGACACGGGCGCGGACGTTGGAGCCGACGCGCACGCCGATGCGGGTGTCGACGCAGGCCCGGACGCGGGACCAGACGCGGGTTCGGACGGGAGCGCGGACGGTGGGGTGGCGCGGCCGGCCTACAACACCGGCAGCGGGTTCTTCGTGCTGGATGGCAAGCTCTACGACGCCGAGGGTGTCGAGTTCCACATCCGGGGCGTCAACAAGTGCCACTACGACTTCGAGTGGCCGGGCATCCCCAAGGCGCGCGCCAACACCATCCGCTGGTCCACGCCGCTGTGGCGCGAATCGTCCCTGATCGCCGGACTGATGCAGGACACCATCGAGCAGCGGATCGTGCCCATGCCCGCGGTGTGGTTCACCGACGGCAGCTACAGCGACGAGGGTAACGTGACTTGCAAGAGCGAGACCGGCATCCTCGACGTGGCGGTGGAGCAGTGGGTGAATCACGCCGCGACCTTCAAGCCCTTCGAGCGCTACCTGCTCGTCAACATCGCCAACGAGTGGGGGCCCGAGGACAGTAGCACATGGCGCGACGCCTACATCGCGGCCGTGGCGAGGCTGCGCCAGGCCGGCTACCTCGCCACGCTGGTCGTGGACGCCGGGGGCTGCGGTCAGGATCCCGCCAACCTGCTGAAGTACGCCCGGGAGGTCTTCGACTCCGATCCCCAGCGCAACATCGTCTTCGACCTGCACCTCTACGGCGCCTGGGCCAACGGCGACCCCGAACCCTGGCAGAATGACCTCCTGCCGGGGCTCGATCGCCTGGCGGCCACCGGCCTGGCGATCATCATCGGCGAGTTCGGTCCCGGGCGGAACATCGGCCCCTCCCCCACCCTGATGACGCCGGGGGAGATCATCCAGGCCGCCGACGCGCGCGGCTTCGGCTGGCTGGCCTGGGCCTGGGATGACGGCGACAGCGACGACTGGTTCGCCCTGTCCTACAACGGCGACTACCGGAGCAGCGCGGACCTCACCACCTTCGGCAAGGACGTGGTCGAGACACCCAGCTACGGTCTGCTCTCCCGGGCGCGCCCGGCCAGCTGCTTCCCCTGAACAAGGTCATCTCGCCGGCATGACCGGTCCGGCCGCCTCACCTCAGACCGAGCTCTTTCATCCTCAGCTTGAGCGCCTTGAGCGAGACCTCCAGGCGCTCGGCCGCACCCTCCAGTCCCCCGGCGCAGGTCTTCAGGACCTGCTCCAGCTCCTCGCGGCCGATGTCTCTTGCCTTGCGCAGGCGCGGGCAGCGCTCGATGCGGGAGTAGAGCGTGGTGCGCGACATGCACAGCTCTCTCGCCGCGGCCTGGATGCCGAAGCGGTGGCGGCGCATGACCGCGACCAGCTCATCGTCTGAAATCTCCGCCGATGAGGCCCGCCGGTTCTCGGGCGGTGGATCGGTGCCGGCCGGCTCACCATCCGCGGCGCCAAGGCGGGCCAGAACCTCCTCGGCATCCACGGATTCGGCCTGGGAATACGTGACCACCATGTGACGCGCGAGGTTGTGGAGCTGCCGGACGTTGCCGGGCCAGGAATGCCCCACCAGGCGCGCCACCAGCCCCGCCGGGAGCCAGCTCGTCCGCTGGCGCTCGCCCGTCTCGAGCCTCCGAGACAGGTTTTGCACCTCGAGCTCCTGCCGCAAGAAGTGGTACAGCAAGCGCCCGACATCGTCCCGGCGGTCCCGCAGCGGGGGCAGGGCGACCCGGCAGGCGGCCAGCCGGTGGAACAGCGGCGCCCGGAAGCGCCCCTCCTGGATGGCCAGCTCGAGCTGGGCATCGGTGGCGGCCAACACCCGCACGTCGACCCGGCGCGGCACGCTGGC
>CAZLNM010000024.1:17480-50212 GCA_964561025.1 uncultured Myxococcales bacterium
CGCCCACGGGCTGGATCTCGCCCGAGTCGATCGCCCGCAGCAAGGTGGCCTGGAGTTCGGGCGGGGTGGCACCGATCTCGTCCAAGAACAGGCTGCCGCCGTTCGCCCGCTGGAAGTACCCGGGATGATCCCGAGTCGCGCCGGTGAAGGCCCCGGCGGTGTGGCCGAACAGCTCGGAAGCCGCGGTGCTCGCGGGCACCGCCGCCAGGTTGACGCTCACCAGGGGCCCGCGGGCTCTCGGGCTGGCCTGGTGGATGGCCCGGGCGGCCAGCTCCTTGCCCGTGCCACTCTCCCCCTCCAGCAGCACCGGGGCGTCGAGGTCGGCCACCTTGAGTAAGGTATCGCGCAACCGCTCCATGGCCTCGCTCTCCCCGACGAAGCCCAGCCGCTGCGGGCAGCGCGCGAAGTCCCCCATCGAATGCAGCAGCACCACCACCCGCCGGGCCAGCTCCAGCACCACCCCGCGCTGCAGCTCGGCCGCGGTGAACTTGCGGGTGGCCGGCACCGGTACACCGCCGACGCGCACCTCGCTCCCGCCCGCCTCGATGGTCAGGCGCGCCCCATTGCCCGTTGCGGGCGCGAGCCACACCGGCGTCCGGGAGAGAAAGGCCGAGCCCAGGGCGGCACAGGACGTCCCATCGGGGCGCGAGAACTCCGGGCTCAGGCGCGAGAGCGCCACCGGCCCGGCCGACGCGCTTGCGAAAAGCGCCAGCCGATCCCCTACCCGGGCGGGGTCCGGGTGGGACAGGATGGTCAAGCAGGTCGCGCGCGGGGCCTTGCGACCACTGCCGACATCGCCCGGCTCGATGGTGTCCACCTCGTCGGCGCGCGGTGGTGGCGAAGTGGAGGTCATGGCTTTTTTTCCAGGCCGCGGGCCTTGATCCAATCGGCCATCATCTTCTTTTGAAAATCGTCCACGCCCTTGGCCTCGCGGTAGGCGGCCCAGGCCTGCTTGCCGAGGTCCAGCGCTCGCGCGCGATCCGTTCCGGTGTCCCACAGCGCTCGCGCCAGCGCGAAGCGCCCCTCGGCGATCTCGTTCGGGGGCGCCTTGTTCTCGGCCTGCAAGCGCGCGGCCTTCTCCAGCGGCTCGAGCGCCTGCTGCGGCCGTCGAAGCTCCAGCTGCGCCTGGCCGATGGCCAGCAGTGTCCGCGAAAGAGGCAGCGGTTGCTCGCCCTTGCCCTGCTCGAACACCTCCCGGCTCCGCTGACAGTGCGCCAGGCCCTCCTCGGTGCGGCCCTGGTGGCGCAGCATGCCGCAGATGGCGTACTCGATCACCGCCACCTTGGGCGAGGCCGGCCCCTGCGCCGCCAGGTAGCCCGCGGCCGCCAGCTCGAACTGCTCCTTCGCCCGATCGTACCGCCTGAGTTGGTTGTACAGCACCCCCAGGTTGAACAACACGTCGGCGGTCTGGGTGTGGTTGGGCCCGAAGGCTTTCCGGCGGACGGCGTACGCCTTGTGGAACAGGGCAATGGCTTCCTCAACCTGCCCGAGCTTCAAGTGAGCTGCGGCCATGCGGTTGTAGGCGTTCCCCAGCGAGGGATGCCCCTCCCGCAGGGTCGCCTCCCAGGTGGCCAGGGCCCGTTGTTGCAGGGCCAGCGACTCGTCGTGCCGGCCCTGCTCGAACAGGATGGCGGCCAGGTCGCTCTCGGCCTGGGCGTGGTTCGGGTGCGTCGCGCCCTGGGTGCGCTCGACGATGGCCAGCACCTCGCGCTGGATCTGCTCGGCCTCCGCCAGCTTGGCCTGGTGGCGCAGGTTGGTGGCCAGGTACCCCATGGCGTCCAGCGTCCGGGGATCCTCGGGGCCGAACAGCTTGCGGCGCGCCTCGAGGGCGGCCGAATACCGTTCGTGCGCCTCGGCATAGCGTTTCTCCTGAGTGAGCACGTTGCCCCGGTGGATGGCCAGGGTGGTCTCCAGGCCCGGGTCCGGGCCGAGCCGCTCCAGCGCGGCCTGTGCGTGCTCGGCCAGCTTCTGACCCTCCAGGTAGCGGCCGCGGCGATCCCCCACGACCGACACCAGCTGGATCCAGGCCTGCGCCGCGGCGCGATCGGCCCGGCCGGCTTCTGCCGCGAGCAGCGCCGCGTTCAGGCTCTCCTCGGCCTCGGCCAGCATGCCGTTGCGGTCCTGCGCCCGGCCGAGCAGCAGCAGCGCCTCGGCCTGGATGGGCTTGAACGCCGCATCCGCCGCCAGGGCCGACGCCGCGGTGGCCTCTTCCAGCGCGGCCTGGTAGCGCCCGGCCTGTAGCAGCGCCTCTCCCCGCGCCAGCTTTTCCTCGACCGCGGCGATCTTGGCCCGGCCGGCCGGATCGGCGGGAGGTTCGACCTCGGCGCTCAGGGTGCGGGCGTCGCGACAGGCCGCCAGAGCCGGCAGCACCGCCACCGCGGACTCGGCGCGCCCCATCACCTCGTCGTCGGCCTCGGCCAGCACCCGCACCAGCGCCTGCACCTCTTGCAGGCGGCGATCCAGGCAGCGCATGCGGAGGTCGAGCAGGGCCTCCGACTGCTCGCCGTGCTGCCGGGTGGCCAGGCAGGCCTCCCGGCGCTCGGCGACCCACGCCGCCGCGTAGGCGGAGAGCCCCCGCTCCACCCGCTCGAAGGAGGGCCGCGCCTGGGGAAGGCCCGTGCGCTCGAAGGCCTCCCGCACGGCCCCCCGGGCCGGCTCGTCCCACACCCCGGCCATGTGGCGCCCCGCCTCCTCGCAGGCGCCCGGCCCGCCGCCCCGCAGAGCGACGATCAGCCCCAGGCCGCCGGCCAGCGCGGCCAGCCCGAACGCCACCCCCGAGAGCACCCGCCGGCGCGTGCGGGCGGGATCGCGCTCCAGCTCATCGAGCAACCCCGCCAGGGTTGGCCAGCGAGCGGCCGGGTCGGCCGAGAGCCCCCGGCGCACGGCTTGGAGCAAGAAAGATGGGACCACGCGCGAGCCGGCCTCGATCCGACCCGCCCGGACGTTCTCAAGGACCTCGGACAGCGTCGTGCCGGAAAAAGGCCGGGTGCCGGTCAGCGCCTCGCAGAGCGCGACGCAAAAGGAGAACTGGTCCGAGGCCGGGGTGGCCTTGCCCCCGTCGATCTGCTCCGGGGCCATGTACGCCGGCGAGCCCAGCAACCCGCCGGTCCGGGTGAGCGCGGCCTTTTCCTCCACGCGCACCGCCTCCGCCTCCTTGACGGGGACCGTCGCACGGACCGCCTCGTTCCACGACACCAGCCCGAAGTCCGTGACTCGCACCCGGCCGTCGTTGCCGATCAAAAGGTTGTCGGGTTTCACGTCCCGGTGGACCAGCCCGGCCTCATGGGCCGCCCGCAACCCCCGCCCCGCCTGCAAGAACACCCCGACCACCTCGCGCCAGGTCCGCGGCCGCTCCGCGAGCCAACCCTTGAGGGTCTGGCCCTCGATGAGCTCCATGGCCAGAAACAGGCTCCCCCCGAACACGCCCACGTCGAAGACCGTGTTGACGTTGGGGTTGGAGAGCTTCGCCATGGCCCGGGCCTCGCGCAGCAGCCGTTCCTGGCGCACGGCGAGGGCCTCTCCGGTCGTATCGGGGTGGAGCAGCTTGATGGCCACCTTGCGATCGAGCCCGGAGTCGTAGGCCGCGTACACCACGCCCATGCCGCCCGAGCCGATCTTCTCGAGGATCACGTACCGGCCCAGGTTGGTGCCGCGTGCGAGGTCGCCGAGAGATCCGGCCGGGCCGTCTCCCGCGGGAGGCAAGGTGGCTTCGGGATCGCTTGTCTGCATTCCACCGAAAGGTTAGACCGCCCCGGCCCGACAGGTCAAGGAGGGCGCAAGCAGGGCGTGCGCAAGCAGGGATTTCGCCTCTACGGGTTGTCGGGCACCAGGGTCGGCTGGGTCACCGGGAGACCGGAGCTGGGCCCGAGGCCAAGCTGGCCCCGGTCGTTGGGTCCCCACACGCTCAGTTCGCCCAGACCGATGGGCGGGTGCAGCGAGTTGTTGTTCTCTGCGTACACGGTGTTGCCGATGCCCCGGCCCTTGTCGATGATCGCGAAAGGAGCGCCGGCCGGATCCAGGATCTCCGTGGGGTCGCGGTTGCAGCCGTAGGGCGTGCTGCCGAGGTAGCACAGGTGGGGCGAGCCGGAGCCTTGGCCGAGCTGCCCGGCCTGGTTGTATCCCCAGGTCAGGCTGCTCACGAAATCCCAGTGGTACCTCCGGGCGGGGCCGATGCCGGTCGCCACGATGTCGCCGCGGGTCACCGAGAAGTGGTGGTAGGTGCTCGAGAGGCTGACGACGTATGCGCCCTGCATCGTGAGGCTGGATAACAGCAGGTGGGGGTACACAATGTACGGGGTCACGATGTTGCAGCGTCCCGACACGCAGCGCATGTTGTTCTGGGTGGACGCCTCGCACTGGGCGTGGGTCGAGCAGGTGGTCGAGGTGGCGATGTAGCCCGTGTAAAAAATGTACGCCGGGTCGCCGTTGTCGCCGTCCCCGAACTCGGTGAAACGCTGGTCCCCCCAGACGACCACATATTCCTGGTTCGAGCTTACATTGGTGGCCAGCGAGAGGTTCGCGCCGGCCGCGACCTTGCTCCAGGTCTCGGGGTCCCCGGGGGACCAGCTTTCCAGGTGGATCTGCACCGGCACGGGCTGATCGGTCGTGGTCCCGTTCCCCACCTGGCCGTTGTTGTTCTTGCCCCAGGCCCACAGGGTGCCGTCCGACTTGATGCCCAGCGAGTGCGCCCCACCCGCGGCGACATGGATCCAGCTCCCCGCATCGATCAGGGTCGGTTCGGTGCAGTTGTCGCTGGGCGGCGGCGACACCCCCAGCCTCCCGTTGTCGGGGGATCCCCACGCCCACAGCGATTGGTCGCTCTTGATGGCCAGCACGTGGTGAAAACCCACCGAAACCTCCCGGAAGCCGCTGCCCACCAGCTGTGGGACCGTCCGGATCGCGGGATCGGCGCTCCCCACGCCGAGCATCCCGTAGCTGTTCGAGCCCCAGGCGTAAAGGTCGTTGTTAGTGGTGATGCCCATCCACACTTCTTGCTCGCCGCCGCCGTAGATCGCCTTGAACTGGAGATCTGTGTTCAGCATGATCGGCACCCCCCTCAGGTTCCAGAGCGTGCCGTTCTCGAGCAGCACCAGGGTGGCGGTGGTGCTGAAGCCATCGGACCCGGCGGAGGCGGTCTGGCGCACCCGTTGCCCGGCCGGGAACTCGGGCACCACCGGGTGGCGGGAGGCGGAGTCGATCTCGGCGCGGTCCTCCACCATGTCCCGGTCGGTGTCGTTCGACAGCGGATCGGTGCCGTAGTAGGCCTCCTCGTTGTCGAACACCCCGTCGTTGTCGCGGTCCTGGAGCAAGGTCAGGCTGATGAAGTCGCCCTGCCGGAGCACGATGTCCTCGAAGTCGAAGCCGCTGGTGGCCAGCAGGTCGTTGTTGCCCAGGATGTACCAGAACTTGAACTTGCTGGCGTCGTACTTGTAGGCGTTCTCGTCCCGGATCCAGGCCAGGGCGCTGACCCCCTGGCCGTTGATCTCGGTGCCGACGGGGATGTTCAGGATGTGCTCCATGGCCCAGCGCAGGTTGACCCCCGCCGGCCGGTTGGCGCTGTCCCGCTCCACGTTGGTGGCGATGAGGTAGCGCTCGACCCGCCCGTCCCCGAAGTCGATCTCCAGCATGCCCGTGCGGTTCAGGGTGGTCTGCTCGATGAAAGCGAAGTTGCGGCCGTCCTCGTCCCGGATCTCGAAGTCGTTCACCGAGAAGAACAGCCCGGAGGGATCGCCCAGCAGGTCCATGGCGGTGGCGGCCGAGACGGGGATGGAGACCTCGTGCTGCTCGTAGGAGCCACCGGTGATGGGGTTCGACTCGGTCGGGTACAGGGTGGCGCTGGCCAGCGAGAAGAAATCCCCGGGGCTCGCGGGGGCACTGCGCCGGGCGCCGATCTCCAGGTTGCGCAGGTACACGCTGCGGTTGCCGGCGTTGCGGATCTGCAGGGTGGCGGTGAGCTGGCCCCCGTCCGCCGCCTGGCGGTTGAAGCAGTTCTGGCTGTCGTAGCGGCGGAACTCGGAGGTGTTCTCGTTGACCGAGGACTTCTCGAAGCTGACGTTGGACTCCCGCGAGGTGCTCTTGTCCACGGTGGCGCTCACCGACACCTTGGCCGAGACCGTCGGGATGATGTAGGCGAACCCGCCGCCCGCCTCGGTGTGGATGGTGCCGCTGGCGCCCAGGGTCTTCTTGGTGGAGGTCTCGCTCTTCTGGGCCGAGGCGCTCTCGTTGCGGTCGAGCTGGGCCTGCATGGTCTGGCCGCTGATCTCGCAGCCCGACTCGATGCGGGCGTTGAGGAACACGCCCAGGTTGGAGACGATGTTCACCTCGATGAGCGGCAGGTCGGCCACCAGCGGCCGGCCTGCACCGAGCACCTCGGTGTAGTCAGAGTAGTTGTCGCCGTCGGTGTCGTCCATGAGCGGCGAGGTGTGGTGGGTGCTCACCTCGTTGCCGTCGAACAGGCCGGAGTTGGGCTGCCGGTCGTGGTGCGGCCCGGTGGCGTCGTCGTCCGAGTCGACGTCGGTGGGCGAGGAGAAGTAGGTCAGCGCCTCCTCTCTGTCGCTCAAGCCGTCCTGGTCCGAGTCGGCCCGGTTGGGGTTGGTGCGCCGGTTGAGCTCCTCCAGGTCGGAGAAGCCGTCGCCATCGGTGTCGGGCAGCGCGGGATCGCTGGTGACGTGAACCTGCGACTCGTTCAACCCTTCGATCACGCCGTCGCCGTTCAGCTCCAGGTCGATGGCCCAGCCGGCCAGCTCGTCGCAGTCGTCCAGGCTGTCACCGTCGCTGTCCACCGCCTGCTGGCAGGGCGGGACGATCCGGTAGCTCTCGGTCCGGAAGGTCTCCCGGTTGCCGGCGTTGTCCACCGAGAAGAACTTGAGCGTCGTGTCGGCGGCCACGCGGATGGGCGCGGTGTACTCCGTCGAGGCGTCGGTGGGATCGGCGCCGTCGGTGGTGTAGCGGGTGACCGCGCAGCCCGAGCCCCCGCTGTCGTTGCAGGTCAGGACCACATCCTGCGCCGCATCGAAGGTGCCGCCCAGCGGCGAGGCGCTGGTGAGGGGCGGCTGATCGTCGCTAATGACGCGGATGGTGTAGGTCTGGGCCCTGGTCGCCTCGCGGTTTCCGGCCCGATCCACCGAGAAGAACTTCAGGGTGGTGTCGGCGGCGATAGCGATCGGCACGGTGTAGACGGGGGAGCCCGTGCCGGGCTCGCTGCCGTCGACGGTATAGTAGGTGGTGGCGCAGCCCGACCCGGCGCCGTCGTCGCAGGCGAGCGTCACGCTCTGGGCGGCGTCATAGCTGCCGCCCGCGGGAGAGGCGGTGGTGACCGGCGGGGTGGTGTCCGCGACCACCGGCTCGACCACGTAGCGCTCGGTGCGCACGCTCTCCTCGTTGCCGGCGTTGTCCACCGAGAAGAACTTCAGCTCGGTGTCATCCGAGATGGGGATGGGCGCCGCATACACGCGAGAGCCCTGGGTGGGAGTGCTGCCGTCGGTGGTGTAGAACGTCCCCCGGCACCCCGAGCCCGAGCCGTCGGCGCAGGTCAGCGTCACCGACTGGGCCTCGCTGTACGTCCCCCCGGCAGGGCTGGCCGAGGTGAGCGGGGGCGTGGTGTCCTTCTCACCCCCCCCGCCACCGCATGCCACGAGCAACGACGCAAGCGACACAACGAGCCAGATTCGCAGAAAGCCTGTCATGGATTCCTCCTTGGCAAAAAAGACTGTATCCGCTCACAGGTGAAGACCGCTTTTGCAAGCCCGGGGCCAGGAGCGAAGTTAGATTTTTCAAGCAGTTACACGGACGGGATACGGTCTTGGAGCGCCGCTGAACTGTCCAGTGGACAGTCTGACCAGCAGAACCAGCGGCAGAACCAACGGGAACCAACGGAACCAACGGGGCCTGTCCCCGAAGAATACCTATTGATTTCAACAAGTTCAGGATGTAATGCTATTGCCTGACAGAGAATCACTAGCGGCCTGCGCGCCCAGGTGTATCTTTGCTGACGCGCAGAGGGAGGAACCGATGATTATCAGAGGGCACCTTTTCGGTCTTGCATTTTTCTGTTTGACCTGCGTGCTCGGAGGACACGCACAGGGCGTGGCCATCGAGACCTTGGGATTGGGCCAGGACTACCAGGTCACGCTGGCGCCCGGTCGGATTCATACCCTCTCGTTCTTTCTGGCTGAACCGAACCGGGTCGAAATCGAAATCACAGTCGAGAACGACCAGCCGGTCGACGTGACCTTCGGCGGGATGGAACTCGAAAATTACGCCGCCGCCTTCGATTCGCTGCAGTTTTTCAACTTCACCCAGGTAGAGCATTATCGGCGCACGGGCGTAACCCAATACAAGCAGACACTGTTGCTTGGATACGGAAGCTTTGCCTTCGTCGTCTCGAATCCCGGCCCCAAGGAAGCACGCCTCCACCTGAAGAACGCAGGAGAGTTTGTGGAAGCCAAAGCCACTCCCGGCGCCCAACCCCTCGTCATCAAAGAGCCCCTGTCGGGCCTACGGGGAAGTGCCTGTCACACGGGCCGCTACGAGCTGTCCATCGTCCGATACACGGTTTCCGGAAAAAAGCTCTCCGGCGAGCCCTGGGATCCAGACGGTTCGCCGCCTGACGTCAACTTCATGCTCCGTCTCGATCCCGGGACCGGCATCTCCAACGTCAAGCGAACCCGGGGAACCGTGCATCAGGACACATTTTTCTATCGAGGGCCCCTCAGCGACCAATGGGAGTTCGATTGGGACGGCCGCGGCCCCATCTTGCTGGTCGCCTGGGACCGCGACGGCCAGGGCGCAGGCGAAAACGGCGACCTCATCGGCCAGGTCGATCTGGCGCAATCGTTTGACCAAGAGGCTCGCAAATGTCCTCTCGGCAAGGCTTGCGGGTGGCCCGAAGAAGTTTTGATAGAATTGCTGGAAAAGGATCGGCCTGAGGCGAAAGCACAGGGGAGGGTGCTGGTGATCCCGCGCTGGCGGCAGATCAAGGCGCGGCCCCCTTGTAAGTGACCATCACTGACTGATGAAATCGACACAGCGCCGTTGGCCGCGATCCAGCGCGCGCTCGCACGCCGAGGGAAACGCCTCTTTTAGAACCGGCGAGCTGCGAGCCTGGCAGCTCCAGTTCTCATCGAGGCGATACAACGCGTACCCCTGAAAGACATCTCCGAAGCGGAGCAGAAACCGAGGCAGGCCCATGCGAATCACCGCTCGTTGCGCAAACGAGGCGTGGTGGACCAAGGTCCCATTCTCTCCCCGCTCCAGAAACAGTCCGTGCACTTGAATCATGGGTCCCGTGAACTGGCCGAAAGATGCCAGGTATCTTTGGTTGGCAACAGGGAAGGAGAGGTAGATTCCTGGAGCGAGCGCGTCCAGACAAGTCTGGAGCGCCTCGGCGCTATAGGCGCTGATTCGAACGCGCCTTGCGGCCTCGAAGGACGGGCAAGGAAAACCGAGGTGATCCAACCAGCCTTGCGGATCGAGCGTCACCTCGAAGACACGATCGGGGACGCAGGCACCACCCGCAAGCGGCTTCAAGGGCCCCGGATCGAGCGTGGTCCAGAGATCGATGAAGTGTTTGCGCGTACCGAAAGAGATCACTCCACCGTAGTACCGCAGCGTCCGAAGGCACTCCTCGACACCTCTTTCGCCGCCGTAAGCGTGGGCCAGAACGATCTGGATCCACGTCAGGCAGTTGACTTCCTGAGCGGGGACCAGCGGGTCATCGTCCCAGTGCCCCGGACCTTCGCCGAGGACGTCGCGGTACACGACCTGCATGGTCTGGGTAAGATCGAGTGCCGCCCGGAGGCGAGCCTGGAAGGAGCAGACAGCCTCGCCACCCGCCGAGCCGAAGAGTCCGCCAAGCAGACCAAGACATGCCAGCAGAACCATGCCACTCACTCGAGGACCTGGACCAGGCTCCCAAACAGACCCTTGTTCTCCTTCAGAATGTCTTCGTTGTCAAAGGAAAGCCCCAAAAACCCGGGAAAACCCGGGGCCTGTCCCCAAGAAATGCCGCCATAAAACAAATAGTTACGGCCGCCGGCCCGGGGCGCGACGGCGTCACCCGTTCGCACGTTCAACCGTTCGAGGAGTCAGCGGGATCGAATCTCGTCAAAGGACCGGGGCGCAGGAAAACGCGACCAAGAAGACCGGGAGGCTGAAGCGGAAGTTACGACCGGCGCCGGCGGATGGCGAAGAGCAGCAAGCCGAGGAGCGACAGCCCGGCCGGCGTCCCGCCCGCGGTGGCGCAGCCGACGGGCTCGGGCTCTGGCTCTACCCCGCCGTTTCCGCCACCCGTCCCATCCGGGAACAGCGGCACGTAGCACTCGGTCTCGCCGCCCAGCACCACCTCGCATACCGAGGATCCCTGGAGATAGCCCTGCTTGGTGGCGACCACCACGCGCTGGCCGGGTTTCACCCACAGTTCGTAGTTGCCGTCGGCGTCGGTGATGGTGTCGATCTCGTTGTCATCGGTGTACACGCGGGCGCCGGGGATGCCGGTGCCCGTCTTGTAGTTCAGCGGGTCCGGGCTGCGAGTGAGATCCACGACCTTGCCGAAGAGTTTGCCCTGCGTCGAGGGATCGCCCGTGTCTCCGCCGCCGCCGGTATCACCACCACCGCCCGTGTCTCCGCCGCCGTCGTCTCCGCCGCCGTCGTCTCCGCCGCCGTCGTCCCCGCCGCCGTCGTCCCCGCCGCCGTCGTCCCCACCACCGCCGCCGCCGGAGGCCACCAGGCCGATGGAGCACCACACCGAGCCGCCCGCGGTCACGCTGCAGGTGCGCGAGGCCGTCTGGTAGCCGGCGAGCGAGGCGGTCACGGTGTAGCTCCCGGCGCCGACCGAGAACGACCAGTAGGCGTCGCCCGCGCCGGCGGTGACCGAGCCGCCGCCCGAGATGCTCACGGTGGCGCCGGGGAGCCGGCGGCTCATGTCGGCCGTGCCGACCCCGATGTCCTGGAACACCACACCCTGGATGGTGGCATCTCCGCCGCCGCCACCGCCATCATCACCGCCGCCGCCGCCACCACCGTCACCGCCCGCGAAGTCCGCCAACGCATCGGCGTTGCCGTTGAAGAGGTCGAGATCGACGTTGCCGGAGATGCCGGGCACGGTGCCCTTGTCGCTGGTCTGGAAGAACGTCCAGCGGGTCCAGGTGTCCGGGATGTTCGGGCAGGTTGGGCCCCACTGGGCGATCCACAGCGCGTTGTCTCCGAAGCTCCGGTCGTTGACGATGTCCACCCAGAAGTAATAACCGACGTAGATCATGGGCTTCTTGCCCGTGCCCGCCTCCACCCGATCCATGAAGGTACGGATCTTGCTCGCCACGGTGGCCTTGGAGTACCCCGAATACAGGCTCTCGTCCTCGATGTCGATGGTCACCGGGAGGTCCCCGGCGCCGAGCCGGCCCACCATCTCCACCACCTGGTCGGCCTGCGCCGCCGCGTCCTTGTTGGGCCGGAAGAAGTGGTACGACCCGCGGACCAACCCGACCCGGCGCGCCTCGGACCAGTTGCGCGCGAACTGGGGATCGCGGAAGAAGCCGTCGCTGGTGCGGATGATGGCGAACTTGATCCCGGAGGAGGCGACGCGATCCCAGTCGATGGTGCCCTGCCAGTAGGAGACGTCGATGCCGTTCGACGTGGCGCCGTCGGCGCAAACGCGCACCTCTTGGAGGATCTCCGTAAAGTCACGCCCCGAACCCTCCATCATGTCCCGCTGGTTCATGCAGCCGGCGAGTGCCATGACCGCCAGAGCCAGGGTCAGAAGCTTCCAGGTCGTCCGGGAGTTGGTCATTTTAGACCTCCGGGTTCAGTTCCGCTGAACAGATAAAGCAACGACTGTGCCAGCCCGCCGCAATGGGCAACCTGGTTATCATGTTGATATTGTTATATTATTTTAATGATAAAATTTCACCAGCGGGAGCGGTAACGGCCAATTGCGACTACTTGTCTCAGTGGATTTTCGCCATTGCCGGACTAGGAATTAGTTATTTGTTTATTTTTTTCAGGTCGTTATGCTTTTATTACCTATTTTCGCGGGTATGGTATCCAGAGTTTCCACTTGCAATAAGCCAATATCGCGGTTACCCTGCTTGCTGGGGGCGAAGAGAAAGCGAGGAACCAGATGCTCGAAGTAAAGGACACCGCCCGGAAAAGGCTCTCCCAGTATCTCAAGGATGAAAAGGCGGATTCCGCCTTTCGAGTCTACCTCGCCTTTGGTTGAGGTGGGCCCTCACTGGGCCTGGCTCTGGATGAGCCAAAAGACGACGACGAGAGCTTCGAGTTCGACGGGCTTCGCTTCGTGGTGGAAAAGGCGCTGATGGACAAGGCAGGCGACATCACCATCGACTACGCGGAGTCCGGCTGGCGGGCCGGTCTGTCCATCACTTCCAAGAACTCCCTGAAATCCCCGGGAGGCTCCTCCGGCTGCGGGACCTGCTGCTCCTGAAGCAGGAGTCTCTTCGCCAAATACTGGCCGTCGGGTCCCCCTCCTGTGGTAGAATCGAACCAATCCGAGCCACGGGAGGCGTCCATGTCCGTTCGCAAGCAGCTCTGGGTGGTTGCGATTTCTTGCCTGGCCCTTCTCCTCCTCGCGACACTCGCCGGGTGCAGCTCCAGCAAGACCACCCCGGGCGCGGAGAACTGCGCAAACCGCATAGACGACGACGGCGACGGCGTGGTGGACTGCCTCGACTCCGACTGCCGCTCAAACGCCCTGTGCCAGGGAAACGCCGAGATCTGCGGCGACGGGCTCGACAACGACCTGGACTCCACGGTGGACTGCCTGGACACCGACTGCCAGTCCCAGCCTGTCTGCTCCGAGATCTGCGGAAACGGCATCGACGACAACGGCGATACGCTGAAAGACTGCGACGATCCCCTGTGCCGCGGCAAGGACCCAGCCTGTGGCGAGGTGTGCGGCGACGGCACGGACAACGATGGCGACAACCTGGTCGATTGCAAGGATCCCGACTGCGCGGACGTGATCCCGCCCTGCGGCGCCGGGCCCGGCCCGGACGGGACCATGTGCGCCTACGGCGGCGTCGAGCCCCACGTGTGCGCTTGCGCCGACGGCAAGGACAACGACGACGACGGCACGATCGACGGCGCCGACCTCCACTGTTTCGGGCCGTTCGACGACGACGAGGGGAGCTACGCCACCGGCATCCCCGGCGACAACAAGGGCTCGCACGGCGACGTGGAGTGCCCCTTCGACGGCAACAGCGGCATCGGCAACGACGACGTGTGCTGCAACCCCGCCGACCCCACCCAGAACGTGACCCCGAACGGCTGCGACGACCTGGGCTGCTGCGAGGTGGACATCAACGGCAACACCACCGGGGAGCACGTCTCCGTCCGCGACACCTGCGTCTTCGCGCCCGCCTGCGGCAGCGCGGGGAAGCACGGCTGCGCCTGTGCAACAAACGGCGACTGCGACAACGGCCAGTATTGTCTGAAGGACGACGACACCGGCGCCGGCTTCTGCTCCACCTGCGCGCCCTGCGTCTCCGACCAGGCCTGTGAGAATCCCTGCGACTGCGGCGAGCAGTGTTTCGGCGGCTTCCGGCAGCCCGACAGCCTGTGCTTGCCGGGCGGCACCTGCCCGGCCGGCGTGACGCCCTGTCCCGGAGGAGACGCGGACTGCAATACGGCGGCCAACGAGAAATGCCAGAGCGGTTGCTGCCGGCCGGTGTGCGGCGAGGGGGTGGTGCCATGCCAGACCAGCGCCGACTGCCCTACCGACGTGCCGTACTTCTGCATCACCGGCTGCTGCATCGAGGTGCCGCTGTAAGCCAGGGCGCTGCGCCCCGGGCCGAGACCGCAGGCGCGTCTTCAGGTGTCGTCTTGAGTAAAACACCCTTCGTCCGCATACAGTCCAGGCCATGACGAACGCGGGGCTTTTCAACCAGGCGAGGGAGCGGTATCAGGAGCGTACGGCAGCGATGCCACCGAGGCAGGCGCGGCCAGCCCGGGGCGACCTTGCGTTATCCGGTCGGGCGAAGGAGGTCGAGAGATGACAGTACCGCCGAAACACCGGAGCTGGCGCCGGCAGCTTGCGAAGATCTCCGCTGCATCTTTTCTTTGGGTTGCGCTGGCGGCGGCCGGTTGCGAAGACTCCGACCTGCCGCGGCTGCCGGACGGAGCGATCGAGAAGCCGGTCCGCCTGACCAGTGACGAGGAGCTGGCCGCGTTCGAGCGCGAATTCTCGGCTCGGGTGGAGCAGAACCGCGCCCGGCGCTGCCCGAGGCCCGTGCTGCGGGGCGAGCCGCTCCCGGGCGAGGCGGCGCCGCTCATCGCGTCCGTGGTGGAGGGGACCATCGGCAAGGGCCCCTGCGCCGAGGCGTTGCAGAGGAGCGCGCAGGACCTGGAGCGCGCGTTGTTCGAGCTCGATCCGGCCGCGCCGGACAAGCCGCCGAGCCGGCTGCTCGCCACGCGGAACGATGCGCTGTTGCCGCAGGAGCTTGGCGCCTCATGTCTGAAAGAACTCGCGGCGATGCGGGAAGCGGTGCGGCGCGCGGATGGCTGCAGCCCGTACTTGCCGGGGCTGCGGGGACAGCCTTCCTACCTCGGGCTCGTTCGAATCGTGCGGCTTTCGCTCCTCGAATCGTGGCGCGATCTCGACGCCGGCCGGACGAAAGAATCGCTGGAGCGGTCGCTGGACACCCTGCGCTTCTTGCAGGATTTCCAGCGCGGCGGGACGTCGCTCATCGAGACCATCGTCGGCGCATCCGTGGGCTGGCCGCACTTACGTCTGATCGAGCGGGCCCTGTCCCGGCCCGAGCCGCTAGGCGAGGCGCTGCTCCACCAGATCGAGCGCGAGCTTGGGCTGCTGTGCGCCGGCCAGCCGCATCCCTCGGACGTGTTCTCGGCCGAGGAACTCAATTTCGCCCTCTTTAGCCTGCTGCCGGTCGCCAAGGGCCCCGCGTGGTCGCCGCCGGGGGGTTGGGGCGCCGGGGCCGAGCCACCGACGCCGCGCTCGGAATTCTCGCCGGACGAGATCCACCCCAACGATGTCGCCGTGCTGACCCTGGAGGCGTACCGCCGCCTGGTCCGGTCCTGGGCCCGCGCCTGTCCCGCCGGCTCGCTGCCGGCGAAGTGCCGCGCCGGGCTGAAGCAATTCACCCGCGAACTGGCGCAGAAGGAATCCACCACGCAGATGGTGGGCCAGGCCTTGCGGCTGCTCACCAGCCGAAAGAAGATCCCTAAGATCCGCGAGATGATCGTGGGCATCCTCGAAGGCGTGGCGGCGCCGTCGTTCGGCCGCTACTGGGCCAAGATGGCCATCGCGAACTTCCAGCTCGCCGCCCTGCGCCTGGTCGCCGCCTGGCGATTGCAGGCCGAGGCCTCAGGGACGTGCCCGGGCCTGGAGGCGTTCCGCGACGGCAACCTGGCCGCGCTGGCCGTCGATCCGGACACCGGCACGCCGCTTCGCATCGAACGGAAGGACGACCGCATCGAGGTGCGCCCGAACGAGCCCTTGGGGCTCGACGCCGAGCAGGCACAGGAGCCGGTGTTGACGGGCGCCTGTCCGCGCCGGGCGACGTCGCCGCGTTGAGCGCTTGCCTTGCCCCGTCTTGAGCGATGTGCTAACCATGACTTCGGAAAACGGGGAGAGAATCCATGCCAAACCGGTGGATGCTCGCGTTCTGGTTGAGCCTGTGCCTGGTGTCACCCGCCCGGGCCGAGGAGGGCGAGGAGGAAGACGGCGCCGCGGCGGAGGAGTCCGCGCCGCCTGAGAAGACAGAGCCTCGCGCGGCGACCGAGAGCCCGACCCCGGTAGCGGCGGAGGAGGGGGTCGCGCAGCCGCAGGAGCGGGCCTGGCCCTACCAGGAGCCGATCTTCGCCCTGTCGGGCATCCCCCAGAGCCGGGTGCGGCTCCACGGCGGGTTCGGCGTAAGCCCCGACGCGAGCTCGCTCGGCTTCGTGCTGGAGGGCGAGGTTCGTCTGGGGCGCTTCGGGATCGTGCTGCGGCTTCCGAGCGGGCTTTCCTGGTCCGATGGGGTGGGCGCGAGCTACACCGTGGGCGACGTCCAGCTCGGGGCGCGTTTCCTGGTGCACGAGGAGCCGGGCGATCGCAAGCACCTGAGCGTGGGGCTCGACCTCATCGCCCCCACCTCGCGCCTCGGCGAGGAGAAGCAGCTCGCCGCCGTGCAGGCCGGGGCCATCCAGGACGACAGCAACTTCGGCCGGCGCTACCTCCTGGCCCAGAAGCCCATGCTCGACATGGGCCTCATCCCGCGCCTCAACCTGGGCCTTACTCCCTACGTGACCTTCGGCCAGACCCTGGGTCGGGTGAGCCTGCAGACCGATCTGGGTTGCCTCATCCTGATCGCGGACAACGTCGACGAGAGCATCTACGGCACCGACCGCCGGGCGGGGTTCGTGCTCTTCTACGATCTGGCCGCCCCGGTCGCCATCACCGAGAGCCTCTCCATCGTGTCGGAGTTCAACGCCCTGGTGGCCCTGGACGGGCTGACCGGCACCGGCTTCGCCATCACCCTCGGGCCGCGCTACAGCACAGGCTCCTTCTCGGCGGCGCTGGGGGTGCAACTGCCGCTGGGGGTGGACAACCAGCCGCCCGACGACGACAAGAAGGTCGGCCGGTTCGACAGCGCCATCGTGGTGCGGCACCAGATCGCCGCGGTCCTCGACATCGCTTACCGTTTTTAAGCGCGCCATTGAAAGCCGTGGGGCGATCTGGTACACCAGCCGGGTGATTTTCCGGGAGATCCGATGACCCTGCACGCCAGCACCGAGCTGCGCCAAGTCCTGGCCGAGGCCGAGGACATCGCCCGCCAGACCAGCCAGCGTTTCACCACCGCCCACCTGTTGCTCGCCCTGTTCACCGTGCCTAACCGGGCCGAGATCCTGCTCAAGGAAAAGAAGATCGACGAGGACGCCATCCTGGCGCTGGTGCACACCGTGGAGGACGAGCCGGCGAGCCTGGTGCGCCTGGTGCAGCACAAGGCGCGCCAGCTGGCCTCGGGCTGCGGCGCCGAGGCGGTGGACTGCCTGCACCTGCTCATCGCCATGTGCGGCGCGCGCGACTCCCTGGCCTACGATCTGCTACGGCGCACCGGCCTGGTCATCCCCGCCTTCCGCAACACCGCGCTCTCCTACGTCACCGGCCGCCTGCCCCGGCGGCTGGCCTTCAAGCCGCGCGACGGCAAGGAAGCCCGGGCCAGCGAGCGCGCCCCTGCCGCCGCCATCGCCTCCGCCGGCCCCGCCCCGGCGGGGAGGCTGCAGACCGAGGCCCCCTCTCTCCCCGGCCGCGAGGCGGTCGAGGTGGAGGACCCGGCCGACGAGGCGGCGCAGGAGGAGATCGACCAGGCCAGCCTGCCTCCGCCCGACAGCCCCGCCGCCGCCTGGGAGCTTCCGCCCGAGGAGTTCCCTTTGCTGTCCCGGCTGGGGCGCAACCTCACCGCCCAGGCCGCCCAGGGCCGCATCGATCCGCTCATCGGCCGCGAGCGGGAGATCGAGGAGGTGATCGACACCCTGCTCAAGCGGCGCGCCAACAATCCGCTCCTGGTGGGCGAGCCCGGGGTGGGAAAGACCGCCATCGTCGAGGGCCTGGCCTGCGGCATCGTGCAGGACGCCCCCGGGGCGCGCGCGCTGGGCCGGCCCCGCATCATCGAGCTCGACGTCTCCTCGCTGCTGGCCGGCACCCAGCTGCGCGGCGCCTTCTCCGAGAAGCTGGGCAAGATCCGCGAGGAGGTGGGCCGGGCGCAGGGCAAGGTGATCGTGTTCTTCGACGAGCTGCACACCCTGATCGGCGCCGGCTCCACCGGGGAGGGCCCGCAGGACGCGGCCAACGAGCTCAAGTCGGCGCTGGCCCGCGGCGAGTTTCCCTGCATCGGGGCGACCACCCACGACGAGTACCGGCGCCACGTCCAGAACGATCCGGCCTTCGCGCGGCGCTTCCACGTCATCCAGGTGCCCGAGCCCTCGGCGGCGCAGACGCTGCAGATCCTGGAGGGGCTGGCCGAGGAGTACGCGCGCCACCACGGGGTGTCCTACGACCGGGAGGCCCTGCAGGCCGCGGTGCGGCTGGCCTCGCGCTACCTGCCGGAGCGCTGCCTGCCCGACAAGGCCATCGCGCTCATCGATCGGGCCGGCTCGCGCGCCCGCCGCTCGGAGAAGTCGCGGGTGGACGTCGAGGCGGTGGCCCGGGTGGTGTCGGCCTCGGCCGGCATCCCGGTGGAGCGCCTGCTCATGACCGACGCCGAGCGGCTGCTGAACATGGAGCGCATCCTGTCCATGCAGCTCATCGGCCACACTTCGGTGGTGCGCGCCATCGCCCGGGTCATCCGGCGCAACTACGCCGGCTTCTCCAACCGGCGCCCCATCGGCTCGTTCTTGTTCCTCGGCCCCACCGGGGTGGGCAAGACCGAGTGCGCGCGGGTGCTGGCGCAGTTCCTCTTCGGCAGCCGGGAGTCGTTCGTCTCCATCGACATGAGCGAGTACGGCGAGCCGCACAGCCTGTCCCGCCTGGTGGGCTCGCCCCCGGGCTACGTGGGCCACGACGAGGGCGGCCAGCTCACCGAGGCGGTGCGGCGGCGGCCCTACACCCTGATCTTGTTCGACGAGGTGGAGAAGGCCCACCCCGAGGTGCAGCTCCTGTTGCTGCAACTCCTCGACGAGGGCCGCCTCACCGACGGCAAGGGCCGCACCGTGGACTTCACCAACAGCGTGGTGGTGCTCACCTCCAACCTGGGCTGCGAGGCGCTGGGCCGGCCGCCGGAGGGGCGCATCGGCTTCGGCGCCAAGGAGGGCGCGGCGGGGCGCGCTCCGGAGATCGATCCGGCCCCGGCGGCGCTGGAGGCGGCCCGGCGCGCCTTCCCACCCGAGCTGTGGGGGCGCATGGACGAGCACCTGTTCTTCCGGCCGCTCGTGGCGGAGGACCTGGCCGCCATCGCGGCGCTGCTCCTGCGCGAGAGCTCCACCCGGCTCCAGGAAGACCGCGCCATCCGCCTGGAGGCGGGCCCGGAGGTGGCCACCTTCCTGGCGCGCGAGGGCTGCCCCGATCTCACCCTGGGCGCCCGGCCGCTGCGGGCCGCGCTGCGCCGGCTGGTCGAGGAACCGGTGGCCGAGGGCATCCTGGCCGGACGGTTCGTCTCGGGCGACGTGGTACACATCACGGCGGGGCCGCAGGGGTTGCGTTTTGAGAAGGGGGAAAACCGGAGCCGGGCCCCATGACCCAGACTAGCGCGGATCCCTATCGCGGCGTGGTCGGCGCAAGCCGCGTGCTGGTGGTCGACGACGAGCCGGTGATGCTGGACACGCTGGTGCTGGCCCTGTCCGGGGAGTTCGCCGTGGCGGGCGCAGCCACCGCCGAGGAGGCCCTGCCCATCCTGCGCGACCACCCGCCCGAGGTCCTGCTGCTGGACAAGAACCTGCCGGGCATGAGCGGGCTGGAGCTGCTGCGCATCGTGCGGCGCGACTGGCCGCACATCGAGGTGATCATCATCACCGCCTACGCCTCGCTGGAGAGCGCGGTCGAGGCGCTGCGCCTGGGGGCCTGCGATTACCTCATCAAGCCCCTGCCCCACATCTCGGTGGTGGAGGAGAAGGTCCGCTGGGCCCGCGAGCGCCGCCGCCTGCTGCACGAGCGGTACGAGATGGCCAACCAGCTGCTCTCCGCCAACGAGGAGCTGCGCCAGGCGCTGGAGCTGGCGAAGCGCAGCGAGGCGCTGTACCGCGGGCTGTTCGACGCCGTATCCGACATGGTGTTCGTGAACCCGGTCTCGCCCGAGCGGGCCATCGGCTGTTTCGTCGAGGTCAACCGGGCCGCCTGCGAGACGCTGGGGTATTCCCGCGAGGAGCTGATGCAGAAGACCGTGCTGGACGTGCTGGCCCCGCGCGAGGCGGCCGCCCTGCCGGGGATGATGGAGCTTCTGGCCCGCGAGCCCAAGGTGCTGTACGAGACCGAGGTGGTGACGCGGAACGGGCAGGGCGTCCCGGTGGAGGTGCACTCGCACCTCGTCGAGATCGGGAGCCAGCGCCTGCTGCTGTCGGTGGCGCGCAACATCCGCGACCACGTGCTGGTGGAAATCGAGCGGCCCGGCGAGCCCGACTGAAGACGACGCGGGCAGAGGGAGGAGGTCATGAGCGACGCCATTCAGTTCACCTCCAACGTGACCGATCACTGCACCAACACCGGCTTCCAGTTCGAGTTCCACTGCGACCGCTGCCACTCGGGGTACAAGACCCGTTTCTCCACCTTCGCCGCCGGCGCGGCCGCCTCGGTGCTGGGCGCCGCCTCGGATCTCTTCGGGGGCATCTTCGGCAAGGCGCGCCAGGTGAGCGAGCACGCCCGCTCGGCCACCTGGCACCAGGCCCGCGACAAGGCCTTCGCCCAGGCGGTGGAGGAGGTGAAGCCCTCCTTCATCCAGTGCCCGCGCTGCAACGCCTGGGTGTGCCGCGATCGCTGCTGGTCGCAGAAGAAGGGCCTGTGCAAGACCTGCGCCCCGGACCTCGGCGTGGAGATGGCCGCGGCCCAGGCCAGCAAGTCCGTCGAGGAGGTATGGGCCCACGCCGCCATGGCCGAGGAGGACAAGAAGCTCCACCGCGAGGCCTGGCGCGAGGGGATCGTGGCGAGCTGCCCCAAGTGCGAGAAGCCCCTGGCCAGCAACGCCAAGTTCTGCCCCGAGTGCGGCTTCGCCCTGAAGAAGAAAGACGAGTGCCCCGGCTGCGGCACCAAGCTCTCCCCCGGCGCCAAGTTCTGCCCCGAGTGCGGGCACAAGCTCGTCTGACCAGGGCCTTTCGCAGGAGGTCCGCATGGTCGATCTCAAGAAGCTCAAGTTCATCACCCAGAAGGACGACAAGGAGGGGGCTCCCGGCGCCCGCCCGCCGCAGGCCGCCGCCGAGGACGTGTCGGTCACCCGCAAGGTGGACGAGGTGATCGCCCAGGCGCTGGCGGCCGGCGCCTCCGAGATCCACTTCGAGGCCTTCCCCGAGCGCACCCGGGTGCGCATCCGGGTCGGCAACCAGCTCCAGGAGCAGGGGGCGCTGGAGAGCCGCCTGCACGCCAACGTCATCAACCGCATCAAGGTGCTGGGGGGCATGGACATCACCCGGCGCGGCATCGCCCAGAAGGGCTACTTCAAGGTGGACCTGGAGGACCGCAAGGTGGACATGGCGGCGGTGATCATCCCCACCCCGATCGGGGAGAAGGCCTACGTCCGGATCCACTACACCCAGGCGCTACAGTTCTCGCTGGACCAGCTCGGCATGTACCCGCAGATCCTGGCCGGGTTCAAGAAGGCGCTGGAGCGGCCCAACGGCCTGGTGCTGATCGCCGGGCCGCCGGGCTCGGGCCGCACCACCACCGCCTACACCTGCCTGCAACACCTCAACGCCCCCGAAAAGAACATGGCCTCCTTCGAGACCACCATCCGCTACCAGGTGCCGGGGGTGATCCAGGGCAAGCCCGACGAACGCTTCGGCTTTGGCTTCATCGACGGCCTGCGCGCCATGCTGGACCAGGAGCCGGACGTGCTGTACGTCGGCGATCTCAACAACGACCAGGCGGCGCGCATGACGCTGGGGGCGGCCTTCGGCAAGCGCATCGTGATCGGGCGCATCAATGCCGGCAGCGGCGCCACCGCCCTGCTGGCCCTGCTGGACATGGGCATGCCCGGCTTCTTGGTGGCCTCGGGCGTCATCGCGGTGCTCACCCAGCGGCTGGTGCGCCGCCTGTGCGAGCGCTGCCGCCAACCCTACGCCCCGACCGAGCTGGTGCTCGGCGAGCTGGGGATCAAGCCCAAGCCGGGGCTCTCCTTCTTCGCCGCCAAGGGCTGCGAGGCCTGCGGCGGCACGGGCTTCTCGGGTTACCTGGGCCTGTTCGAGCTGTTCACCCCCAACGAGAAGGTCCAGGAGAAGCTCATCGCCCGCGCCCCGGCGCGCGAGATCCAGGAGGCTGCCGCCGAGACCGGCCTGGTGCCGCTGCGCCACGACGGCATTCGCAAGGTGAGCCAGGGGCTCACCACGCTGGAGGAAGTCCTGGCGCGCCTGTGAGGCCGTTTTCCTGTCGCGCGAAAGCGAAGATTTGTTTTTGAGCGCCTGGCGGCGCTGCCAACAGAGCAAGCGCGGCCAGGCGCCTGTGCGATCTCGATGAAGCGGCGGGCCGCACGGCGGGTGAACCGCCGCGCGCGGGCGGCGGGTCAGGTCGCCCGCTTGGCCTCGGCGGGGCAGTTGGCGTGCTGGAGCAGGATCTGGCGCAGGTGGGGCGTGCGCCGCACCATGGGCTGGGCCAGCAGGTGGCGGATGACCGGCGGCGGGGTGCCGGGGAAGCGGGCCAGGTTCTGCACCAGCAGCGTCGAGGCGTAGGTGCGCCGGCACAGGAGCGCGGTGGTCTTGCCGTCGAACTGGAGGCCCAGCAGCATCGGCAGGCAGCGGCCCTCGGTGGTGAAGATCAGCGCGGCGCACTCCTCGCCGCCCACCTGGAGGAAGCGCCGGCGCAGCGCGTCCCGGGCGGCGCGCTTGGACCGCTCGTTGACCTCCCGGCTCACCGCGACCTTGAAGAGCTGGAGGAGGTTGCTGTTCGTGAAGATCTTTCGCAGCACGCTCTCGGGCGTCTGGACGTTTCGCAACAGCAGGCGGCGCACCGCCTCGTCGTGCAGGAAGGCGCTGCGGGCGGCCAGCGCCTCCAGGCCCACCGGGTTGAGGTGGTGCTCGGCGATGAGCCGGGCGTGGGGCAGGCCGACCAGCGCGTTCTCCAGCACCAGCCGGATCACCCGCGGATCCGGATCCAGGCACAGCGCCGCGAGCAGCGCCCCCTCCGCCTCCCGGGCGGCGGCCATGCGCGCGTCCGGGGGCAGCGGGTGGAGGTCGCGCTCGAAGATGCGCCGGTAGTTGATCCCCAGGCCGCCGGCGGCCCCGACCGAACCGCCGCCCTCGCTCTCGCTCTCGCCGCCCGCGCCGTGGTCGTCCGTGTCCACCATGAGGACCATCATAGACCCGGCTCCACTCCGCCGCAAAAAATGCCCGCGCATGCCGCCGAAATCACTTCGGCCACGGGGCCCGTGCGGATACAATGCCGCGCATGGTGGCCCGGCCGAAATTGCTGGTGATCGCCGGGCCCACCGCCTGCGGCAAGACCCGCCTGGCGGTGGCCCTGGCGCGCGCCTTCGGCGGCGAGATCGTCTCGGCCGACTCGCGCCAGGCGTACCGCGCGCTCGACCTGTGCGCGGGCAAGGACCTCGAAGAGTACCGCGCCGGCGGCCCGGCGGTGCCCGTGCACCTCGTCGACGTGGTCGAACTCTCCGAGGAGTTCTCGCTGTTCGACTTCGTGCGCGGCTTTGCGCGCGCTTTTACGGACATCTGCGCCCGCGGGCGTCTGCCCATCCTGTGCGGCGGGACCGGCCTGTACCTCGAGGCGGTGCTGCGCGGCTACCGGCTGGCCGAGGCGGTCCCGGACGAGTCACTTCGCGCACAGCTTTCGCAGCTCACTACCGAGGAGCTCCAGGAGCGCCTGCGCGCCGAAAAGCCGCGCCTGCACAACGTAAGCGACTTCGGCAGCCGCGAGCGCACCATCCGCGCCATCGAGATCGCCGTGGCCGCCCGCACGCGACCGGCGCTGGAACTCCCCGCCTTCGAGCCGCTGGTGCTCGGCGTGAGCCTGCCCCGGCCCGCGCGCAAGCTCCGCATCCGCGAGCGGTTGCGAGCGCGGTTCGCCGCCGGCATGCTCGAGGAGGTGCGCCGCCTGCTCGACGCCGGCGTGACCCACCCGCGCCTCGAGGAGCTGGGGCTGGAGTGCCGCTTCATCTCGCGATTCCTTCGGGGCGAGATCCCCTCCCAAGACGAGCTCGAGGAGCGCTTGAGTCGCGAGATCTATCTCTTTTCCAAGCGCCAGGAGGCCTGGCTGCGGCGCTGGGAGCGCGCCGGCACGCAGATCCACTGGCTCGAGGGGCCGGACGTCGAGCGGGCCAGCGCCGTCCTTCGCGAGGGGTCCGGGGCCCGGCCGCCGGGAGGGGCTCCGTGAGCCTTTTCGAAGATGGCGCCACGCGCCGCGGCGCCTGGCGCACCCCGGCGCCGGTGCTACCCATGTCGCAAGAAGAGATGGAGGCGCTGGGGTACGCCGAGTGCGACGTGGTGCTGGTCACCGGCGACGCCTACGTGGATCACCCCAGTTTCGGCGTGGCGGTGATCGGGCGGGTGTTGGAGGCCGCGGGGTATCGGGTGGGGATCGTCGCCCAGCCCGACTGGCGCTCGGCCGCCGACTTCGGGCGGCTCGGGCGCCCCCGGCTCTTCTTCGGCGTCAGCGGCGGCAACCTGGACTCCATGGTCAACCGCACCACCGCCGACCGGAAGATCCGCACCGACGACGCCTACTCCCCGGACGCCCAGGCCCTGCGCCGTCCGGAGCGCGCCGCCATCGTGTACGCCCAGCGCTGCCGCGAGGCCTTCCCCGGCGTGCCGGTCATCCTGGGCGGCATCGAGGCCAGCTTGCGGCGCTTCGCCCACTACGACTACTGGTCGGAGCGCGTCCGGCGCGCCATCCTGCTCGACGCCAAGGCGGATCTCTTGCTCTTCGGCAACGCCGAGCGGGCGGTGCTGGAGGTGGCCGGGCGACTCGCCGCCGGGGAGGCGGTGCAGAACCTGCAGGACGTCCGCGGCAGCGCCCTCAGCCTGCCGCGCGGCCATGCGCGGGCGGATGCGGCCCTGCGCCTGCCCTCCTACGAGGAGTGCGCGCGCGACCCGGCGGCCTTCGCCCGCGCCACCCGCATCGCCGCGCGCGAGAGCCACGCGTTGCGCGACATCTCCCTGGTGCAGGCGCACGGCGACCGCGAGGTCCTGGCGAACCCGCCGGCCTTGCCGCTTGCGGAATCGGAGCTGGACGAGGTGGCCGAGCTCCCCTACTCGCGCCAGCCGCACCCGGCCTACGCCGGCCACCGCATCCCCGCCTGGGAGACGGTGCGCCACTCGGTGATCATCCTGCGCGGGTGCTTCGGCGGCTGCAGCTTCTGCTCGCTGTGGGCGCACGAGGGCCGCGTGGTCCAGAGCCGCTCCGTCGCGTCGGTGCTGCGCGAGCTCGAACGCATCCGCGACGGCGGCGATTTCACCGGGACCATCTCGGACCTGGGCGGCCCCACCGCCAACATGTACCGCATGGGCTGCCGTGACCCAGAACGTGACCGCGAGTGCCGCCGCCTCTCCTGCCTGTATCCCAAGATCTGCCCCAACCTGAACACCGACCACGGCCCGCTGCTCGAGCTGTACCGCCGCGCCCGCGCCGTCCCGGGCGTGCGCCGGGTGCTCATCGGCTCCGGGGTGCGCCACGACCTGGCGCTTTGCTCGCCCGAGTACGTTCGAGAGCTGTGCGCCCACCACGTCGGCGGCCACCTCAAGATCGCCCCCGAGCACGTGTGCGTGGACCCGCTCGCGTGCATGCAGAAGCCGGGCGTCGAGCTCTTCGCGCGCTTCTGCGAGATGTTCGCGCGCTTCTCGCGCGAGGCCGGGAAGGAGCAGTACCTCGTGCCCTACCTCATCGCGGCGCACCCCGGCACGACCGATCACGACATGCTGGAGCTCGCGCTGTGGCTGAAGGCGCACAACTTTCGGCCCGATCAGGTGCAGACCTTCCTGCCCTCGCCCATGACCGTCGCCACCGCCATGTACGCCAGCGGGCGAAATCCCCTGCGCGAGGATCTGCCGCCGGTCGAGGTGCCCCGCGGCCTGCGCGCGCGGCGGCTGCACAAGGCCTTCATCCGCTACCACGACCGGGCGAACTGGCCGCTACTGCGCGAGGCGCTGCGCCGTCTGGGACGGAGCGATCTGATCGGCACCGGACGCGCGGCCCTGGTACCTCCCGCTGCGGAAGCGTCCGCCCCCGGCGCGCCCCGCCGCGGCCCCGGCCGCGGGCGATCCCGCGGCTTTGCCCGGCGCAAGGCCCGCCCGCGCCGCCCCTGACCGCACCTCACCATTTTGTGGCGCGGCGCGCCAGGCGAGGCCTCCATGGAACGGAGCCGGCCCGGCGGCGAGTGCCTAGGAGGGCTCGCCGAAAAGCAGCCGCGCCGAAGAGAACATTGTCGGAAAACAGGTGAAGTGCGGCGAGGCGCCGCCCCGCTTGAAGCGCTCTGCTTTGCCGTGCTACCGTCCGCCCACCTGAACCCGCGGAGGACGAAGCATGGACGAAAAGCCCCAGTCGAGCGGCAAGCTGCTCCCCGAGAACGCCTACCGCAAGCTCCAGCCCGGCGAGGTCTACCGCCCCATCGTGCCCGCCGAGGATCGGCGGCCGGAGGTGACCCGCTGGTCCATCGGCATGGGCCTGCTCATGGTGGTGATCTTCACCGCCGCCTGCGTGTACATGGCGCTGCGGGCCGGCAACGCCATCGAGGCCTCCATCCCCATCGCCATCTTGGCCATCTTCTTCGGGCGGGCCCGCTCGCCGGCCTCCACCATCCTCGAGAACGTCATGGTGCAGAGCGTGGGCCAGGCGGCCGGGGTGGTGGCCGCGGGGGCCTCCTTCGTCATCCCGGCCATCTACATCAACGACAAGGTGGGCGCGGCGCAGACCGGCCTGCTCGACGTCGCCTGGTGGCAGATCTTCCTGGCCTGCTTCATCGGCGGGGTGCTGGGCACGGTGCTGATCATCCCCATCCGGCGCTACTTCGTCAAAGACCAGCACGGCGAGCTCCCCTTCCCCGAGGCCACCGCCATCAACGAGATCCTGGTGACCGGCGAGAGCCAGGGCACCGGGGCGGGGAAGATCCTGCTCATCGCCTTCGGGCTAGGCGCGCTGTTCGACTTCTCCGTCGAGGCGCTCTCGCTGTGGAACGCCAACATGACCACCACCATGCTTCCCTTCGGGATGGGCGAGGCGCTCTCCGGCGTGCGCCTGGAGCTCAAGATCACCGCGCTCGCCTCGCTGTTCGGCCTGGGCTACATCATCGGGCTCAAGTACTCGGCCATCATCGCCGCCGGCTCGCTGCTCTCGTGCCTGGTGCTGGTCCCGCTCGTCTACCTCATCGGCAAGGGCGGCCCGCCGCTTACGTACGCCGGAGCGAGCTACCCCATCGGCTCCATGGGCGCGGGGGCCATCTTCGCATCCCTGGTGAAGCCGCTGGGCATCGGGGCCATCGCCGTCTCGGGGCTCATCGGGATCCTGCGCATGGGCAAGATCGTGGCCGGCTCGGTGTCGCTGGGGTTCAAGGGCTTCTCCAAGAAGAACGCCGCCGCCGCGGCGCCGGAGCGCACCCAGCTCGACCTCTCCCCGCGCACGGTGCTGCTTACCGAGCTCCTCTCCATGCTGGGCATGGGGCTCTTGTTCGTGGTGGTGGCGCTGATCTCCAAGGCCGGGCCGGGCGAGGAGCCCTACAGCGTGGGACAGTGCCTGCTGTTCGGAGTGGTGGGCATGCTGGCCGGGTTCGTGCTGTCGTTCCTGTTCACCCCGGTGGCGGCCCAGGCCATCGCCATCGTGGGCACCAACCCGGTGTCGGGCATGACGCTCATCACCATCGTGCTGGCCATCGGGGCCATGCTGATGGTCGGTCTGCGCGGCACGGCCGGGATGGTGATCGCGCTCATCATCGGGACCGCGGTGTGCACGGCGCTCTCCACCTCGGGGGCTCTCATCACCGACTTCAAGATCGGCTACTGGATCGGCTCTACCCCGCGCAACCAGCAGCGCTACAAGTTCCTGGGCATGTTGGTGGCGGCGCTGGTGGTGGCCTTCGTCATCCCGCTGATGGACTCGAGCTACCACTTCGCGGTGGCGAACCCGGCCGGCGCGGGCTGGATCTCCAACGAGCAGGTGCTGCCCGCGCCGCAGGCCAACATGCTGGCGGCGGTGTCGCGCGGCATGATGAACGACCCGGCCAACCAGCCCTGGCTGCTCTACGGCCTGGGCGGGATCATCGCCATCTTGTTGTTCCTCTCCAGCGTGCCCATGCTGGCCTTCGCGCTGGGGATGTATCTTCCGCTGGGGATCAACCTGGCCCTGCTGGCCGGCGCCTTCTGCGGCTGGCTAGTGGCGCGCACCGGAAAGACGCCCGAGGAGCGCAAGCGGCGCGAGGAGCAGGGCCCGCTCATCGCCTCGGGGCTCATGGCGGGGGCGGCCATCTTCGGCATCCTCACCGCGCTCCTGCGCCTGCCGGCGCTGGGCGCGCCCATCCAGTACATCAGCGTGGGCAAGGACTACAAGGTCGAGGCGGTGGTGGACGGCCGGGCGCTGTGCGGGGTGTCGAGCTGCTCTGCGCTTCCTGCCGACCAGGCCAAGCGCTGCAACCCCAACCTGCGCGAGATCACCCAGGCCGAGGACGAGCAGTGCCGCACCTTCTTCGTGTGCTCCCGCGTCGAGGACGGAAAGGTCGTCGAGTCGCGCGAGGTGCGCGAGGACGAACTGGCCGAGCGCTGCCCGCCGGGCTGGACGCGCGAACCCAAGCTCGCCCACTCGTGGTACGAGGGCGGCGTGGGACAGGGATTGGGGCTGCTCTTCTACCTCCTGCTGGGAATCCTGTGCTTCTGGCTGGCCCGGCTGGGCTCGCGCTGGAGCCGCGCGGCAACATCCCCGGGCGGACAAGAAAAAAACTCAGACAACTGATGCCTTGCCGTCGACACCGCGTCGGGGACAAGACAAACAAATAGCCCCAGTGCCCCTCCTGTCTCTGGCGCTCTCCACTGCCACTTTTCGGCTCGGGCCCGGAGTGCGCTTTACGAGTCGACCGCGCCGATAACATATTGATAAACAATAATAATCACAGGGGACAGGCCCCAGGGATTCCGCTCGCCGGCGGTCCACAGCTCGGGCGGGTTCTCAAAGAGAAAGGCCTTCTTGGCGACGACGGTCCCGGCCGCGACGAAACGGGTCTCCCGGGCGTTCAGGATCTCCTTGCGAATCTCGACCTCCTCCGCGATCGCCTCCTGGGTCCGATCGGCCGCCGGCGGCGCCTGGTCGGGGGAGACCACCGTGGGCGCGGGGCCTGCCTGGGTCTCGGTCGGAGATACGATCATGCGCTGCTCGAAAACGTCGTACTCGGTGAGCTCGCCGCTGGTGTCGGCCTGGTTACAGGAAAGCGGCGCAACGAAAAGCAGCGAAAAGAATACACGAGTGCCGTGCGGAACGAGTTTCATGTCACCCTCCGTGATACGAAATCAGTTGTAGGAAAAAGAACTTACCTGTCTTCGATACGCCTCAGGATCAGCCCATCCGCCTCTCCTTCGCAGCCAATCCCACGTGGTTGTCCATCTGGCCCAGAAATTTCGATGTCTGCCCTATATACCAACGAGATGATGTTGTGCCCGCTTGATAGAATGATCGAGTCTCTGATTGCATCGGGCATTTCGCTGACCAGCACAGCGCTGGAGCCATCAACAAAGTTGCCTCCTGAATCGAAGTCGAGTTGATATCCGTCCGAATCCAAAAAGGGCTCAATGGATATCTCTCCGATTGAAAACCCCTGGCGGACCCCGAATCCGCTGACCCTGAGGTTGCCGTTGGGTAACAGATCGACAATGCTCGCGCGGTCCAGCGTCCATCCGCCGAAAGACGTCGCCCATTTGAGCCGTCCCTCCTTGTCGAACGACGCGATGTAACCGTCGGTCGAGTCGTAGTGTCTGCCGTAGAACACCAACTCCACTGGCTTGCCGTCCGTTCCCTGGAGCATGGAGCCGTTCCAATAGCTTCCAGCGGAAAAAAAGCCTCCGTCCTCTCTTTCAATAATATCTTGCATCATCAACTTTGAATTCCGGGCGCCGCTTGAGAAACTCCATGCCACCCGTCCTTCCGAATTTAGCGATAGGACAAGGATGTCATTGATTCCCACCGCATCCTGACTCGCTAACACCTCACCCATGCGATCGAGTTCAGATGAAGACTCGAACCAGAGAGCCACCTTTATGCTACCGTCAGAGAAAGCCTTCAAAGCCCACGGCATCTCCCAACCCACGCCTCCCAGCTGAACCCACCACTTCACAATACCGTCGTTGCCCATTTTAACGACCAGCGCATCTTGTCCGCCTCGAGACGCGACCGTGGCCTCCTGGCCGCCAGCGAGCGGCAGCTTGATAGAGCCCATGAACTCCATGGCCACGACCACCGCGTCGTCGGACACCCAGTCGATGCTCAAGCCTCTGGAATAGTCGGCGTCCTGGAACACGACGGTGCGCTTTTCCATCCCGTCCTGATTGAAAAAGCTCACAAACGCGTTCCTCTCTCCCCCTGCCGAGTAGTGGCGCATGGAGCCGTCCGCGCTCAAAACATCGGACTCGGGCCCGATCTGCCCGGTGAAGGCCACGTCGCTAAAACCGTTCGTGGACGAGGCGACGATCACGTCCTCGATCCCGGTGCTCGCGATCGAGCCGCGCCACTTCAACACCCCGTCCTTCGTCATCCGGAAGAAAAACGGGTCGGAGGAGAGTTCCAGCGCTGCAGGCATGGGAGCAAAGGAGAAGGTGTCGCCGGCAGATGTCGTCACGGTGCAGGGACCAAAGCAATCGCCAGAAACCACAAGATCGCTTTCGCCAATCTTCTTTATCAATCTGAGCGAATCGAACTGCGGCCCGTGGATCTCGGCGAGGACCTGGAACCTCTTCCCGCTCGGCTCCGGCCCCGTCCCGTCCCCGCATCCGATAAGAAGAACGAAAAGCGAAAGCACACCCATCGCGCCCGACCTCATGACCCACCTCCATCGCTGTCTCGGGGATGCGCGGCGCTCCCCTGTTGAAGGTTCGAGCGCGAGTCTAGCACGTACCGTTCGCGCCACGGAACAGGCTGGCGCCGCCGCTCCCGGTTTACTCCAGATCGCCTCCGTCGTCCCTCGCGTCATGATCGCTTTCGTCCCTCCATATACTTAAGTGCAGCTCAAGGGCATTTTGTGTCAAAAATCTTTCAGCTTTTTTCAACAGCCTGAAAAATCTACTCAATTTTTGCGGCCAGTTTCGGCCGCGCCGCGTCAAAACATGCTTCTGCGGCATTGCCCAATCTGGTCGTCGTATTTTCTCGGATCCAGGAGCGGCGATCCCTGCCGAGATCATCTCGACTTCTTATAAAGATCGGCAAAACGCGCGGCGGCCTCGGCGGTGGTGATGACCTCGAAGCCCAGGCGGGTTTCCTGCATGGCCTGGTTGAGCTGGAGCCAGCAGCCGGAGCACTCGGTGACGAGGAGATCGGCGCCGGTGGCGAGCACGCGCTCGGCCTTGGTCCTGGCGATGGCGCGCGACAGGTCGTAGTGGGCAAGGTTAAAACTTCCGCCGTGGCCGCAGCAACGGCAGGGGTGTTCCATCTCGACAAAGCGCGTGCCGGGGAGGCGGGTGAGCACAAAGCGCGGGGCGTCCTTCTCCCCGAAGCCGCGCGAGAGGTGGCAAGGATCGTGGTAGGTGATCGTGCGCGCCGGCGCCGCCGTCTCCCGTCCCGGCCCTTCCGCGCTCCAGCCCGAGAGCGTCGAGAGCAGGCGCGAAAACGGCACCACCCGCCGGGCCAGCTCCGCGGCGCGCGCCATGCGTTCGGGATCGTCTTTGAGCAACTCTGGCAGGTGCCGCTTGAGCATGTAGGCGCACGAGGCGCAGGGCGAGGTGATGGCCTCGGGCCAGGCCGGTTCGCCACCGGGCGGGAGCAAGGCGTCGAGGTTCTGGCGCAGAAGCTTGCGGGCGGACCTCTCGTCGCCGGCGCCGAACGCCGGCAGGCCGCAGCAGGCCTGCGCCGCCGGCACCGCCACGCACGCGCCGGCGGCCTGGAGCGCTTGCAGCGCACAGGCGGCGGCCTGGGGCCGAAGGTAGTTCGAGACGCAGCCGACGAACAGCGCGACGCGCATGCCCGGGCCCGTGAAGTCTCGCGGCAGTTCCCGCTCCAGAAAGAACGATGTTGCGACCTCGGGGATGATCCGCCGCTCGCCGCGCGGGCCAAAGAAGCGGATCCGCAGCCCCGACTCCCGCGGGATGCGCCGGGCCCACAGCCAGCGCAAGGCCCGCGCCGTCTTGAGCAGCCCGCCCAGCCGCAGCGACGACGGCACACGGCCCAGGAGAAAACGCTTGAGCGCCCCGCCCCGCCGCTTGCTGGCGAGCTCGACCCGGGCCGCCTGCACGATGAGCGGGGTGTCGACCTGGTTGGGACAGCTCGAGGTGCAGCGCCCGCACAGAAGGCAGGCCGAGAGGAAATACTGGTACAGGCGCCCGTCCCGAATATCGCCGCGCAACACGGCGTCGGCGAGCGCGATCTTGCCCCGCGCCACGCCCCCCTCGCGGCGCAGCACCTCGAACACCGGGCACACCTTCATGCAGGCGCCGCAGCGCACGCAGCGCGCCATCTCCTTTTTCGCATCTTCCGGTAAGCTCAGCGGCCGGCGCACGGCAGCCTCCAGAAAACGTGCAAAACTGCCGCGGCTGGCCGCGATGCCGAAAGAGCAAGCGCGGCCAGCCGCCCATCACTCGCTCGACGCACGAACGCGGGGCCAACGCGGCCTGCGCGCTCTCGCACTATCACGTGTCTAGCCTCCGCTCGGCTTTCTCTGTCAAGGGTCTTCGTGGGCTTCGCCCGCTGCGATCCCTGCGGGATTCGCTCTCGCTCACCCTTGACAGCAGCCGAGCTGCGGCAAAGTCCGCTGATATGAAGAGCATGCAAGCATGCTCTTGCTTTTTTCGGAAGATCTTTTTCTCTTCGGTGCGTCTGGCCACGGAGCCCCACGGAGCTAGCGTGGCCAGACGCAAGAACAAACCTGGCGCCTGGCTGCGGGGCCGAAGCAGCCAGCGCGGCCGGACGGTATCTGCCGTATCTTCGCAAAATCACGCAAGCTCCGCGGGGAAGA
>CAZLNM010000025.1:0-49188 GCA_964561025.1 uncultured Myxococcales bacterium
CTCGCGACAAAAATCCGGACAGCACAATCAAGGGGCCTGTCCCCGATGCTCCCCGCTGCAAGTTGATTTGGGGAGGAACGCATAATATATGCCTCGTAGGCGCTGCAGCAGGAGGATTGACAGTGGAGCGAGATGAACGCATGGAGATATTGACCGGTCTGCCCAAGCTCGATCTGCACCGGCACCTGGAAGGCAGCATACGCCTCACGACCTTGCTCGAACTCGGCCGCAAAAACGGCGTCAATCTGCCTCTTCGCGATGCTGAATCCCTGGCCCCCCTGGTCACGTATCGGGAAGGAGAGCCACGCACGCTCCGTCAGTTTCTCACCAAGTTTCATGCCGAGTGGTACCGTAGCTATTCCGATGTGGAGCGAGTGGCATCCGAGATCGCGGCCGATGCCGCCCGTGAAGGCGTGATATACCTCGAGCTGCGCTTTTCTCCCGAACACCTCACGCGCCACAACCGGCTGGAGGCAGAAGGCGTGATGCGCGCCGTGGCGGAGGCGGCCCGGGGTACGGCGCAGGAAAATGATCTGGTGATTCGCTTCCTGCTCACCTTCGCACGCGAACGATACGACTTCGAGCGATGGAAGCGCTGCGTTGATCTTGCTGTGTCGTTTTCGGACATGGGTTTCGTCGGGGTGGACCTGGCGGGAGACGAGTTCGCACACTCCAACGAGAAGTTTACGCGCATCTTCGAGCGGGTGCGGGACACCGGTGTTCTTTGCAGCTCCATCCATGCCGGCGAGGGCACCAGCCCCTCCCAGGTGAGAAGCGCGGTGGAACTGCTCTTTGCTCGGCGCATCGGCCACGGGCTCAAGGCGGTCGAAGATCCGGCGGTGATGCAGTTGCTCGCGAGCCGCAAGGTGGCCCTGGAGATGTGTCCCATCAGCAATTACCAGACGGGCTGTATCGATGGGTTGGAGAACCACCCCTTGCCGCGCCTGGATCAGGCGGGGGTCCCGGTCACGCTGAACTCCGATGACCCCGCCATCCACGGCAGCACCATCAACGATGAATACGACGTGGCCGTGGCTCACTGGGGATACGGTTTATCGGACCTGCTCCGCCTGGAGCAGAACGCGGTCCAGGCCGCCTTTGCCGACGAAGAAATTCAAGAAAAACTGCGCGAGCGCGTGGAGCGTGGCTACCAAGAGGCGCGCGGCCAGGGCCTGGACTGAATCCGCCCCTGGTCAATCCTTCCGACAGAAGACCACCTCCAGGTACGGCGGGAGATGCTCGGCGACCTGCGTGTCTCCCTGCGCGCTGATCAAGTGATCATGCGCGCCCTCGGCCTCGGTACGAGCACGTGCTCTGGGCGTTTTCTCCCGGTCTCGGCCCGCCTCCTCGAAGGCCTGAAGGTAGCCGTTCCAGATGCCGAGGGTGCCGAAGAATCCGGTGTCGACATCGATCAACTCGCCGCCGGCGAGGTTGTGCTCGTGGGCCCCCTCTCGCGAGGTGCGTGCGACGAGATCGAAGGTGTGGCCGTGGGTCTCGGAACCGCCGACGTGTCCCCCCATGGCCGCCCCGCGCGGGAACCTCCCGTCCAGAGGTTCGAACCGGCTCCATCCGTCGGGACAGGCGCCATCGAACATGGCGATCATCCCCGAGGGCATGGCGCCACCACCGCCACCGCTGCAAGCGGAGACTGCGATGAACACCATTGATAACGCCAGAAGTCTCACGCGGCCGATGCTACGAATTCGATGTCCGCGCGTCAATGTTCGTGCTCGGTTGCACCTTGACACCCGATCGGGGCTCTGTTAGGTAGTGCCTCCGTTGTGCGCCGGTGTCGCGGACGCGCCGGCGCGGATGCCGAGCCGCTAGCTCAGACGGTAGAGCATCAGACTTTTAATCTGAGGGCCATGGGTTCGAATCCCATGCGGCTCATGGAAGCGGAGAACCGCGATGTGTCCCCATCGTCTAGCCAGGTCAGGACACAGGCCTTTCACGCCTGCAACAGGGGTTCGAATCCCCTTGGGGACGTAGCCAACGGCGGGAGTGGAAATGGCGCTCGATGACGGGATTGCCGAGATCAAGCGGGAGATCGTCGAGACCCACAACCTCATCATCAAGACCGACAACCTGGTCAAGAACCTGGCCGCCGACATCCGGCAGATCCAGAAGAAGCAGGAGGCCTACGAGCGGAAGTACATCTTCAACTCGGTGGTGGCCTACGTCATCTTCGTGGTCATCATCTTCGCGGGCCTGTACGTGGCCTTCGACGCCAAGGTAGGGGCGGAGCGCAAGGAACGCGAGATCGTCGAGGAAAAGCTCAAGAAATCCCAGGCCGACCTGGACGAAGTCCGGGAGAAACAAGCCCAGTTCTCGCGCCAGGCGCGGTTGGCCGAGCAATTTTTACGACTGCAGAAGGACGGCCGGGATCTGGAGGCCCTGAGCGCCGTCGAGGGAGTGGATGCGAAGATCATCTCCCCGGCGTTCGCCAGGCTTCTTTCCGACCAGGTCGCCACCGTGAAGACCCGCCTGTGCGAGCGCTTGCTCGAGGAGGCCCGCGGGCTGTCGAACAAGGGAGACGGCGAGGGCGCCTTGCGCGAGCTCGATCGTGCCCTCTCGGTGCAGCCCAGCGGGCCCGTGCTGGCGAAAGTCCAGGCCCTGCGCGCCAACATCCTCCTTCGCCTCAACCGCAGTGGCCGGGCCGCGGAGGCCTTCCTGGCGGCGTTCGAGGCCGATCCGAAAGCGCCATCCGCGGAAGGGCTCCTGATGTCCGCCGGCAACGCCTTGGAGCTCTCGGGAGATGTGCCGCGAGCCATCGAGGTGTTACGGCGCTGGTTGTCCGAGTTTCCCGGCTCTCCGGCCGCGGCTCAGGTGCGGGCTCGGGTGATCCGGCTGGAGACGACGGCGGCCAGCAAGCGTCCGGCGGTCGAGCCCACCCCGGCCTCTGGCAATCCACAGGTCCCCGTACCCGCTCCCGTCCCCACGCCGCCTCCCGCAGTTCCTGCGGCTCCCGACGCGCCAGGGAGCGTCCCTCCGGGAGATTAATCTTCCGTTCGGTAGAGCTGGCGACTACTCTTCCGATGGTTGGGCCTCGAGCCGCTCGATGGCGCGCTGAGCGTCCTCGAAGAGCTTGTGCAGCTTGTAAAGTTCCACCCCATTCTCGAGCATGAAGCGCCGGATCTCCATGGAGTAGTAGCGGTGAGCCTCATCCACCAACCGGTACGCTTCGGCGATCACCAACAGGGCGGCATGCCACGCGTACCCATCCGTCAACCGGCAGGAAAAACCGAGCTTTTCAAATTTCTGCCGCCACTGCCGATCCCACGCCCGAAAATCGGACAGGAAGGCTTCCCGATCACGCTCGCCGGTGAACGCCTCCTGAACCTTTTGGACCTGCTCGGTATGCAGGTTCTCCAAAGCGGTCAAACAGTCGCGCAGGTGCAGGCTGGAGAGTTCATTCTGGGTCCCCGGCCGCCGAGTAGAAACGTCCAGGTCCAGGTGCCGCTCGCGGAGGTTCGTGACCACACCCACGATCGTGCACACGGCCACGAAAACGAGCAACGCGAGGAAGAGCGAGTACACCGTCCAGCGAAATTTTCGTAAAAACGTCCAGCGGTTTCGATTCGGGGGCTGCGGCGCGGTAGAAGGGGTATCACTCACGCCCGGACGGTAACAATAGACCCGCCGGGTGTCAACCTCAAAAGCGCCTTAATCCATGGGCCTGTCCCCGTTTTATTTATTTGTTATTCAATAAGTTATGATGGTTTTTCCATTTTCTGGTGTCGCCCTTGAATACTATACATTTGTTCAGTATAATGAGCTCTGAAATGAGGGTCGGGTGCATCTTCGTGCCGGATCTATCCTTGGCGGTCCACCTACGCGCGGAACCGGAGCTTCGCGACCAGCCGGTGGTGGTGATCTCGGATACGGGGCCCCGGGGCAGGGTGATCGGTTGTAGTGAGCCGGCCCGCGCCGGTGGCGTTCGCGCTGACATGAACGCCGCCTGCGCCCGGAGCCTCGTCCCCGGCGTCGTTCTTAGGAAACACTCCCCGGAGAAAATCCGAACGGCGCTGGCCGATCTGGAAGGCGCGATCCGAAAGATCTCGCCGCGAGTGGAGGTGACCGGCGGGCCCGAGATCTTCTGCGACGCAAGCGGGTTGGCACGTCGCTATCCGTCGGAGCGGACGCTGGCGAGCGCCCTGTGGTCGGCCGGCGGCGCGGTCGGGCTTGCGACCTGGGTGAGCATCGCCTCCTGCCGGGCGACGGCCTCGCTGGCCGCCCGGGCCGGTCGTGGAGTGATGGTGCTCTCTCCAGAAGAAGAACCTGCCTTCCTGGCGCCGCTGCCGGTATCCCTGCTCGGCGGGCCGGCCGATGTCCAGGCGGCGCTGCATCGTTTCGGCATATTGAGCCTGGGGGACCTCTCTGCTCTCTCCGCGCAGGAGGTCGGGTTGCGGCTGGGGCCGGAGGGCCTGCGGCTTTGGCGCACCAGCCGCGGCGAGAACTGCGATCCGCTCTTGCCCGTTCCCGAGATGGAGCGGTTCCGGGAAGACGAGGATCTGGAATACCCGCTGGAGTGCAGCGGCCCGCTGCTCGATTGGCTCGAACACCTGCTCTCGCGGTTGCTTTCGCGCCTCGCCGAGCGCGGCCTGGCTCCCCGACAGCTGCACCTTATGCTCGGGCTCTATCCCCACGGGCAGGAACCCCGCCGTCTGGAGGCGGCGGCGCCCTCCGTCTCCGTCTCACTGTGGCGTGAACTCGCGGCCCTCTCGCTGGAGCGAACGCCACCCTCCGCCCCGATCACGGCTCTGCGGCTCGAGGCCGAGATCGAATCACCCCGTTCGTGTCAAGGAGAGCTGTTCCGGCCCGCCGGACCCGCGCCCTCCCGCCTCGACGAGACCCTGGCCCGCCTGACCGTCTTGTGCGGCGCGGAGCGGGTGGGCTCCCCCCGCCCGCGCGACGGGTGGCTCCCGGGCGAGTACGAGCTGTTCCCCTTCGGAAGCGGCGGCGGAGGCGCGCTCCCGCCGGCGAGCGGCGGCGCCCTGCGTGCGGTGCGCCCCCCGCGCGAGATCCGGGTGTCCCTGGCGGGAGAGCGCCCGGCGCGTCTGTGCGGCGAGTGGCCCCGCGGCCGGGTGCGGCGGCTGGCCGGGCCCTGGCGGGTGTCCGGCGGCTGGTGGGAAGAGGCCTTCGCGCGGGACTACTACGACGTGGAGTTGGCCGAGGGCAGGGTGTACCGCATCTTCCAAGAACAAACGCGCTGGTTCCTCTCGGGGGCCTGCGGGTGAAGGACTTCCTCGAACTGCGCTGCCAGAGCGCCTTCAGCTTCCTGCGCGCCGCCTCCCACCCCGAGGATCTGGCCGAGGCGGCCGCCGAGCTCGAGATGCCGGCGCTGGCGCTGTGCGACCGCGACGGCTTGTACGGCGCGGTGCGCTTCGCCCAGGCGGCCCGCGAGCGGGGCGTGCGCCCCTTGATCGGCGCCGAGGTGGCGCTGGCCGAGGGGGGGCGGCTGGCCCTGCTGATCCGGGACGCCGCCGGCTACCGCAACCTGTGCCGTCTGCTGACCGCCGGCCACCGCGGCCGGCCCAAGGGTCAGTGCCAGGTCACCCTGGAGGAAATCGAGCAACACGCCCCGGGGCTCCTGTGTCTGGCCGCCGCGGCGGTCGACACCGCGGGCGAACCGGAGACGGCCCGGCGCCTGCTTTCGCGCCTCCAGTCCGCCTTCGGAGCAGGGAACCTCTACCTGGAGGTGGCGCGCCACCTGGCCCCCGGCGAGGAGCGGCGCAACGAGCGGCTCCTCGCGCTCGCCGAGAGCGCGCACGTGGCGGCGCTGGCGACCAACGACGTGCGCCACGCCCGCGCGCGGGACCGCCGGCTGCTCGACGTGTTCACCTGCCTGGCCGAGGGGGTGCCGCTGGACCGCGCCGGCCGGCGCCTGCTCCCCAACGCCGAGCGCCACCTCAAGTCCGGCGCCGAGATGGCCAAGCTGTTCTCCGACCGCCCCGATCTCCTCGATGCCGCGCGGCGGGTGGGCGAGCGGCTGCAGTTTGGCCTGGAGGAGCCGGGGTACCGCTTCCCGGAGTTTCCGCTGCCGCCGGGCGAGACCGCCTTCAGCTACCTGCACCGGCTGGTGCAGCAGGGGGCGCGTTGGCGCTACCGGCCGCTCGCGGTGCAGCACATGCAGCAGCTCTCGCACGAACTCGCGCTCATCGCCAAGCTCGATCTCTCCGGCTACTTTTTGGTGGTGTGGGACATCTGTCGCTTCTGCCGCGAGCGGGGCATCCTGGTACAGGGACGCGGCTCCGCGGCCAACTCCGCGGTGTGCTACGTGCTGGGCATCACCGCGGTGGACCCGGTGGGCATGAAGCTGCTCTTCGAGCGCTTCCTGTCCGAGGAGCGAGGCGAGTGGCCCGACATCGATCTGGATCTCCCCTCCGGGGAGGCGCGCGAGGAGGTCATCCAGTACGTCTACCGGCGCTACGGCCCGCACGGCGCGGCCATGACCGCCAACGTGATCACCTTCCGCGAGCGCGGCGCCATCCGCGAGATCGGCAAGGTGCTGGGGCTCCCCGCGGAGCGGCTGGCGGAGATGAGCGAGCTTCTTTCCGGGCGGGACCTGCCGGCCGAGGAGGCGGCGCGCCGGGCCGGTCTGGACCTCGCCGAGCGGAGAACCCGCCTGCTGCTGGAACTCCTCCCCGACATCCACAAGCTCCCGCGCCACCTGGGCCAGCACAGCGGCGGCATGGTGCTCGCCGCCGGGCGGCTGGACGAGATGGTGCCGCTGGAGCCGGCCGCCATGCCGGGGCGAACGGTGGTGCAATGGGACAAGGACGACTGCGCCCGCATGGGGATGATCAAGGTGGACCTGCTCGGCCTGGGCATGCTGCGGGCGCTGGCCGAGGCGGTGCCGCTGGTGCGCGCCAGCGAAGGGGTGGAGCTGGACCTGGCCCGCCTGCCGGCGGACGACCCGGCGGTGTACGCCATGCTGCGCCGCGCGGACACGGTGGGGGTGTTCCAGGTGGAGAGCCGCGCCCAGATGGCCACCCTGCCGCGCCTGAAGCCGCGCTGTTTCTACGACCTGGTGGTGGAGGTGGCGCTCATCCGCCCCGGTCCCCTGTCCGGCAAGATGGTGCATCCCTATCTGCGGCGCCGCGCTGGCGAGGAGCCGGTGCGCTACCCCCACCCGTCCCTGGAGCCGGTGCTGGCGCGCACGCTGGGGGTGCCCATCTTCCAGGAGCAGGTCATGCGCATGGCCATGATCGCGGCCGGCTTCTCCCTGCGGCAGGTGGCCGAGCTCAACCGGGCCATGAAGCGCCGCTCCGGGCGCTGGCTGGAGGAGCAGGTCCGCCGGCTCTTCGCCGGCATGGCCGAGCGGGGCATCACCGGCGAGGCGGCGGAGGAGATCGCCCGGGGCATCACCATGTTCCTGGGACGCTACGGTTTTCCCGAGTCGCACGCGGCCAGCTTCGCGCTCATCGCCTACGCCTCGGCCTACCTCAAGGCCCACCACCCGGCGGCCTTCGCCTGCGCCCTGCTCAACGCCTGGCCCATGGGCTTCTACCACCCGGCCACGCTGGTGCAGGACGCGCGGCGCCACGGTGTCCAGGTGCGCCCGATCGACGTGGGATATTCATGCTGGGAGTGCCGGCTCGAACCGGACCTCGGGCTGCGCCTCGGCCTGCGCTTCGTGCGCGGGCTGCGCCGCGAGGCGGCCGAGCGTTTGTGCCGCGAGCGGGAGCGCCGGCCGTTTGTGGATCTTTCGGATCTGGCGCGCCGGGCCGGGCTGCGCGCCGACGAGCTCGACACCCTGGCCCAGGCAGGGGCCTGCGCCAGCCTGGGCCTGCGGCGACGGCAGGCGCTGTGGCAGGCGTCCGCCCTGGCGGCGCGCGCGGAGCGCCCGCTGCTCTCGCGGCTCCCCCCTCCCACGGGGAAGAGCCCGCTCCGCGAGATGGACCCCGCCGAACGCGGCGCGGCCGATCTGGAGCACACCGGCCTGACCGCCGGCCCCCATCCCTTCTCGCGCCTGCGGCCAGCGCTGCGCCGGGAGGGCGCGCGGCCGCTGGCCTCGCTCTTTATGCTCGAAGATGGCGCGCGGGTGCGGGTCGCCGGCATGGTGATCACCCGCCAGCGGCCCCCGTCCGCCAAGGGCATGTGCTTTCTCACCCTGGAAGACGAGAGCGGCATCGGCAACGTGGTGATCGCCCCGCCGGTGTTCGAGCGTTTCCGCGCGGAGGTCTGCGCCGCTCCGGCCCTGATGGTCGAGGGCCGGCTGGAACGCCAGCGGGAGGTGCTGAACGTGCGCGCCGAATCCTGCCGCGCGCTGGCCCCGGCCGCCAAGCGCCATACCGCCCGGAATTTCCGTTAACACAACTCGCGGCGGGCGGCCGGTTGACACACCGCAGAGGCGCCGGTAGCCTCGGTGTGCGGGGCGGATTCATGGAAGCGCCCCCGACCCAAAGACCTGGAGAGGATCATGCGAGGCAGCATTCTTGCCGCACTGGGGACATGGCTGGTGCTCGCGGGGATGGCGGCCGGTGGCGCCGCCCAGGAGCCTCCCGCGCGGCTCCTGATCGTCGGGCCCGAGAGCCGCTTTCTCGAGCCGGCGCAGCTTGCGCGCATGGCGGAGGATCTGCGCGCCCTGGTGCAGCGCTATCCCGGCCTGCGCCGGATCGAGCCGCCGCAGCCGATCGCGGAGCTGCGCAAGAAGGCGCGCTGCCTCGGCAGCCAGCCGGAGTGCCTGGCCCGCCTGGGAAAGCTGGCCGGGGCGGAGCGCGTGCTGCACTGCGAGGTGCAGAAGCTCCCCGGCAAGTACCTCGTCGACGTGAGCCTGATCGAGACCGTGAGCGGAAACACCCTGTCCCAGTCCCGCGGCCGCTCGGAGCCCTCACTGGAGGCGTTGCAGGCGGCCCTGCTCAAGGGCTGGGGGGAGACGCTGGGCCCTCTCCCCGTGCGCCAGATCAAGGTGTACGCCAACGTCACCGGCGCCGACGTCTTCCTCGACGGACAGAAGATCGGCCAGACCCCGCTCATCCTGACCCGGGATCCCGGGCCGGGAGCCCACCGGCTGGAGATCGCCGCCGAGGGGTACCAGCCGTTCTCGCGGGAGATCCGCGCCGAGGAGGGCGATGACATCCGCGTGGAGGCGGTGCTCCAAAGCCGCGCGCCGGAGGCGAACGCCGCGCTGGCGGCGGCGCCGGTCGCGGGTCGCAAGATCGGTATCGGCAAGGACGAGGACGATGGCTCATCGCCTCCGCCGCCGGCCTCGCCGCCGAAGCCCCGGGCCACACGTCCCGGCTGGCTACGGCTGGCGGACGAGACGCCCTCGGACGCCGCCGCGAGCCGTCGGACCTCCGGGGCCGTGGCCGGACCCGTGACGGGCCCGGAGCCCGCGCGCGATGCCTCTCCAGCCGAGAAGCCCAGGGCGTTCTACCGCACCTGGTGGTTCTGGACCGCCGTCGGGTTGGTGGTGGGCGGAGCCGCCGCCGGGCTGGCCGTGGGGCTGGCCGGCGAAGGCGGGTCGGGTATCCCGGACGGCAAGGGCCGCCTGGTGCTGTCGTTCTAGGTGGGAGCGGGATCATGAAGAAAGCTCTGGCATGGCATGGGCTGCTTTCGGCGTGGGCCGTGTTCGCGGGATGCGCTCCCGCCGGGGGCGGTCTTTCCGTGGAGGTGCGATTCGCGAGCCGCGAGCAGGCCCAGACGGCCGCCGGCGGGCTCCCGCTCGGGGTGTCGAGCCTCGAGGTGAAAGCCTTCGTGGCGGGACAAACCTGGGGCGGGAGCGGTTGCCTGGACCTTCGGCCCGACGCGCCACAACGCCGGGCGCTCGAACTGGATCTGACACCGGCCAGCGCGGTGACCATCGAGGTCGCGGGCTACGGCCAGACCGGTTGCGCGGGAAGCGCCGACTGGCGCGGAACGAGCCGGGCGGTGGAGATCCAGGAGGGCCGGGAGACGCGGGTGAGCGTGTTCGTGACCCGGCGCGGCTACCGCTTGAACCCGCTGCGAAACGCCCTGCCCGCCGGCCGGGCCTTCGCCAGCGCCACCTCGCTCCCCGACGGGCGGGTGCTCATCGCGGGAGGTTTCGACCGGGTGACCCAGGCGGGACCGCCGTCGGTCCTGGAGGCGGCCTGCACCGCCGTGCTCTACGATCCGGATCGGGGAGAGTTCTCTGCGCCCGTCGCCATGCCGGACTGTCGCGGGTTGCACCAGGCCCTGCTGGTGAACGGCAAGGTGCTCCTCTTCTCCGGCGCCACGCGGGCCTTCTTCGACGTCTCCGGGGCGGCGCGACCCGTGCTGTACGCGGACCCCGACGCGCGGGTGGGCTCTGCGGTGGCGTTCGACCCTGTGACCGACACCTTCTCCGTGGCCGGGGTGTCGGACCTGCTGGCCCGCGCCGATCCGGCCGCGGCCCTGCTTTCCGACACCGGCCTGGTGGCGCTGGCGGGCGGGCGCACCGAGAACCTGCGCGACGGAGCGATCATCGTGGGCGTCCCGGGCACCCCCTGGAGTTTCTCCCGCGTGGGCACACTGGCCCAGCCACGCAACGGGGCCCGCATGTTGGCGTCGCAGGGTCGGATCCTGGTGGTGGGTGGGAACGCCGTCGCCACTCCCGGCGTCGAGCGCGGGACCCCGGGGGAGACGCAGGCGGTGAGCGGCGGGGATCTCCCGGCGCTGACGGGCCATACGCTGCTACCCTTCGGCCCGGATGGCTTTCTCCTGTCCGGCGGGCTCGCGGCCGAGGCGGGGTCGCCCCCCCGGGGCAGCGGTCTTTTGGGCGGATTCGAGAGCGGGTCCGAGAGTTGGACGAGCCTCAACCTCCAACGGGCGCGGGCCTACCACGCGAGCGCCATCATGGACGACGGCACGTTGGTACTGGCCGGCGGCCTGGGGACGGAGTTGCAGGCGGAGAAGACGATCGAGATCGGGACCGCGCCCCAGACCCGCGAGGTTCTCGCCGAAGGACTTTCCACAGGCGCGGCCGGCGTCGCGGCGGCCCGGGTCCGCGATGGATCCTTGCTGCTGGTGGGCGGGCTCGATCCCGGCACCCCGGGACCGGTCCTCTCGGCGGAGGGGCAGCTGCTCTGCCCCTAGCGCGACGGCCCCTCATCATCTTGCGTTGCAGGCGAACGCCCTGGCGGCCTCGGCCAGGCGGTGACGCGACGAGACGGCCCGAACTCCAGTCCCCCACGTTTGCGCCGAGCGGCGGGCGGCCGGTCGGGCAAGGAGTTGTGCTTACCACCAGCGCACGGCGCAGGCGGAGCTGGGGGTTCTACCGCGGGAAGGCAGCGGGCGTTATTTGACCGTCCCGGATACCTGAGAAAGGTTGAAGGTGAAGGTCCGGGCGTTATAGCCCGACACCGCGGGCGCGGCGGTCGCCTTGATGGTCGTGTCCAGGGTGGCGTTGTGGGGGCCCGACCCCGGATAGAAGTCTGAGATGGTGACCTCATAGCTACGGTTGCGGTTGAAGCTCTCCACCACGACCGCGCCGTTCTCCAGGAATTCGACCCCCATGGTTCGCTGCAGCGCCAGCCATTTGGGGGTCGCGTCGCATCCGGTCACCGAGAAGGAGATGCCGTCATCCTTGTAGTTGTTGGCGATGGGGTTGTGGTTGATGTCCATCAGGTGGAGCGTGAACTTCTGGCTGGCGCCGTCGTCGAGGTTGATGCCCGAAGGCTCGAAGCGCGTGGTCTCGCCGCTCTCGTGAGGCGGGCCGGAGAAGAGGATGCGGGTGCTGACCCAGATCAGGGTGTTGCCGTCCCACTTGGCGTTCGCCAGGCTGTATTGGCCGTTTTGATCGATGTCCACGTAGCTCTCGCCATTGTCGAACTGGCCGTTGTCGTTGGCGTCCACGAACGGCTCGGGCAGATCGAACCCGGCGAAGGGTTCCCCCGGGTCATAGGTGCCGTTGCTGTTCGAGTCGATGTACCCCTCCTCGCCGTCGGTGTAAAAGACGATGGTGAGCAGCCCATCGCGCGGGTTGTGGATCTTGCCCTGCTCCATGTGATTGGGCTCTCCGCTCAGTGGCTCCACGTCCATGGGATCGCGGTCGGGCTTGAGGTAGAACACGTACTCGCCATTGGCCGTGCTGGCGGAGGTGTCGGGGATGAGCGAGCATCCACCCTCCACCATGAAGCGCACGTTGGCCTTGGCGATGGGCCGGCCGGTGCTGTCCTTCACCTGGGCCACGCAACGGATCTTCATGTTGGCGCGCTCGCCGGAGTCCGTCCACACCGAGACGTTGGGCGTGTCGCAGCTCGCGCCGAAGGTCCGCCCCGAAGGCGAGTAGCCCCCCGACACGGTGACGGTGACCTCGGCGCTGATGTTGTATCCGCCCTGGGTGGTGTAGGCGGCGGTGATCTTGCCGGTGCCGCCGGCGCCGGGGAAGCTGTACAGGCGCACGGTGGCCTTGCCCGCCAGGATCTCGACCTCCTTCTGCTGCAGGGGCGTGGTGCGCGAGGTGCTGTAGGCCTCGAACGAACCCACCTCGGTGGTGAAGGTGACCTCGTACCCGGCCGGCGGCGCCATGCCGTCGTCCAGTACGATGGCCTGCACCTCGATCGACTGGTCGGGTTTCACCTCGTTGCCGTCCGGCAGGTTGATGCGGACGGAGTTCTCCCCGCCGCAGGCCATCACCGCCGCGCCCACCACGAGGACCCAAGTGATTTTCCAGAAGCTGCGCTTCATGACCTCACTCCTTCCACAAGAAGAACCACCCTCAATCTACCCGATGTGGCGGCCCTGCGGCAACTTCGAGTTCGCTTGAGGGGCGCGCAAGAGTGGGGTATGAAAAAGGCCCGGAGGCTCCCCGTGCCGAACCTCATCGCCTGGTTGTGCAGTACGCTTCTGGCCGGGAATGCGGCCGGTGTGGCCGGCGCCGGGGAAGGGATCTCGGCGGTTTTCTTGCGTTACTACGTGGCCGTATTGGCCTCGCCGGCCATGGAGGGACGGCTGGCGGGGAGCGAGGGCGGGCGACGCGCCGAGGCCTTCGTCGCGAGCCGCTTCGCCGCGCTCGGGCTGGCGCCGCCGCCGGGGCGGAGCGACTTCGCCCAGGAGTTCTCCTTCACCGCCAACGTGTCGCTGGCAGAAGGGAACCGCCTGGCCTTCTCCGGCGCCGCGGCGGGGCTCGAGTTCGTGGCGGAAAAAGACTTCCTGCCGGCCAGCTTCTCCGCGGACTGCGAGCTTTCGGGTGTGCCGCTCGCCTTCGCCGGGTTCGGCATCTCCTCCCGCGAGCCGGCGCGCGACGACTACGCCGGCCTGGAGGTGCGGGATCGGGCCGTGCTCGTGCTGCGCGACGGCCCGGACGGCGCTGATCCCAGGAGCCCGTTCGCACCCTTCGCCTCCACGCGCGCCAAGGCGGCGCTGGCCCGCGAGCGCGGCGCGCGCGCCCTGATCGTGGTGTCCACCGGGGAGCAAGGGGAGACGCTCCCCGCGCTTCGAACCGGCGCGGTGGCGGGAAGCTCGCCGCTCTGCGTGCTATCGATGACGCGCGGGGCGTTCGAGCGGGCGCTGGCGCTCGAGGGCCCGCCGAGCGCCGCGGCGAGGGACCTGCGCGCCCTGGGCTCGTTCGCCTTCGAGCGCTTGCGCGTGGACCTGTCTATCCACTTGCGCCGCGACACCGCGCGCGCCGCCAACCTGATCGGCTGCCTTCCCGCGACCCGCGCCACCGGCGAGACCATCTTGCTGGGCGCGCACTGGGATCACCTGGGCAGCGGCATCGAGGGGTCGCTGGCCGAAACATATGGCGACATCCACCCCGGAGCCGACGACAACGCCTCCGGAGTGGCGGGGCTGCTCGAGCTGGCCCGCGTGTTCGCGCACCAGGCGGACCGCCCGCGTCGCATCTGCTTTGGCGCCTTCGGCGCCGAGGAGCTGGGCGGCCTGGGGGCGGCGCACTTCACCCGCGAGCCGCCGCTGCCGCTCGCCGACGTGGTGGCCATGATCAACCTGGACATGATCGGCCGGCTGCGCGAGCGGTTGGTGGTGGACGGTTCGGGCACCGCGCGCGAGTGGCCCGAGCTGCTCGCGCGCGCCAATCGACAGGGTCTTCCCCTCAGCCTGCACCCGGACGGGTTCGGCGCCTCCGATCACAGCGCCTTCTACGCCCGCGGCATCCCGGTGCTGTTCTTCTTCACCGGGGCGCACACGGACTACCACCGCCCCTCGGACACGGCCGAACGCATAGACTACGACGGCGAGGCGCGGGTGCTGGAGCTGGTGCGCGAGGTAGTGCAAGAGATCGGCAGGCTCCCCGCCCGGCCCACCCCCGTGGCCCTGCCGGCGCCCACCGGCGCGCCGCGCATCGGCCTTCCGGTGTACGTGGGCACCATCCCGGACTTTGCCAGCCAGGAAAAAGGCTTCTGCATCCTGGGCGTCCGCCCCGGCAGCCCGGCGGAGCGGGCCGGTCTGCGGCCCGGCGACGTGCTGGTGCGCCTCGGCGAGCGGGCGGTGGAGAACATCTACGACTACATGCACGCCTTGCAACAGTACCGGCCCGGCGAGAAGGCCGAGGCGCTCATCGTGCGGCAGGGCACAACGGTCCGCGTGACCATCGAATTCGGCGCGCGGCAGGTGGCCGAATGAGGCCGGTGTGGAAATCGGCGGCGCTTACCGCGGGCGCGCTCTTGCTCACCCTGGGCTTCGCCGTGGTGCAGCGACTCACCGGCCCCACCCATCCCCTGCGCGGCGAGGCCGTGGTGGCCGGGATCCGGGTCGGCTATCACCTGCCGCGCTCGCAAGACAGCGGACGGCAAGCCGTGCTCCGCCTGCGCGACGCAAGCCGCGAGGCGAGCGCCACGCTCGTGTACCGGCGCTTCCCCACCGCCGATCCGCTGCAAGCCACGCCATTCGTCCGCGACGGAGACACCCTGACCGCGGCGCTGCCCAGCGCGCCCCCGGCAGGGAAGCTGGAATATCAGGTGCGCCTGCTGGGCGGCGGAGAGGCGCGCCTGATCCCCGAGCGGGCCGCCATCATCCGCTACAAGGGCGCGGTGCCGGCCACAGCGCTCGTCACGCACATCCTGTGCATCTTCCTGGGCCTGTTCTTCGTCAACCGCTGCGCCCTGGGTGCCTTGACGCAAACGCCCTCGGGGCGGGACGCGGCCCTCGGGCTGGTGGGGCTATTCCTGGGCGGCCTGGTGCTCGGTCCTGTGGTGCAAAAATACGCCTTCGGGGCGTACTGGACCGGCTTTCCGCTAGGCTCGGATCTCACCGACACCAAGACCCTGGTGGCGGTGCTGGCCTGGGCGATGGCGGTCGGCCTTTCGCGCTGGAAAAGGCCGATCGGCCGCTGGGCGGCGCTGGCCGGCTGGGTGGTGGTGCTGGCGGCGTTCGCCATCCCGCACAGCCTGTACGGCTCCCAGCTCGACTGGAGCACCGTGCCGTGACGCTTTGCGATGCGCGCATTCTGCATCGATTTCTCTTGGCACCATTGGCCACGAAACCCGCCCGGCCGGCGCGTTCGCGCCACCTTGAGGTTGCGGCCGGGGACTTTGCTAAAATGTGTGCCGTCCTTCCGTCGTCTGGTACTGGCCCCTGAGAGGTGATGTGTGCATCGCGCCGTCATCGCCATCCTGTTGAGCCTGGGCAGCGCGGCGGGCTGCGCCCTGAGCCTGGAAGACCTCCAGCGTCGGGGCGAGCGGCGCGAGTTCGGCGAGCTGCGCGCCATCGCCCTCGATCGCGCGCGTCCGGGCTGGGCGCGCGAGGAGGCGGTGGCGGTGCTGGGGCGCAAACAGGCACAGGAAGCCGCGCCGGACCTCGTCGCCATCCTGCTCGACGCGCGGGAGAACCCGTGGCTGCGGGCCGCCGCCGCCGAGGCGCTGGGGAACCTGCGCCGCCCCGACTGCGTCGAGACCCTCGAACCGCTGGCGCAGAAGACGGACCTGTTCGAGGAGATCCGGGTGGCGGCGCTGCGCTCGCTGTGCGCCTGCGGCGGCGCCGAGGAACGCGTGCGGCAGACGCTGGCCGAGCTCTCCCGGGATCCGGATCTGCTGGTGGCCGCGCTGGCCGATTCGCTGCGGAGGGGCCGATGCGCGCCCTGACGCTCCTCGCCCTCGCCCTGGCCGCCGGTTGCGCCTGGACGTCCACCACGGTGGCCGAACTCGAGGACGTGCGCGGCGATGACGAGCGTCGCCAGGCCGTCTCCCGAATGGCCCGCTGGCTCCAGGACCCCGACCTCGATCCGGCGCTCCGGCTCACCTCGGCCCGGACCCTGGGCCGGCTGCACCTGCCACAACCCGACGCGGTCACGGCGCTGCGCTCGGTGCTGCTCGCTTCGGGGGAGGAGGAGGCCCTGCGCGCCACGGCCGCCTGGGCGCTCGGCCACATGCGCTCCGAGCCGTCGCTGGATGCGCTGCTGGCCGCCCTGCGCGTTCCGCTGGAGGGGCTGCTCGGCGATTACGTGCTGCAGGCGCTGGCGCGGCACATCGCCCTCATCGAGCGCGAGGCCGAGCGCTCCCAGCGGGTGGTGGAGGGGCTGGTGTTCTTCGCCGGCAATCGTCGCGAGCCGCCGCCGCCCGTGTACCACTACCTGTGCGCCAGGTTGCGCACCCCGGAGGTGAACCGGCGCGTCCTCGAGGCCGCCCTGGCCGCGTCACGGGGCACCTCCGAGCAACGCCTGGCCGTGCTCCAGGCCGCGCACGAGCTGTTCCGTTCGCTGGAGCTGGCGCGCGACGCCATCCGGGGCCGGCCCGAGACGTGGCAACCGATCCTCGACGCCGCGGTGAAGCTCGCCGGACGCGCCTTCGAGGCCGGCGATCGCGCAAGCCGCGTGGTGCTGCTGCACCGGCTGGGGCGGCTGTCCGATCTCCCCGAGGTGGCGCAGCCGGCGGGACGGCTCCTGGCCGGGGAGCAGGCGCTGGCCGGCCTGCGGCCACTCGCCGCGGCGGAGCCGCGCCTGCGCCTGCTTTCGCTGTGGGCGCTGTACCGCATGCTTCCGCACGTGCTCGGCCCCCGCGCCTGCCTGCTGCGCGAGTTGCTGCCATACGAAACCGATCCCGCCGTGCTCGATCTGCTCCGGGCCCTGTCGCCGGCGGGCGCCGACGCCCTGCAGAAGATCCTGGGCCAAGAGGGGGGGGCGTCTCCATGAGCCGGGCGCGCCGGATCCTGTTCGGAGCGATCCTGCCGCTGGCATGGGCTTGCGTGCCGGCCGAGCGGCCGCGCTTGCCGCCGCTGCTCCCTCTCACGATGCCGGCAGGGAGCGATGCGCCCGCGACCTCCCTGGCCGAGGGCCAGGTGGCGCAGCTCCTGGTGCTGCCGCGGCGGACCGAAAGCGGCGGCCCCCTGGGCATCGCGGCCGAGCAGCAGGGCCTGCACCTGTTCGACCTGGTGGCGGTGTTCTCGCGAGACGGGCGGCTCGAGTTCAGCGATCTGCCCCCGGCCAACGCCAAGGCAATCCTGCGCTACGAGAAGCTGGACGAGGCCACCGTGGAGATGTCCTCTGCCCAGGGCCGGTTCCAGGACGGGACCTTCTTCCCGGCGGCCAACGTGCTGGCCGCCCTCGATTCCGGATACGTGGTGGAGGTGCGCTTCGGCGGGCGTTCCCGGCGGATCGTGTTCCGGCCGCTGTACGACGCCGCGTTGTACGCGCCCTTCGTGCGTTTTGGCCGCGCGGGGGAGGCCGGGGCCACCGGCGCGCCGGGGTTGGCCGGTGAGATGGGGAGGGCGGGCCGGGACGGCCAGAACGGAAAGGACGGCGAGAGAGGACAACCGGGCCAGGACGGTCTCGACGGAGAGGACGGAAAGCCCGGTGAAGCGGGCGGGCGCGGCGGAGATGGCGGACCGGGTGGTCCGGGCGGCCGGGGTGGGGCGGGAGCGCCGGGGCCGTCGCTGCGCGTGGAGGTCCGGCCCATCTACTCCAAGTTCTATCCCGACGAGGAGCTGGTCTTCGTCCAGGTCATCGCCGAGTATCGCGACCGCGGCGGTGGGTCACTCGGCGTCGAGACGAAGAACTACATCTTCCATCCACGCCAGGCGTTTCTCATCCGCACCATCGGTGGCTCGGGAGGAGAGGGCGGGAGCGGCGGAGATGGCGGGCACGGCGGGGAGGGTGGGCGCGGCGGCCACGGCGGCCGGGGTGGAGATGGCGGAAGCGCCGGGACGGGCGGCGGCGCGGCCAACGGCGGGCGCGGCGGAGATGGTGGGCACGGCGGGAACGGCGGCGACGGGGGCCACGGCGGTGACGGGGGCCCCGGCGCAGCGGGCGGCCCGGGCGGTGACGGGGGCGACGTCGAGGTACGCCTGTTCGGTCCCGATTCCTTCATGCGCGGAGTGCGCGAAAGCCTTCAAGTGGAAAGCCTCGCCGGCTCGGGCGGCGCCGGCGGCAGGGGCGGCGCTGGAGGCCGCGGCGGGAACGGCGGGCGTGGGGGGGACGGCGGGCGCGGCGGGAGCGGCGGTTTCTCCGCGGGCGGAGGGAGATCCGGCTCCGAGGGAAAGGACGGCGAGCGGGGGCGAGACGGCAAGGACGGCGAACCGGGCCACGACGGCCGGGCCGGGCCACCGGGGCCCCCCGGTGCGCCGGGGGAAGTGCGCTGGCGGGCCGGTGGACGAGGAGGTTGATCATGCTTCGTTGGATGGGGCTATACGCGATGCTCGTCTGCGTAAGCTGCGCCAGCATCACGCCACAGCGCGTGCGACAGATGGGCCGCGCCGGGGACACCGCGAGCCTGGTGCGGGTGTACACCGAGGCCGAAAATGACGAGATGCGGAAGCTCGTCATCGAGGCGCTGTCGCTGCATCCGGCGGACGTTGCGGCCCGGGATCTCATCCGCCGCGAGGCGGCCGGCGCGCCGGACGCCGAGGTGCGGCGAACCGCCATGCGCGCGCTCTCCGGCGATCCGGCCCCCGAGGCCACCGCCATCTTGATCGCGGGCCTGGCCGATCCCTTCCCCGAGGTCCGGGAGACCGCGCGTCAGACGCTGTCGGCGCGGGGCCGCGGCGCGCAACCCCTCCTGCTGGCCGCGGCGCAGGAGAACCCCAACCCCCTGGTGCGCGAGGGCGCCCTGCGGCTCGGACTCGGTGCCGCCCGCCACAACGATGAGCTTCGAGCGGAGGCCGAACGGGTCGCGCTGTCTCTGCTGCGCGACGAGTCGCCCCGCGTTCGCGCGGCGGCGATCGAAGAGCTGGGCCGGCTGGCCTGTTCGGCGGCGTGCCCGCTGCTCTCCGAACTGCGCTACTCCGATCCGGACGAGACGGTGCGCGCGCTGGCCGAGCGCACCCTGGCCCGCCTGCCCCGCCAGGACGAGACGCTGCCGCTGCTGGCGGTGCTGCCGTTCCAGGAGCCCTCGAGAGTGGCCGGCGAAGAGGGACGCCGCCTGGGGGAGGAGATGGCCGAATACCTGCGGGCCCGGCTGGCGGCGGCCGGCAGGTGCCGGGTGGTGGATCGCAGCCGCATGCAGGATGCGCTGGAGGAACTCGGGCGCACCGGGATCCCGCTGTACGACGGCGACGCGCCCAACGCGCCCGAGCTGGGCCGCTTTCGCCTGGCGCAGCAACTCGTGTACGGCTCGATCCAACGCCGCGGAAGCGCCATCACGCTGGTCGTCAACCGCATGGATGTCGCCACGCTGGAGATCGTCCCCGGCTCGTCGGTGACGGTGACGGGTTTCATCGAGGACCTGGAACCGCTCAAGAACGAGCTGGCCCGGCGCTTTTTGGCCACCTTCCGGTGAACGACATGATCTGGTGGGCCCTTACGCTATGCCTGGCGAACCCGGCGGCGCCCCCGGCCGGATCGAGCTGGATCGAGCCGTTCTCGGCGCTCTCCCCGGCCTGGGATGGGCCGCGGCTGCGAAGCGAGCTCTCCCGCACGGGGGGGACTGTCGAAGACATCCCTTCGCGCGACGACCAGGCGCTCTCGCGCATGTTGCTGGAAAGCCGCCTGCTCGAGGTCATCAATCATTTCGGCCTGGCGCCGAGGCGCGCCGACGGCCGTTTCGATCCGGCGCCGTTCGCCGAGGCGCTCTGGCTGCGGCGCGGCGACTTCGAGGCCTGGGTCACGCTGCCCGCCGCAGGCCCTCCCGCCGCGCGGTACGCCCTGTTTCGCGTCCCCACTCCGGTGGACGCCGGGGCCGACGCCGGTGGCGGCTGGTCGCCGCGAAGGCTGCGCCGCCTGAAGGAAGCGCTGGCGGCCCTGTCCGCCTGCAACCTCCGGCCGCTTCAAAAGGACGCGCGCGGCAACGTGTTCGCCTGGGAAGGCAAGCACCCCCTCGGCTGGCGCTTGCTCGTCTGGTACGTGCCCGAGGAGGACGAGCTGCGCCTGCTGCTCGCCTCGACCGCTACCCCGCCAGTCCCAGGCGGCGCCGCAGGACCTCCAGCAACAAGAGCAGGAGCACCACCACCATGAAGGGGCGGATGATGCGCGCTCCCCGGTGAACGGCCAGGCGCGCGCCCAGGAAGTTCCCGCTCACACCGGCCGCGGCGGCGAGCAACGCCAGCGGGAATACCACTCGCCCATCGATCAGGAACACCACCAGCGCGCCCAGGTTGCTGGCCAGGTTGGCCAGCCGGGCGTTGGCCGCGGCGGAGAGCAGCTCGAGGTCGAGCAGCGCGGCGAAGGCGATGGTGAGGAACGTGCCGGTGCCCGGCCCGAAAAAGCCATCGTAGAGGCCGATGCCAAGGCCGATGCCGAAGGACCAGGGAACCGGTCGCCGGCCGGCCGCGACGCCATGGGCTGCGCGCAAGCGCTCCTCGAACAGCACCAGGACGAGCACCAGGGGAACGAGGAAGAGCAGCAGAACGTGGATGGCCGCCTCGGGCACCCACAACACGATCCGGCTCCCCGCCACCGCCCCGAGCAAGGCGCCCAGGCCCGCGGGTAGGCCGATGTCCAGCCGGATGGCCCGCGCGCGCGAGAAGCGCGCCACCGCCACGGCGGTCCCCAGGCAGCTCGAGAACTTGTTGGTGGCGATGGCCGCGTGGGGCGGCAGGCCGCAGGCGAAGTACGCCGGCAGGGTGATGAGCCCACCGCCGCCGGCGATGGCGTCCACGAAGCCACCGGCGAAGATCAGGACGAGCAGCAGCGCGAGTTCGAGGGGGGAGAGGGGCATCCAATGGGCCTAGCGGGCCGGACCTTCCCAGAGGCCTTCATCGAAGCGCACCACCACCGGCAGGTTGATGTCGGGCGGGCACACGGCGGTGGCCACCAGGCCCCGGTTGGCGTCGAACACCAGCAGGCGGACGATCCCCTTCGGTTCCAGGTATTCCATCGCCTCCTGGATGCGCACGATGCGGGTCTCGATGTCCCAGCTCCACCAGCGCACGTCGTTGAGCCGGGCGCTGAGCACGTCGCCCGAGCGCCGGCCTTCTTCCAGCTTCACGATCCGGTACGCCTCCGGGGGAATCTCGAACGGGCTGGCGCCCGAGGGAAAGGCCGCCCGCAGGGCGAAGATGAGCGCCACCGCCGAGGCCAGCGCCAAGCCCGCGGCGGCGATGCGGCGCATCTTTTTCGCCCGCGGCGAGACGTATCCCGGGGGATGGCGACGCGGAACAGCGGTCGGTTCGGCCGGGACAGCTTCAATTTTCTTCTTTGCAGTTGCAGGAGGAGGGGCTGTCTCCGGCTCGGGCTCGGGGCGTGCGGCGGCTCTCTGCAGCGCTGCGGCAAAACCGCCTCCGCTCTCGATGAGCTTCTTGGCCTCGGCGCGCAGCTCGGAAAGCTTCGCCAGCGTGCGGATGCCCTCCGGGAAGAACACCCCGAACCCGTGGATCGGACGGGCCAGATCGAAGATCAGCAACGGCAGCGCGGCCCGCTCCAGGGTCATGCCGTCCTCGGCCAGCAGGGTGTTCCACAGCACGCTCAGATCGATCACCCGGTTGTGGAAGATGTCCGTGTACCAGGCACCGAGGAGGTAGCGCAGGGTGGGGCTGTCCTCGAACCCCGGGATGCGGGCCAGCTCCAGGGATGCGATGAGCGTGTCGATGGTCAGGCGCTTGAGCTGGGCGCCGCGCACGTCGCACGATCTTCCCACCGATAGCGCCGGCCGCGTGGCCGGGAGACCTCCGGGCGGCACGGGCGCGGCCGCCGGAGCGGGCACGGGAGCCGGAGCGGGAGCCGGAGCGGGAGCCGGAACGGGAGCTGGGGCCTGTGCGACCTTCGGCGGTGGGGCGGCAGGGGGCGGAACGGGCGGGGCTTTTGGCGCCTCGGCAACGGGAGCCTCGTCCTCGAGCACGGGCGAGTGGTGATCCCGGATGAGGTTCTCCAACATGGAACGCGTAACGGGGTCGAGCTCCAGGAACCGCACGCCCATGCCGGGGATGCGTGGGCGCTCGCCCTCGCGGGCCGGCGGGATGCTGCGCACCACCTCGCCGCAACCGCGGAAGGCCAGCCGGTCTTCCTCGAGCCGGATCTCGAAGTCCAGCAAGGTGCCCACCGGTTGCGGAGTGCGGGTGCGGATAAAGAAGCCCCCTTGCGAGACGTTGAGGGTGTAGCCCTGGGCGAACTCCTCCACGTCCCGGTACGACATGCGGACCGTCATGCCCACCGGCACGCGCGGGCAGCGGCGCATCTCGATGCCGTCCACCGGCCCGGTGGGCGGCAGCGGCTGGTCCGGCTCGTCGAGATCCACTTCGGAGGCCAGCACCTCGGAGCGGTCTTTAAGGGGCAGGCCGGAGCCGGGACGGGAGGGCGGCGGGGCGCTCACGGGTTCGGCCGCGTCCAGATCCACCGCGGCGGCGGCCTCCTCGGAGCGATCCTTCAACTTCACCGAAGCGTCGGCCGGAGCCGGCTGTTTGTCTTGTCTGGGCATCCCCACCTCGCCGCATTTCTCGTTCAGCGCGCCGTTCTTCCGCTCTACCAATCGCCGGTGCCGTCCACGTGCGTGATGCCGCCGCCGGAGAATCCATCGGCGGCCGGGTCGTACACCGCGGTCTTGAACCACACCGCCACTGCATCGTCGCCGTCCAGATCGGTGTAGGCAATGCAGCGGAAACCGCCCGCAAGAGGCACTCCCCACCCTCCAGACGAACCTCCGGACGAACTGCCGGAGCTGGAACTCGAGGAGCCCGAAGAACTCGAGCTGGAAGACGACCCGCTTGAGGAGCCACTGGAACTGGAAGAAGAACTCGACGAGCCCGAGCTTGAGGAACTCGAACCACCGGAAGAACTCGAGGAACCCGAGGAACCTGAGCTCGACGACGAGCTGCCCGAGGAGCCGCCGGAGCTGGAACTCGACGAGCCTGAACTCGACGAGCTGGAACTCGAAGAACTGGAGCTGGACGAACTCGAACTCGATCCGCCTGAGGAGCTACTGGAACTGGACGAGCTGGAGGAACTCGAAGAAGAGCTGGAAGAACTCGACGAGCTTGACGACGGCCTACGCGCCAGGAGGTCCCCTCCTCTCTTGTCGCTGTCTCGCGCAAGCCGCCCAGTCCAGGCCAGCTCCACGGCGCGGGTCGAGAGCGTGGCCAGCCAGGCGGGAGAGAACCATGCCGCCGCCGCTCGCCCCACCCAACCTCCAGCGAGCAGCACCCGGGCGTCCCGCTCCTCGCGGCTCCCCACCAGGAGGTTGCCGAACACCTCGTAGGAGTAGCAGGCGTAGCTGGGCCCGGAGAGCACGAAGTCGATGTTCTGGAAGGTCTTGGCGATGGTGCCGTACAGGGCCGGATCGATGAGGTGGGCGCTGCCGGATAGATTCGCCAGCGACCCGTTGCCCGACCCCGACGGGTTGGGGCACAGCGGCTGCGTGAGCGAAGGCGGCAGGCGCCGGGTCACTACCCCACCCATGCCATCGCTCTTGGGCCGGCCGTAGTATTCGAGCACGCCGAGGTAACAGCGGTTGAGCCCGCTATGGACCTCGGAGAGCTTGGAGTTGCGCACGAAGCCGGCGTAGGTGGGGATGGCCAGCGCCGCCAGGATGCCGACGATGGCGATGGTCACGACCGCCTCGATCAGGGTAAAACCAGCGCGCGAATTCCTCATGCCGCCTCCCGCCGACGCCCCCCGGGCACGAGCCGTATTGTACCAGAGACGCGGGTCGGGAAAAAACCGAAAACGGGGCATCATGGGGCCGGGTGATCCAGCGCCCGGCGCAGCGCCCGGGCCAGTTCGCCCGCGGTGAAGGGCTTCTGCAGGAAGGCGATGCCTCTCTCCAGGATGCCGTGGTGCGCGATGACGTTGTCGGTGTACCCCGAGATGTACAGCACCCGCAACGATGGCGCCCGCTGGCTCAACTCCTGGAACAACGCCTTGCCGTTGCCGTCGGGGAGGATGACGTCGGTAAGGAGCAGGTCCACCGGCTGCGCCTGAAAGATCCGCCGCGCCTCCTCCAGGCTGGCGGCGACCAGCACCCGGTAGCCGAGCTGCTGCAGCGCCTGGAGGGTGAAGGCCCGCACCGAGTCGGAGTCCTCCACGAACAGGATGGTCTCCCCGCCGCCCGGCTGCCCTTCCGGCTCAGGGGATTCCAAACTGGCGGGCTCGCTGGTGGCGGGCAGGTAGATCTTGAAGGTGCTGCCCACGCCCTCCTCCGAGTAGACGTTGATGAAGCCGCGGTTCTGCCGCACGATGCCGTACACGGTGGACAGGCCCAGGCCCGAGCCCTGCCCCCGGCCCTTGGTGGTGAAGAACGGCTCGAAGAGGTGCGCCTTGACCTCGCTCGACATTCCGCACCCGTTGTCGCTGACCGCCAGCATGACGTAGCTGCCCGGCCGAGCCTCCGGGTGTAGCCGGGCGTACTCCTCGTCGATGACCTCCATGGAGGTCTCGATGGTGAGCTTGCCGCCGTCGGGCATGGCGTCGCGGGCGTTCACGGTGAGGTTCATCAGGATCTGCTCGATCTGGTGCGCGTCGCACAGCACCCGCGACAGGTTGGCGCCGGCGATCACCTCGACGTGGATGTCCTCCCCGATCAGGCGGCGGAGGAGATCGCCCGAGCGCTCGATGACGCGGTTGAGGTCGAGGGGTTTGGGATCGATGACCTGGCGCCGCGAGAAGGCCAGCAGCTGCTGGGTGAGCGAGGCCGCCCGCTGGGCCGCCTCCAGGATCTCCGTCATCTCGCGCGCCCAAGGGTGCGCGTCGGGGATCTCGCGCCGCAGCATGTCGCTGCGGCCCACGATCACCGTGAGCAGGTTGTTGAAGTCGTGGGCCACCCCGCCGGCCAGCCGGCCCACCGCCTCCATCTTCTGCGACTGCGCCAGCTGCTCCGCGAGCTTCTTCGCCTCGTCCTCGGCCCGGCGCTGGGCGGTGATGTCGCGCACGTACTCGATGACCCCGGTGAGCTCCCCGCTCTCGATGTCGAACAACGGGAACGCATACAGATCATGCCAGCCGATGATCGTGCCGTCCTTGTCCTGGAGCGCCTTCGTCTCCACGGCCGTCTTGCCGGTCTTGAGGGTCCGCAGCGAGGGGCAAACCTCGCAAGGCATTTTTCGCAGGTGGTACACCTCGTAGCACTTCTTCCCTACCAGGGGCATGGCGTGTTGGTACCAGCGCTCCATGGCGGAGTTGACCATCAGAATGCGCAGCTCGCGGTCCAGGACGCTGATGCCATCGGGGATGCTCGAGAAGATGCTCTCCAGCAACCTGATCTGGGCCTCAATGCCCCTTCTGTTGTTTTCTCGCGACATCGATCTCGCCCAGGGTAGGCGCCAGAGCGCCCCCTGTCAACCCGGTTTTGTCAGGTGCCCGCGCCCGGCTCGTCGAGCACCACCAGCGCGTCCACCGCCAGCGGCTTCGCGCCGTCGAGAAGGATGGGGTTGATGTCCACCTCGGCGATGTCGGGCCGCTCCACCCCCAACCGGCCCAGCGCACACAGGATGCCGGCCAGCGCGGCGCGGTCGGCGGCGGGTTTTCCCCGCACGGCGTCCAGCAGGCGCCGGGCGCGGATGTCGCCGAGCATCTCCAGCGCGTCGCGCTCCTCGATGGGCGCCACCCGGAAGGCCACGTCCTTGAGCACCTCGGTGAAGATGCCCCCCAACCCAAACATCACGCACGGCCCGAACTGCGCGTCCCGGGTGAGCCCGGCCACGAACTCGCGCTCCGAACGCACCATGGGTTGCACCAGCACCACCTCCAGCCGGTCGCCCGCCCGCTGCGCGATGTCGGCGTACGCCGCCTCGACCTCGGAGGCCGAGCGCAGGTCGAGCTTCACCACCCCGGCCTCGGTCTTGTGGGCGAGGCTCCCGCCGACGCCCTTGAGCACCACCGGGCCGGCAAACTCCGCCGCGGCACGCACCGCCTCGGACGCGGAGGCGGCGCTGCGCGCGGGCACCAGCGGGATGCCGTAGGATGCGAGGATCTCGCGCGACTCGAGCTCCGAGAGTGTTCGCCGGCTGCGAGACGCGGCCCTGGCCATATTGTCCATGCGCACCTCCGAAATGCGGTTCGAGCGTATTCTTTCGCCTGCGGAAAATCAAACCCCGAGAACGGCCAGCGGGGGTCGCCAGGAAGACCCGCCTGCTGTGTTCGCGCATGTCTTGCGATAGGATATTCATGCGCGCCGTGCCGCCACCGGCGGCCGCGCCCGCGAACGCGTCGCAAGCCCGTCTCAGGAGGTCACCGCCATGAAGGGAACCCTAGCCACGGTCGCGTTGTTCGCCGCGCTGGTTCGTCCGGCGCCTGCCCCCGGCCAGGTGGTCCCCCGCTCGGCGCTGGAGAGCACCAGCGCCAGCGTGCGCTTCGACGCCGCCAGCCAGCGCTATACCCTCCAGGCCAGCGGGCGCATGGTGGCCACCTACCTCGTCGACCTCGCCGACCCCGACCTGGGGCGCGGCTTGCTCCGGGTGCAGGCGGCGCTCGATCGCGGGCCATTCTACCCGCTCATCGCCGGCGCGGGGACGCGCTACCGGGACGCGTCCGGGACGCTCGTCGAGCCCGGTGGATACGGCGGCTCGACACTCACCGGGCACCGGCTCGAAGGCGACGAGGTCGTGCTGGAGTGGAGCGAGCGGCCTGGCGCGCGCGAGCTGCGAAAGAGCGTGCGCCTGTCGCTCGAGGGCCTGGCGCTGGTGGTCCGCTTCCAGGCGGAGGCGGGCAGCGCCAACGACGGCTATGCCGGCGTCTCGCTGGGACGCGCCGAGGTGAGCGGCGCGCAGGCGGTCGAAGTCCCCTACCTGCCCGTCCCGCTGGCGCTGCTCCCGGACGGCTCGGTCATGAGCGCCTTCGTCGATCCCACCCGCTCGAGCTCGGCCGACATCGGCACGACGCTGGGGCCGGATGCGAGCGGGAACCTCTTCGTCCACTCCCGCACCCTGCTGCTGCCGGACACCGCGGGCCGCACGCCTCCGCTCGACGAGATCGCCTACCTGGCCATCGGCCGGGAGCCGCGGGATGTGTACCCGGAGCCGCAGGCGCCACCGTCCGCCTACCGCGCCACCCTCTCGGACCGGCTGGTGCTCGACGTGTGGAATCTCCAGTCGCGCTTCGGTGTTCCCGCGGGCGTGACCCTGCGCTGGCAGGCGCCGCTCGCCGGTGAGGCGCGCCTCCACCTGGAGTATGCCGACGCCGACCCGAACTGCGGCGACGGGGTGGTCATCATCGTGCGCCACGAAGGGCGAACGCTGGCCTGGTTGCGGATCCAGAACGGCGAGACGGCGACCAAGGCTTACGATCACACCGCAACGCTGGCGGCCGGAGAGTCGTTGCGCTTCTCGGTGGACCGCGCCGGAGACAACGCCTGCGACGGGACCAGCCTGCGCCTCGCCATCAGCCTGGGCGCCGAGACCTTCGACTCGGTGCGCGACTTTTCGGGGACGCAGGGCCAGCGCGGGTTCTACTACCTGGAGTTCTCCGGCGACTCCGAGACCCCGCTCGCCTACAACGCCGCGCAGTCTCGCTGGGAGGGCAGCACCCCCTTCTCCCTCATCGGCTCCGGCTTTGCGCATCCGGGCGGTGGAAGCCACGCCTTCGCCGACGCGCGCGAGATGGTGCGCCGCTACGCCGAGTACGGCCTGACCCGGCTCGCCATCATCTTCCACGACTGGCAGCGCCACGGCTACGATCAGGGTCTCCCCGACCACCACCCTGCCAACCCGGCGCTGGGGACCGGGGAGGAGATGGCCGCCTTCGCGGCCGAGGCCCGGCGCGCCGGCATGCTCCTGGCTCTGCACGAGAACTACACCGACATGTACCCCGACCACCCGCCGGACTACCCCAGCCCGCTCTACGACGAGAGCGCCATCGCCCTCGACAGCCGCGGGCAAAAGAAGCTCGGCTGGTACCATCCCTATACCCACCAGCAGGCCTTCGTCATCGCCGCCTCGCGCATGATCGACTTCTCCCGGATCGAGAGCGGCGACATCGCGCGCGACTATGCCCCCAACGCCGCCTACCTCGACGTGAGCACCGGCTGGTCGCCCGGGCGGGCCATCGATCATTCGAGCGAGCACGGCCACCCGCCCACGCTGGCCTTCGCCTTCGCCGAGCACGCGGCGCTCTTCGACTTCGTGCGCGGCCTCTACCGCGGGCCGCTGCTGGGAGAAGGTGGGGAGGGCCCGGGACGGTTCGACACGTTCTTCGCCGGCGCCGTGGACGCGGTCGAGCGCCAGACCGAGCGGCGCCGCTTTGCCAGGATCGACCCCGAGTTCGAGCTGTTGTGTGTCCGGCCGCGCATGCTGAACCACGGCATGGGGTACTACAGCCGCTACTTCGCGCCGTTCGCACAGGAGACCCCCGACGTGGCGGCCGCGGATCTGGACCAGTACCGCGCCTCGGAGATCGCCTTCGGCCACGCCGGTTTCCTCGGGGACAGCATCGACGCCGTCCCCGACTGGCTCTCCCTGCACGCGCCCGAGTACTGGCTGCTCGCGGCGCTCCAGGCTCGCTACGCCGAGGCTCCATTGCTCGAGGTGCAGTACCACAACGGCAATGCCTTCGTGTCGCTGGAGGACGCCCTGCGCGCGGGGCTGGATCTGTCCCGGGCCCGCCTGCGGCTCGCATACCAGGATCTTACCGTCTTCGTGAACCGCGACGGTGGCGCCTTCGTGGCCAACAGCCAGGCGGATTTCTCTCACCGCCAGGGCGACGCGGGTTGGGAGTACCTGGAGGACGCGGGCGCGGGGTTGCGGCCGCTGGTGTGGGATCCGCTGGACGGGCGCTGGCGCGGGGCGCGGCCCTTCTCGATCCTCGGCCCGGCCTACGCCCACCCGGACGGCGGCGCGGTGCTGCTAAAGTGGAATGCCCCGGCCGACGCGACAATCGAAGTGCGCGCCTCCGTCAAGGACCTGGACCTCTCTTGCGGCGACGGCGCCCTGGCGCGCCTGCTCATCAACTCCACCGAGGCGTGGAGCTGCAACCTCCCCGGCGACGTCGAGGAGGCCTGCCCGCCGGCGACGCTCTCGCTGGCCGTCCGGGCGGGCGATGCGCTGACGCTTCGCATCGAGCAGAAGGCCAACAACTACTGCGACAGCACCGGCTACGAGCTCGAGGCGCGCTTTGCCGACGCGGCCAATCACGACTGGATTGTCCAGACCTCGAGCGGGCCGGTGACGCTACCGCCGTCCGGGTTTGTCGCCGAGTCCGAAAGCGGCGACCTCGCCGCCGGCACGATTCGCCTCCCCGAAGCGGCCGGGGCGATCGCCGACTTCGCGCATGCGGATGACTACGACTATGCGCGCAGCCGCGACGGCCTCCTGCGGACGCTCGGCACTGTGACTTGCGACGGGGCCATCGCCCGGGTGAACGGGCCCTTCGGGCGGGATCTCCACGGGCAGGCGCTGACGCGGGTCGACTCGAACGGGCGGCGGCTGCTCGAACTCTCGCGCCGCGCGGATCTCAATTTGCGCATTCTCGACCGCCAGCGGGCCGTGGTCACCGCCCGCCGCGTCGAGGGCGCGGACGTGGTCGCGCTCCGCTGGGGCGATCTGCCCGAGCCCTGGGTCCAGGCGCTCGACGCCGGCACGGCGAGCCTGCGCCTTTCGCTGTGCGACTTTGCGGGGAACCCACAACCGAATGGGATCGAGCTCGCGCGAGATGGGTCCGGGGCAGCGGTCCTGCCGGAGCTCTTCGACGGACAGCACTATCTGGTACGGCTCGTATCCAATTGCGGAAACGGGACTTGCGAGACCGGTGCGGGCGAGGACTGCCAGACCTGCCCCGCCGATTGCCCGACCGGAGCCGGAGAGGTGTGCTGTGGCGGGAACGTCTTCGCCGGAGATTGCTGCGCCGATCCCGACTGCCATCCGGCAGAGACTTGTGATGAGCACCGCTGCCGGGACAGCCCAGACGGAGGCTCGGACGGGTCGGATGCGGCAGACGGCACGGCCGCGGACGGTTCGGACGCAGGCGCCGACGGCGGAGACGGGAAGGACGCCGGCGGTGACGGCGGTGCCGGGGATGGCGGCGATGACGCGATCCGGCCGGCCGGCGGCTGTGGTTGTGGCGGCGCGCCACAAGCCCCGGGACTTTTCGCGATGGCCCTGCTGCTTCTTGCATCCATACGAAAGAGATTCAGCCCCCGCCGCTGATGACGGATTGAAAAAGCCAGACCCATCCCAGGACAGGCTCCAGCCTCAGAAGCGGCCGGCGACACCGAGGACCGCGCCGGTGGAACCGTCGGGCATCCGGATAGGGGCCAGAACGGGCACGAGTAGCGCATCGCCGGCGGCGGCGGTCTTCTCGGGATAGAGAGCGCGCACCTGGCTGGCCGAGACGAAGTCGTCGATCGCGAAGAGCACCAGCGACACCAGGCCGACCCCACCCGCGGCGAGGATCGCTCCATCCGGCGGCACGCTGTCTCCGGTGAGGCCCAGGATCAACAGGATGCTGCCACCCGTCATAGCGACCCCGTAGCCGATCCAGGCCGAAACCCTGGAAGCGGGCGAGCCGTCGGCGCTGGTGCCGGAACGGACCGAGTCCGATGCCGAACTCATGATGGGGCCGAGGGCACCGACGAGCGTGAGGGCCACGGCCCCCATGAGGTTCGAGGGGAGGTCGTCTTCTTGCCACTTGGTGAATTCGGCACCCGCCGCCAGGCCCGCGGCGCCCAGGCCACCGACGATCCCCAGGATCCCGGCCGTGCGCGCCCAGGTGATGGCGCCCTCGCTCGGCCGAAATGGCGGCGCCGGCGGTGACACGAACGTGGGCGGAGGCGGTTGGACCGGGGCGGGCTCCGTGACGCGTGGGGTTTTACTGGCAGCGGGGGCCAGCGCCTCCTCCAATGCCAGGGCGATCGACTCCACGGCCTGGATGAGCTCTTCGGGCTTGCAACGCCCCTTGCCCGAGGCGGTCTTTACCGTGGCCGCCTTGGCCAGATCGTACACCGCGGCGGTGAACAGGCAGCTATCCCCGACCTTCCCCAGCGAGCACGAGACGGTGTACTGGGCCGACAGCTCCCGCCCGATCTCGATCTGGCAGGCCTCATCGTAGCAGGCGCGGTAGGACTCCTTCTTCTGGTCGGCGATGAGCCGCCGGATGTCCTTGCTGGGGATGATGAAGAGCCGGCCGCTTTCCCCCAACTTGACGGACAGATAGTTGGTCAGCGTGATCAACTCCTCCGGCTTCAGGATGGGCGTGGGCTGCTCGACATCGAAGACCGCCACCACCGGTGGCCGGGCCTTCTCCTGAGAGACCGCCATCGGGGCCCCCCCGACGACAACGAAGAGCAGACAGGCGCCTGAAATCGTCCGGTTCCTCATGTGAATCTCCTTGACAGCATGCTAGCACAGACACGTCTCACATCCACCTCTCGTTCCAGCAGTACTCGTCGATACAGAAATTTTGAATTTATCTATTGACAACGGAGTCAGCCAGGCACAGAACACGCTCCGAATTCAGGCGTATAGCCACAAGAAAGGAAAACAGATGAAAAAACAGACCCCATTCTCCCGCATCTTTGCATTCGGGTTCGGGATCGCCCTCCTTGCGGCGGGCTGCGGCTCCAAGGAGCTTACCATCGTCCACATCACCGAGAACATCACCGCCGACACCACCTGGACCGACGACAACATCTACGTGATCGACAACTCGATCCAGATCACCGCCACCCTCACCATCCAGCCGGGCACGACGGTGAAGTTCTCCGACCAGACGAACTTCCAGGTGGGCACGGGCGGCAAGATCGTGGCCGACGGGCAGACGGCCAGCACGCCCATCGTCTTCACCTCGCTGCTCGACGACAAGCACGGCGAGGACGCCAACGGCGACGGCGCGGCCACCGCCCCCGCCCCCGGCGACTGGGGTTACATCCAGGTCAAGGCGTGCGGCTCGGTGTTCAATCATTGCCTGTTCATGTACGGCGGCGCCCACATGCCTTACAGCGGCACCTTGATCCTCGACAACGACTGCGAGACCACGGTGACGAACTGCACCTTGGCCCACAACCAGGGCGGCACCCCGGCGGACCTGCGCGCGGCCACCTTGAACGCCGCCGCCGCCGGCGCCGGCACGGTGATCACCGGCAACACCTTCTTCGACAACGACGTGCCGCTGCTCATCAACGGCGAGTTCGATCTCGACGACTCCAACGTGTTCTCTGAGCCCGCGCCCGGCACGGCCAAGAACAAGTACAACGGCGTCTTCTACGGCGGCGACTACCAGATCACCGGCAACCGCACCTGGGCCGAGAGCGAGGTGCCCTTCGTCATCACCGGCCCGCTGGCCATCCCCGAGGGAGGCTCGCTCACCCTGGGCGACAAGGTGGTGGTGAAGTTCGCCGAGGACGAGCGCCTCGACGTCGACGGCCGGCTGCTCGCCGAAGCCACCACGGCCATCACCTTCACCTCGCTGAAGAACGACGACTGGCTTGGCGACACCAACGGCGACGGCTCGGCCACCACGGCCGCCCCGGGCGACTGGCGGGGGATCTTCTTCACCGGGGACGGCTCGGTCCTCGATCATTGCCTCATCGAGTTCGCCGGGCACGCCAAGCCCTACAGCGGGGCGATGTCGGTGGACCAGGACGCCGCCGTCACCATCACCAACTGCACCTTCGCGCACAACGCGGGCGGGACCCCGGAGGACAACCGCGCCGCGACGCTCAACCTGGGCTCGGCCAAGGCGAGCTGCGTCATCACCGGCAACACCTTCTACGACAACGATCTGCCCATGGTCATCAGCGGGCTCATCAGCCTCGATGACTCCAACGTGTTTTCCGCCACCGTGAACGGCCTCACGGTGGGCAACAAGTACAACGGCATCTTCATGGACGGGGTGTCGCATGCGGTGAAGGACACCACCAGCTGGGCCGAGACCGAGGTGCCCTTCGTGCTTTACGGCAATGTGCTCACAATCGGCGACGCCGACGGGGCGACGCTCACCCTTGCCGACGGCGTCATCATCAAGGTGTGGAACACCCGCATCGATCTGGGCGAGTTCGGCACGCTGAACCAGGGCTCGGACAACTACTTCACCTCCTTCAAGGACGACGCCCGCCTGGGCGACAGCAACGGCGACGGCGAGACCGCCCCGGCCAAGGGCGACTGGCTCGGCGTGAACGTGTGCAAGCCGCAGTGCTCGTACGCAAACTGGGGCAACATCCTCTACGCCGCGAACCCCTAGCTCGAAGATCTCGCCAGGGGGCGCCGCCCCCTGGCCCCCCCCAGCAAAAGAACCCGGAAAAATCCGCTGATGAGGTAAAACCCGGGTAGAACGCGAAGCGATCCCAGACCCCTGACGGCAACGATCGGGCGGAGGGCAGAAGAGATCATCGCCCATTCTACGAGAAAAGTCCCGGCGTGCAATTGAATCGCGCGCGGCAACCGGCTAGCATGCCGCGCATGGACCAGAGCGAACTCTTCGGCCCCAAGAACGACGGGCGCGCCGACGCGCCGCTGGCCGAGCGCATGCGCCCGCAGGAGCTTTCGGAGTTCGTCGGCCAGGAGGAGATCCTGGGCCCGGGCCGGCTGCTCTCCGAGGCCATCCGCAAGGACCACCTGCCCTCCATGATCCTGTGGGGCCCGCCGGGCTGCGGCAAGACCGCGCTGGCCTCGGTGATCGCCCGCACCACCGGGGCCATCTTCGTGCCCTTCTCCGCGGTGCTGGGCGGCGTGCGCGAGATCCGCGAGATCGTGGAGCGGGCCCGCCTGAGCCGCGCGCGGGAGGGAAAGCCCACCATCCTGTTCATCGACGAGATCCACCACCTCAACAAGTCACAGCAGGACGCCCTGCTGCCCCACGTGGAGCGCGGCACGGTGACGCTGATCGGCGCCACCACCGAGAACCCCTCCTTCGAGGTCAACGCCGCCCTGCTCTCGCGTTGCCGGGTGTTCGTGCTGAAACCGCTCTCCGAAGAGCACCTGGCCGCCATCGTGGCGCGAGCGCTCTCGGATGCCGAGCGCGGCCTGGGGGCGCTGGGGCTGGCCATCGAACCGGCGGCGCTCGAACTTCTGGTGCGCGCCAGCCAGGGGGACGCCCGCCGGGCGTTGAACACGCTCGAGGCCGCGGCGCGCTACCTCGCCGCGCGCGGCGAGAAGACCATCACCCCGGACGCCGTGCGCGAGGCCGTCCAGCACAAGGCCCTGCTCTACGACCGCGCCGGCGAGGAGCACTACAACCTGGTCTCGGCGTTCATCAAGAGCCTGCGCGGCTCGGACCCCGACGCCGCGGTGTACTGGATGACGCGCATGTTGGAGGGGGGCGAAGACCCGCGCTTTCTGCTGCGGCGCATGCTCATCTTCGCCTCCGAGGACATCGGCAACGCCGACCCGCGGGCGCTGATGCTTGCCGCCGCGGCGCTCTCGGCGTGCGAGTTCGTGGGCCTGCCCGAGGCGGTGCTGACCCTCTCCCACCTCGCCACCTACCTGGCCTGCGCCCCGAAGAGCAACGCCTCCCTGCTCGCCTGGACCCGGGCCCGCAAAGACGTGGTCGAGCACGGGCCGCTGCCGGTGCCGCTGCACCTGCGCAACGCCCCGACCTCGCTCATGCAGAACCTCGGCTACGGCAAGGAGTACCGCTACCCGCACGACTTCGCCGGGAACTACGTCCCCGAGAACTACCTGCCGGAGAAGCTTATGCGCCGGCGCTATTACACGCCCACGGACAACGGCGTCGAGGCCGAGATCGCCCGGCGCCTCCAGGAGCTGCGCGCGCGCGCGGGGAAGCCGGCGCCGCCGCCGGAGGAGCAGGACGAGTGAGCCCTCTGCCCCCGCTGGCCTGGTGCCTGGCTTTGAGCTTTGCCGCCAGCCTGCCCGCGACGGGGGGCGAGTTCGGCCCGTGGTCCGTAGACGAACGGCACCCGGTGACGCGAGAGGTCGAGGCGAGCGCTGGACCGCGCACGGCGCCGGCCGGCGCGGCCCGGGCCGAGGACGAGCTGTTTCTCGGGCTCTTGTTCCGCTTCTGGTCCGACGGGCTCTCGCGCGCCGACGGCGATCGCTGCGCCCACCAGCCGTCCTGCTCGGCCTATGCGCGCACGGTCATGCTGCGCCATTCCTTCCCCGTCTCGGGCTGGATGACCCTGGCCCGCTTGTGGCGCGGCGCCCGCAGCAGCGCTCTTCGCGACCTGCCGCTGGTGCTGGTCAACGGCGCGCAGCGCCTGCTCGATGGGATCGAGGACGGGGTGTTCTGGGCCGCGGGCTACTTGCCGCTCTCGGGACGGTAGAAGTACGTGGCGTGCTGGTACAGACAGATCTGGCGGCCGCCCGCCTGGCGGGCCTGGCGCAGGGCGTCCTCGAGCTGCGCGAGCAACACCTCGGCCGAGGTCACGTCCTTGTTGGGGTAGAAGGCCACGCCCAGGCTGAAGCCCGGCGCCACCACCTTGGCGCTGGCGGTGAAGGCATGCGCTTGCAGGCGCGCCAGGATCCGGCTGGCCACGGACAAGGAGCCGGTGAAGTGGGTGCGTGGCAGGATGAGCACGAAGCGGTCCGCCTCGGGGCGGGTCAGGATGTCGAACTCGCGCACCCCCTGCTCCAGGATCTGGGCGACCTCGCGGACCACGGCCTCCAGGCCCTCCGCGCCCGCTTGCCTGCCGAGCTCGGCGGCGTTGTCGAGGCTGACCGCCAGGCAGGAGAGCGGCTCCTTGTAGCGTTCGGCGCGCGCGAATTCGTCGTGCAGGCGCTGGGCGAGGTAGCGGGCGTTGTAAAGGCCGGTGGCGGGATCCGCGATCGCCTGATCTTCCAGTCGTTTCTGGTTCTGGCTGATGCGGTCCTGGAGCTTCTTGATCCGTAGCAACGCCTCCATGCGGGCGAGCAGCTCGCGCGGGTTGGCCGGCTTGCTGAGGTAGTCGTCGGCGCCCAGGCGCAGCCCTTGCACCCGGCTCTCGAGATCGTTTTTCGCGGTGAGCAGGATCACCGGCAGGAAACGCTGGCCCTGGTTGGCCTTGAGCAGCCGGCACACCTCGAGGCCCGACAGCCCCGGCATGACCACGTCCAGGAGCACCAGATCGGGAGAGTGGTCCCGCACCGCGGCCATGGCGGCGTTGCCGTCCGCGGCCTCGGTCACCCGAAAACCTTCTCGCTCGAGGAGCTCCCGCAACTGCACGCGGGTCGCCGCCTCGTCGTCGACGAGAAGGACCAGGGACTTCTCTTCCACCAATCCTCCAAAAGAAGGCTCGAAAACAGAGGTCGCGGCCTGCTTGGCTCAGCGCCGCAACAACGAACCCAGTATGGCACGGTAAAACTGCCGATTCAACAAACCCGCCAGGGCACTGACAACTTTGTCGCGCCCGCTGCGGCAGCAACGACATGCCGGCGTTTCCACAAGCGCCGATAACGAGTTCCACCCACCCCGCAAAGGCCCGATTGATAACAAAAAAAAAGAAAGTGTGACAGAGGACACCCGGTGGCGTGCTTTTTGCTTTGTGCTGTGACTGCGTTCCATTGCGTAAGTTACGACCAACCCAAGGAGCCAGCTCCGATGAAAAAGTCATCTTCATTTTTCATGCTCTGCGTCCTTTCGGTTGTCGCCGCACAAGCGGTCTTCGCCGGCGACGGCACCGGGAGGCAGCAAGCGGCGGTGGACTCGCCAGCCGCCGACGAGCAGGTGGTCGAGATCCTGCTCGCGCCGCTTCGGGCCGAGGGCCTGGAGGCCGAGTCCCGCGGGCTCATCCCCATGGTGACCCGCCTGGCGCAGAACACGCTCTCCCGCGTGCAGGCGGTGAAACTGACCCTGCCGGGCAAGCTCCCCGAGCTCGACAAGCGCTTTCTGGATTTTTCCGCGCTGGCCTCGATGGAGCGGCTCGCGCTCATCGATCTTAAGAACCAGACCGGGCTGGACGGGGTGATCTTCGTGTCCTGGCGCTGGGAGGAGGCGAGCTTCGAGCTTGCGCTCGGCCTGGTCGATCTACGCAACGGCCGGGTCCACCTGTCCCAGAAGTTCAGCGAGCCCTTCGGCGCCAACCTGCTCTCGCGCATCGAGGAAGCCATCGAGAGTTTCGCGACATCCATCCGGCGCAGCATCCGGGTGACCATCCAGGTGACCTCCGAGCCCGAGGGCTGCGAGCTGTTCGTAAACGAAAAGCTCATGGGCAAGACCCCGCAGACCGTCGAGCTGCGCACCGGGACGTACCGCCTGCGCGTGGAGCACGAGGGCTACCGGCCGCACCTCTCCACCCACGACCTTTCGGACGGCGACCGGCTGGAGCTGCACGCGGTGTTGCAAAACCCGCTGGCGGCGCGGTTCCTCAACGCCCCTCCCGGCCTGCGAGTGGACTCGCGCGAGCTCTCGGCCGGCTATCGCTATGTCTTCGTCAACAGCGACGACCCCGAGTGGCGCCACGGGCATTTCTTGCTGCTGGACGGCACCCTGCGCATCAACGACTGGCAGGCGGGGCTGCGCTTCGGCTTCTCCGCATTCGAGTCCCACCAGCGCATGGACACCTTCCTGGGGAAGGACGAGGGCGACTTCGTGCTGCAGCACAACCTGATCCAGATCATGGCGCTATGCCTCTACCCGCTGTGGGAGAAGTACTCCTTCGCCCACGTGAAATTGGGCGCGGCGGCCGGGCTGGCCTGGTCCTCGGCCAAGAGCGCGGCCCGCTCGGCCGACAAGTGGACGGGCGCGGCCGACCTGTTCGCGCAGGCCGAGGTGCGCCTGCTGCGCTCCGGCGACTTCAGCCTCGATCTGCTGCTCTCGCTCGGCTTCTCGTACCTCGGGGAACTGCCGTACCTCGAGAAGACCTTCAGCCTGTTCGGCGAGGGCGAGGAGCGGGTGCGAAACCGGCACACGTTCGGGCCGACCGGCTCGGCCGCCCTTCAGTTCAAGTGGTACAACGACATTTTCTAGGAGGCTTCGCCATGCCACGCCTGCTCATGGTCGCCTGCGCCAGTCTGTATGCCCTCGCCGCCTGCGGCGCCGAAGGAGAAAACGGCAACCCCGACCCGACCTACCAGAACCAGCTCTTCTCCGGCACCGCCCGCATCAACGCGGCCAAGGACGGCTCGTCCTACCAGCCCGGCTTCTCCTGGATCGCCACCGGCTACCGGCATGTGGTGTGCGCGGTGTTCAAAAGCCCCATCCACGTCAAGGAGAACCAGATCACCAACGCGGACGACGTGGTGTGGATCTGGCACACCGGCTTGGGCACGGGGCGCGAAGGGAACATCCGCTACTCGGACGGACGGCCGCACCCCGCCTCGAGCGACGCCCCGGCGCCGCTCCAGAACGGGGTCTACTACTGGGGCGTCTGGGCGCTGAACGACGCCGGCCACGCGGTGGCCTCCAGCGTGGAGTACACCCTCAACGTGCCCTGAGGCGGGCCCCTCAGGGCGCGGTCTCGAAGGCGGCGATCCAGAAGTCGTCCAGCGGGTTGCCGTAGACGTCCGTCACCCGCCGGGCGATCCCCAGCACGTAGCGCACCCCGGAGAGCAGCGGCCGGACCGGGGTGAGGCGCACCACGCCCCGCCCGTCGGGTTCGACATCGATGTGGTAGCGGACCTCGGCCTCGTGATCGCCGGACCACAGCGCCACCGTGTTCGGGCCGACGCTCGCCGGATCGACCGGCTCGGAAAACCACACCCGCGGCTCGATGCCGACGGGCACCGCGATCCAGCCGTGCGCGGGAAGGCTGGCGACGATCCTGGGCGGCTGTGCATCCACCGGCTCGAACAGGGGCTCCTCGCCGGTGAGCGTGCACCCCCCGAGCGCGAGCAGGGCGATGAGGGGAAGGCTGCGCATCAGGGGCACCTGCGGGAGAGGTCGTCGGGCAGATGGCACTTTGTGCAGGCGCGCTCGTTGCGCTGGCGCATGAGCGCGCAGCGCGAGCGGAAGGAGGGCGGGTGCGGGCTGATGCCGCCCCCGATCCCCGGCGCCCCGTGGCAACGCACGCAGTCGGCCTCCGCGTGGCAGGAGACGCAGGCGGACAGGTTGGCCCGGGCATCCGCGGCGTGGCTTCCGCTGCCGTAGCCGGCCGGGTGCAGGCGCTGGTTGCGCGGCCGGCGCGGCGACTCTTCCGCCACCCCGGCCGCCAGGTGGCAACCGCGGCAATCGGCGCGCGAGCGGTGGCAGGCGTCGCAGTCCTGGCTCCCGGCGCGGGCCGGGCCGGGATGAGAGAGCCGCCAGTCGGGCGGGTGGATCTCCAGCGGGCGCCGGACGCCGCGGTGGCAGCGGGCGCAGGACCGCTCCTCGTGGCAGCGCAGGCACAGCTCCCGCCGGGTGGCCGCGTCCGCCCCGTGGCGCTTTTCGAACCCCGGCGCGTGATCGGGTCCGCCGTGAACCCCGCGCGGGCGCAGCGCGCCGTACGGCGTCTTGACCTCCAGGCGTCCCGCGGCGTTCGCCGGGTGGCAGCGGTCGCAGCGGCCCAGCTCGTCCATCCAGTCGCCGTGGCACTCCTGGCAGCGGCCCGCCGGCGGGAGCAGGCCCAAGCCCTCTCGGGAGGTGTCGTGGCAACGGCGGCACGAGTCCCGCTCGGCGGCGTGCAGCGGGTGGGAGAAGCGCAGGTAGGCCGCGCTTCTTCCGGCGCTTCGGGCCTCGCCGCGATGACAGGCGTCGCAGCGAGCTGGCCCCTCTTCCATCCAGCTTGCGTGACAGGCGGCGCACTGGGGGTGGCCGGGACGGGGCGCGGGCCGGGCCCTGGGGAGGGCCATGTCGCCATGACAGGCACTGCAACCGACATCTCCATGTCGCCCGTGGGAGAAACGGATCGTCGAAACCTCTGGCGGGTAGACCCCTGGCAAGTCCGTCGCGGCGGCGGGCGCGGCCGGAACGAGAAACAAAAGGATCCACCCCAGGCTCCTCATGCGCGCGGCCCTCCCTGGAAGTGGAACACAAGATCCAACACCAGGAGCAGCCGCGAGGCGAAGGGCAGCAGGCGGTTGCCGTTGGCCTCGAGGAGCAGATGCAGCGCCCGGCCCGGCCCGAAGATCCAGGTCGTCCCCACCGCGCCGCCGCCCCCCAGGGCATGCTGGTGGGGCTGGGCCGGATCGGAAAAACCGCTGAGCAACGCCCGCCCCTCGATGAGCCAGCTCTCGCCCGGCGAGCCGCGCCAGGCCAGCATGACCAGGTAGCGGCGGCCCGCGGCGCCGTCCTCGTAGGTCGCGTAGGCCGACCACATGCCCGAACGCCCCGCGGGCAGACCACCCTCGGCCTCGATCCCCGTGGCCGTGGGCGGATAGGAGCTTGGCGCCACGTCCAGGTACCAGCGGTGGCGCAGGCGCAAGCGCGCCGTCTTTCCATCAACCCAGGAGAGGCTCGTGCCGCCATGCGCCTCGGCGAAGGGCGAGGGGGAGAAGAAATTGAAGATCGAGTCTTGCGAGAAGAAGGGCCGCAGGTAGAGCGCCCCCAGCTCGGCGCGCACCCGCACCCCGGCGACGGGGAGGCTGGCGAAGAGGTCGGCCCGCAGGCGATCGAAGCCGTCGAGCAGCAGGTTGTAGGCCGCGCCGGCGTCGAGGCCCAGCGTCCCCTCGAAGAGGCGCAATGCGCCCGCAGCCGCCAGGCGCTCCTCCTGGAGCGGCCAGCCGTCTTGCCAGGCCGCCACCCGCCGGTAGTCCACCGAAAGCCGACTCCCCGCGCTGGCAATTGCCATCCGCGCCCCCACCACCGGACAGAGCGGATCGTCCTCGCTGCCGGGCAGCGCAAGCTCCATGTCTCCCAGGATGCTGCGATCACGGACCGCGAATCCCGTGTACAACTCGAGCGGCAGACGGGACAGCGGCCTTCCCTCGATGTGGACGCCGTCGAAGCGAAAGAACCCCAGCTCGGAGAACTCCCACAGCCGCCCCACACGAAAGCGCAGGCGCTCGGGGACGGCCTCGACGCGCAGCTCGGCCCGGGTGAGCAGCGCCTCCCGGCCCCCGTGCGCCCCGACGGAGTCCTCCAGATCCGCGTCCAGGCGAAAGTCGAGCGAAAACGACAGCCGCTCGCTCTCGAACAATCGGCTGGCGTCGAGCACGATCCAGTGGCTCAGCCGGCGGCGCAACAGCAGCTCCCCGCCCGCGGCCAGCACGTCGTACCCCTGGCCCACGGTCTGGACCCCGAGATCGATCTCGGAGGCCCGGCCGGACCCACCCCAGCACAGCAGCAACAACAACAGAGGCAGCGCCGGGCGGCGCTCACTCCTGGGACTTGGAGCCATCCGGTCCTCGCTCGGCGGGGGGAGGCAGCGTGGGGGCCGCGGCGGGGGCGGGCGGGGAAGACGGTCCGGGATCCTTGACCGCCGGAGACGGCGGGGCCAGCTCGAGCTCCGAGATGGCGCGGCGCATCTGCGCCCGCACGTCCAGATCCTCCTGGAGCGCTCTCAGATCGTCGTCCCGGGCCAGGTCCTGCTGGATGCCGTCGAGGTCGATCTCGCGCTTCACCTCGTCGGCGGTGCGCCGCAGCCGGGCCACGGTGCGGCCGATCTTGCGCGCCATGTCGGGCAGCTTCTCCGGCCCGAGCACGATGAGCGCCAGGACCAGGATGACGACCAGTTCCCAGGTGCCGATGCCGAACATGACGACCCGGAGGCGGGTTACTCCTTGTCGCGGGGGGCCTTGGCGCCGGTGGGCGCCGTCCGGCCGGGAAGCTCCCCGGGCGGCGCGGCCTCGTCCAGGCTGCGGGCCTCGCCCTCGATCTCGCGCGGGGACTCGCGGTAGCTGCGCTTGAAGTTGCGGATGGCCTTGCCCAGGCCCTCGCCGAGCTGCGGGAGCTTTCCCGCGCCGAAGATCACCAGCACGATGAGCAGGATGACCAGAAGCTCCCACATGCCGATGGTGGCCATGGCGACGTGTTTCATGTTCTCTCTCCGATCGGCGCGCGAGGAATGGCCGCCGGCGATGTGCCGGTCAGGCGTCCTCGAGCCGGAAACGCAGATCCAGCGCTCCCTCGGTCACGTGCAGCGGGAACACCACCAGCCGGCTACCGGGCGCCGGCGCGGGCACGGCCGGGAGCGACTCGGGCGGGGAGATCTCCACTTCCTTCCCCTGCTGGGCCAGGGCGGCCGCGGTGTTGCCGCACACCAGGTTGGTGAATTCCTTGACCGCGTCCTCCACCATCTCCTCCGACTCCCGAGTGGCGTCCTGGCCCAGGATGCGCGAGGCCACCTCCACCGCGATCTCGGAGGACACGCTGAGCACGTACTGTACCCGCGGCGAGCCGGTGAACCGCACCCCCACGCTGAGGTGGAACTCGCCCTCGGGCGCCCCGTCGGCGTCGCGGCCCGCGGCGACCTTGACCGTGATGCCGGCCACCCGCAAAAACAGCTTGCGGGTGAGGTCGACGGCCGCGCGCAGCAGCTCGGCGGCGGGAAGCGCCTCGGGCATGGCCACTTCCTCGACCACCCGGTAGCGGGCCTGCTCTTCCTGGAAGATGGCCAGCTCCCGCTCCAGCACGTCCTCGCTGATGTGCCCCAGCTCCAGCAGCGCCTCGCCCAGCATGAGGTAGTTGTTCTTCTGGTAGGTGAGGATCTCACGGGCCTTCTCGGGGGTGAGCATCCCCTTGGCCACGGCCAGGTCGCCGAAGCGCAGGTCGGTCGAGCGCTGCAGCTCGTTCACCTCGCGCACCTGCTCGGGGGTCATGAAACCCCGGCGCACGGCCAGCTCCCCGAACTTGAGGTTGCGGTACTCCTGAAGCTCGAGCGCCTCGATGAGTTGTCCCCGGGTGACCACCCAGCGCTCGATGAGAAACTCGCCGAAGAACTGGATTCCCATGCGTCGCCTACTTGGCCTCGAAGGCCTTCTCCAGGACCTGGCGCATGCGCTCCAGGTCGAACGGCTTCGAGATCACGTTGCGCGCGCCCAGCCGCAGCGCCTCCTCCGCCTGGGAACCCACGCCTCCCACCGAACTCACCATGATGACCCGCGCCGCCGGGTCGATCTTCAGCAGGGTGCGCAGGGACTGGATGCCGTCCATCATGGGCATGATGATGTCCATGAGCACCAGCTCGGGGGAGAGCGACTTGTAGAGCTTCACCGCCTCGGCGCCGTTGCGGGCATGGCCCACCACCTGATAGTCCCCCAGATCTCCGAGCACCTTGGTGAGCTGCCGGGCCGAGGCCAGACTGTCGTCCACCACCAGGACTTTCCGGCTCATACCGCCCTCCCCGACGCCGCGCGCCACCCACGAAAAAGGGCGCGGCGGCGAATCCACCCGATCGTATGGGGGAGATCCGGGAGAGTCAAGTTCGTTGAAAAGCTCAGGCCAGTCCCGAGCGGCGGTGGATGAAGTAGCGGATCTTCTGCCGGTCGGAGGGGGCGATGTTGATGAAACGAAGCGCCCGGGTCTCGAAGAAGCCCCTCTTTTCCCGGCGCAGCAGCTTGCAGCGCGCCCAGACCAGGTGTTTGATGCCCGGCAACGACATCTCGATGATGGAATCGCCGCAAAACGGCATGTCCAGACCGCGGGGGAACTCGAGCAGCACGCCGTCCTCGCTGAGGTCGGCGGCCAGGGGAACGAAGTATCTTCCGCCGGTGGTTTCGCCTACGAAGACATCGAGTTTCACCCGGCTGCCTTTTCTTCTGTTATCGTTCTTCATCGTATCCTCCTGGGTAGTTGAAAGACCTACATGTAGGATACTGTCGGCAATGTATCTGGTCAAATTTTTTGCCGGGCGCCCGCCATCATTAGTTCAACCACTTGAAAAACAATCACAAAACACGGGGACAGGCCCCGTTGTTTTCCCGTTGTTTTCCGTTGTTTTCACAAAACACGGGGACAGGCCCCGTTGTTTTCCCGTTGTTTTCCGTTGTTTTTACGTTGTGTTGCAAATTGCACAACAAAGATCGTGCAATCTTGTATCGGATCCATATGATCCGTCGGCATGCCGGGCGCACGAAAGGTCCGATTCGAGCTCTCCCGTAACTTCGACCAGTGGCTGAAGGCACCCGACCCTGGCCCGCCCGACATCGAGACCGATCGGGCTTTTGCGCGGTGGATCCTGGGCCTCATGGCCAGGGAGCAGATCCGTCGCGTCGGGCCGGTGTTTGTGGATGCGGCGGTCCTGAAGACACGCTTTGCGTGTGTCCCGGAGCGATGCGCGCCCGGGCCCGGCAGGGGCCGCTTTCGAAGTTGCTGCGCCGACATCGATCTTTTGCTCACACCCGCCGAACGAAAGCCTCTCGAAAAAAACATCCGGCAACTTTCCTCCGAATTGTTGCGGCACGAGGCGAGGCTGGCGCCGAACGAGCGCGGACAGGTCGAGCTCTTCGACGCGAGCGGGGAGGTGCTGCGCCGTCCCGGAAAACGCTGCGTGCTTTCGGCCATCGACCGGCGCGCCCGGATCCGCTGCCGGCTGCACGCCTTCGCGAAGAGGGCGCATCTTCCGCTGGAGGCCCTCCATCCGCGCAGTTGCCGGTTGTTCCCGCTGGTCCTGGTCAACCTCGGCCGCGCGGTCCTGCTCACCGTGGTGAACCGTCACAACTACCGCGCCTGGCAGGCGCTCCACCCGAGCCGGTTCCCCTGCCTCGCCGATCCCGCCCTGCCCCCGCTGATCCGCTCCATGAGCGCGACGCTGGACGAACTCTTCGGCCCGGGATTTGCCAGCGAGCTTGAAAAAATGAGAAGAAGAACCTGGTAGCGCGGCCGGCGCTGGCTGTCCCAGCGCTCGACCGCCCGCGCGTGAACCGAAAACGCGTGGCCGAGATGCACCGCCGGGAGAAATCATGAAGCCTCATGTTGCGCATCGCCTCTGGTTCTTCTCGCCGCTTCTCGCGGCCTCGTTCGCGCTGGGCTGCGCGCACCTCGGCGCTCCTCCGCCGCCGGCCGCCGAACCAGCGCCTCCCCCGACCCCGCCGCCCCGCCCGCTCGCGGCGACCGCCCCTCCCGCGCCGGCGCCGAAGCTTTCCCTGCCGCGCGTGGTCGCCCGCCTCGACCTGGCCGCGGTGGGCGACGTGCTGCCCCACAATTCGGTGCTCAACTCGGCCCGCGCCGCCGACCGCCGCGACGAGAAAGGCGTCTCCCAGAACAACGAGGGCTTCGACGAACTTCTGCTCGGCGTGCGAGAGGCGCTCTCGGGGATCCACGTGGCCCTGGCCAACCTGGAGACTCCGATCGCGCCCAAGACGGGCAAGGAGAGCCGGCCCTTCCAGTTCAACGCCCCGGCGGTGCTGCTCTCCGGCCTGCGCGCCAGCGGCTTTTCCATGGTGAGCGTGGCCAACAACCACGTGTACGACCAGGGTACGAAGGGCCTCTCCGAGACGCTGGAGATCCTCGAGCGCTCCGGGCTCGACTTCACCGGCATCGCGAAGAGCTGTGAGGAGGCCTTCCGGCCCCGCCTGGTCGAGAAGGAGGGCCTGCGGGTGGCTTTTCTGGCGGCGGCCCAGATGTTCAACGCCGAGCCCAAGAAGCCCGCTCCCTGCGCCGCCAAGCTCGATGAGAAGAAACTCATCCAGGCCGCCCGGGAGGCGCGGACGGCGGGCGCCGACGCGGTGGTGCTCTCGGTCCACTGGGGCAACGAGTACCAGACCGCGCCCCGCAAGGAGGAGATCGACACCGCCCACCGGCTGCTGGATGGAGGCTTCGACGCCATCATCGGCCACCACCCGCACGTGCTCCAGCCGCTGGAGATCTACCCAGCCGCCGACGGCCGGCTCACCTTCGTGGCGTACTCGCTGGGGAACTTCCTCTCCAACCAGGCGCGCTTCTACGCCTTCGGCATCGAGCCGGTCAAGAACGGCCACCCCCGCGACGGGGCCATCCTGCGCTTCTCGGTGGTGCGAAAAGACTACGGCGACGGCCAGACGGCGAGCGAGCTCGCCGATCTGTCGGTGCAACCCACCTGGACCGAGAACAACGCCCGCGAGCGCCTGCGCGACAAGAAACTCTCCCCGGTCATCCGGGTGGTGGTCAACGACGAGCGTATCAGCTCCGCCCAGGCCGAGCTCGAGCGGCTCGATCTCGCCGCCGAGCCGCAGCGGGCGCTCCAGCTCAAGAAGCAGATCGAGTTCTTCGCCGCGCGCAAGGCCGCTGCCGCCGCCATCCTGGGCGAAGACTACCTGCTCGTCCCCCTGCCGCCGCCGCCGTTGCCGCCGGAAACGGCGCCCGCGGCGGCTAATCCCACAGCATCCGGATCCCCAGCCCGATGAGCACCAGGCCGCCGGCCGGCTCCACCCAGCGCCCGGCGAAACGCCGGATGAGCGCGCCCGAGCGCATGCCCAGCCAGGTGATGGCGCCGCAGGTGAGGCCGATGACGATGGCGGCGAAGAGCAGCCGGCCCGTCTCCAGCACCAGGCCCACCCCCAGCCCGGCGCCCAGCGCGTCGATGGAGGTCGCCAGCGACAGCGCCACCAGCGACCAGCCGCGGGTGCGATCGGCGGGGAGGCAAGCGCGGTCCTGCCCCTCGGTCTTCTCTCCGGCCTCCCGGCCCTCCTTCTCCCAGAGCCCATCGAGGATCATCTTGAGGCCGATAGCCGAGAGCAGTCCGCAGGCGATCCAGTGGGTGTAGGCCTCCAGGTACTCGACCGCCAGCCGGCCGAGCAGCGCGCCCAAGAGCGGCATCAAGGTCTGAAACAGCCCGAAGTGGAAGGAGAGCCGGAAGCGCTGCCGCCGCTCGCAGGCGGTGACCCCGACCACCGCCCCGACCGAGAAGGCGTCGGCCGACAAGGCCAGCGCCAGCAGAAAGATCTCAACCAGGGTCATGCCGCGGCCTCCGGCCGAGTTGCGACCGCGCAACCGTTCACGTCATGGCAAGACAGGTCCGCTCTTCACGTCTGAGCGCGCTCGCTGCCGGCCCATGGTGGTCACACGCTCCAAAGGTAACGCTCGCCCGGCAACCCCTGGACCGAGCGCCGCAACAAACGCTGCCGCACATGATGCACTTTGATCAGGAAAAGACAACAAGGGGGTTGGCGATCATCGAAGGACGTTGCGGCGGACCCGGCGAGGACCGGCGGCGCTAGCCCAGCCGGGCCTTCAGGGTGGCGAGCAGGGCGTTGAAGTCGAGCGGCTTCTGGAACACCCCCGAGAGCCCCAGCTCGCCCGGGGAGACGGTCTGTCCCAGTTGTTCGCCCACCGCGCTCAGCATGTACACCGGGGCCTTGTTGCCCAGGGCCTTGAGCTCCTTCACCAGCTGGGTGCCGGCGTCCACCTCCTCCATCATGAGATCCACGATGACGAGGTCCGGCTTCTCCTTCTGGTACACCCCGACGGCGGCCTTGGCCGAGGAGGCGCCGGCGAAGCGGTAGCCGTTCTTCTCCAGCACCAGCCGAAGCTGCTCCAAGATGTCCGCGTCGTCGTCCACGCACAGGATCAGTTTCTTCTTGTCAGCCATGGTCTTTCCCTCGCACCCGACCGGTCCGGTCGGCAGGTTTGGCGCTCTTCAGCGTCGATTGTAAGTGCTTGCGCAGGAAACGCAAGGCCCGTCCGAGGTTCACCTGCGCACGTTCGCTCAGGCGCTCCTGGAAGTGGGCGAAGTCGTACCCGCGAATGGACAGCACCGCGGCCCGCGGCGCGGCGCGAAACAGGCGGCGGCACAAGAGCAGCACCTCGGCGGGGCTGGCCGCGTGGCTCGAGAAGGAGAGCGCGCGCGCCGGCCGCAACGGCCGGAAGCGGTAGGGCGCCGGACCGGAGGCGGCGGCGTCGGCGAAGATCACCGCGCGGTGCCGGCTCAGGTCGAAGGCGTCCTCGATGCCGAGCTGGTAATCGCTCTCCACGGTCACGCCGGGGAGCCGCCAGCCGGCCACCGCCTCGCACAACCGCGGGCCCAGGCCGTCGTCGCCGCGCGCCGGATTCCCGAAGCCGAGCACCAGCACGCCGCGTGCCTTTCGCGCCTCCCGTTCGGCGCTGCGCGGCGCGCCCTCCCCCGCGCCGGCCCCATTCGCCCCGCGGCGGGTCGCGCTCGAGCGGGGACGGCCCCGGGATGCGGCCCGGGAGGGGGCGCCGGCTCCTTGGCGAGTCGCGCGGCGAGGCCGCTTGTTCGCTCTTTGCGCCATGCGCCCGGCGATCAGTCGCAGGACTTGATGCGCTCGGCCACGACCTCGCCGTCCGGCCCGATGGCCCGCACCACGAGCGGCATGCGGCCCATGGCGTGGGTGGCGCAGGACAGGCACGGGTCGTAGGCCCGGATGGCCACCTCGATGCGGTTGAGCAGGCCCTCGCTGATCTCCCGGCCGTCGAAGAACTCCTCGGCCACCTTCTGCACCGCGCGGTTCATGGGCTCGTTGTTGTTGGTGGTGGACACGATCAGGTTGGCCATCTCCACCTGGTCGTTCTCGTTCACCCGGTAGTGGTGGAACAGCGTGCCGCGCGGGGCCTCGACGATGCCCACGCCCTCCGGACGGCGCTGCCCCTTGACCACCAGGTCGCTGCCCTGCAGGTCGGGATCGTGCAGCAGCCGCTCGATCATCTCGGCGGCGTGCAAAAGCTCGATCAGGCGCGCCCAGTGGTAGGCCATGGTGACGTTCACCGGCCGGCCGCCCAGCACCTCGAAGAAGGTCTTGCGCTCCTTCTCGGCGAGCTCCGTGTCGATGAACTCGCAGGTGTTGAGCCGCGCCAGCGGGCCCACCCGGTACCAGCCCTGCTCCGGCCCGAGCTCGCGGATGAAGGGGAACTTCATGTACGACCAGGAGCGCACCTCCTCGCGGATGTGCTGGAGGTAGTCCGCCGGGCGCACCCCGTCGAGGATGATCTTGCCGCCCGCGTCCAGGGCGCGCAGGTTGCCGTCGTAGAGATCCATGGCGCCGTCGGAGCGCACGATGCTCAGGTGGTTGGAGTCGAACGAGCCGAAGGGCAGCAGGGTGTCCTTGTGCTTGATGGTGAAGTCGCGGCACAGGTCCACGGCGGCGCGCGCCCAGGCCAGCATCTGCGGCATGTCCTTGAGGAAGGCGTCGCGCTCCTCGATGGAGAGGTTCTTGTTGACGCCGCCGGGGACGGCCCCGGTGCCGTGGATCTTCTTGCCGGCGGTGGCCTTGATGATCTCCTGGCCGAACTTGCGCATCATCACGCCCTGCACCGCCAGGTCGGGGAACTTCATGGCCACCCCGATGACGTTGCGCACGGCGGGGTCGGCGTCGAAGCCGAACAGGAGATCCGGCGACACCAGG
>CAZLNM010000026.1:0-46903 GCA_964561025.1 uncultured Myxococcales bacterium
GGCTTCGCCCTCGGCCGCCACCGCCTCGCCTTCGGCCGGCGCGGCCTCGGCCACCGGCGCCTTCTCCTCGGAGGGCGCCACCACCGAGCACAGCGCGTAGGCCTTCTCGAACAGGGCCTTCACGCCGGCGGGGAGCTTCACCTCGTCCACGTGCACCGAGTCGCCGATGTTCAGCGCGCTGACGTCGATCTCGATCTTTTCCGGGATCTCCGTCGGCAGGGCCTCCACCAGCACCGAGCGCCGCGCCACCTGCAACACGCCGCCGGCCTTGACGCCCTCGGCCTTGCCGGTGAAGTCCACCGGCACCTCGCGCCGGATGGTCTTGTGGGTGTCAATCTGCAAGAAGTCCACGTGCAGCAGCTCGCGCTCCACCGGGTCGCGCTGGAAGTCCTGCACCACCACCGTGCGGTCGGTGGCGCCCTGGAGCCGGATCAGCGCGTTGAGCCCGCGGGGGCCGCGCAGGATGGTCATGAGCTCCTTGGGGCACACCGCGATGGGCAGCGGGCTCTCCTTGGCGCCGTAGCACACCGCGGGGATGAGCCCGCGGGCGCGCAGCCGGTGGGCCGGACCCTTGCCGGTTTCGGTTCTAGCTTCGGTCTTGAGCACTGGAAGTTCCATCGTCGTCCTCCGCGAATCGATCGCCTACACGAAAAGCGATGTGACTGAGTCGTGCATGTGGATGCGCCGGATGGCCTCGCCGAGCAGCGGGGCCACCGACAGAACTCGAATCTTCTTGCAGCAGCCGATATGCGCCTCCTGCGGGATGGTGTCGGTCACCACCACGTCCTCGATGCAGGACTTCATGATCCGTTCGATGGCCGGGCCGGAGAAGATCCCGTGGACCACGTAGGAGGAGATGCGGCGCGCGCCGCGCTGGCGCAGCGCCTCGGCCGCCTGGGTGATGGAGCCGGCGGTGTCGATGATGTCGTCGATCAGCACCGCGTCGCGGTCGCTCACGTCGCCCACCAGGTTGACCACCTCCGACACGTTGGGGGCGGGCCGGCGCTTGTCGATCATGGCCAGCGACGACTGCAGGCGCTTGGAGTAGGCGCGCGCACGCTCCATGCCCCCGGCGTCCGGCGACACCACCACCGGCGGGATGTCGAAGCGCTTGCGCAAATCCTCCAGCAGCACCGGGGCGGCGTACAGGTGGTCGAAGGGGATGTTGAAGAAACCCTGGATCTGCCCCGCGTGCAGGTCGAGCGACAGCACCCGGGTGGCGCCGGCGGCGGTGAGCAGGTCGGCCACCAGCTTGGAGGTGATGGGCGTGCGCGGCGCCACCTTGCGGTCCTGGCGCGCGTAGCCGTAGTACGGCACCACCGCCACGATCTCCTCGGCCGAGGCGCGCCGCAGCGCGTCGATCATGATGAGCAGCTCCATGATGTGGTGATCGGCGGGGGCGCACATGGACTGGACCACGAACGTCTCCCGCCCGCGCACGTTCTCGCCGATCTCGATCTGGGTCTCGCCGTCGGAGAAGGCCCCGACCTTGGCCTTGCCCAGGTTGACATTCAGGTAGTCGGCGATGGCCTGGGCCAGCGGCCGGTTGGAACTACCGGAAAAAACCAGGGGCGAATCGCTCCGGTACACGGGTAACCTCATCCTCGCGGCCGCGCATGGCGGCCTGACGTCAACCTTCCTCGTCCTCGTCGGCAGGAGCGGCGGGGGCCTGGGAGGCTTCGGCCTTCTCCTTGTCGAGCTGGCGGTTGCCGACCTCCGGCGGCGGCGAACCCATGCGCTCCAGCTCCTTGCGGTATTCGTCGAGCACGCGGGCCTCGATCATCTCACGGGTCTCGGTGTTCAGGGGGTGCGCGGTGTCCTTGAAGGTGCCGTCCTTGCGCTTCTTGCTCGGCATGGCCACGAACAACCCGTTGTTGCCCTGGATCACCTTGAGGTCCCGCACCACGAAGCAGTTGTCGAAGGTGATGGTGGCGTAGGCCTTCAGCTTGTCCTCGTTCACCGGGAATACTCTGACTTCGGTGATCTCCATGTCGGACCTCCCTGTCCCTCCCCGGAACTCCCAGGGGTGAGACTCAAGTTGCCGTTCGTCCGCCAGCTATCTCGAAACACCTCTCGCCACGAGGTACGTCCAACCGCCTTCCCGGCGCGCCGCCCGGAGCGCCTGTTGCGCTCTCTGGCGGGAGAAGAACAACCCGAACACCGTCGGGCCGCTTCCGGTCATGGAAGCGCCGGCGGCGCCCGCTCGTAGCAGCTCCCGGCGAACCTTGCCGATGTCGGGGTGAAGCGACTCGCCGATGCGTTGCAGGTCGTTCACCAGGTTCACGGCGAGCCGCTCGCGGGACCAGCCACCGCCGGAGGGCATCTCCCTAGCACTATCCCTGCGCTCTGTCAAACGAATTTTACGATTCGCCGAGCGGCGGGTCCGGTCGAAGCGCTCGAACACCTCCCGGGTCGACAGGCCGAAGGGGGCACAGGCCAGGATCACCCAGAACTCCGGTAGGCGCACCGGCCGCAGCCGCTCCCCCACCCCGCCCGCCCGGCAAGGTCGGCGGCCGAGGAAGAACGGCACGTCCGCGCCCAGCGAGAGGGCCAGCTCGGCCAACCGCTCCGGCGCGAAGGGGCGGCCGAAACGGCGGTTCAGCGAAAGCAACGTCGCCGCCGCATCCGAGCTGCCGCCGCCGAGCCCCGCGGCCACCGGGATGCCCTTGTGCAAGCGCAGCCGCAGCCGCGGCGGCCGAGCCAGCGCCCGGAAAAAGCACTCCGCCGCCCGCCCGGCCAGGTTGTCGGGCCCCTCCAGCTCGGGATGCTCCGGGCAGAGCACCCGCAGCCCCGGCACCCTGGGGAACTCGAAGCCGAGGCGGTCGAACAGGCCCACCGGCGCCATCAACGAATCCAGCTCGTGGTAGCCGTCCGGCCGCCGGGCCAGAACCCGAAGAAACAGGTTGATCTTGGCTGGGGTTTTGACGACCATGCTGGCCACGGCCGCGCATTGTGCCGCATGCGGGCCGCGCCGCGCAAGAGACGCGCGAGGAGGCCGATGTCGCCGGTCCGACCCAAAAGCGTGGGCAGCACCACCCTGGGCGAGGTGCTCGGCGCGGGCGGCATGGCCGAGGTCGTGCTGGGGGTGCAGGAGCCGCTGGAGCGCAAGGTGGCGGTGAAGGCGCTGCTGCCGGAGCTCAAGGAAGATCCCGAGGCCACCGAGCGCTTCCGGCGCGAGGCCCTGGCGTTGGCGGCGCTCCAGCACGAGAACATCATCGCGGTCCACGATCTGCAGGAGAAATTCGGGCGCACCTACCTGGTCATGGAGTACGTGGACGGCGTCACCCTGGAGACCATCCTGCGCGCCGGCCCGCTCCCCATCGACATCGCGCTGCTGGTGGGCGCCGGCGTGGCCGCGGCCCTGGAACACGCCCACTTCCGCCGGGTCATTCACCGCGACATCAAGCCCGGCAACGTCATGCTCTCGCGCACCGGGCAGGTGAAACTCACCGACTTCGGCATCGCCAAGGATCTCACCCAGGATGACCTGACCCGCAAGGGCCTGGTCATCGGCACGCCGCGCTACCTCAGCCCGGAGCAGGCCTCGGGCCAGCGCGCGGACGCCCGCTCGGACATCTTCGCCCTGGGCGTGCTGCTGTACCAGATGCTCAGCGGCCAGCTCCCCCACTCCGGTCAGAACACGGCCGAGCTGCTGATCGCCATCGCCCGCGGCCAGCGCAAGCGCCTGCGGGAGATCGCCCCGCGCCTGCCCAAGTCGGTGGTGCGGGTGGTGGAGCGCTGCCTGGAGGTGGATCCGGCCCGGCGCTACCAGGGAGCGGCCGAGCTGCGCCGGGACCTCGAGCACCTCCTGGCCGCGATCCTGAAAGGCTCCGCCGCGGCGCGGCTGGTGGGCTTTCTCAGAGAGCGCGGCCAGATCTCCGAGGACAGCCTGACGCTCATCGCCAGCGAGGAGGTGGCGGCCGCCAGCCCGATCACCAGCCCCGAGACCGTGCTCAAGTTCAGCACGCCGATCGGGCCCACGCCGCGGCCACGGCTGCGGCGCCTGAGCCGCTGGCTGCTGGCGGTGATGCTTTCGCTGCTGCTCCTCGCCGGGGGAGCGGTGGCGGTGGGCGTGTTCGCCCCGAACTGGACCCGCGCCACGCTGGCCACCGTGGCCGCCTGGCTCGCGCCGGCGCCGGCCAAGGACGGGGGCTGAGCCCCCGGGGAGGCGCTCTTGAAGCTCGTCTCGGTGTTGATCCTTTCGCTTTCGCTGGCATCCTGCCGGGGAGAGCCGCGCAACACGCCCGAGGAAGCCTACCGGGCCTTTTACGACGCGGTGGCATCGAACTCGCTGGAGCGGGCTGCGGAGTACCTGTCCCCTGAAGTGCGCCAGGCCTTCGCCCGCATGGGCGAGCGGCTGCGGCGGGACGGGGGACCGGACATCGACGGCCTGCGCTTGTTCTTGTTGCACTCCGCCGCCGACGGGATCGGCCCGCTGCGGAACGTCGAGGTGCTCGAGCGCGAGTCCGATCGGGTCACGCTCCAGATCGCGGCCGGCCCCTGCGGAAAGGACCAGGAGTGCCGGGTGAGCCGGGTATCCATGGTGCGGGCGGAGGGGCGCTGGAAGGTGGCCCCGACCTTGCCGCCCGAGCTCTCGGGAGAACAACCCTAGAGGGAGATTCGCATGCACAATATCCTGCGTGCCATCTGCGGCCTGTGCGCCGCGGCATATTTCGGCGCCTGCGGAGCGCCGCAAACCGTCCCCGACTCCGCCCCGGACGGCACCCAGGGCGCGGCGCCTGCCTCCGCACCCGTCTCGGATACGGCCGCCGCCGCGACCGCGGCCGGGCCGGCGCTCAAGATCTCGGTCGGCCCGTCGGTGATGGCCAACGTCCTGTACCTGGCCGAGGAGGCGAGCGGCTGGCGCCCGGGAAGCTCGCGCGCCTACCGCGCGGCGTTCGAGGATCGTTTCGGGCTGGACGACGCCGATCGTGAGCTTTTGAAAAAATACGCGCTGATCCGCGCCGAGATCGCGACAAGAGCCCGCAAGGAGGCGCCGGAGCCCAGTTTCGAGGACCCCTTCGGGCCGGAGGGCCGCTTTCCCCTGGCGCGGCCCGATCTGGTGGATCGCTACGCCGCCGCGGTGCTGGCGAGCCCGGAACCCGCCGCCCTCGCCCGCTCGCTGGCGGGCATCGTGGAGCCGCAGGACGCCGAGGTCATCGCCGCCTTGCTCTCCCGCCTCGCGCCCCGGGTCGGCCAGCTCCTGGTCCCGGTGCAGAACTTCGCCTCCGAGATCGCGCGCATCCAGGCCTCGCTGGACGGCGCCCCGGTGCAGCAGTTGCTACGGGCCTTCATGACGTTCGTGCACATCCAGCAGGGCTCGCTCACTCTGAACGTCCACCCGGTGTGGGCGCCGCCGGAGTCCGCCTTCGAGGCCATGCTCATCGGCGACCGGGTGCTGGTGACGGTCCCGGAGGGAAAGGCAGCGGGGTTGCAGCAGGCGGCGCTTGCGGTGCACGAGGCGGGGCGCTGGCTCCTTGCGCGCCTGCCGCCATCGCTGAAATCCGTGGTCACGACCCGCTTCGCCGAGAGAGCCGGCTTCCGTGGCGAGCCGTTCGCCTTCGTGGAGGGGCTGCTGGACGCGCTCAGCCATGGCCTGGCCGCCCCGCTCATGGCCGCCGGTCCGGGAGAGGTCCCGCCCTGGCCGGGGGACGCGGCGCGCAAACGCCTGGCCGAGGCCCTGACGCCGCCGCTGCGAGAGGCGCTGGCGGCGCGGCGGGATCTCAACGGCGAGTTCGCCCTGCGCGCGGGCGAGCTCGAGCGCCAGGTCAACCCACCGCGGCCGGCGGACTACGTGACCGGCTCGATGGTGATCGGCGAGGAGGACACCGTCTCGCTGTTCAAGTCCCAGGTGGCGCGCTGGACGGTGTGGAAGTTCCCGCCTTCCCGAAAGTACGACTACCCCAAGAAGCTCCTCGACTTCCCCGGGCGCTCGGTGCTTCTCCTGCTCACCCCGGCCGAGGTCAAGGCGCTGCCCGATCGGTTCGCCGGCGTTCCGGGCCTGCCGAAGGCGCTCGAGCGCGCGGCCACCCTGCTCACGCGAAAAGCGGGCGTCATCCTGGCCGTGCCGCGTCAGGAGCGGGGGTACCTCTTCATCGTCTCGGCGCACTCGCCCGAGGCCTTCAAGCAGACGGCCAAGCGCTTCTTCGCGCTGGAGGCCATCCCCGCCGAGCCAGTGCTGGTGGACTGAAGAGAGAAAAAAAATGGCTGGGGGCGGAATCGAACCGCCGACACGGGGCTTATGAGACCCCTGCTCTGGCCGACTGAGCTACCCAGCCGCGACCGGCGCAGGACCATAAACGACGGGCGCCAAGGTGTCAAGAGTTCAAGATCCTGCCGATCTCTTCCGGTTTTCCCAGGCCCCCGGCGAGCCCTCGTGGCCCGGCGCCGCCTTGGGCTTGATGGCGAGGAGTTCCGAGAGCCGGCGCAGGATGGTGTCGGGATCGGGACCGGCAACGAAGCGCACCCGCACCACCCTGCCCTGCCGGTCACGGCGAAGCTCGATGCCGAACTTCTCCGGCCGGTAAAAGTACAGCGAGTGCGGCGTCACCATGAGCGGGTTGGCGGCGAAGTCCACCAGATCCGGATAGCCGCCCATCAGCCGCTGTAGCGCCTCGAGGTTCGCCCGGTGATCCTCTTCCGTCTCGCCCGGCACGCCGGTGATGACCAGGACTTTCACGGGGATACCATGCGCCGCCGTCCGCTCGATGACCCGATAGGCTTCTCGGACATCGAGGTGCTTTCCCAGCGCGACCGACACGGGTTGCGCGAAGTGCTCGACGCCAAAGTGCAAGGCGGTGCAGCCGGATTCGCGTATCGCCTCGAGCATCCGTTCAGTCAGGCCGGTGGGCCGCGCGAACGCCTGCCACTCGAACCCGCCGAGCCGATCCTTCAAGCCGCGGCAGAACTGCAGGAGCCACTTCTGATCGAAGTTGATGAGCGAGTCGTGGAACTGGACGCCCTGGGCGCGAAACCGTTCGCGGTTGTGCTCGATCTCGTCGAGCACGCTCTCTACCGAGCGGCGCCGCAGGCCCGAGAAGAAGCGCGACTCCTCACAGAAGTGACAGCGCGCCACGCAGCCCCGCGAGGCGGCCACCGGCATCCAGCCGAGCCCCCGATCCGTGTCGAATTCCGGAAACGGCAACGAATCAAGATCGGGCGCGGCCTCTCCGGCGATGACCGATCCCGGCGGGGGCAGCCGACCTTCGCGCCGGTAGTCGCTCACGATCCGCGGCAGCGTCGATTCGGCCTCACCTGCCAAGATGCAGCGCACGCCGTGCCGGAAGAGGAACGCCTGCAGGTTCGGCTCCCGGGCCGCCGGGCCCCCCGCCAGGACAGGAATTCCGGCGCGCGCAAGCCGCCGCGCAAGCATCGCCGCGAAGAGCAGGTTCGACTGGAGCAGCGACAGTCCCACCAGGCGTGGGCTCGCCGCCGCGATCTTCTCCGCCGCGAGGTCGGCGAAGCCCTCCAGCCGGGCCAGGGTGAGCCGGTCCGGCCGGCCCTTGAGCAGGCGCTCGAGGTAGGCCGGGTCGTCGCCCCACACCCCTTTCGGGTACAGGGATTCGAGCGAGGTCTGGTCATAGGCCCAGTGGTAGAGATCGCGATCGAGCTGAAAGTAAAGCCGGGACAGGTTGACCGAACCCGCGTCCAGGCCCTCTTTCCTCAGCGCCGCCACCAGGTAGGCCACCCCCAGGCTGTCGAAACGGTGCGGGTGGCCGATACAGGGCGGCAGCACCATCAGGAGGTCTCTTTTCTGGCCGTCGCCCATCGGCGTAGGCTTACCGTCCGGACGAACCCGCGTCAATCCCTTGTGCCCGAGAGCCGCTCTGACATAATAGCCGGGTGACGCCCAACCGAACCCCGACCCGAGCCTCGCGGCTCAGGTTGCTTCGATACCTGGCGCTGGCCGATGCCCAGGACGAGGCGGGCCTGCGCATGGGCCCCGCCGCCCGCTTCTTCTCGTCCATCCCCGAGTCCGCGGCGACTGTGAGCGCGCGCGACCTTTGCGAGCTGTGGCGTCCGGCGGACCCGGCGCTCCCCGGTCACCTCTACCTTCACCTTCCTTTTTGCCGGACCCACTGCGCCTTCTGCGTCTATCCCCATCGCCCGTGCTCCGGGGATACCCGGCCGTTCACCGCGGGGATCCTCGAGGCCATGGAATTCTTCTCCGAGGCGCTCTCGCACCTCCGTTTTTCGCACCTCTACCTGGGAGGCGGAACGCCGACGGCCTTGCCGCTTTACGAACTGGAGCGGATCGCCAGTACGCTCCTTGCGCGTTTTCGCCTCGGCGGATCGAAGAGCCGAGGCTTCTACACCGTGCCGGCCACGACGGATGCCCCCAAGGCGCGCATGCTGCGATCGCTCGGCTTCGAGCGGGCCAGCCTGGGTGTGATCTCTCTGGCCCCGCGGGTGCTCTCGGCCATGGGATGCGCCCACCGCTCGGCCACGCGAGCGCGCCGGGCCGCCGAGCTGCTCCTGGAGCTCGGCTTCCGTCTCAACGTCCAGCTCATCGCCGGGCTGCTGGGTGACGACGCCCGCTCGCTGCGGCGGTCCGTTCGGGAGGTGCTGCGCTGGCGGCCGCACGAGGTGACGTTGTATCTGCCGGCGGCCGGAACGCCTCCCGGAACGCTGTCCATCTCTCCCCTCGAGGCGGCCTTCGACGACTCGCCGACGGCGCGCTCGTTCGCCGACGACGCCGAGGAGTCCGGCTACCTGCTCAAGGCCGCGCCCCCCGCCATCAAGCTCGTCCGCCGCGACGCGCGCCGGGCCATGCAGGGATTCTCTCCCTGGCCGCGCCGGCCGGCCCACCTCTTCAGCCTGGGGCCGGGGACGCAGTCGCGCATCGCGCACCGCGCACACTACCGCATGGATGACGGGGTGCTGGAGCCGTTCGACCCCGACGGCCCGTTCGGGCGAATGCTGCCGGCGGAGGCGGACGAGGAGCTTCGCCGTCTGTGCGCCACCCGGCTCTTCGAGGGCGCGCGTATCGATCCGCGCCGGCAGGCCCGCCAGATCGGTGTTGCCTGTCGCTCAAAGATCACCCATGACCTTCAGGCGCTGTGCCGTCTCGGGCTCGCCGAACGGTCTGGCGCGCAATACCGCTTGCGCCCCTCCCGGCCCCGGCTGCGCTTCGCCGCCGCCACGTTCGCCGTGGGCGATACGAAATTGCGCCGCGTCCTGGGGGGAATTTTGCCGCGTGCGTCGCAGCTCGGCCCGGCGGCCCGCCTGCGAAGATACCGGGCCTTCACCCGGCGCCTGGGCGCGCACGTCCAGCGCGGGCCGGTGCAGTTCTTCTACGTCCACGAGCGCGAGAAGCCGCTCTCGCTCACCCCGCGCCTGCTGGCCGAGTGCTGGCGCGGCGCCCTGGCGGCCTCGCCGCGCGCGCCCATGGTGAACTGCTACATCCACGTGCCGTTCTGCCGCCGGCGCTGCCGCTACTGCACCTACCACAGCCGCGACGGGATCGGCGCTCGCCACATCGAGCAATACCTCGAGCGGCTCGAAACCGAGATGGCCTTCTACGCGCCGGTCTTTCGCCGCCTGAAGCTCTCCAACCTGTACATCGGTGGGGGAACGCCATCCTTCCTGTCGCACGCCGCCATGCGCCGGTTGCTGGATGGCCTGTTTTCGCGCTTTGCGTTCCGGGCAGACTGCGAGCGTTGTTTCGAGTGCAACCCGGACACCGTGACCGAGGCCAAGATCGCACTCCTCAAAGAGCACGGGTTCAACCGCGTCAGCCTGGGGGTCCAATCCTTTCACCTCGCGGCCTTGCGGGCGGTGAACCGCGGCTACCAGACGCGGGCCATGGTGGCGCGCGCGGTGGCGAGCCTGCGGCGGGCCGGCCTGTGGGTGAACCTGGACCTCATCCTGGGCCTGCCGGGAGAAGACGCCACGGCTTTCCTGGCGTCGGCCCGCGAGGCCTTCACGCTCGGGCCCGAAGAGGTCACCTTCACGCCCTTGTTCTCGGATACGCCGGACGCGGTGCTGCGCGAGGCCGGCGGCTTCGGGCGTTGGACCCCGGCGCTGCGGGCAACGCTGGCGCGGACTTGCGCGGCGCACGGCTACCGGCTCCGTCCGGCGCAGTTCGAGCTCAAGGCCGTCCGTCACGACGCCTCGGGCCTGGGCTGGGCGGTGGGGCGCAAGCCCTCCTACGGCCTGCGCACGCTCGACCCCGCGAGCTTGCTGGCGCTGGGCCCATCGGGTCGCGGCTACATCTTCGGCCACCTCTGGTACAAACACCACCTGTGGCCTGACGACAAGCCCTTCTCGCCGGACGACTCGTCCATCGAAGGGCGGCGCACCTCGCTCGACCAGGAGATGCGCTGCTTCGCCATGAGCGCGCTCACCCGGCAGCCGCCGCTCGACGAGCAAGAATTCCGGTCGCGCTTTCAGACCTCGCCGCAAGAAGCGTTGGGCGACGACTGGGACGACCTGCTGCGGCTCCAACTCATCACCAAAACCGACGGCGGCTGGCGGCTCACCGTCCGCTCCCCGCGGCAGGAGTTCGCCGCCTGCATGTTCCTGGCCGGAGAAGCGATGGTGCGAGAGGCCGAATCCTGGCACAGAAAGAGCCTCCAGCCGGCCCCGGAGCCTTCTCCCGATGACGACGAGGGCGCCCGTCTCGAGCGCGAGCGGATCGAGGCACAACGGCGCAGGTTGGCGCGACTCCAGGAACGCGTGGTGGCGTCCCTGAACAAGGCGGGCGGCCTGACCCGGCTCGGCCCCGGCTGGCGGCACCGCTTCTCGATGGAGAGCCCCTTCGTGGTGCTGGAACTCGTGCCGGCGGGAGGAAAGCGTTCGCTGCGGCTCGGTTTCGCAGAGCTCGATTCGCAGGAGCGCTACTTCGTCCGCACGCGAGAGTTCGACGTCTCGATCCTTGCGGAGGGCGGCCTCGACCTCTCCCGGGATGCGACGGCCCGCCAGGTGGTCGGATGGCTCGCCGCCTGCCTGGGCGGCGCTGTCCCAAAGTTCGAGGAATAATCCTCTTCAGGCGGCGCCAGAGTCCAGCAACCGCCGTGCCAACGAGCGCATCCCGGCAAATCCCATGACGGGCGCGGATGCTCTCGGGTGCCAGCGGTTGCTGGGAAAGCCGAGCTCGATCCAGACGGCGCCCTCACGGATGCGCGGCGGCAACCACAGGTCCGGCCCCACGATGAAATCCGGCCTGCCACGCCTGCCGAACGTCCCCTGGAAGGCACGCTCCAGCTCCGTGTAGCCGGGGTTTTCGAGGGCGACCGGGATCGATTCGACGCCGCCGGCGCGAAGCCCAACCTCCAGCGTCTTCTTTCCGCCGAGCGTCTCATCCAGCAATACTGCCAGCAAAACTTTTATTCCCAGCTCGTGAAAAAAACAGCATAGCCCCACGGAAAGTGGCGTGTCGGCGAGCAGGAGCGCCCTCTTCCCCGCAAGCGCTTTTCGCGCCCGGCGCAGGGTCGGCCCGAGCCGCGCGCGTTCTTCTCGTAGGAAACGCCGCGCCCGGTCTTCGCCGGCGCCGGCGGCCCGCGCCGCGGCCAGCACGAACGACTCGGTGTGCGCCGTCCCCACCGGGAGCGCCGTCGGCAGGACCGGCCGTCTGCCCCAATGCCCGTGCACGACCGCTCGCGCCGGCGCTGGCGACCCCGCGGCTGGTGGCCCGTCCAGCAGGTAGGGAAGCCGCAAGATGGCCGCCGAACCGGCGAGTTCCAAAAGCCTTGCGAGAGGTGCGCCCGAGAAGAACACCGGGCCCGGTTCCGCCCCGGCGCCCTTCAGCAAGCGGCGCAACTCGTGCAGGTCCGCCTGCTGATCCGATTCGTAGCGGTGGAACCAGTGGCCCACGATGCCGACGCTGCGTCCTCTCGCCGGCGAGCGCGTCCAGTCCACCAGCTCGAGCACCGCCCGCTGCGCCGCGCCGTAGCCCGCGTACATGTCTCTGCCCCAGCCGGCGCTCGGGAGCAACACCACCGGGCACCCGGCGCGCCGTCGGATACGCGCGATGGCGGGCCGAAGGTCCGCGCTGAGGAGCTCCGCCGCCGCCGAGGTGGCCACGAAGATGATCCCCACCTTGCCTCTCCTGCTCACCGTTTCCAGGGTGATGTTCTCGAGCTGCTGGAGCGGCCCGCCGATGGCCTCGCGCTCGCCGATGTCGGCCCACACCATCTTGCTGCCCGCCTCGCGAAATCTATCGTGCTGCGCGATCTGGCGCTGGGCCTTGGGCTTGCAGCCGACGCCGGTGAACAGGATGTCCAATGCGTCGGGGATGGCGTGCGCGGCCAAGAACGAGCCGAACAGCGCGCGTTGGTTCATCAAGGGTATTTCGAACTTTGAACTCATGCTCTCTTTCTGGTGAAGGCGACGGCCGAGTTCGAGATCGCGCGCCCGATCTCGCGGCAGCTCGGCGCGACGCCGCCCAGGCCGAGATGCAGCGCCGCTCGGGTGATCATGGGCGTGTGCGCCGCGGCCGCCTCGTCTCGAAGCGACTCGTCGCAGAACACGGCGTCGAACCTGCCCTTCTTCAGGGCAACCGCGAGCGACAACCGGTCCGGCAGGCAGGCAAAGGGTCTCGAGATCCCGTATCGCTGAAGGAGACGCCGGATCTGCTCTTGCCGCTCCCTTTCCACGGCGCCCTGGAAGAACAAGGTGATCTCGAAGCCGAGCTCCAGAAACAACGGCAGCGCCGCCAACCCCCCGTAGGCCGAGGTGAACGCCTCGAAATCCTTGCGCGAGCCGACATGGTACGCGAGCCGCCGAGCGCCTCCGCGCCAAAATCGCCGCACCGCGCGCTGCGCCTCTTCCCGCAGGCGAGCGATGGTCTTTGTCTGATTCGAACCGTGGCTCGAATTCAGCGCCCGGTAGAACTCCAGGCTGCGCGAGAGTCCCAGGGGCAGCGGCGCCTCCACCAGCGCAAGGCCCCGCTCCGCCCAGGCGGTGCCGGTGCGGGCGAAGAGCTCCCGGTCCGGGACGACCAGCAGCGGTCCTGCACGCAGGCATTCCCAGCGCGCAAAGTCCGAGGTGGGATCGAGCCGGCAGAGCTCGACCCCCGCGCTCGAAAGAAGCCTCTGGCACTCGCCCCCGTCGTCCGGATAGCCCAGCAGCGCCACGCGGCGCGCCCGGCTCTTTGGCTTTCGATTTGGCAGGTTCTCCCGCACGAGAAGCTCGCAAAACCGGTCGATGAGCTCCGCCTGCCCCACCTTGCCGAAGGCCGCGCCCGAGAGCACGACGAGTCTTCCGCTTCCGGCGTGGCGGCGCGCGGCGGCTTCGAGATCCTCGCCCATCATGCTGGCCACGCACCCCCCGAGGACGAACACCGTGCCTTGTCTTCCGCAGCGGCGCCGGGCCTCGGATACCGCGCGCCAAAGCTTCTCCCTCCCGCGCCCGGCCACGGCTTCTCGCTCGGTGAGGTTGGTGCACAAAAAGCGCCGGGGATCCACCACCCGCGAATCCCGGAACACCAGGTTGGCGCAGTCCGGCTCGCTGTGCAGCACGACCGTAAAATCCCCGGCCGCGAACGACAGGAGCTGCGTCATCCCCTCGATGAGGCAGCCCGGCTGGGAAAGATCGGTTCGCTCGCTCATCCCCGCCTCACAAGGGCCTGGGCCGCAGCCCGGCCTGGAGCTGGTGGCGCCACAGACCCGGACACAGGACGCGCGCGGCGCAGGCTTCGCACGCAGGAAGTTTCCGGGCCAGGCTCTCCAGCATCCGGCCAAAGTTTCGCCGGCCCCCGTGCGCGAACAACATCTCGAGGTACCGCTTGCCGCCGCCGACCGCGATCCGCCGCGCGAGCGATCCCAGCAGGCAAGGCGCCAGGTTGTGGAGCTGGAGGCGAGACCCGTCCACCGCGCCTAATAGACGCTCGAGCGCCGGTCGCACCGCGGCCGGTCGTGGAAAAACAAAGTCCTCGCGCGCCGCCTCTCCGATCGGCAAGGGATATTGTAGATTCACCGAGCGGCAACCAAGCCGGAGCAGGGACCCGACCGAGGCGGGCAGCACGGAGAGGTTCTCCGGCAGCAGGACCACGTTTCCCAGAAGCTCGATCCCGCTCTTCGCCAGCGCGCGGATCCCCCGCACGGCCTGCGCGAAGCTCCCTTCGACCCGGGTGAGCCGGTCGTGGCGTCCGGCCTCCGGGGCGAGCAAGGTGACCACCGCGGCGTCGAGGCCCGCCCGCCGCAGGCGCGCGGCGTAGGCCGGATAGGCGGCCCGGCGAGCGTTCGTCACCAGAGTCACACGCTTATAACCAACCTGGCGAGCATATTCAATGAGCTGGGGGAGGTGCGGGTAGAGCGTGGGCTCGCCGCCGTCGATGTCGAGCTGACGGATGCCTTCTCGCGCCGCCCGCTCGAGCTCGCGGCGCAGCCGAGCGAGCGGCGCATCCCGGCGCGACAGGGTGCTGGTGCAGCAGAAGACGCAGTGGTTGTTGCAGCGGTAGCTCGGGGCGAGCAGCAGCTTCGGCTCGCGCGATTCGCGGATGCGGCGCTCGAAATTCTCCCGGAACCGCAGCAGGTCGTCGGCTGAAAACTCGCGGGTGCGGATGAGGCTGCGTTGGGTGAACAGATCGCCGATCTCCATGTTCGCGGTGTCGCGCAGAAGATGCTTGCCCGCCTTGGCCGCCCGGTACAGCGGCGTGCCCGGCACGGGCGTGGCGAACTGGAGCCGGGGCTCGGCGCGGTAGCGCTCGGCCAGCTCGGCGAGCGCGAGCAGCGTGCGGTTGATCTGGACGCGCCTCTCGCCGGGAAAGCCGATGATGCCGTGGACACGGACGCGCAGGCCCGCTTCGGCGAACCAGGCGGCGGCGCGCTGGACATGCGAGAGCGAGAGCGTCTTTCGCACCAGACGCAGGCGCACCTCGTCGTCGCCGGACTCGAGCGAGAGCGAGGGCGCCTGCATTCCTGCCGCGGCCATGTCGCGGACGTCTTGTCGTCGCATGCGATCGGCGCGAAAGCCGTTCGGTGCCTCCCAGGGGATGCGTCGCCGGCGCAGGCCGCGCGCGATGGCAGCAAAACGGCGCGGGTCGGCGTTCATGCAGTCGTCGAAAAAGACGAGCCGTTCGGGCCGGTACTTCCGCAAGAAGTGCTCTGCTTTTTGCAACGTCGCCCGGGCCGAGGCGGCCCGGTAGCCGGGAAAGCCCTTGGCGCAGAAGGAGCACGCGAAGGGGCAGCCGCGGCTGGAGAGCAGCGGCAAGAAGCGCCCCCCGCCCGGGAACTCGTGGATGAGATCGAGCTCGCCGGCGCGCTTCTGGAAGGCGAAGAAACGCTCCATGTCAATGAGATGGAACGCCGGTGCGAGCGGGTCCAGATCTTCGCAGAGCGGGCCGGGGAAGACTCCGCGCCGGATGGCTCTTCCCTCGCGATGGACGCAGCGGGGTAGATCCGAAAACGCCCGCCGGCCCGCGAGCGCCGCGAGCAGAGAAGGCAGCGCCGACTCCCCTTCCCCGGTGCACACCGCAAACAACTCCGGCACGGCGCAGAGCGCCCTTACCGGATCGTACGGAAGATAGTCCAGCCCGCCGGCGTAACAATCGGCGAGGACGAGCGGCAGGCGCGGAAACCGGCGGCGCAACGCTCGAAAAAGGCCGGGCAGCGAGGTCCCATCGATCCGGCCCGGGTGGGCGAACATGGAGGCGGCGACGATGGCCACGTCGGGAACACCCTCGGCCTCGTCCACCAGGTGGCCGGCGGAGACGCCGAGCCGGACGCCGGCATCCCCGACCCGGATCGGCGGCTCCCCTCGTCCCGCCAGGAAGGCGTCGAGCACGCGCACCTGCGCTCCGAGCCGCTCCAGGTGCCCGGCGACGTAGAGCGGACCCAGCGCGGCGAACGAGGGGTAGTTCACGAAGGCGCGCGGAAGGACCAGCGGCGGCTGGATCAGCAGGACCTCCATCCGGTCCAGGCGGGCCGCCTGCCGCGGCCCCGAGATGTCGCCGCTGAAACGCAAAGCCGAGAGAGCCGGCGCGTTCGCGCGCTCCGGGGTATGATGCCAGGTCGCGCGGGACTCAACCGGCATGGCGCGCGACCTCCCTCAAGCGCTCGACGGCCTCGGCGATGGCGCGGGACGGAAAAGCCCGGGTCCGGTAGTGAGGAATCGGGGCACCGAAGTCGGCCTGGCCATAATCCCGGAACCGGCGCAGCGCCGGCCGCACCCCGAATTTACTCGGCACCTCGAACATCGGCGAGCCGGGGTCGAGATCCATGGGACACACGGTGACTCCCACCCCGGGCACCTCGCGGAGGCGCCGGATGAGCGTCTCCGTCTCGGCGATGTCGCATGCGCGCTCGAACGGCAACCCCGCCGAAAAGAAGACGTGCGCGCCGAGCCCGCGGCTCCGTACCCGTCGCACCCGCTCGAGGAGGGCGTCGTTGGAAAACGCGAACGACCGGTTGCGCCGCCGGATCCGTTCGCTGCCGCACTCCGCCGAGATCACCAGGACCGAATCGGGGGTGAACGTCTCCTGAACCGCCTCCACGAAGGATTCGCTGGGGAGCGAAAAACAGTCGAACACCAGCCGATAGTTGAGCCGCTTCTTTCGAACGCGCGCGAACAGCTCGCGGTAGTACTCCCGGCGGGGCGACGGATCGAACGACACCCGCCAGGTCCGGGCACCGAAGGTGTACGCTTTGGAGAGATCTCGCAAGGCCTTGGAGAGACGGTAGAAGAGAAATCCCCGGCGGCAGTCGAGCATCTCGCGGGTCCAGAAGGACGCGCCGCAGTAAGAACAGCGGCCGGGGCACCCTCTTCCTGGGTTGTAGAAAAAGGCGCGCAAATAGCGGTGCGCTTCCCCTTGGGAGGTGGAGGTGTCGAAGTCCGCGTATAGAGAGCGGTCCAGGTATTCCCGGCTCGCCGGGAAAAGCTCGAAGCAGGCATGATCGAGGACGTCCGCGAACTCGGCATCGACCGAGAAGGTTCGAGCGTTCTCGACGATCCGGCCGCGACGGCGCCAGGCCAGGTTGGGGATTTCGGACCAGTCGCGCTCGCCGCGCTCGATTGCTGCAAGAAGCAGCGATGCCGGAACCTCGCCATCACCCCGGACGATCCCGTCGATCTCGGGGATGCTTGCAAGAATCTCCCGTGAGAAGTAGGACGCCACAAATCCACCTGCAATAACCGGCAGATGCGTGAATTTCTTCTTAATCTGCTTTACGAATTTTACGACCGGGAGGGCCTGGCGAGTCCAGTGAAGATCCAGCAGCACCGCCTCGACGTCGCCCGCGCACGACAGAATGCTTTCGCCCTCCTCGAGCCCCGCATGCCGAATCTCCACGGAATGTTTCGAACGTTGCAAGAACCCCGCAATGGAGAACAAGCCCATCGGCATGGCCATGATCTCGTTTCGGTCTTCGGTCCGGCTCGGAAGGTGCGCGAGCAGGCAGCGCATGGAGGTCACGCTACCACAAGTGATTCCGTCCGGCCATTGCCACAGGTAAAACCATCGGATAGGGTATGTTGCGAATGGACGCTTCGGACAACAGGCGCCACCTCGAGATCAACATCGGCAAGCTGTGCAACAACGCCTGCCGCTTCTGCTCGAACGGCGCGGTCCCGCCCGAGGAGCGGCCCTGGGTGCCGGTCGAGGCGGTGCTTTCGGAGATGGAGCGCGGCGCGCGTGAGGGGTTCCGCTCGGTGGGATTCCTTGGGGGCGAGATCACCGTGTACCCCGAGGCGCTCGAGCTCGTACGCCGGGCCCGCGCGCTGGGTTTTTCCCGCATCGCCATCTGCACCAACGGCCGGCGGCTGGCGAACCCGCGACTGGTCGACCAATACCTCCGGGCCGGCGTGACCCGGGTGGCGCTCTCCATCCACAGCCACCTCGCCGAGATCGAGGATGCGCTGTGCGGCCGCCCGGGCGCCTTCGCCCAGAAGGTCCGCGCCATCCGCAACCTGGCCCGCCGAGCGAAGCGCCTCCCCGACGGCTTCTCGCTCAACTGCTGCATCCACGGCCACAACGTCGACCACCTGAGCGAGATGCTGCGCTTCTTTTGCCGCCTCGGCGTGCGCGACATCCGGCTCAACTCGCTGCGCCCCGAGAACCAGGCGGCGGCCGACCGGGCCCTGGTGCCCCCGTTCTCCCGCGTGATCGAAAGAGCGCTTACGCTCATCGAGGAGAACGAGTCCCGCCTCCACCTCAGCCTCACCTTCGGCGACATCCCGCTGTGCCTGTGGCCAGCGGACTTTCTGGCCGACAGCGCCCGCGCCGGAAAATACCTCGGCGAGCTTCGCGACTACGACGCCTGGGTCACGGTGTACCGCAAGAGCGGCAGCGGGGGGGAACCGGACCGCTTCCGCTGGAAGGACCGGCGGCTCGAGGCGCTCAAGCGCTACGTTCCTGCGTGCCAGAAATGCAACGCGCGCGGCGTGTGCGAGGGCCCGTGGATCCGCTACTGCCAGCTCTACGGCGATGCCGAGTTCCGCCCCATGGCAAGGCGAAGAGCTGCGGCGCCAGCGGCTTCGGGAGGCCCGCGCGTTCACCCCCGCCGGCGCCACCGTCTGCACGTCATGGTCTCCCGCTTCTGCAACAACCGCTGCCGCTTCTGCCTGGAGGACCGCGAAGATCGCGCCCGGCACGACTTCTCGGATCAGGACCGCGCGCTCGAGCGATTCTCGCCTCGCGACGAGGTGATCTTCACCTGCGGAGAGCCGACACTGCAAGCGCACCTCGCCGAATGGATCCGCAAGGCCCGCGAGCTCGGCTACCGCTCCATCGAGCTGGTCACCAACGGCCGGCGGCTGTGCTACCCCGAGCTGGCCCGCACCCTGATCGAGGCCGGCCTCACCGCAGTGACGGTGTCGCTGCACAGTCACCTGCCGCGCATCCACGACCGCATGACCTCGAGCCGGGGGAGCCAGCGGCAGAGCGCCGCCGCAGTCCACAACCTGCTCGCGCTGCGCCGGGAGTTCGGCCGGCCGCGGGTCACGGTGAGCACGGTGCTCACCCGCGAGAACCTGAGGAGCATCGCCCGCACCGTGCGCTGGGTGGCGGAGCTTTGTCCCGACTGCATGGTCATCAACTACGTCGAGCCCGAGAACGAGGCGAAGAAGAATTTCGCTTCGGTGGTGCCGCGCATGCGCGACGCAGCTACCGCCCTCGCCGGCATCCCGCCCCCGCCCCACATGGAGCTCAAGATCGAGGGCCTGCCCCTGTGCGTCCTGCCGCGAGAAGCCCCGCCGGCCGGAGACCGTGAGGTGATCTACATCTTCCAGGACGGCCGCATCCGCCGGCTCTCCCCCACCCGCCGCCAGAAGAAAGGCCCCCCTTGCCGGACCTGCGCCGAGCGTCGTCGCTGCGACGGGGTGTGGATCGAGTACGCCCGGCGCTACGGCTGGGAGGAGTTTGCGCCCCTCGGGAGCCCTGCGGCCGAGTTTTGCATCTTTCCTGACAATCCGATATAGGTCCCGTCGAACCCCAATTGCGGGAGGATGACTTGGAGCTCTTCGAAGCCCTGTTCGACCGGCGCAGCATCCGTCGCTTCGCGCCGGGGGAGGTGCCCGACGAGGCCGTGGAGGAGATGCTGCGCGCGGCCATGTACGCGCCCTCGGCCGGCAACCAGCGCCCCTGGCACTTCGTGGTCCTGCGCGAGCGGCGGCTGCTGGACGCGGTGCCCGGCTTCCACCCCCATGCCAAGATGCTCTCCGAGGCCGCCCTGGCCATCCTGGTGTGCGCCGATCTCGCCCTCGAGACCCACCGCGGCTACTGGATGGTGGATTGCGCCGCCGCCACTCAGAACCTCTTGCTGGCCGCGCACGGCCTGTCGCTCGGCGCGGTGTGGCTGGGGATCTTCCCGCGGCCGGAGCGGATGAAGGGCATGCGCGAGCTGCTGCGGCTTCCGGAAAACATCGAACCGGTCGCCCTGGTGGCCGTCGGAAAAGCGGCCGAGCGCCCGCCGCGGCCCGAGCGCTTTCTGCCCGAGCGGATCCACCGGGACGAATGGTGAGCGAGAGGAATCATGAAAAAGCACTTGAAAATTCTGTTGCCGCTCTTGGCCTGCTGCGGTTTCCCCGGTCCGGCCGCGCTTGCGCAGGAAAGTGCGCGGCCCGTGGTGGCGGTCTTCACCATCGAAAACCAGCTCTCGCCGCTGTCGGCCCAGGACATCGACTCCTTGACCGATTTTTTTTCCGCCAAGCTGGGCGAAGGCGGTCGCTTTCAGATCGTTCCGCGCGACCAGATCCGGGAACGGCTTCGGGATCAGCAAAGAGACTCCTACAAGCAATGCTACGACCAGGGGTGCCAGATCGAGATCGGCCGCGAGCTGGCGGCGGAGAAGGTCGTCTCCTCCAGCGTGCGCAAGGTCGGCAGCCAGTGCCTGGTGACCGCGGCCATCTACGATCTGCGGCGGGCCGCCTCCGAGCGCACCGCCAGCCTGCGGCGCGCCTGCAACGTGGACGATCTCATCGGCGCGGTGGAGGAGATCGCCCGCTCCCTTTGCGGCGCCGCGCCCGAGCCCACACCGGCTGCGGCACCCGTGCCCTCGCCGGTGGTGATCCAGCGCGTGGAGGTCCCCGTCCCCGCACCCCGCGAGAAGAGCGTCGGCCTCGCCATCCTGTTCGCGGCCATCCCCGGCGGCGGCATGTACTACCTCGAGAAGTGGGGCTGGGGGATCTTCTATACCACCACCGTCATCGGCGGCATGATCATGTTCGTGGCCGGTTTCGGCGCCGACAGCTCCGGCCTGACGATCGCGGGTGGGCTCACCTATGTTGGGACGTACATCGCCAGCTTCATCCACTCCGGCGTGGCAGCCGCCACCTGGAAGGACCCCGACTACCGGCCGCCGAAACCCGCCGCCACGGCCGCCCCCGGCGCTCCGGGAGCGACGGCACCGGCACCGTCGCCGTGGCAGCCCGGCCGCGCCGTCGTCTTTCCGTTGTGGACCGGAAGGTTCTAGCCCAGACGGAGAAAAGGCATGGAACACTCGTCTGACTCGAAGAGCGCCCCCCAGCTCGTGTTCGCCGAGCCCACACCGCTGGGCCTGCTAGGGTTGGCGCTGGGTTGCGCCGCGCTCACACCGATCGCCTTCGGGGCTTCGCTCACGCCGGAGGGACTGCGCACCGCGGCCGCCTTCTGCCTGTTGTTCGGCGCCGGCTGCCAGTTTCTGGCCGGGATCATGAACTTCGCCAACAAGAACCTCTTCGGCGGAACGCTCTTTCTGGCCTTCTCCTTCAACTGGATGCTCAACTACATGGTGCTCTCGGGCCTCGCCGAAGGCCGCGCCCCCGATCACGGGGTGTTGCTGGCCGCCGACGCCTGCGCGTTGGTGATCTTCGTCGTGTTCACCTACGGGTTCGGGTTCTTCTCGAAGCTCCTGTTCCTTTTCCTGCTGGACATCGATCTTCTGTACCTCGCCAAGGTCATCAACGGCGCCACCGGCACGGCGGCCCTCAACCTCCCCATCGCTGTCTTCACGGTCGCGCTCGGGGTGCTTTCGCTCTACATCGCCTTCGCCATGCTCATCAACCCGGTGGCCAACCGGCGGGTCTTCCCCGTCCCCGGGCCCGCCTACCTGCCGGCGCCGGCAGGCGGCTTCGACGGTAGCGTGCGCCGCGCCGTGTTGGAGATCCTGTACCGGCACTTTCGCGAGCATGCCTTCCAGGAGATGCCGCGCGATGACTTCTTGCGCGAATCTCGCGCGCGGCTGGGAGAGATCAACGTGCAACCCGACGTCTTCTACCTGGCAGAGCGCCGTCTGGTGTCCATCACCCCCGCCGAGAGCCCGGCCTGGCTGAAGAGCCTGCGGCTGACCGCCGAGGGCGTGGACCTCTACGAGCGCACCGCCCTGGGCAAGTCCGGCTCCCTCTGAAGCCCTGAGCAGCCGCGCCAACCGGAGAAAACCTGCGAACAAGGTAAGAAGCCCCTGGCCAGGTTCTCTTACCGCCTTTGTTTTTTCCCTCTATAATCTGCGCCTCTTCGGGGACTTTTTCCCGGGGGTTCAAGGGGCACAGCCCCTTGCCACGCTCTCTCCTCTTACGACCGAGGTCGGGCAAAGGCTACCTGTGGCATGTCAGGCTTTCGCGTGGGCCGCGCGCCGGCGCCAGGCGAGCCGCACCAGCCACAGCACCGCCGCCGAGATGATGAGCAGCAGCACGCGCGCGCCCCACAGGAATGGCCGCCGCGCCGGCTCCTCTCCCTCCATCAGCAGCCGCCCCGCCGCGTCCTGCACGATCCAGGCGCCCAGGATGGCGATGAGGTACAGCGGCGTCACGTACTGCATGATGATGCGGAAGATCCCGGGCACACGCAGCTCGGCGCCGCGGTGCATCTCCTCGAAGCCCCGGCGGGCGCCGAAGACCCAGGAGAAGACCACGATCTCGATGACCGCGAACAGCGCCAGGCCCAGGGTCCCCGCCCAGAAGTCCAGCTCGTCGAGAAAGCCGTGCCGAAAGAACGCCACCACCGGCGTCACGCACAGGAGCAGCGCCAGAAACACCGAGTTCACCGCGCGCGGCCGGCTCCAGCCGAGCTCGTCCTGCAAGAAAGCGATCACCGGCTGCAGCATGGCCACCGACGAGGTCACCCCGGCGAAGAAGAGCAGCAAGAACCACATGGCGCCGAAGAGCTGGCCCAGCGGGAGCTTCTGGAAGATCACCGGCATGGAGACGAACCCGAGATCGAAGGCCCCCTGCCGCGCGATCTGCTGGGTCTCGCTCAGGCCGAAGAAGGCCACCGCCGCCGGGATGGCGATGGTGGCGCCCAGGATCACCTCGGCGAACTCGTTGGTGAGCGAGGTGGTGAGCCCGTTCAAGGTCACGTCCTGGTCCTCGGCCAGGTACGAGGCGTAGGTGTTGATCATGCCCTGCCCCAGCGAGAGCGTGAAGAAGATTTGCCCGGCGGCGATGAGCCACACCTGGGCGCTGGAGAGGCGCGAAAAATCCGGGTTCCACATGAAACCGAGGCCGGCCAATACGGAATTGTCAGGCTGGGCGGGATCGGGCGCGCCCAGGGTGAGCACCCGCACCACCAGCACCAGGGCGAAGACGAACAACAGCGGCATGGCCCAGCGGGCCAGCACCTCGATGCCCCCGGCGATGCCGCGGCGCAAAAAGAGGTAGTTGACCGCGAGCGTCGCCAGTAGAAACAGGACCGCCGGCAAGACGGAGGCGAAGTGGGCGTTCGCCTCCACGCCCTGGTAGCCGCGCAGGAAAGCCCCCATGGCCTCGCGGGTCTCCTGCCCGAAGTACGTCCCGGCGCCCGAGAAGCAGGCGTAGCCGAGCGTCCAGGACTCGATGAAGCAGTAGAACACCGCCACCGAGAAGGGCAGGATGATGCCCAGGGCGCCCAGGTACTTCGACACCGGGTGCTTCCACATCAGCGAGAACATCCCCGGCGTGGAGCCGTGACCGTGGCGGCCGCCGTGCCGCCCCATGGTCCATTCGACCCACATCAGGGGGATCCCCAGCAGCAACAAGGCGCAGAAGTACGGGATGAGGAACGCCCCGCCGCCGTTGGCCGCGGCCTTGGCCGGAAAGCGCAGGAAGTTGCCCAGGCCGATGGCGTTGCCGGCCATGGCCAGGATGAGGCCGGCGCGAGTGGCCCAACGCGCCCGCCCGCCGGCCGCCGGTAGCGGTATTCCGCCGGCCCGCCTCGCGCGCAGGATGCGCAGCAAACAGAAGATCATGAGCCCGCCGACCAGCCCCCAGGCGGCGACGAGCGATGCCCATCCCCAAGCGGTGAGCCCTTGTTCCATGCCGCGCCCCTTTCCGCCGGCGCATGGTAGCAACGACGCAGGCCGGGTTCAACCAACGGGCTCGGCCACACGACAGCATTTGAATGCGGCCGAAGGCCGCGCTAGGCTCAAGCGCCTTGGAAACCTCGCTCGACAGAGACTCCTCGCGCGTCCGCTACCTCGATGCCGCGCGCGCGCTCGGCTCGGCGGGGCTTTCGTGTCTTGCGCTCTTCTCCCTGGCGCCGGAGAGCGTGTTCGGCGGGGCGGGCGAATTGCGCTGGCCGGGGTGGGTGGCCGCGGCGGTGGAGTTCGGGGCGCTTTGCACCATCGGCTTTTTCTGGCTGCGACGCGCCGGGTTCGTTCGCGGGATGCTCACCGGCCTGTTCGGCTTCAACCTGTGCCTGTTCTTGCCCGCCTTGTCCGACGATCCGCTGCTCGCCGGCGCCGCCATGGTCTGGAACCTCTTCCTGCTCATCCGCCACCTGCTCCGGGAGAGCACCGCCCCGCCGGAATCCGAGGCCGGCAGCGAAGCCGACGCGCACATCGAGCGCGTGGCGCCGGCGCTGATCCATCTGGCGCTGGTCTGCCTTGCCGCGGCGCTGGTGGGGCTGGGCTTTCGGCCCCACAGCGGGCTCGGCGGCATGCTAATCCTCTTGGGCTTGAACCTGGCGGCCCTGCCCTTCTCGCTGCTGCGCCAGTGGCGCTCGTTCCGCGCCGGGCACGCCTCGGCCTTGCTCGGCCCCGCGCTGGTGGTGCTCGCCGCGACGCTCTCGTTCTTCCAGGCGCCGGCGCTGGCGCTGCTGTGCCTCTCCCTCTCTCAGCTGGTGACCCTGGGCCTGTTGCTCATCGAGCAGCCGGTGGCCCGCGGCATCTTCGAAAGCTTCCTCAAGAGGCCGGTCCTGCTGGCGGCCCTGTCGTTCGCCTTCCTCATCCTGCTGGGCGCGCTGCTGCTCTCCTTTCCGGTGAGCGCCCGCGGCGACCGGCCGCTTTTGGCCATCGACGCCCTGTTCACCGCCACCTCGGCGGTGTGCGTGACCGGCCTCTCGACCATCGACGTGGCCACGGCGCTGTCTCCGTTCGGCCAGGGCGTCCTGCTGTTTCTGATCCAGGTCGGCGGCCTGGGCATCCTGGTGTTCTCGACGTTCGCCACCCTGCTGCTGGGCGGGCACCCGGGACTGCGGGTGGGGCAAGCGCTGTCGCAGAGCCTGGAGCTGCGCGGCGCCAAGGACGCCTACCGTCTGGCCGGCTTCATCGGCATCTTCACCTTCGGCATCGAGGCCCTGGGCGCCCTGGCGCTGGGCCTGGTGTTCGCGCGCCACGGCGCCGACGCCGCCGACGCCGCCTGGCAAGGCGTCTTTCACTCCGTCTCCGCCTTCTGCAACGCCGGCTTCGCGCTGTTCTCCGACAACCTGGTGATGCTCCAGCGCGATCCCTGGGGCCTGCTGGTGATCTCGCTTCTGGTGGTGCTGGGCGGGATCGGGTTTCTGGTGCTGGCGGCGCTGGCCTCCAGCCTGCGCCGCGGCGCGGCGCGTCACCTGTCGCTCCACGTCAAGGTGGTGCTGGTCTGGACCGGAGCGCTCGTCGCCGGCGGCACGCTCGTTTTTTTGCTGCTGGAGTGGAACGGTGTCTTGCAGGGCCTCTCACTGGGTGACAAGCTCAGCAACGCCTTGTTGCTCTCGGTGAGCCCGCGCACCGCCGGTTTCAACGCCCTCCCCGTGGATGGGCTGCGCTCGGCCAGCCTGCTGGTCATCATGCTGTTCATGTTCGTGGGCGCCTCCCCGGGCAGCGCCGCGGGTGGGATCAAGACCACCACCTTGGCGGTGCTGCTGGGTGCGGTTCGTGCCAGCATCCGGGGCGACGAGCGGGTGGTGCTGTTCGGCCGACAAGTGCCGCAGGACGTGGTGTACCGAGCAGTGGCCATCAGCGTTCTCCACCTGGGGATCTCGCTGGTGGGCCTGTGGGGGCTCTTGCTGACGCAGCCGCACGCGCCGGCGGCGCTGGCCTTCGAGACGGTGTCGGCCACGGGAACGGTGGGGCTCACTCTGTCGGTGACCCCCACCTTGACGGCCTCTGGCAAGCTCCTGGTGGTCTTCTTGATGTTCGCGGGCCGGGTGGGGCCCATGTCGCTGGCGCTGCTGCTGGGCCGGGCGCGGGAGGTCCGCACCTTGTATCCCGAGAGCCGCTTGATGGTGGGCTGAGCGAATCCGCGGGAGGAACGAAATGGCGCACGAATACGTGGTGATCGGCCTGGGACACTTCGGGCGCGCGGTGGCCCGCCGGCTGGCCGCCCTGGGACAATCGGTGCTGGTCATCGACCGCGACCGCGACAGCGTCCAGGAGATCGCGGACCAGGTGGCCGCGGCGGTGGCCGGAGATTCGACCGACGAGGGCACCCTGCGAGAGCTGGGCGTGGACTCCATGGCCTGCGCGGTGGTGGCCATCGGCTCGGACGCGCTGGAGGCCAGCATCCTGACCGTGGCCCTGCTCCACCAGCTCGGCGTGCCGCGCATCATCGCCCGCTCGGTCAGCGACCTGCACGCCCGAGTGCTGCGCTCGGTCGGAGCCCACGAGGTGCTCAACCCCGAGGCCGAGATGGGCCAGCGCCTGGCCACGCACCTGGTGCAGCCCAGCATCCGCGACCAGCTCGAGCTGGGAGACGCCATCCTGGCCGAGATCGAAGTCCCGGCGCAGTTCTTGGGTAAGAACCTGCGCGATCTCGACATCCGCAAGCGGTTCGAGGTGTCGATCATGGCGGTCAAGCGCGGCAACCAGGTCTTGGCCAACCCGACCGCCCAGGAAGTCTTTCAGCCCAACGACGTGCTGGTGGTGCTCGGCACCCAGGCGGCGGTGCGGGCCCTTTCCCGGCGGGTGTGACCATGGGCGTGCGCCTTCGCCTCATCGCCGGTTGCGGGATCCTGCTCTTGCTCTCGGTGCTGGCCACGGCCGGCGGGGCGGGCGGCTTCTTCCTGCTGGCCCGCGACCTGGCACGAGAGGCCCGGGCCCACCGGACGCTCGCGCAAACCTCGCGAGAGCTCTTGCGGGCTCTCGACGATCACTTCCTGGCCGAGGTCGCCTGGCTGGTGGATCCGGCGAGCCAGGCCAATCTGGTGCCGCTCCAGAGCGAGCTCGATCGAGCCTTTCGCGAGTTCGCCACCCCGGCTTCCGCCCGGGGCGCTGGCCGCCTGTCCGCCATGCGGGAGGCGCTCGACGCCTACCGCCTGCGTAGCGAACAGCTCTTGCACTCCCGCCTGGACCAGGTCGCCAGCTTCTTCTCCGAGCACGTCCTGCCCGGCTACCGCAAGCTGCGCGGGCCCCTGGTCGAGCTGGACACCGAGGCGCGCCTGGATGGTTTGCGGGTGCCACAGAACGCGGCCGACGAGGCCCGCACCATGGGGAGCTGGCTCATGGCGCTGGCCATCCTGGCGGTGCTCTCGGCGGTGCTTTTTCTGCGCTGGCTGCGCTCGAGCGTGCTGGCCCGGCTCGCCGTTCTGCAGCATGGCGCGGCGCGGGTGCTGCAAGGCACGGGTCACCGGCTCGACGACCGCGAGTCGGACGAGCTGGGGCACCTGGCGCGCGCTCTGAACACGCTTCAAGATCGCCTGGAGATCGACACCCACCGCGACGCGGGCCTGCTCACCCACATGCGCCAGGTCATGCTCTCGTTGGTGGAGACCCTCCCGCCGGGGAGTTCGGTGCACGGCCTCGACGGAACCTGCCTGGCCAGCCGCAGCTTCGGCAACAACCCCGAGCGCGAGGCCGGCGTCACCGCCTGGCTCGTGCAGCACGGGAGAGAGCACCTGGAATCGTACCGTTCCGGCCAGACGCCGCCGGTGGCCCGCTTCGATCTGCCGCGGGGCGATCACATGCGTGTCGAACTCTTGCTCAGTAGCGATGGAAGGCCGGTGGCCTGGCTGGCCACCGTGGCCGGCGCTCCGGCCACCCTGCCGGACACCACGCCCGAGCCGTCCTCGCTCGTCCCCCGGTGAGAGCTTCCTTCAATCCGGTTTCGCCGCGCGCTCACCCAACGGGCGGTTGCAGCGCGGGCAGCGCCCGGCGTATCGGCTGACCTTTCCCTGCCAGCCGCAAGCGTCGCAACGCGCCGCCTGAACGTGCGGGCTGTCCTTCTTGCGGCTCAGGCTACGCACGATGCCGAACAGGATGCCGCCGCCCACCACGATGGCCAGGACGATGAGCGCGTGCTTGACCGTCACCGAGCCGAACAAGATCGTGTCCATCGTCGCCTCAAGAGCTTTTCTTGCCGCGGCCGCGTCTCTCCCGCCCGGCCCACTCGCGCAGGGCCGGGGCCTGGCTGCGCCCCGCCGTCTGCAACAGGCGCGCACGACCTTCGCCCTGCGCCAACGCATCCAATGCCGACAACGCCTCGGCGTCAACTTCGGGAAGGGCGGCCAGTAGATCAGCCGCCACCTTCCACACCGCTCGCCGTCCGGCCGCCACCTCGCGCAGCAAGATCGCGGCCGACGCCGGCCCCAACAATCGGGTCAATCCGCGCAACCCCGCCCGGGATGCCGAGGCGACGGCATGGTCGCTCAACCGCTCCAGCATCGGACGAGCCGCCGGCCCGAGCCGCCCCAGCGCGTCTTCCAGACCGTCCGCCTCCGCCGGCTTCATCTTCAGGACGGCTCGCTCGATCTCCTCGAGTCTCTTCCAGGAGCCGGTCTCGCACAGGGCACGCAGCGCCTCGAACCGGTGCTCGGGTTCGGCAAGCAACGCCTCCAGATCTTCCGCGGGTAGCTCGCGCAGGTCGTCCAACATCTCCACCCCCCCGACCAGCTCGAGCGGGATGAGGTTCTCTGACTCCTTGCGTTGGCGTTCGGTCTGCCTCATCCGATCGATGAAGCGCTCCTCCACGGCGAGACCGGCCCGCTCCGCGTCATCCAGCAGAGCCCGCCAGTTCTCGAGCTGCGAATCGAGGTCCAGGTCGCACGTCCGCTCGCCCGCGACCACCCGCTCGAAGTTCTCCAGCAATGTTCGCCGCAGGGCTGTCCGATCGGCCACCAGCCCGAGCTCGACCGAGAGGCGCTGCATCTTCTCGCTCATGGCCAGGCCGAAGAAGATGGCCCGGCCCAGCACCTCGCGCAGGATGGCCTGGAAGGTGGCCACCGGGAACGACTTCGCGAAGATCAGGTACTCGTAGTTCTGGCGTTGCGACCAGTGCGTCAGGATCTGCAAGGACAGACGGGTCACCGACGGCGAGGGGAGCTCGCGGAAGGCCTCGGGCTGGAGCCCCACCGGCCGCTCGCCCAGCCGCCGGTAGGCGCCCTCGTCCAGCTTGCTCACCGCCAAGAAGAAGTTGCGCCGGCGCGGCTCGATCCGCTCCAGCCAGCGCCGCGCTTCGCTCAGCACGTAGGCGACGTTGCGCTCCAGCGGCGGCGCCAGGACCAGCGTGCGCTGGCGCCGGTAGTGTTCGTCGAACAGGTGCAACCGCACCTCGAAGTGCCGCGCCAGGCTCTCCAGAAAGCCCACGTCCACGCGGTTGTCGAGGTTGAAGGGCCAGGTGAGCACCTGCCGCGCGCCGGAGGAGCCCTCGGCCACCAGCAGCAGCACGATCAGGGGAAAGTTCTCGGTGCGGTGGAGCTGGAACAGGAGGTCGGCCCGCTCCCCCAGGTCGGCGGGGCGGCGCATGCGCTGGAACAGGTGCAGCGCGCCCTGGTCCAGGAACATGTAGTGGCTCTGGCCGCTCTCTTTCCAGCGCGCCACCACGGCCGCGTCGCGCCGCGCCACCTCCTCGGCGTCCACCACCTCCTCGAAGTCCTTCTCGGAAAGCTCCGCGGCGCGCGGCACGCCTTCCGCCGGACGGGCGGCGGCGGGCTCGGTGCCGACCACATCCGGCGCGGCGAGGAGGTCGGCGGGAAGAGCCCCCCAGCCGAAGGCGAAGCGGGCCTCGCGCGCGTAGTCGGGCAGGCTGCGTGGCTCTTCCGAAAGCAACCGCTGCAGAAAGGCAATCCGTAGCTCGATCTCCTTGGGCCGGAGCCGCTCGGGGAACACGCACCACAGGCGCCGCGCCGCGGGGTCATGGAGGTACAGCGGATGGTCGATCTCCACCGCGGCGCCGCAGGCGGGACAGGCGACGCGGCGCAGGCCCTCCCGTCGCTTCACATCTCGAAGCAGCCCGGCGTCGCGGGCGAGATCGATGGTCTCGATCGTGGAGACATCAAAGCGGCGCCCGCAGCGGCAGGTGGCGACGCTGGCGACCTCGTGCGTCTCGAGCAGCGGCGAGCCCACGCGCCCCCCTTTATCCGAGGAACCGCCCCGCCAGCAAGCGCAAGCGCTCCCGTGTCTCCGGCGGCACCGCCTCGGGCCGGGTGACGATGGCGCCGTCCAGCGACGACTGGCAGGCGCAGCTGCGCTGCAGTGGAAAGGCCCGGGCCAGGCCACGGATGGCGGCGCGGGCGGTGTCCAGGTTCTTGCGGAACACCTCGAGCACCGCCCCGGCGGACACCGCCTCCTCCGACTGGTGCCAGCAGTCGTAATCGGTCGAGAGCGCCAGCGAGCAGTAGCACATCTCCGCCTCGCGGGCCAGCTTGGCCTCGGGCAGGTTGGTCATGCCGATCACGTCGAAGCCCATCTTGCGGTAGAACTGCGACTCGGCGCGCGTGGAGAAGATGGGCCCCTCCATGCACACGTAGGTCCCGCCGCGGTGGACCCGCGCGCCCATGTCGCGGAGCACCTTGTGCACCGCATCCAGCAGGCAAGAGCACACCGGGTCGCCGAACTGCACGTGCGCCACCACCCCTTCACCGAAGAACGTCGCCTGGCGATCCTTGGTGCGGTCGAAGAACTGGTCCGGCAGCACCATGTCGCCCGGGCGGATGTCCTCCTTGAGGCTGCCCACCGCGGAGACCGACAGCAGCGAGCGCACCCCGAGCTGGCGGAAGCCGTGGATGTTGGCACGGTAGTTGATCTCCGACGGCAACAGGGTGTGGCGCGGGCCGTGCCGGGGCAGGAACACCACCGGCGTCCCCTCCAGCACGCCCGAGAGGTACGGCCCCGACGGCTCGCCGAACGGGGTGTGGACGACCTCCTCGCGGCGCTCGCTCAGGCCCTCGATCTGATACAGCCCGCTGCCGCCGATGATTCCCAGGATCTCCTTGCCCATCTGGATGCGCTCCTTCCCGCGGTCCGCCGCACGCGCGACACCGCACAGAGCGCGCAGGGTAGCTCATCCGCCACGCCGGGTCAACGGAGACGCGTTCTCACTAAAGATGCGTTCTCACGGCGATGCATTCACGGATGATCTCGTAACGAAAGAACAGTGCAAGGGGCCCGCGCCCTTGCACCCTCGTAAAAAGAACCCGGAAAAACCTGCTAATTAGGAGAACCTCAGAAAAAACCCCGAAGAAAATTTTCTGCCAGGAAAAAAAACTGAATGACCTCTTCGATGAAGAAGAGCATGCCTGCATGCTCTTCACAATAGCGAATTCAGCCGAAGCTCGGCTGCTGTCAAGGGTGAGCGAAGCGATGGGAGACCCTTAACGGCACAGGTCGGGCGGAGGCGCACGCTAGCGTTTCAGCGTGACCTGGACGTTCTGCACCTGGCCCGGGATGACGGTGACCTCGAGCATTTCGTCGCGGTAGCCATCGTGCCTCACCACCACCTGGTGCGGCTTGTCGGCGCACACCCCGCTCAGGATGGCCGGGGTCTTGCCCGCCTCCGCCCCGTCGAGCAGCACCAGGGCGCCCGACGGTTTCGACGACACGCGGATCCAGCCCCGGCCGGAGGTGCAGCTATCGAGCGGCACCAGCTTGGCCGAGAGCGTCTGCCGCGTCCCGGCGGCGGGCACCACTCTCTGCTCGAAGATCTGGTATCCGGGAAGCTCGATCCGCACGTTGACCGAGAGTCCCGGCGTGAGCCCCTCGAGCAGCACCGGGGTGACGCCGCGCTTCGTGCCGTCAACCGAGACCGCGGCCTTCGCTGGCTCGGATACGACCTCGAGCGACACACGGGCCGGTGAGACCGCTTCCACGACACTTGGCGACGTGCCGTCCGTTCCTCCGTCCGAGGCGACGATCGGCACCATCGTTTCTTGCCCTGCGGCGGGCTCGGCGCCCTCCGGCGGGCCGCAAAACAGCCGTCCGGTCAGATAAAAAAACGCGATCGCCAGGGCCAGCCCCCCGGCTCCCAACAGAACGATACGGCCGGGGGTCGTGCCCGGAGGGACCTCCAGCGCCCCCGGTGATCCGGGCGGTGGCTGCTCCGCAACTCGCGAGCGACGCGGCCGGCTCACCGGCGCACGGTGGGGCAACACCGGTTCGCGGGCCGGCGTTGGGGGCACCGGGGGCGCCGGGGGCGTCGCGGATGCCGGCCCGGAGAGCGCGGGCGCCTGCTCCTCCGTCCCATCCTGCACCGGCGCGTTCCAGAAGGCCTCCGGGTTGATCATGTCGTCCGAAGTGGAGGCCGGGACCGCGCGAGGCGGCACCCGAGCCGTCGTCTCGGGGGAAGGGGCCGCGGCGGCAGCCACGGGCTTGTCCGCTCCGGTCGTCGAAGACCCGGCGGGCGGGCGCACCTCGGCAGGTGGCGACTCGCTCGCAAGCCGGGCCAGTTCGGCCCGCCAGGCTCGTGCCCGATCGACGGTCACGGCGTGGCGCAGGGCCTCGGCCACCTCGCCGGCGTGGGTCGGCCGCTCCGAAAGCCTCGCCGACAGGCAGCGGCGCATGAGCGCAACCACGGGAGCGAGCGCCGGCTCGCCCTCCAGCGCTCCTCGCTCGTCGCCAAGCGCGACAAAGAAGAGCTTGGCGAGCGCCTGGACATCGTCCGTGCGGCCGGCCGCCTGCGCGGAAAAAAATCGCGACAGCGAGAACCCGCTCACCCAGACCCGACCGTCTCCGCCGAGCCAGACGAATTCCGGCGTCAGGGAACCGTGGGCCACTCCTTCGCCGCGACCGTTCTCGTCTCGGCAGGCGTGGGCCGCCTCGAGCGCCGCGCACACCTGGAGGGCCACGGCGCCGGCGGCGCGCGCCCGCGCTTGCGCCGATAGCCGCGTCCGGGAAACAACCTCCGCGAGCCGCACGCCGGCCGGTTCCTCCTCGACGAAGAAAAAGCCCCTGCCGTCGGCGCCGTAATCGCGCGGCAGCAGGATCTGGGGGTGGCGCAACCTGGAAAGCAACCGGTGATCGGCGATGAAGGCCTCCAGCGTCTGCCGCACCACCCGCGCGGGATCGGGGCGGACCATGACCAGCCGGCGCTTCTCTTCCGGCGCGCGCGTGTCGCGTACCGGGGTGCGCTCGACTCCTCTCTCACGCCGCGTCTCACCGGCGATGGCGTAACGTTCAGCCGTCGTTTTCACCTGGCCGTCCCTCGATCTCCGCGATCAACTTGCGCTCTTCTTCCAGCGCGCGCCGCCGCAGCTCCTCCACCTCGCGGTTGCGCGTCTTGACATGGTAGGCGGCGAAACCCATGTCCACCGCCCAGGGGATGAGGATGAGCGACAGCGCCCATACGCTCTCTGCCCACAGGAAATAGGCGACACAGGTCGCGGTGAAGAGCATGAGCGGCAGGGCCACCCGCGCGCGACCGGCGTACACGTGGCCCAGACCCAGACCTGGGATGACCGCCAGCACCCAGGCGGGCCACACCGGCCGCGGCCGGAGCGCGCTGCTGGGGACGAAAGGCTTTTCACCGAACAGGCTCTGGTGCGAGCGAAAGAGGCTGCTGGGCTCCTCCTCCTCTTCCTCCTCGCTTTCATCGGCCGCGCGTGGCTCGGCCTGCTCCGCGGCGTGCCGCCGGCGCCGTTCGGCCGCCGCCTGGCGGGCCGCCTCCAGGGTACCCTCGTCCAGGGCGCGGTACTCCTCCGCAAAGAAGACCTTCGCCGCCTCCCTCAGCACCCGGATGGCTTCCTCGCGCCAATCCCGCGGGACCTCCAGGATCAGGTTGCCGTCCGTGTCCCAGCGGGTGCGGTGGGGGATCTCCTTGTCGCGCAGCGCCGCGGGGAAGATCTCCGACTCCATCGGGTTCTCGCACAACCCGACGGGGGAGAAGTCCAGCCCCTCGTCACCCGCCCGCGTCATCCCGGCACCCGGAACACCAGGGCTGCGCCGAAGACGTGGAAGATCCGGTCGTGCAGATCGGACACGCCGAAATGCACCCGGTAGCCGAAGTCGAGCCAGATGCCATCGAACGGCGTGGGCACCAGCGCACCCGCCCGGAGCCCCAGCGACATGGCCTGGCCGAAGTTGAAGCCGGGGAACCAGTGCAGGTTGAACGAGGCGCCGGCGTACAGCGGCCCCAGCGTCCCCGCCCCCTCCACCCCGATGGCGTAGCACACCCCGTCCGCGAGGAAGGTGCTGTTCACCCCCAGGCCGATGAAGCCGTGGCGGAACATGAAGCGAGTGTCGAAGCCGACGTTGGCGCCGTCGATCTGCGAGCCGGTCGAGTAGCCCACGCGCGGACCGAGCACGAAGTCGCCCGACACCGGCACCGCCCACGGCCAGGCCTTGACTTCCTCCGTCGCGCCTCCCTGGGGCGCCACCGCCTCATCCGCGATGGCGGGAAACGAGGACGCGAGTGCAAGAACGCCGGCAAGAAGCAGAATCCTCGGCAAGCGACACCTTCCGGTTGGGGCCTGCGCCTTCTATAACGCGCCGGCCGAGGGCGGGTCAACGGGGATGGGCGGCGGCATTTGCACCTGCCAGGCGAATCCGGTAAATTTCACTCTGACGAACACTGGTTTGGAACACTAAGCTCTTTCATTTTGAAAAGGAAAAGAACGATGAACAGATCGTTTCGCTGGGCCTCAATATGCGCCGGAATCTTGTGGCTCGCCGGGTGCTCCTCCGAGAAGAAGGGCGGCGCCGTCACCCTCATGGGACAGGTGCTGCACAGAATATCGGAGGTCTCTACCGCTCCCGCCGCCAACGCCGTCGTGACCGTGCGCGGTGATTTCAACGCGGACGGCACCATCGCCGCCAACGAGTCGTCGACCGCCAGCGCCGACGAGTCCGGCAGATACCTGCTCACGCTCCAATTGAAAAGCCGCACGGAGCTACTCGTGAGCTTCCGGGCCCAGGACGGCCTCGCCAACTTCCGTCGCGTGGTGGCCTCGCCCCCGGTCGTGCTCCGGCTCGATGCCGTGACCCACAGCGGCGAAGCCCTGACGGCGAAGGCCTCCTGGCTCAAGCTGGAGAACAACAAGCTGCGCCTCGGCGGCCTGCCCGCGGGCACCACCGGCACCGCCCGCGTCTTCAACCCGCTGCTCGAACCCGAGGCCTTCCCGGGCGAGTTCGCCGATGACCAGGGCACCCGCATCGTATCGGCCGCGTTCACCAAGGTGGAGCTGCAAACCGACGCGGGCGAACCCATCCACCAGCTCTCGTCTCCAGCGACGCTCGAGATGGATGTCCCTCGGGACACCTGGGGGATCTTGCGCGACATGCTGCCGGGCAACGATCGTATCGAGGTGCCCCGCTACTGGTTCGACGAAGAGGTGGGCCGCTGGAAGAACGAAGGCATGGGGTACCTCGTGACCGGAAACGGCGAGGTCGTTCCCGAGACCGCCCTGGCCGCGCTCCACGACGGCTCGTTAACGGGCAACGTCATGGCTCGCTACGAGGTGACGCACCTCTCGACCATCAACGTCGACTTCCCGACGTGCGGCGGAGCGAGCGGCCCGCCTCCGCTCATGAAAACCCACTTGCCTCTGGACGAACCTTCGAATCCTCCCGGGTGTTCCAACTCGAACTCGGTGAAATGCAAGCCGAAGGTAAAAGAGTCCACCGGTAGTAGCATCAAAGACTGGATCAACTGCACCCTGAATCTCGGCAGCTGCAAGAAGCCCGACGCGCCTGAGCCGTCGAGCCAATTCGGCCCCGGAAAACGAAAGACGCTGAAAGACTTCAACCCCAAGCCGAAAGGGGTTCCGCTCGCGCCGCGCGGTGCCGGTTCGGAAGACGTGCTCGTCCCGGTGACCGGCGCCACGGTCTTGGCGCGGTTCTACTACCAGGACGGAACATTCCTCGGCTACGTCACGGCGGAGGTCGATCCCGACGGGTCCGTGGAAATCCCCATCGGCGTCAGCGAACCCGACGGGCAGGATCTCGACGGCAACGGGAAGGCGGGCGAGAAGGTGTTCGTGGTCGCCACCATCGACTGGTACGGATATCACTTCCACCTCATCGAGGGTGAGGTGCCGTCACAGGAAAACCTGGTCTACGACCTGGGAGACGTCGACATCGTGGAGGGCTACCTGGGCGGAACCCGCTGCGACATCAGCGGCACGGTCGAATACCTCGACGGCACGCCGGCCGAGGGCGCGGTCGTGTTCCTGGAGTCGCAGACCAACCTCTCCGAGACCGAGCTCGTCGCCAAGTGCGGCAGCGAATACGAAAACTGCACCTGGGACGGCGTGGCCGACGCGAACGGCAACTTCCACCTGGCGGCCCCCTTTTCCGACGCCCTCTCCATTCAGGGGTTCGTGGAAAAACGGTCGGGGCCGACCTACACCAGCGTGTACGGCATCTGGAACGGCCGCGATTGCCCGACCGGTCCGCTGCGGATCCGCATGTCGTACGGAGAGGAGCAAACCACCGTGGTCCCCTCGGTGACCGGCTCGAGCATCACCTGGGAGCCGGCGCTGCCGCTCGAACTTCTGGCCGTCTATGGCACGGAAGGCGAGGAGAAGTGGATCCTGAGAGCCGCTTCCGCGTCCCTCCAGCCACCGATCATTTACGGCACGGTCCCCGCCGGGGCGCGCCAGGAGATGGCCGCGCAAGGCAGCCTGGGCTCGGGGGATCTGATCTGGCTCGAGGGAAAAGACACCTCGGCCATGGGCTACCCGGTGGAGATCTCAGGAGAAGCCATCGTGCCGTAGGAGTAGAGCCGTACCCCGCGTTCGACGTTCGACGTTTCCGCCTAGCCACGAGTCTCCGACCACACCGACAATTGGCAGGTGACATCACCCCCGGGCCTGTGGTAAGGCAAGGCGGGTCATCGATAGGGCGCAGCGAGAGGAGGAAGGCCGCCCATGCCCCCGCGCCGCTACTACTTCAAGGCCGTGGACGACAGCGTGCTCGGCCCCATCAGCCTCAACGTGGTGGCCGAGATGGTCATGGCCCAGAAGGTCAAGGCCAACACCCCCGTCTCGCTCGACGGCAAGGACTTCCGGCCCATGAAGGCCTTCCCCGAGCTGGCCACGCTGCTCTCGGTCGACGCCACCGAGGAGCCCGAGGCCGTCCCGGCGGACATCCTGCAAGATGAGCCCACCTACCAGGGTGACATCACCGAGGTGAGCATCCCGAAACTCCTGTACCATTTCTCGGCCTCGCGGGTCACCGGCCGGCTCCAGCTCACCAACCAGAACATCGAGAAGAACCTCTTCTTGATGAACGGCAAGGTGGTGGCGGCCGAGAGCAACCTGCCGCGGGACCAGCTCGGCCCCTTCCTGGTACGCAAGGGCCTGCTCAGCGAGGAGCAGCTCGACGGCATTCTGCAGAAGCTCGCCGGCCGCATGGAGCGCCTCTCCGATTACCTCATCCATGGCCGGATGATCTCGCCGCACGAGCTGTTCGAGCACCTGCGCGAGCAGCTGCTCGAGAAGGTGTACGAGGTCTTTCACTGGCGGGTGGGGCGCTACGCCTTCTTCGAGGGCCAGGAGTTCAAGGGCTCGCTCCTTCCCATCAACTTCAACCCCTGGGAGACCATCGCCGAGGGCGTGCGCCGCGGTTACGAACTCGCCGAGCTGCGCGACCTGCTCATGCCCTACGGCAACTACCTCATCGTGCCGGGAGAGAACAGCACCTTGCACCTCAACCAGCTCGGCCTGATGCCGCGGGAGCTGAAGGTCTTCAAGCTGGCCCAGGGCCAGCGCACCCTGCACGCCATCAACGAGGAGATGGGCATCGGCGAGGAGAACCTCTTTTGCGTGCTCTCCATGGTGTACCTCGGCCTGGAGCTGGAACTGCTGGCGCTCGGGGAGCAGATCCACGAGAGCAGCGCGGCCGACCTCGAGGAAGGCATCAGTTGGGAGCAGGACGTCCCCAGAGAAGCGCCGGCCGCCGCGAGCGGGAGCGATGCAGGCGCCGCAAGCGCCGGGGCCGCCGAGCCGGAGGAGAGCCCAGAAGTTCCCGCGGCGGTGCCGCTGCCCGGCACGCCGGTCAAGGCAGCGCCGCGCGTGACCCGCGAGGAGCAGGAGCTGCTGGAGACGCTCAACAAGCTCAAGGAGCAAGACTACTTCGAGCGGCTCGGGCTGCCGCGCAACGCGCTGGCCAAGGACGTGAGCAAGGCCTTCCTCCAGGCGGCGCGGCGCTTCCACCCCGACCAGCTCTCTCCCGAAACCTCGGCGCGCATCCGGGACCTCACCTCCGAGGTGTTCGCGCTGCTCAACGAGGCCCAGCAGACGCTGACGAACGACGCCCGCCGCGCCGAGTACCTGGCGGGGCTGGAGGCCGGCGCCAAGGATGGCCAGGTGGACGTGGGCAACATCGTCCAGGCCGAGATGCTGTTTCAGAAGGGAGAGGTGCTCGTCAACAACCGCAAGTTCGAGGAGGCGCAGAAGGTCTTCGACGAGGCCCTCAAGCTCAACCCGGACGAGGGGGAGTTCCTCATCTACCGCGGCTACGCGGCCTTCTTCGCCAAACCCAACGCGGATTCCTTCTACCGGCAGAACTGCCTGGACAACATCAACCGGGGCCTCAAGATGCGCGACAACAACGTGGCCAACGGCTATTTGTTCCTGGGGCGTATCCAGAAGGCCATGGGCGACGAGGAGGCCGCGCGAAAATCCTTCAAGAAGGCGCTTTCACTGGAGCACAACCACCTGGAGGCCCAGCGCGAGCTTCGCCTGATGAGCATGCGCGAGGAGAAGAAGGGCGGGCTGTTCGGAAAGAAGAAATAACGCTGGAACGGAGGGAGCCATGGACAAGTTTGAAAACAAGAAACTGAGCGAGCTTCTAGAGCTGGCCCGGGAGTGGGGCTTGAGCGGGTACTCCAAGCTCAAGAAGACCGAACTGGTCCGGCTGCTCACCCGCAAGGTTTCCCAGCTCGCCGGCAAGTCCCCCCGCAAGGCCTCGCCCGCGACGCCCGCCTCGAAGAAGGTCGCGCCAAAAACCACACCGGCCCGGGCCGCCTCCAGCAAGGCATCCGAACAGAAGGCGATCGCGCGCAAGACCGCGGCCGCCCACCACAAGGCGGCGGCGGCGGGCAAGCGCCTGCCGGAGGCCTACCAGGACGGGCGCATGACCCTGCTGACCCGCGATCCCTTCTGGCTCTACTGCTACTGGGATCTCACCGACGAGCAGCAGGAGAAGCTGTGGAACGGCGACAATCCCTCGTTGCGGCTGGTGGAAGACTCCGGCGCCGGCGCGCCCGCGCGCGAGGTGAAGCGCATCCCGCTGGTACGGGGCGCCCGCAGCTGGTACATCCAGGTCGATGCCGCCGACCGGCCCTACCGCGCCGAGCTGGGCCACAGCGGCCCCGGCGGCGAGTTCATGCCTCTCGCGGCCTCGAATCTCTCCACCCGGGCCCCGTCCACCGTCGCGTCGTCCGGCGGCGTCCAGTTTGTCCTCCCCGGCAAGGCGCAGAAGACTGCCGCCGCGGCCGCCGCCGCCAGCTCGGTAGAATCCACCCGCGAGCAGGCCGATCGCATGTTCGTATTGTCCGCCGGGGCCCGGCGCGGGTTCGCCGGTTCGGGCGAGGCGCTCTCGGAGCTCGCCGAGAGGCTGCAGCGGGGCCTGGCCTCGGAGCAGCTCCACTCCGGCGCCCACGCGCAGCCGCCGGCCCGCGAGCAGGCCGACTACTGGCTGGTCGTGGACGCCGAGCTGATCGTGTACGGCGCCACGGTGCCCGGATCGCGGGTCACCATCCGCAACGCGCCGGTGGAGGTGGACGGGAGCGGCCGGTTCTGGGCGCGCCTGGCCCTGCCCGACGGCACGCTCTCCATCCCCATCCACGGCCGCTCGCCGGACGGCCGATTCGAGCGCCGGGCCCGCATCGAGGCGCGGCGCGCCACCGAGCCCCCCCGCTGACGGGCGCCGGCATGTCCGCGCGCGGCTCCGTCTCCTTCGTGCTGCACGCCCACCTGCCGTTCGTGCGCCACCCGGAGCACGAGCGCTTCCTGGAAGAGGACTGGCTGTTCGAGGCCATCACCGAGTGCTACCTGCCGCTCCTCCAGACCTTCGAGGACCTGGTGCAGCGCGCGGTGCGTTTCCGGCTGAACCTGGTGCTCACCCCCACCCTGCTCAGCATGCTCTCCGATCCGCTCCTGCAGCGCCGCTACCAACGCCACCTGGAGGGGCTGCTCCAACTTGCCGAGCGCGAAGTAAAAAGGACCCGCGGAGATCCGCGCCTGCAGCCGCTGGCGCGCATGTACCGCGACCGCTTCCGCGGCGCCTGGGAGCGCTACCAGGCCTGCGGCGGCGACCTGATCGCCTCCTTCGCCGAGCTGGAACGGCAAGGGTGCCTCGAGATCCTCACCTCGGCGGCCACCCACGCCTTCCTGCCCCTGCTCTCCCCCTGGCCCGAGGCGGTGCGGGCACAACTGCGCTGCGCGGTGCGCACCCATCGCCGCCTGCTGGGCCGGCCCCCGCGCGGGATCTGGTTGCCGGAGTGCGGCATGTACCAGGACCTGGATCGCCTGCTGGCGGAGAATGGCCTCACCGCCACGGTCATCGACGCCCACGGCCTGCTGCACGCCACTCCCCGGCCCTTGCTGGGTGTCTTCGCCCCTGCCATCACACCGGCCGGGCTGGTCCTGTTCGCGCGCGACCTGGAGTCCTCGCGACAGGTATGGAGCGCCCGGGAGGGATACCCCGGGCACCCCGACTACCGCGATTTTTACCGGGACATCGGCTGGGACCTGCCATTGGAAGAGGTGGGCCCCTGGATCCAACCCACCGGCGAGCGCAAGGCGACCGGCATCAAGTACCACCGCATCACCGGTCCCACCCCGCACAAGGAGCTCTACCAGCCGCACCTGGCCGCCATGCGCGCGGCGCTGCACGCCGCCCACTTCGTGAACGAGCGGCGCGAGCAGGTGCAGACGTTGGCGCCCCACCTGGGCGGGCAGGAGGCGTTGATCGTCGCCCCCTTCGATGCCGAGCTGTTCGGGCACTGGTGGTACGAGGGCCCGCTCTTTTTGGCCGAGGTCCTGCGCCTGCTGGACGCCGCGCCGGACCTCGAGAGCGTAAGCTTCGCCTCCTGGCTGCGAGCATCGCCCCCCCTCCAGGTGGTCACCCCGTACCTTTCGAGCTGGGGGCAGCACGGTTACTGCGGGGTGTGGCTCGACCCCTCCAACGACTGGATCTACAACCACCTGCACCGCGCCACCGAGCGGATGATCCGGCTCGCCCGCGCCCATCCCGATGAAAAGGGATGGACCCGCCGCGCCCTCGATCAGTGCGCCCGCGAGGTGCTGCTGGCGCAGAGCAGCGATTTCCCATTCATGATGAAGATGGGGACCACCGTCGACTACGCGGTGCGTCGCGTGCGCGAACACCTGGAGGCGGCGCACGAGCTTTCGCAACAGATCGAGTCCGGCCACATCCGCCGCGCCGCGCTAGCCTCGCTGGAGCGGCGGCACAACCTCTTCCCGGACATCGATTACCGCGACTTTGCGTGATTCAATGCAGGGTATCGGGAGAATCGGGGAGCACCACCTGGTCGGACTTGGCCGGCGGGGCGGCCCGTAGCAGTTCCGCCTGCTCGGCCTGCCGTTGCCGTGGCCGCTCGATGATCTCACGGCGCAGCGCGGCGATGTCGTCCTCGTCGAACAGGCCCTTGCGCCGCACGGCCTCGGTGAGCACGCGCAGGTCTTCCCCGGCGTGCTCGAGGTCTTTCTGCAGGAGCTCCAGGCGGTCGAGCAGGTAGCGCCGGGCGGCGGCCCCGGCCCGCCGCTCCCGTTGCGCGATCAACCACAGGCCCGCGCCCGAGAGCAACGCGAGCATCGAAACCGACAACATCACCCAACCGGCGAGGTTCCACTCCATGTTCCACCTGCCCTCGGATTTTATCTCCGCGGGGCCCAAACCGCCAGCGTGGAAGAGCGGATCTGGGGCCCCATCCCACCCGATCCGACGCCCAGGCCATAAAAAAGATTTCTGGCCCCTCCGCTTTTGGCAAGATCTCTTGCAGAGATCGCCTGGTCTTGTCGCTTGTCCGGCCGCGGGCTCGCCCGCGCTGGCGCGGGTTACTTGCGCGCGTCGAGGAGCTTGAGGATGTCCGAGAGCTCCCTCTCCAGCTTCTTCAAGATGCCGGCGTCGATGGAAGCGGCGCTGGCCTCGCCGGAACGTTCCGCGAGGCCCAGCGAGAGCTGAGGCGAGGGGGACTTCTCCTGACCGCGGGCCAGCGCCTTCTTGGCGCCGGCGATGGTGTAGAGGTCTTCGTACAGGAGCTTCTTGATGCGTAGCAAGACCTCCACGTCGCGCTTTCGGTACAACCGCTGCTGCGAGCGGGACTTGGAGGGACGCAGGACGGGAAACTCGCTCTCCCAGTAGCGCAGCACGTACGGCTCGACGCCCACGATCTCGGCCACCTCGCCGATCTTGAAGTAGATCTTGTCGGGCAGCGGATTGGGACGCTCGTCCGCGCTCATGGGCACGCGCCGCCTAGCGGGTCGCCAGCTGCACCAGCCGGGCAAACCCGTCCGGATCGTGCAACGCGATGTCGGCCAGCACCTTGCGATCCAGCTCGACCTTGGCCAAGCGCAGGCCGTGGATCAACCGGCTGTAGCTCGTGCCGAGTCGTTTGGCGGCCGCGCCGATGCGGACATTCCACAGGGAGCGGAAGTCGCGCTTCTTGAGGCGCCGCCCCTCGTAGGCGAAGGCCTGGGCCCGGCGCAGCTTGTTGGCCGCGACGCGGAACACGTTTTTCTGGGTGGCGTAGAAGCCCTTGACGCGCCGGAAGACTTTCCTGCGGCGCGCCTTGCGGGCCGGAGCGTTGGTGGCACGGGGCATGGGAACCTGCCTTTCTCAGAACGCGTACGGGATCAGCCGCTTGACCAGACGCCGGTTGGCCGAGTCCACCACCAGGGGCCGGCGCTTGTGGCGCTTGGTCTTGCGGTCCTTGCTGGTCAGAATGTGGCGCATCTTGGCGCGCTTGGCCAGCACCTTGCCGCGCTTGGTCACCTTGAAGCGCTTGGATGCGCCGCTGTTGCTCTTGAGCTTGGGCATCACGTCCTCCTGTTTGACGACCGGTCAGGCTCCTTCGCACCTTCAAGCCGACGCGGCAACACCATCTACCGCAATCCGGGGCCTATTTTCAACACCCGCTGCCCTAGACCGGATCTGCACTTCCTTGTCCGGCGGCACCCTTCGGCGCCTCGCCGGCGGGGCCGTTCTCGTCGCCATCGCCCTCGGCGCCCTCGTCATCGTCATCCTCGTCTTCGTCGTCGAGGTCGTCGTCGAGATCCTCGTCCTCGGGCTCTTCCTCTTCCTCTTCCTCTGGCTCGGGCTGCCCGGCCTTGCCCTTGTCGCCGGCGGCCATGCGGGCCGCCCGCTCCTGGGCGCGCTGCTTCTCGCGCTCCTCGTCCTTGGCCCTCTTGATGACCAGGGCCTTGGGCGACGGGGCCAGCACCATCTGCAACAGGCGGCCCTCCATCAACGGGGGCGAGCCCACCGTGGCCAGATCGCCGGCGTCCTTGGTGATGCGCTCGAGCATCTCGAGCCCCAGATCCTTGTGGGCCATCTCCCGGCCCCGGAAGCGCACGGTCACCTTGACCTTGTGGCCCTCGAGCAGGAAGCGGTTGATGTGCTTGAGCTTCACCTGGTAGTCATGAACTTCGGTCTTGGGACGGAGCTTCACTTCCTTCATGGTCTGGCCGGCCATGCGCTTCTTGGAGCCCTGCTGCTTCTTCTTCAGCTGGTACTTGTAGCGGCCGTAGTCCATGATGCGACACACCGGCGGGCGCGAGGCGGCGGCCACCTCGACCAGGTCCAGGCCCTGCTCCTGGGCCACCCGGATGGCCTCGTCGGTGGACATGATGCCGAGCTGTTCGCCCTCGGCGCTGATGACCCGGACCTCCCGGGCCCGGATGCCTTCGTTGATCCGGGTCGTGTCCTGGTTCACCCGTCCCTTGGGTCTGCGATCGAAGTCGATGGCTACACCTCCTGGATGCGGGGCCGCTCTGGCCAAGCGGCCTCCTGTTGGAGCAAGCGCACCGCCTCGGAGAGAGGCATCAGGCCGAGGTCCTTCCCGGCCCGGGTGCGCGGAGACACGCCTTGCTGATCCACTTCACGCTGTCCGATGACCCACATGTGGGGGATCTTCTGTAGCTGGGCCTCGCGGATCTTGAAGGACAGCTTCTCGTTGCGCTCGTCCAGCTCCGCCCGAAGATTCTCCTGCTGCAACCGCCGCAGCACCTCGCGGGCGAAGGGGAGCTGCGCGTCGGTCACCGGCAGCACCTGGACCTGCACCGGGGCGATCCAGGCCGGCAGCGCGCCGGCGTAGTGCTCCAGGAGAACTCCGAAGAAGCGCTCCATGGAGCCCAACAGCGCCCGGTGGACCATGAAGGGCTGGGCGCGCCGGTTGTCGCGATCCACGTACTCGATCTCGAAGCGCCGCGGGTTGTTGAAGTCGATCTGCACGGTGGTGCACTGCCAGCTACGCCCCAGCGAGTCGCGGATCTTGATGTCGATCTTGGGGCCGTAGAACACGCCCTCGCCCGGGTCGATCTGGTAGGCGAGCTTCTCCTCCTCCAGCGCGCCCTTGAGCGCGGCGGTGGCCTTCTCCCAGTCCTTGAGCTCGCCCACGAACTTCTCCGGGCGGGTGCTGACGTAGATGTCGAACTCGGAGAAGCCGAACGAGCGCAGCAGGTAGAAGGTGTGCGCCAGGCAGCGGCGCACCTCGGCGTCGAGCTGGTCCTCGCGGCAGAAGATGTGGGCATCGTCCTGGGTGAAGCCACGCACCCGCAGCAGGCCGTGCAGCACCCCGGAGGCCTCGTAGCGGTACACCGTGCCCAGCTCGCAGAAACGCAGCGGCAGATCGCGGTAGCTGCGCAGCTTGCTCTTGTAGATCTCGATGTGGAAGGGGCAGTTCATGGGCTTCAGAAAGAACGGGTTGCCCTCGATCTCCATCGGCGAGTACATGTTCTGCCGGTAGAAGTCGAGGTGCCCGCTCTTCTGCCACAGGTCCGCCCGCCCGATGTGCGGCGAGTACACCAGCTGATAGCCGTAGTCGAAGTGCGACTTCCGCCAGAACTCCTCGATCAGCGCCCGCACCCGCGCCCCGCGGGGGTGCCACAGCACCAGGCCCCCGCCCACGTTGGGGCTGAAGGAGAACAGGTCGAGCTGCTTGCCCAAAGCCCGGTGATCGCGCTTCTTGGCTTCTTCGATCCGGTCCAGGTGGGCCTGCAAGGCCTTCTTGTCCTCGAAGGCCGTGCCGTAGATGCGCGCCAGCATGCGGTTGCGCGAGTCGCCGCGCCAGTACGCCCCGGCCACCGACAAGAGCTTGAAGGCCTTGATGGCGCCGGTGCCGGGCAGGTGCGGGCCGCGGCACAAATCGACAAAATCACCGTGCTGGTACAGCGAGACCTTCTCGCCCTCGGGGATGGCGTCGAGGAGTTCCAGCTTGTAGCTCTCGCCGGCCTCGGCGAACAGGCGGCGCGCCTCCTCGCGGCTCACCTCGCGGCGGGTAAAGGGCAGGTCCTTCTCGATCTCCTGCTGCATGTGGCGGGAGATGTTCTCGAGGTCCTCCTCGGTGAAGCCGCGCTCGTGATCAAAATCGTAGTAGAAGCCGTTCACCCCGTCGTCCACCGCCGGGCCGATGGTGACCTTGACCGCGGGGAAGAGCTTCTTCACCGCCGCGGCCATGACGTGGGCGGCGGAGTGCCGTATGACCTCCCGGCCCTCGGGGGTATCCCCGGTGACGACCTCGACACCGGCGCCGTCGGACAGCGGGGTGGTGAGGTCGCACAGCTTGCCATTGACCTTCGCGGCTACGGCCTTCTGGCCCAGCGAGCGCGAGAGCTTCTTGGCAAGATCCAGCGCGGTGCTCCCGCCCTCGAGATGGAACATGCTCCCGTCGGGCAACTTCACTTGGATCTGGCTCACGGCTTCTTCCCGCATACCGGGCCCCGCTCGGGGCCCGGCCTTGTTGATGGTAGGCGCGGACGGTTTCGAACCGTCGACCTCTACCGTGTCAGGGTAGCGCTCTCCCCCTGAGCTACGCGCCTTCTTTTCAAAGCGCCGCCGGGCACTCCTTTCCCGGCGGCTTCCCACATCCCGCAGAGCGCCATCCATTAACAGCGACGGGCCGCAAAGTCAAGCAGAATCGCGGCCAAGACGCTGATCTTGCACCGGCGCAGCACGGCCAGCCGCCGGCCGGGTGGCTGCCCAAGCAGCCATCCTCCTCCCACCTCTCCCGGCCACCGGACCGCTTCTTTTGCAGGCGCCGTCAGGATACAATGACGCGCATGAGAGGAATTGCGCTCAGCGGGCCGGCCACGCTGGTCCTGGCGGCCTGGGTAGTGCTGGGGTGCTCGTCGGGCACTATCGGCTCGCACGCCGACTCCGGCGCCGACGATGCCGGGTTCGAGGCGAGCCCGGGCGACGACGGCGGCGATCCGGACGGCGACGCGAACCCGGATTTCGGCCCGGACGCGGACGGGGCTGCGGGGAACGACGGCGGCCCAGACGACGACGGGAGTGACATCCAACCGTGTACGGTCGACCTCGACCACGACGGTTCCTGCGCCGGCGCGGACTGCGACGACCAGAATCCGCTGGCGCACCCGGGCATGAATGAGATCTGCGGCGACGGCGCGGACAACGACTGCGACGCTTCCACCGACGAGGGTTGTCAGCCGGGCAACGTGTACTACGTGGACCAGGACTCGCTAGGGGGCCCCTGCGATGACGGCGGCCCGGGCACGCTCGGCGCTCCGTGGTGCCACGTGGCCAAGGCCAACACCACCCTCACCGCCGGGGACACCGCGTACATCCGCGCCGGGATCTACGAGGAGACCATCCAGCCGCAGAACTCCGGTAGCTCCGACAGCCAACGCGTCGTGTACCAGGCCTTCAACCGGGAGACCGTGACCTTCACGCGGTCGGTCTACTGCGTCCGCCTCCAGTCCAGATCCTACGTGACCCTCCGGGACCTGAGATTCGTCGACTGCCAGCGCAACCTTTACCTGGACGCCTGCCACCACGTCGAGGTCATCGGCTGCTCCTTCGACAACCCGTCGGGCCCTGTCACCTGGGCCGGATCGCGCATCTACAACGGCTCGAGCTTCAATCGAATCTCGGGCTGCACCTTCTCCCGCTACGGGAACGAGTCCGGCTCCGAAGGCGCCTGGGACGACAACGCCTGTGTCCTGGACATCGGCAACGACAAC
>CAZLNM010000027.1:0-46297 GCA_964561025.1 uncultured Myxococcales bacterium
TGGGGTCATCATCATCGTCTACACCCTGCTCGGCGGCTTCACCGCGGTGAGCTTCACCGACTTCCTCCAGGGCCTCATCATGGTGGTCGCGCTGCTGCTCATGCCCATCCTGGTGCTGGCCGAGGTGGGCGGCTACGACGCTCTGCTGGCGCGCCTGGCGGCCATCGATCCCAACCTGGTTACTCTCAGCGGCGGGAAGCAAGGCTTCGCCCTGTTCGGGCTCGTCACCGGGCTCCTCGGCATCGGGCTCGGCTACCCTGGTCAGCCCCACGTCATCACCCGCTACATGGCCGCGGCCTCGGACGAGAAGATCCGCCAGACCCAGCTCATCGCCATGTGCTGGGGCGTGCTGGTGTTCTACGGGGCGGGCTTCCTGGGCCTGGGCGGGCGGCTGCTCATGCCCCAACTGGCCGCCGGCGGTGACCCCGAACAGCTCTTCCCCTTGCTCTCGCGCCAGATGCTGCACCCGCTGGTCGCTGGCGTGATGCTGGCGGCCATCCTCTCCGCCATCATGTCCACGGTCAGCTCGCAGCTCCTGGTGTGCGCCTCGGCGGTGAGCCGGGACATCATCGGCAAGATCTTTATGAAGGCACAGGACGACCGGCTGGCGGTGCTGGCCGGGCGTGTCACCGTGGCGGCGCTGGGACTCTTGGCCATCGTCGTCGCGCTCGGCGAGGTGCGGGTGGTCTTCTGGTTCGTGCTGTTCGCCTGGTCCGGCCTGGGCGCGGCGTTCGGACCGGTCCTGCTGCTCTCGCTCAGCACCCGCCTGCTGACCCGCGCCGGGGTGGTGGCCGGGATGCTCACCGGCTTCGGCGTCACCGTGGCCTGGAAGCTCACCGGGCTTTCCGATAGCCTCATCTACGAGCTGGTGCCGGCGTTCTTCGGGGCGGCGCTGGTGTCGGTGGTGGTGAGCCTCCTGACGTCCAAGGCGGCACCCGCAGCGGCGGGCGCGTCGCCCGGTTCGCCCCCGACCTGAGGCGGCCCTTGCACCCCATCACCAACGTCATCGGCTTCGACGACGCGCCGTTTTCACGCGAGTACCGGGGAGACGTGCTCTTGGTGGGCGCGGTGTGCGCCCGCACCCGGCTGGACGGGGTGCTGAGTGGTCGGGTGCGCCGCGACGGCCAGAACGCCACCGCCCGCATGAGCGAGATGATCCGCTCCTCCCAGTTCGCGCGCCTGATCCGGGCGGTGCTGCTCCAGGGTATCGCGGTGGCCGGGTTCAACGTGGTGGATATCCATGCGCTCGCCAACTCCCTTGGCGTTCCGGTGCTGGTGGTCAGCCGCCGGCCCCCCGACTACCCGTCCATCCGGCGAGCGCTGTTCTCCCGCGTGCGCGGCGCCGCCCGCAAGTGGCGGCTCATCGAGTCGGCCGGGGAACCCGAGCGGCTGGGCCCGGTATATGTCCAGCGGGCCGGCATCGGGCGCGAGGAGGCGGCGGCGCTGCTCGGGGCCACGACTCTCCATGGCCACCTTCCCGAGGCGCTGCGGCTCGCCCACCTCATCGCCGGCGGCATCACCACCGGCCGCAGCCGTGGCCGGGCATAAATTTCACGAGAACGGCAGCGGCGCCATCTCCTCCGCCTTCGCCTCACGCACTTCACCCCTCCTCCTTCGCCCAGCGGAAGGAAGACCTGACAAACTGGAGAACGTTGTGGGGGTGCGATGGTGCCCGGCGCGGCGGCGACTCGTCTTATAGGCTCTTGCCGTACACCCGGTACACCTTGCCGATGGTCCCGCCCATGAACTGGATACCGGTGTTGATCTTCTGGTTGTCTTCCAGCGTCCAGCCCAGTTCGCCGTCCTTGAGGCCGTACTTCAGGGTGGCCCGGTGGGCGCACACGTAGAGCAGTACCGAAAGCCCGCCGAGCACGCTGCCCCGGTACTCCGGCTTCACCCCCAGCAGCGCCAGCCGACCGCTCTTGAAGCGGTAGCCGCCGAGTTTCACCCGCCACAGGAGCTTCAGCAGGCCCGTCGGGAACAAGCGGCCGTTGAGGTCCTTGATGACCTCGTTGATGTTGGGGAGCGCGATCATCATGCCCGCAGGCTTCCCGTCCACCTCGGCGATGGTGGTCCACTCCGGGATGAGGATGAGCTTCAGCATCTCGGCCGAGTGCTCCACTTCCTTCTCGGTCCAGGGGACGTAGCCCCAGTTGCGGCTCCAGGCGGCGTTGAAGATGTCGCGCACGATGCGCACGTCGCGCAGCACGTTCTTCATGTCCACCGTGCGGAGCTTCAGGCCCGGGTGTTGGGCCACCGCGTCGGCCACCTGGCGCGGCGCCTCGGGCACCTCTCCGACGGTGTAGTACCAACCGTAGAGATCCTTGGCCTTCTGGTAGCCGCAGGCCTCCAGCAGCCGCGGGTAGTAGGGCGGGTTGTAGGGGCACATGATCATGGGCGGGCCGGCGCGGTCCTCCACCACCATGCCCACCTCCTCGTTGGTGGAGAAGCTCTCCGGCCCCAGCGCCTGGTCGCAGCCCTTCTGCTTGAGCCAGCCCTCGGCGGCCTCGAGCAGGGCGCGCGCCACCGACGGATCGTCAATGGACTCGAAGAAGCCGAAGAACCCCGCCTTGTCCTTGTGGTACTCGTTGTGCAAGCGGTTGGTGTGCGCGGTGACGCGCCCCACCGGCTCGCCATCGCGCTCGGCGATGAAGAGCTGCGCCTCCCCGTGCTCGAAGAACGGGTTCTTGGCCGGGTCGAGCGTCTCCATCCGGTCCTGGATGAGCGGCGGCACCCACTTGGGATCGTTTTTGTAGATGCGCCAGGGGAGCATCACGAACTGCTTGCGCTCGGCCTTGGTCTGCACGGAACGAATATTGATGGTCATGGTTTGACCCTCCCGCCGGCCCCCTTACACCCTCCGGCAACGCTTGGCAAATCGTTTTCTTGGCGGAATCGGCGCCGGTGCGCTAGAGCGAGGGGTCCACGACCCGGCCGATGAAGAGCACCGCGTCTGTCTGCAGGTCGCGGATCAGGAAGATGAAGGGCCGGTTGATGTCCACATGGTGCGGCAGGCCGGAGCCTTCCATGATCACCGCGGTGGCCGCGGCGGCCTCGGTACCGTACTCGTCCACCGCCACGAAGGCCTGGTGCAGCACGTCGCCGATGTAGAGCTCGCGCGTGCCATCCATCCCCGAGAAGTCGGCCTGCCCGACCTCGAAGGCCACGCCCATGCCGAGGTCAGAGAGTAGCCTCTTCAGCGAGATGGTGGCGCCGTCGATGACAAAGCGCGGCATGGTCAGGGTGGCGTAGTCGCTGCCCAGCGAGGCGAAGATGGCGGCGAGCTTGGCACCGTCGAGCGCCTCCTCGAACGCCGCGAAGTCGCCCGTGGGAACGACCACCACCATGGAGAGCTCGTCGCCGTCGTAGGGGAGCTGGATGGCCTCAAAATCCGCGCCCGCGCCGGCGGGCATGCTCTTCGGCTGGACCATCATGGGCACCTGGACCTGCGTGCCGTCCAGGCGGGTGAAGGCCCCGTCTTGGGTGAGCTTGTCGTCAAAGACCTCTTTCCAGGCGGCGTTGAAGTAGATGGCGTTGACCAGCACCAGCCGGGTGAGCGTGTCGATGGCCCCCGCCGGGATGAGGTCCTGGATGCGATCCTCGGTCTGCTTCTCCACCCATTCGTTGATGATCTTGCGCCCACCTTCCGGATCCCTGAAGAAGTCCAGCAGCTGCATCCCCGCCCCGTAGTACAGGGCCAGCGTATCCAAGAAGTCCGGCAGGAAGTGGTACCCGGTCTGTCCGAACAGCCGGTTCACCACGTGCAGCCGGAACGCCTTGCCGTCCTTGCCGGCGGCGCCCTGCCCCCGCGAGTTGAGGGCCAGATCCAGCCAGTCGAAGGCCGGGTGGAGCTTCGCCTGCGACAGCGAAAAACGCAGCGCCCCGGCCATGGCGCTCTCGGTGTCCGAGCGCGCGCCGGCGTAGGTCATGGCCAGCGCCACCGAGATGCTGTGGGGCGAAAAGAACAGGTTGCCCGGCTCCACGGCCAGCAGGCGGTAGGCGTCCAGCGCGAACTGGGTGTTCCCGGCCACCAGCGCGGGCACGTCGCTGTCCGGCGGTTGGGTGATGCGCTGTTTGTCCGAGCGGACCTCCTCACCGGGAGCGGGGCCGGGACCGGCACCGCCGCAGGCGCACAAGATGGCCGTGAGCGAGAAGGCGACCCAAGGCAGGCATTTTTTCATCTTCATCCTCCAGGAAGTAGTTTGCTCACGAAAAACAGCAATTCTCATGCCACCGACAACCCGTGTTTTCTTGCTCCAAATCGGCGCTTCTTCGCATCCGCAACTATTTTGGTTTCAAAAAACTGCCGCCGCCGGTGAAAATGTGGCGTTCTTCCACCACGGGCCGATCCCGGGTACATTCCGGCCGTGGACGCCATCCGCCTCATCATCGAAAACACGGTCCTCGCGCGGCCTTTTCTCTGCCCGGAGATCCGGCTGCGTCTCATCACCGAGGCCTGTCCCTTATGGCGCGCGCGGGAACCGGATCTCCAGCGGATCGGGCTCGCGGATCCTTTTTGGGGCTTCTGCTGGGCGGGGGGGCAGGCGCTGGCCCGCTACCTCCTGGATCATCCGCTCGAGGTGCGAGGCCGGACGCTCCTGGACGTGGGGTGCGGCGGCGGCGTCGAGGGCATCGCGGCGGCAAGGGCGGGAGCCTCTCGGGTGATCGCCGTCGACACCGACCCGCTGGCGGTCGAAGCGGCGCGCCTCAACGCGGCCGAAAACGGCGTGGTCCTGGAGACGCTCGCCACGGATCCGTTGCAACATCCGTGGCCCGACGTCGGCGTGGTGTTGGTCGGCGACCTGTTCTATGAAGAGACATTCTCCCAAAAGTTGTTGGATTGGTTGCGAACGCTGGCGGCAGAAGGAAAGGAGATCCTGGTGGGAGATCCGGACCGGGGACACTTTCCGGCGGCGGCGGGAGAGCTTTTGGCTGAGTACCGGGTCCCCGCGGACGTGGATCTTGGGGGCCGCCATCTGCGCCGGGCCGGAGTGTACCGGATGGCCCGCTTCAACCCGCCGGGTTGAGATCGAATGGAGAAGGACACGTGCGGCGAGCGAACCCTGCGCCGGTATTGCCAGGAGCGCGTTCCTGTTGTACGTTCGGGTGGTTTTAGCCCGACTTTTGTAGGAAAGCCGGGCAGAAGCGGCAGGTGAACCCGTCCCAGGGAATACGGGAGACGAAGTGAAGACAGTCGCTGTAGGCCGGGCAGTCCATGCAGCGGTGATCCTCCACCTCACCGAACCGGAGCGGCTCGAAGCGCCGGGGCCGGGCTCCGCGGACCAGAAGCTTGAGGTAGTAGATTTCCGCGCGCGACATGGGCTCTGGATTCCTCCTGATTCCAGGTTATCCAATGCCCGGCGAGTTGACAAGATGGGATCCGCCGGCGGGATTCGGCATGGGCGAATTTGAAGGGTTTTCGGCCGCCGACTTCGCGGCCTTCGACGAGGCCAAGTGGGGCTCGCACGCCTTCAACCGCGAGCGGCTCGAGGTGAAACTCAAGCTCCAGTCGCTGGGCAAGGCCCTGCTTCTGCGCCTCGCTTCCGAACTTTCAGGCCAGGAGATGGGCATCACCGAAGAGCGGCCTTCGGTGTTCAACCACCAGCGCGTGCGCGACATGACCCTGTTCTTTCTGCGGGACGAGAAGGCGCGCCGCGTGCTGGACGGCATCCTGGACCGGCGCCGCTCCATCGCCGAGAACCTGAGCGACCCGGCCCTCAACCACCGTCACATCTACCTGGGCGCGCGCGTCTTCTCCGGGGGCATGCGGGGAGGGCTGTTCCTCCATCGCGACGCCTGGGCCGACATCGAGAACCTGCTGCGCCGGCTCAAGGAGCTGTACGAGGGAGAAAAACTCTCGGCGCTGCTCGCCAGCGTGCCGGAGAGCATCCGCTTCGGCCACACCGGCGCGACTGGCGAACCGCCGCCGGCCTGCGCGGTCCGGGTGGATGCTCTGATCGAAATACTGCGTGACTGTCCAGAAGAGCTCGCCTTCTTCACCGACCTGCCCGCGGCCGATCCGCGCCTGTGTGGGCCCGGTGCGGTGGAGTGGCTGACGGGGATCTTCCAGGCGCTGGCGCCGCTACGCGCGTACATCGCCTGGCGCAAGGACAACGATTTCTTCGCACTGGCCAAGACGCTGCAACAGGAGGAAAAGAAGGCCGAGCTGGGGTTCACCGGCATCAAGGCCGGCGACGCGGTCCGCATCAAGACCGGGGTGGCCGCCGGCCGGGTCGGCCGGGTGGAGGCGCTGGAACGCAAGGGCCTGCTCAAGGTCCGGGTGGGCCAGCTCGTGGTGGCGGTTCAGGTCGAGGACGTCTCCCGCCCGTGAGGCGGGGCGGAGGCCGCGCATGCTGCGAACCTTCCTGCTCGCGCTCCTCTCGACGGGGTGGCTTCTCGCCACACCGGCCGCAGCCCAGACGCGGCTCGCCCTGTGGCGCCTCAAGCCGCTGGGTCTGGACGCGCGGACCGCCGAGCGGCTGGAGGAGCTGCTGCGGGCCGAGGCGGGCCGGATCAAGGGATTCTCGCTGCAGCCCGCGGCCGAGACCGAGGCCATCCTGTCCCGGCCCGAGAATGCGGCGCTGCGGACCTGCGGGGGTGAGACCGAGTGCCTTACGCGCATCGGCGTGACCCTGGGCGCGGACCGCCTGATCACCGGGATCATCGGGGCGCTGGGCGAGGATTACACCTTCGATCTCAAGCTGGTGAACTCCGCCACCGGGCGCGAGGAGCGGCGCATCAACGAGGCGTTGTCGGGGCGGGAGGATCTGCTCATCCCCGCCATCCGCCAGGCGCTGTACAAGCTGGCGGCCCCGGACCTGGTGACCGGCTCGATCATCATCGAGGTGCCCGTCGCCGAGGCCGAGGTGCTCGTGGACGGGAAGCCCGTGGGCAAAACGCCCCTGGCCGCCCCGGTGACCGGGTTGAAGCCGGGCCCACACCGGCTCACGATCTCGAAGAAGGGCTTCACCCCGTTCTCGGACGAGGTGACGGTGCGCTTTCAGCAGACCACCCGGGTCCAGGTTGATCTGGTGAGTTCGGTGATGACCGGCCTCAGTTTCGAAAACGAATCTCTGGAGCCAGCGCCAAGGGTGCAGGAGATTGTCCTGCCACCTCCCCCGCCCAACCGGATTCGCGCCGCCGCCTGGGGAACGCTGGCCGCGGCGGCGGGCACGGGTCTGCTGGCCGGGTTTTTCGGCTGGCGCTCACAGGCGGCGGAGAATCTGGTATCCCACGCGGCGCAGAACAACACCCTGGACCCGGCGCTCGACGACACCATTTCCCGCGGCCGGACCTTCGCCACCCTGGCCAACGTCGGGCTGGGCCTGGCGGGCGCCGCCGCCCTGACCTCGCTCGTGCTGTGGATCATCGACTGGAGCTCGGATGGCGAGCCGACCACGTCCGTCGAGGCCGTTCCCGGGGGCGCGGGGATGAGGGTCCGTTTCTGACCATCGAGGAGGGATGCATGGCCGGCAAGGGCAAGGAACGCCGCCGCTTTCCACGCAAGGACACCCAGGCCAAGGTGCGTGTCATGGCCGGCGATCTGCGCAACCTGGCCTTCGAGGCATCCTTGCCCAGCCTGGACGTGAGCATCGGCGGGGTGTTTTTACAGAGCGAGTTCTTCCTTAAATTGGGCACGGAGCTCGAGCTCGAGTTTACCCTGCCCGGCGTGTCAGAGCGCATCCAGTGCACCGGGCGGGTGGTCCGGGAGGAGCGGCAAGCGGGCCCGCGCGGGACGCGCTCGGGTTTCGCGGTGCAGTTCGTGCGCTACGGCGAGGGCGCCTGGCTGGCGCTGGCCACCTACTTCCTGGCGCCCCAGGTACAGCGCTTCCTGCACGAGTACCGGCGGGCGAACCGGGCCCAACGCTTCCGCAACGAAGAGGACCGCTGGATGGACCTCATCGTGGCCTGGGAGATGGACCGGCTCGAGCGCGGCGGCAGCGTGGCGTTGTGAGCGCCTACAGGCGGAAGCCGTCCATGGCTCGCCGCACCTTGTCCTTGAGATCCTTGATGTCGCGATAGGAATCCAGGTGGGCGCGGGTGGTGAGTTCCCGGATCTGGTCCATCTTCCACTGGTTCATGGCCAGCAGGATGTGCAGGTCGCGGTAGTGCTTGGCCAGGCGGTTGACGTACGCCCGGATCTCCTCGCGATCCTCGCGGGGTAGCGCCACGAAGCGCACGCCCATGCGGCCGGACTTGCGCTCGCCGGCGGCCGGGGTGGACCACACCACCTCCGCCATGGCGGTGATGGGCCGGAGCGAGTTCGGCAGGGAAAAGATCAGCGTGATCACCTGTCCGGCGGTCGGGGCGGGATGGATCCACAGGGACATGCCGCCGACGCCCACCTCGATGCCCCGGCCCGAGCGCTCGGCCTCTCCCTGGCGCACCCGTACCGGACGGGTGAGCGGGGCCCGCAGCGCGTGACGCCGCTTTTTCAGAGTAAAGGCCATCCCCTCACTTCCCGGCGGCGACCTCGCAGGCCGGCGCCGGCGAGATCCCCTCGCGGGCCAGCTCCTCAAGGAGTTTGCGGCGGCAGGAGAGCGCGTGCAGCAGGCTACCGGGATCGTCGGCGAACAGATCGCAGAAGAGAGCCTCCTCGATACCCAGCAGCGCCGCGGCCCCCACGCACTCGCGCTCACCCGCGGAGGCACAGGCCGACATCAGCTCCAGGGTGGTGCGCCCGCGACCGAACTTCTCCCGGCACGCTTGTAGCAGGTCCTCGCGCGGGTACTCGCAGAAACACTTGCGCAGAGGTTTCATGGCCAGGCACTCCGTCTCCCTCCCCGGCACCGCCGAGGAATATACCAGCAAGATCGGCATCCCACAAGGAAAAACTGAGGAAAAACGGGTAAAATTGTACATCGTTGCGCCTGTGCCCCAACCACGCGAAATAAAAGGCGCCGGGACGGCTTTTTACCGTCCCGTCAGGTGCGCGGCTTGGCCTCCGGCTCCACGCTCTCCAGCACCAGGGAGGCGAGATCGACGGCGCGGATCTTCTCGTCGAGGTTGCGAAGCTTCAAGGAGTCGTTGAGCATCTGCAGGCAGTAGGGACAGGCGGTGACCAGGGTATCGGCCCCGGATTTCTCCACCTGATCCACGCGGAGGTTGTTGATGCGCTCCCCGCCGGCCGCGGGCTTGAGATCCATCCAGTAGTGCCCACCGCCGCCGCCGCAGCACATGGAGCGCTCGTGGTGGTTGCCCATCTCCAGAACCTTGGCGCCAGGCATGGCGCGCAGCACCTCGCGCGGGCTCTGGTAGATCTTCTGGTAGCGGCCGAGGTAGCAGGGATCGTGGTAGGCGATGCGCATGGCCCGGGCCCGGCTGGGCCGGAGCACCCCGCTCCACAGCATCTCATGTAGGAATTCGCTGTGGTGCGCCACCCGGAAGTTGCCCCCGAACTGCGGGTACTCGTTCTTGAGCACGTTGTAGCAGTGCGGGCAGTTGACGAGCAGCACCCGGAAGGTGCGCTGTTTGAGGACCTCCACCTGCTTCTTGGCGATCTCCTGGAACAACCGCTCGTCGCCCACCACCCGCGCGGGATCGCCACAGCAGGTCTCGTCCTCACCCAGCACTCCGTAGCTGATGCCCGAGCGGTCCAGCAGGGAGAGCAGGTCGGCAGCGATCTTCTGCTTGGTCTCGTCATAGGTGGTGCAGCAGCCGATCCAGAACAGGACGTCCACGTCCCCACCCGCGGGGATGACCGGGATGCGGTTCTTGGCCACCCACTCCGACCGATACGAGCGCGGCCCGAAGGGGTTGCCGGAGGTCTCCAGCGACTTGAGCGCGCGCGAGGCCTCGGTGGGCACCCGGCCCTGGATCATGAGCTCGTTGCGCCGGACCTCCATCATGGAGTCCACGTGGTCGATGGCCGCCGGACACACCTCCATGCAGGCCATGCAGGTGCGGCAGTACCAGATGAACTTCTCGTCGACGGCGTTGCCCACCACGAGATCCTTGCCCTCTCCCGCTGCGGCGGCTCCGGCGCCCTCCGCTCCCGCCTCGGCCGGCTTCGCCTGGGTCGGCTGACCGTTCCCGTCGATGGCGCGGGTGAGATCCCGCGAGGCATGGATGAAGCGCTTGGGCGAGAAGGGATGTCCCGCCATGACCGCCGGGCAGATGTCGTCGCAACGACCGCAGGAGATGCAGGCATCGAAGTCCAGGCGCTGCTTCCAGGTGAAGTCCTTGACCGCGGCCACGCCGACGTTGAAGTCCTCCGTGTCGGCCTTCTCCATCAATGCCTCGATGTCCACCCGGGCGAGCTCGCCGCGGGGCTTGAGCTTGGAGAAGAAGACGTTGGTGGGCAGCGCCAGCATGTGCACGAACTTGGTGTAGGGGATGAGCGCGATCCAGGCCATGCCGGCCACGGTGTGGGTCCACCACAAGACCTGGTGGGTGGCGGCACCGGCCTCGGGCGAGATGCCGGCGAACAAAAAGCTCGCCGCGGTTCCGACGGGAGAGAGCCAGCGGTAGGGGTCGCCGATGATCGCGATGCGCAGGCCCTCGGTGAGAAATCCCGTGAGCACCATGAAGCCGATGAGCAAGAGCGGCCAGCCGTCCGCGGAGGTGTTCTCCAACGTTTTCGGCTTCACCACGTAGCGTCGGATCGCGGCGATGGAAATCCCCACCAGGATCAGCAGCCCGGCCAGCTCGGCGCCGACGGTGAAGAAGACGTACACGTAGCCGCGAAAGAAGGTGGTGCCGAAATCGACGTCCAGGGCCACCACCGCGGTGGTGATCACCAGGAAAATGAACGAGTAGAAGATGAAGCTATGGAACCAGCCCGGCAGCGACGAGTTGCGCACCCGGGTCTGGAACAAGAGCTCCTTGATCAAGACCCAGAAACGCTTGCCGAAGTCGGAGAGCCGCTCGTTGGAGGCCTTGCCCTTGCGCCAGGAGGCGATGCGCCGCCAGGCGCCGTAGCCGAACACCAGGCAGGCGACCACGAACATGGCGTACATGGGCCAGGTTACGGAGATGTTCCACATCAAGGGGCGCGACGCTTGCGAAAGGTCCATGCGTTCTCACCTCGATTCAAAAGCTAAACCCGCCGCCACCCCTATCGGTGACGGCGGGCCAAAAGTCAAAGAGGACGCGCCCGAGGCTCAGGCCTTGCGCAGGAGCGGCAGGAACTGGAGCTGCTTCGGGCGGGCGATGTGCGGCCGCTCGGCCACGACCTCGGAGGCCGTCGCGGGCATGGCCACCGGCTTCAGGCCGCGGCCCTTGGCGAAGAAGTGGCGGGTCATCTGCGAGACGCAATCCCAAAGCGTGGTGGCCGCCTCGAGCTTCACCTTGCGCGAGGAGAGTTCGGCGAAGAACCCCTGGAGGATGCCAGTGTTGCGTGACAGGGCCCACACCCGCTCGACCAGGATGAGGTCGTAGGGCTGGTCGAAGCCGAGCAGCTTCTGGATGCCGGGGCGCGTCACCACGTCCTCGGCCCACACCTCGTCCTCGAACCAGGCCAGGATCTCGATGCCGTTCTCGCGGGCGTGTTCTTCGATGGCCCGCTTCTGTTCCACTCTCCCGATGATCTCTCCGGTCCGTCCCAGGACGATATCGCTCACGTAGGCAATCGCTTTTTTGGACATGGCGTCCTCCTTGTTCAGGTTCCGCATCCGAAAATAGATAAAGCAGGAGGCGTGCCAGATCGCAGTCGGCATCGGAGATATCTTCAATTATCGATTTTATATTGCTTTTTTCTTCGGTGGCCAATACCATATCCTTGATTGGCTACTAAATCGTATGAAACTCATATACACCACATGGACGCATCGCGTCAACAGAAAAGATCGCAAAAATGGTCAACCATTTGATAACATTAGTAAAATATACTTTCAGGCGGTGTGTGTTGACAATATACACATGTATATATTATAAACACACTAGCTATATGGGGGCCTAATGAGCAACAAAATTCAACAGACTGAAACAAAAAAATATACACTCTGGCAGCGTCTCGGGCGGTTCCTGTTCAGGATGTCTTTTGGAACCCGGCTCTCGCTCGCTTTCGCATTCCTCATCGTTTCCTCGGCGACCGCCACCATCTTCATCGGCAACGCCGTCTTTGGCCAGAAAGCGGACGAAATGGCCCGGGCGCGCCTGGAGCTCGATCTCAAGGTGGCCGAGCAGATCATGAACAACCGCCTGCAGCGCCTGCGCTACCTCGCGCCGGCCATGGCCAACCTGGTCCTGGGCACAACCATCGATCCGCGATTCTGTTCCTACCAGCTCGAGGACACGCCTTTCGACTTCGTGCTACTCGCCGACAAGACCTCCCTCTCGCTCATGCCCATCCGCCGCGAAGCCTGTGCCATCTCCTCGCTGGAGGCCGAGGCCGCCGCCCGCCTGCGCCAGTCCGACCTGGGGGCGCTGATGGGCCAGGTGGCCTCCGCCGGCGAGGTCGTCTCGGGCCTGGTGGTGATCCCGCAGGCCCTGCTCGAGGATCTGGGATATCGCGACATCTCGAGCGACGGGCTCTTCATGCTGGTGGGGACGCCGCTGAAGTCCGGTTCCATCCTGGTTCTCGGAGCCATCCTGAACCGCCGCACCGAGCTGGTCGAGACCACCCTGAAGCTCCTCTCCTTCCACGCCAACGTGTCCTACAAGTCCAGCATCTTCCTCGGCGACGTGCGCATCGCCACCACTCTCACCCCGGACTCGCTCGGCACCCGCGCCGATCCGCAGGTGGCGCGCACCGTGCTCACGGAGGAAGGACTGTTCGCCGGCGTGGCCGAGGTGCGCGGCCCGCGCATGCAGAGCGCCTACAAGCCGCTGAGGGACTTTCGCGGCAAGATCGTAGGCATGCTGGGAATCGCCACCGACGAGGACATCTACGGCTTCATCCGCGGCCGCACCACCACCCTGTTCTCCACGCTGATCGGGGCGGGCATGGTCTTCGGGCTGATCATCTCCTTCTGGTTCTCGCGCCGGCTGGTGCGCCCGGTGACCGAGCTGGCCGAGGGCATGAACCGGGTGGCGCAGGGGGACCTGGGCTTCAAGGTGCGGGTCGAGTCGGGCGACGAGCTGGGCCGCCTGGCCCGGGCCTTCAACCTGATGGTGAAGGCGGTCATGGAGCGCGACGTGCGACTGCGCCAGATGACCGACGAGAAGCTCTCCCAGGTCGAGAAGCAGGTGTCGGTGGGCCGCTTGGCCGCCGGGGTGGCCCACGAGATCAACAACCCGCTCACCGCGGTGTTGTCGCTGTCCATGCTCATGCGCAAACACCTCCCCGCCGGGGATCCGCGCGCCGAGGACCTGGACATCGTCATCGCCGAGACCACCCGCTGCCGGGACATCGTGCGCAGCCTGCTCGACTTCGCCCGCGAGCGCCCGCCCGAAAAGCGCCTCTTGGACATCAACGGCGTGCTGCGGGACACCCTGGCGCTCATCTCGCGCTACGAAGCCATGTCGGCCATGCACACCGAGGTCAAGCTCGCCGCCAACCCGCTGTGGGTGAACGCCGACGCAAAACAATTGCAGCAGGTGTTCGCCAACCTGCTCATCAACGCCGCCGAGGCCACCCGCCCGCCCGGGACCATCACCGTCGCCACCGACGAGGACTCCTCGGGCGGCTTCGTGGTGATCACGGTGCGCGACACCGGCAAGGGCATCCCCAAGGAGTTCATGCAGCGGGTGTTCGAGCCCTTCTTCACCACCAAGGGCTCGGGCAAGGGCACCGGGCTGGGGCTGTCGGTGTCGCTGGGCATCGTACAGCACCACAACGGCACCATCGAGATCGAGAGCCAGGAGGGCCAGGGAACCACGGTGCGGGTGATCCTGCCGCGCGAGAACCCCGAGCGGCACGACGAGGCCGCGGCCGGCTGACATGGAGGGAACCATGGAACAAGCCATCGCCCGCGTGCTGGCCATCGACGACGAGAAGTCGGTGTGCGTGACCTGCCAGCGCATCCTGGGGGAGGCCGGCTACGCGGTGGACACCTGCCTGTCCGGCAAGGAGGGGGTGCAGCGGGCCTTGCAGGGGGACTACGAGGTGGTGCTGCTCGACCTCAAGCTCCCGGACATCTCGGGCCTGGAGGCCCTGGAGATCCTGCGCCGCGAGCGCCCGGACATCAGCGTCATCATCATCACCGGCTACGCCTCCATCCAGACCAGCATCCAGGCCATCAAGAAGGGCGCCTTCGACTACGTGCCCAAGCCCTTCACCCCCGAGGAGCTCAGCCTGGCGGTCTCCAAGGCGCTGGAGAACCGCAAGCTGCTTTCGGAGAACGAGTTCCTCAAGCAAGAGCTCACCCGCATGATGAAGGACTCGCGCATCCTGGGCCGCTCCAAGGCCATGGAGGAGATCCTGCTGCAGATCCGCAAGGTGGCGCCCACCGACTTCACCGTGACCGTGTACGGCGAGTCGGGCACCGGCAAGGAGCTGATCGCTCACGCCATCCACGACTCGAGCTCGCGCGCCGAGAAACCCTTCGTGGCGGTGGATCTCTCGGCGCTCTCCGCCGGCCTGGTGGAGTCGGAGCTGTTCGGCCACGTGCGCGGGGCCTTCACCGGGGCCACCCAGAGCCGGCCGGGGTACTTCAGCATCGCCCAGGGCGGCACGTTGTTCCTCGACGAGATCTCCAACATAAGCTGGGAGCTACAGGGCAAGCTCCTGCGCGTGCTGGAGACCCGCAAGGTCCACCCGGTGGGCAGCGAGCGCGAGATCGAGGTGGACGTGCGCATCGTGGCCGCCACCAACCGCGACCTCTTCGAGCTGGTCGAGGCGGGCAAGTTCCGCGAGGACCTCTACTACCGCCTCAACGTCATCCCCATCGTGGTGCCGCCGCTGCGCGAGCACCCCGACGACATCCCGCTCTTGGCCACGCACTTTCTGGAGGAGGCCCGCCGCGAGGCCCCGCGCGCTCCCGAGGGGTTCACCACCGAGGCCATGGCCAAGCTCATCTCCTACCACTGGCCCGGCAACGTGCGCGAGCTCAAGAACATCGTGGAGCGCCTGGTGGCGGTGAGCGACGGCCCGCTGATCCGCCCCGAGAACCTGCCGCCGGAGATCGTCGGCAGCACCGCCGCGCCGACGCTTTCGCTTGGCGACATCCCGCAGAACACCGAGCAGCTCAAGGAGGCCAAGCGCCGGCTCAAGGAGACGCTTTTTGCGCAGGTGGAGAAGAACTTCGTGCAGCAGGCCCTGGAGCGCGCCGGCGGCAACGTCACCCGGGCGGCCCAGGCGGTGGGCATGCAGCGGCCGAACTTCCACGCGCTGATGCGCCGGCACGGCATCCGCGCCCGCGAACGCGCCGGCACCGGCGAGCCGGACGAAGACTGAGCCGGGCCAGCCGCGCCCCCCCGCCCCCCCGACCGCAGTTCCCGGCATAGCCTCCGCTCGGCTTGCGCTGTCAAGGGCCTTCGGTCCCCGTGGGATTCGCCAGAATGTCGCCGGGGGGACAGGCCCAGCGACTCTGGGCAATCCCCGCCTAAACCGCCCGCCCCCGCTCACCAAACGAAGCTGTCCACCAAGGCGTAGCGCCGGCCCGTGAGCGGGAAGGGCGGCTCGCCGAAGCACAGGCCGTCGCTCGAAAGGCGGTAGCTCGCCGAGGCGGCCTCGTTCGAGCCGGTCTCGAAGGTGAATACCAGCGCCGCCGGCCGGCCGGGCCCGTCCCCGTCGGGCCCCGACCCGTCGCCGGCGTCGGCCGCGCCGTCGGTCCCACCATCCACGGGCCGCTCCACGCAATGCCCGCCGATGCACACCTCTACGCCGGGGCAATCGGTGTCCACGGCGCAGGCGGCGTTCGAGCCGCAGCCAGCAAGCATCAGTAGACCCACCAGCGCCAGAATTCCAGCAAGCCACCGCATGGAGCGCCTCTCAATACGTCAACAGATCACCGATTTTGGTAGCGTTGAGGATGTTGTGCCGGGCGCAATAAACCCCGTCGTTGTCGCCGCAGCAATTGGAGCAAACACCGCAGTTCGTCTCCGTCGAGGAGTTGCAGGAGGTATAGCAGACCTGCCGCCCGTTGGTGTAGTAGCGGCAGGTGGGCGTGGTGTTCGAATCCGACACGCCGTACTGTCCGAGGCAATTCGAGACACAGGACTGGTAGCTCCCGGTCTGGCTCGGGAATTGATACACCGACACACCCGCCAGGCGCAGGGTGCGGTAGTCGCCGTTGACGAGCATGGTATCCGCGCGCGCGGAGAGCTGGGCCTGGGTGGCGATGTCGGCGGCAACGGCGTGGGCGGCCTCGTCGGCGGCGGCGGCGTGGGTAGCGTTGTCGGCGGCCGCGGCGTGGGTGGCGCTGTCGGCGGTGGCGGCGTGATCGGCCTCGGCGGCGTGGTCGGCCTCGGCGGCGCGCTGGGCGCTCTGGCTATGGTAGGCGTACGGCACCGGGGCCACCGCGATGCGCGGGGTGAGCGTCTCGCCCTCGACGGTGACCTCCAGGTACAGCGGCCCGTCGCGGAACATGGCCGGGTCGAGGGTGGTTCGCTGGCCCAGCTCCACCTTGAATACCCCGTCGCGGGCCAGCACCGAGAGCGCGTCCTCGGACCACAGGGCGCTGCCGCCGCTCGGCTCGCGGAAGAACTCGATCTTCAGAACCACGATGCCCTGGACGGGCTTTCCCTCCACGTCCAGCAGGCGCCCCTGGTAGTGCAGCCGCGCGGGGACGTCCGCGCCCGAGGAACGCCGGGCGAACGAGAGCAACGATAGCGCCGCAATGATCGTGCAAAAGGCTTTCATCGGCCGGCCCTCCATCCTTCTCGTGACTCGGATGATTATAAGTTCTCGGCGCGCCCGGATCAACGCGGGCCTTGAACGGCGCGCGCCCGGCCTGGTATGGTGCGACCCGCGCAACCCGGGAGGCGCCTTGAGCGTCGAGGAGATCATCGAAAGCTTCGACCGAAACGGCGTGCTGGGCGAGTTCTCCGGCATCACTTACCCCGAGGCCGACGCGCGCACTCGCGCCGCGGTGCGCGCCATGCAGGAGCTTCTTGCACAGAGCCGCGCCCGGGCCGCCGCCGAGAACCACCTCGTCGAGATCCCGGCTCACATAGTGTCGGGGACCAACGGCGGCGACACCTACCGGGTGCATCCCGACGGGCGCGTCGAGCGCGTCCTCGAGCGATTCCCGGAGGTCGAGCGCAGGTTCGCCTCCGTCCCCTGCGCCTCCGGCGAGCAGATCGCGCCCCTCGAGGAGGCCCGGCCGGTGTTTCTGCGCTGCGCCTACAACGGGCTGTGGTCGCCCTCGGGCACCAACTGGCAGCCGGTGCGCTGCCTGGAGCTCGGGCCCGATGAGGCGGCGCGCGCCGGCCTCTCCCCCGCGCCCGGCGGCGGCCTGTTGGTGCTGTGCCGGGACCGCTACGACTCGATCCTGGGCGACGTGGCCCGCCTGTGCGGCATCTGTCAGGACTCGCACGCCGAGGACATCGACCTGGGCATCTTTCACCTGTGCGCCGAGCAGACGGCGCGCTTCCACCACGCCACGCTCGCGAGCCGCCGCATCCTCGCTCCCGAGCGCGAGGGCGTGACCCGGGTCGCGCTCGCTTCGCTCGAGGAGCGCCGGCCGCGGCTCTCCGAGCGGGGCCAGGCGGCGGCGCGCGCCCTGGCCGATTCGCTTCTTGTGGGCCGCCACGCGCCGGTGTTCTTTCTTACGCTTCGCCTCTCGCGGGAGCTTGCGCTCGACCCGCGCGCTCCGGGGGGGATCGCGGCCAGCGACTTCGACCGGCTGGTCGAGGCCCGCTCCACCCAGCGCGTGTGCTCGGCCGCGCCGCTCGAGGAGGCGGAGCTGCTCGAGCTGTGGCGGCGCTCGCTCCCTTGGCTTGGCGCCGACGCCCGGTCCGCCCTGGATTTCCCGGTCTTTCCGCGCGAGCATCCTCTGGTGGCCGCGGTGGGCCAGGCCATGCACCGGGCCATCGAGGGCGACGGAAGCCGGCCCGGCCTGGTGGGCGCCGCCTGCGCGCAAAGCCTCCAGCGGTATCTGGCCAACTGCCCCGAGCTTCCCGAGGATCTTTGCGCCTATACAAGCCAAGCCGACTGCGCTCAGGACGTACCCTTGCCGGCGCGCCTGATCCCGCCGCACCTCGCCGCCAGGCTGTGCGAGGGCGGGCAGTTCCGGGAGGAGGACGGCTTTCTGCTGGACCATCGCGGACGGAAGCTCTCGTCCGAGCGCCTGATGAAGCTGGTGCGCATGATCGCCCGCTCGTTCGGCAAGTACTTCCTCTCCTTCAAGAACACCCACCCGCTCCTCGGCATCCTGCGCTACCTCGATCCCGGCGAACCGGCGCGGCGCCGGGAGCTCTTCTTCGAGGCGGGGCGGGCGGTGGCGGCCATGACCTACCTCGCCCGCGCGCGCGGGCTGGTCTCCATCATCAAGTCCGGCCCGGTGGAGCTCGCCCGCGACGACTTGCAGGCGCTCGCCGCCACCCACGCGCCGCGGCCTGACGCCACCTCCTTGCCGTGCCCGCTGCTCACCTTCCAGCTCGGCTCGCCGCTGCCGCCGGACGAGCGCGTGTGCGCCGGCCAGCCCGACGAGCACGACGGGCTCGCGGAGCGCATGCTCGACCGCCGCGCGCCCCGGGCCCGCCTGAGCGAGCACTACCTCCCGCGGGTGTGACGGCGCGTCCCCGCTCATCTCGCCGACTTGCATCCGAAGATCCGCTTTGCTAATTTCTCTATGCCCCACGCGAGAGCGCCCAACGCCGCGAGGTGTCTGGGGATGCCGATCCACGAGGACATGCAGAAAGCGTTGGAAGCGTACCTGGGGCACCACAACGCCATCAACGCCATCAAGACCTTCTCCCAGCGTACGGTGGGTAAAACCCCGGAAGCCCTGACCCGGGAGGACGTGCCCCACCTCCTCGACGCCCTGCGGCCCATGTTGAACACCCTGGTGGGGCAGGACACCGCCCACCGCATCCTCGACGACATCCGGCGAAAGGTCCTGGCATGAGAATCGGCCTTTGGGTGGGGGCGCCGCTGCTGTGGGCGGCGCTTTTGGTGCTCGGCGATCTCTGGCTGTTCGGCACCCCGGCCCACCCGATCTTCTTGCGCATCGAGATCGAGCTGGCCAAGACGCTCTCGGCGGCGGGCATGTTCGCCGCGGCCTTCTCGTTCCGGCGGGGCGACTATTTGCGGCGGGCCTGGATCCTCTCGGCAATGTGCATGGTTTTTCTGCTGCTGCGGGACGTGTTCTTGATCCCCTGGTTCGAGACCATTTCCCTCCCCATCGACACCATCCGCGGAATGCTGGTGGTGCTGGCCAACGCCAGTCTGGTGTGGGGCACCTTCCTGCTGGCGCGCGCCTGGAAGGTGGCCGGCCTGGAGCTCCCCGGCACCCGGGCCAGTCGGCACCTGGTGTTCGCGGCGGCGGTGGTGTGGACGTTGCTCATCGCCGGCCCGGCCATCGTGTCCAACTTCCAGACCTTGCTGCGCGGCGACCCGGAGGGCCTGGTCGGCATGACCTCCAGCATCGGCGACGTGGCCGCGTTGATCCTGATCGCGCCGCTGCTCTTTACCGCGCTGGCGCTGCGCGGCGGCTCGCTGAGCCTCCCCTGGTGGCTGCTCACCGCCTCCATGGTGGGATGGTTGTTCTATGACGCCACGCTGGAGATGCTGCCGTACCTGAACGTGTCGCCGCACGCGGTCCGGCTCACCTCCGAGTTCTTCCGCGCCCTGGGGTGCCTGTTCGGCATGGGCGCCGGCCTGGCCCAGGCCCGCATCGTGCGCGCGGCGGGGCGTCCGTCCGGTTGACAGTTCTCGCGCGGGCGGGTAGACAAGGGCCGTCCGTTCCGCCGCGGCGAATCCGCCTCGGGCGAGGGGCCGCGAGCCGGCGCCTCACGCGAAAGCGCGCGTGGAACGGTCTTGCGCCTGTAGCTCACTTGGATAGAGCAACGGCCTTCTAAGCCGTGGGCAGCAGGTTCGAATCCTGCCAGGCGCGTAGCCGCGGACGAACAGGTGGCGGCGCGGACGCGAGCGAGGAAGCCATGGTAGAGATCCACATCGAGTACACGGGAAAATTGCGGACCCGGGCCGTGCACGGCCCCTCGGGCACGGTGCTCGAGACCGACGCCCCCACCGACAACCAGGGCCTGGGCGAGCGCTTCTCGCCGACCGACCTCTTGGCCACCGCGCTCGGCTCCTGCGCCCTGACCATCATGGGCATCGCCGCCCGCAAGATGGGCGCCTCGCTCGAAGGCGCCCGGGTGCGGGTGGAGAAGCACATGGTCGATCAGCCCGTGCGGCGCATCGGCCGGCTGGTGGTGGAGTACCGGCTGCCCGCGACCCTCACGCCGCCGCAGCGCGCCACCCTGGAGAAGATCGCCACCGCGTGCCCGGTGTTTCGCAGCCTGCACCCCGACATCCAGATCGAAAATCGTTTTGTGTGAGCCCACGAGCGACCGATGAGCCGAGGCAAACCTTCGCCCGAAAGGTTCCCGGCGCCCTTCCTCAAGTGGGCCGGCGGCAAGAGGCAGCTCCTCCCGGCGCTCATGGCGCACCTGCCGGAGCGTATCGTCAATTACCACGAACCCTTCCTGGGCGGCGGGGCGCTGTTCTTCGGGCTGGTGCGGGCCGGCCTCCTCGCCGGTCACAAGGCGTTCCTTTCGGACACCAACCCAGAGCTCATCGCCGCCTACCGCGCCATTCAGCACGACGTCGAGGCGGTGATCTCCTGCCTGCGGCGCCACCGCCACGACCGGGCCGAGTTCTACCGGGTGCGCGAGCAGGACTGGCGCGCGCTCTCGCCCCCCGAGGCCGCGGCGCGCACCATCTACCTCAACCGCACCGGCTTCAACGGCCTGTACCGGGTGAACCGCCAGGGCCGCTTCAACGTGCCGTTCGGCAGGTACAAGAACCCGAGGTTCTGCGACGAGGACAACCTGCGGGCGGTGTCGCGGGCGCTTCGTAAGGTCATGCTCTTCCAAGAACCCTTCGAGGGGGTTCTTGCGCGCGCCCGGCGCGGCGACCTGGTGTACTTCGATCCGCCCTACCTGCCGCTCTCCCCGACGGCCTCCTTCGTGTCCTACGCCAAGGACGGGTTCTCCCCCGAGGACCAGGAGCGCCTGGCCGAGACCTTCGAGGAACTTACGCATCGGGGTGTGCGGGTCATGCTCTCGAACTCCGCGGTTCCCTGGGTGCGCCGACGCTACCAGGGACACCGCATCCACGAGGTCCTGGCGCGCCGCAACGTGAACTCCAAGGCCGCGCGGCGGGGGCCCATCAAGGAATTGCTCGTCACGAGTTATTGAAAGGTTCCGCCCCCTCCCCGCCTCACGGCCCGCAGGTGCCGAGCGGCTCCTCGCAGGTTCCGGGAGGCTCGATATCCAGGCACTGGGTGCCGCTCCCGGTCACGCAACACCGCTTGAAGTCTTCGCACTGCAACCACAGGCCGCACTCGGTAGCCGTGGGCATGCGGCAATACAGGTCCTGCGCGCATTGGAGAGAAAAGAATGTGCAGCGCTGCGATACCGGCCCGCTGCCGGCACACATGGCGGTATCGGGCTGGCAGGTCCCGCCGGAAGCGATGCGCGCCTTGCACTTTGCAGTGTCATGGTCGCAGAAAAGCCCCACCTGACAATCCCCGGTGCCCTGACAGGCGTCACCCTCCTTGCCGACGGACTGGCAGGTCCGCTTCCCACCGCCCGCGTCGGCGCACACCCCCCCGCCCTGACACACGAAAGGCCCGGTGTAGGTGGCCGCGCACTCGCCGCCCGGCGGCACGGTGGCAAGGCAGGTGAACTCGGAGCGGATGGCCGCCTGGCCGCAGAAGGCACCGTCCTCGCAGGTGTTGACGTCACGATCGCTCGCAAACTCGCACTTCTGGTTGAGCTTCGCCTTCGCCTTGCACGCGTACACGATGCGGCCGGCCGCCAGATCCTCGAGCGTCATGTCCAGTGTGCAGTACTCGCTCGCGCCGCAGCCCGCCGCGAGCGTGCAACTGGACTTTCCGCCACCGCCACAGGCCAGCGCCAGAAAAGAAAAAATCCCGACCACCACCACTGCCAGCGCCTTCTTCATGCGACCCCTCCTTGTTTGATCTAGAACCAACCATAAAAGACTGTATGTCCGCAAGAACCAGGCAGCCGATCTTGCCATTGCGGTCTCGCTCCGGGTCCGTTACATTCTTGAAGGATTCGTTCGGAGGTTGCCATGGATCGAGGCGGTCGCTTGGCGCTGCTCGTCCTGCTCGCGGTGGTCGCGGGTCTCGTCGCGGCGTACTTTCTGCTCACGCAGGAACCCGATCCGGTTGCGCCGCCGGGCGTCCCTCCTCTCTCCGCGGTCGCGAACCTTCCCGCCGAGCGCCTGGTGACGGAACCCCGGCTCCCCGGAACATTGGAGGCGGGGACCGACGACCGAGCCGGCGGGGCCACTCCCCTTCCCCGCCCGCCGCGAAGCGCCCTGGATCCGAAGGAGCGCGCCATCCTGCTCGCCGCCCTGCTCTCCCGCATCGACGCCGCGCCCGGCGCGCGCGGCCCGGAGAGCGGAGGCGCGGGCGAACCCGCCGCCCCAGCCACAGCAAGCGCCGGATCGCTGTCCAAGGAGTACATCCAGGAGCAGATCCGGGAGATCCTCCCGCTGGTCAAGCAGTGCTACGAGCAGGCGCTCCTTGCGCACCCGGAAACGGCCGGCAAGCTGGTGGTGCGCTTTTCTATCGTGGGCGATCCCGAGCTGGGCGGCCTCATCGAGCAGAGCGAGATCGTCGATACCGAGGGCGGCGCCGCGGACGAGGGCCTTTCGACGTGCGTGCGCGAGACCATGTACGCCTTGCGCCTCCAGGCCCCCGAGGGCGGCGGGCGGATGGTGGTGACCTACCCCTTCATCTTCCGGAGAAGCGGCGCGCGCTAGGACGAAGCTTCTCGCGAGCGGTGGTACTCCTCCAGCAGGTCCCCCGCCTTGCCCATGTTCTCCTTGACCCAGTCGACCAACCGGCGCTCGATGCGGCCGCCGATGAGCATGAGCTTCATGGTGACCTCGCCCTCGATGAAGCGCCGGACGTGCTCGCCGTTCGCACCACCGGGTTCGATCCGGCCCCGGCCCGAGGCCGAGAAGCGATTCACCGCCACGTTGGGCACGTACTCCCAGGTGAAGCTGTGCGCGGCGCGATCGATCACCATGCGCTCCTCGATGATGAGGCGCTCCACCTTGAGGAACTTCTGGGCCGCCTCGACGAGCATGCTCTCGGCCCGCACCACCCGGTGCAGCTTGCCGTCGATCTCCTCCGAGCGCAGGATGGCGCGCTCGAGCAGGTTGAGCCGCTTCTTGATCCAGTCGTTGTACTCGACGCTGAGTACCAGGTCGAAGTATTTTTCGAAAGGGACGCGGATGGTGTGCTCGACCTCGAAGTGCATGGCGCCTCCCGGAGGTGGTCTGGCGCCATCTTAGGAAGGCGTCCGGCCAGGGTCAAGACCGGCCCATCGCGCTCCTCAGCGGCGCACGGCCTCCGCGTATCTTCGCGCCACCTCGTCCCAGTTCACCAGGTTCCAGAAGGCCTTGACGTAGTCGGCGCGCTTGTTCTGGTACTTCAGATAGTAGGCGTGCTCCCACACGTCGAGACCGAGGATGGGCACGCCCGAGCCGTCCATGAGCGGGTTGTCCTGGTTGGGGGTGCTGTGGACCAGCAGTTTGCCGTCCTTGACGGACAGCCAGGCCCAGCCGGAGCCGAAGCGTCCCATCGAGGCGGCTTCGAAGGTCTCCTTGAACTTCTCGAACGATCCGAAGGTCTTGTCGATGGCACCGGCCAGGTCGCCGGTGGGCTTTCCGCCCTTTCCCGGACCGAGCACGGTCCAGAACAACGAGTGGTTGAAGTGACCGCCGCCGTTGTTGCGCACGGCCGTCCGCTTCGGCTCGGGGATTTCGCCCAGGTTGCGCATGAGCTGCTCGATCACCATCCCGGACAGCGCCGGGGGCAGTCCCTCCAGCGCCTTGTTGAGGTTGTTGACGTAGGTCGCGTGGTGCGCGCCGTGGTGGATCTCCATGGTCCGCTTGTCGAAATGGGGTTCCAATGCGTCGTGGGCATAGGGAAGCTCGGGAAGAGTGAACATGGCATACCTCCAATGTCATCGGGTGCCGACACCCGGATTGGGTTTTTCATTCGGGATGATAACTATCCGGTTCCAAGTGCAAGGTGGGGATACCCTGGCAGCTTGTCAAGGCCGCCGGCTCACGTCGCCCGCGACGCCGGCGAATGCTCCAGGATATCGAGGATCCCGCGCAGGGGGATGGAGACCCATTCGGGCCGGTTGTTCAGCTCGTAGCCCAGCTCGTACACGGCCTTCTCGATGAGGAAGGCGTCGAGCAGCATGGCGAGTTCGCCCCGCTCCCGCGGGACGAACGGCGCCGTCCCCGCCGCGGCCAGGTATTCGGAAAGGAAGGCCGCGGCCGACCACGCCAACCAGGCGTTGGCCCACGGCTCCAACAGCACCCGGTCCCGCTCGCCCGACGCCTCGTGCGCCAGCATCTCCCGCAAGGAGGCGAAGGCCGCGTACTGAAAGGAGCGCAACATGCCGGCCACGTCCTTCAGCGCCGAGCGTTTGCGCCGTCGCTCTTCCAGGGTCCGGCGCGGCTCCCCCTCGAAGTCCACCAGCAAAAAGTCCTTACCGGTGAACAACACCTGCCCCAGGTGCAGATCGCCGTGACAACGGATCCTCTGCACCTGGACCCGCAGGCGCAGGAAACTCGCCAGCCGCTCCAGCAAGCGCGCCTCGCTGCCCAGCACAAGGCGGGCGGGCTTCTGGGCCTCCTCCGGTAGAGCCTCCAGCGCGCCCCGCAACATGCGAAAGCCCTGCTGCACCAGGTTGCGCATGGATTGATAGATGGCTCGCTGGTGTCCCTTCGAGTATGGCTCGGGCGCGAAGCGCGGGTCGTCCGAAGGCGCGCCCAGGGCGAGGTGCATCTCGGCCACGCGCCGGCCCAGCAGGCGAGCGGAGTGGGGGTACGAGCCCATCAACGCCGCGACCTCCGCGGGCGGTTCGGCGCCGATGCGATCCGTCAGCGGCCGGTCCAGCGCCGGCTGGGGGAGGTCCCGTCGCGAGCGGACCCGCTCGAAAAAGCGGCGGATCTCCTCCAGGGTGTAGCCCCAGGCATCGCCCTGGCTTGGCACGAATCCGCGCAAGACCGCCAGGGCCACCGGCTCGCTTCCTTTGACTCGATACTCGAGGTGGCCCAGGAAGGGCGCGGCATGGGGAAAGCCCTTCGCGGCCAGCCAGCGGCCCATCTCGACCTCAGGGCTGAGGCCGTCGTCGAGCCGGCGGAAGACCTTGAGCGTGAAGCGGTCTCCGAAGGCCACCGAGGTGTTCGACTGCTCGGCGGCGATGAGCCGGGGCGGCAGCGGCGCGCCATCGCCGCCGCGCACGGCCTCCAGATTCCGCTCGTGCACGAACACCGCCTCACCCGCCCCACGCAGGCGGCCCTGCCCCAGCATCACCTCGAGAAGGTTGCGGCAACTCTCGAGATCGGCCAGGGCGTCGCACAGAAGACCCGCCTCGGACGAGTTGCCCTTTCGGCAAATGAGCTCGGCCAGCACGGCCTCGGGCGCGCGGGCGCGAATCTCGTCCATGCGCGCGCCGCGAATCCAGGCCAGCGGCAGCGCGTAGCTCTCTGCTTCTCCATCCTGATAGTCGACTCGCAGCACGAGGATGATCAGGTTCGATTCGCCGTTGGAGGGCGCCAGCGCCTCCAGCACTCGCACGCCGCGGACAACGCGCGCCTTTCCCCCGAACCAGCGGCAACGACCGAGGTAGGCGGGCAGGGCCCCCTCGAGCGAGTCGCGCTGCTTGCCGTGGGCGAACGAGCGCCAGTCGCCGCGCACGGAGAGCGGCACCGGCTGAAACGACGGCTGGCCTTTCACCTCGGCGAGCGCGCCGGGGGGCTCGAGCGAGAACCAATAGAAGGAGTGGGGCCCCAGCATGACCCGGTACGGCTCGGGGCCGATGCGCGGAAAGGCGGCCCGGCTCCACAGCTCGCGCGGCAGCGCGCCGGCGTGCGCGGCCAGGTCCAGGTCCGCGTACTGGACGTAGCGCGACAGGTTGGCCACCACCAGCAACAGCTCGCGCTCGTGCCGCCGCAGGAAGGCCAGGATCTTCGGGTTCTCCGGGTTCAAGAACTCCAGCGTGCCCCGCCCCAGCGCCCGGAAATGCTTGCGCAGCGCGATCAAGCGGCGCATCCACCACAGCAACGAATGCAGGCTCTGCTCCTGCACCTCCACGTTGACCGCCTCGTAGTGGTACTGCGGATCGATGATGATGGGCAGGAGCAGGCGCTGCGGGTTGGCCCGGGAGAAGCCGGCGTTCTTGTCGGCGCTCCACTGCATGGGAGTGCGCACCCCGTCCCGGTCTCCCAGGTAGACGTTGTCGCCCATGCCGATCTCGTCGCCGTAGTACAGGACCGGGGTGCCCGGCAGCGAGAACAGCAGGCCGTTCAGCAGCTCCAGGGTGCGCCGGTTGTTGCCCAGCAGCGGCGCCAGGCGGCGCCGGATGCCGAGGTTCACGCGCATGCGCTGATCGCGGGCGAAGGCGCGGTACATGAAGTCCCGCTCGTCCTCCGCCACCATCTCCAGGGTCAGCTCGTCGTGGTTGCGCAAGAAGAGCGCCCACTGCGCCTCCTCGGGCAGCGCCGGCGTCTGCGCGAAGATGTCGGTGATGGGGAGGCGATCCTCCATGCGCACCGCCATGAACAGGCGCGGCATGACGGGAAAGTGGAACGCCATGTGGCATTCGCCGGAGCCGAGGTAGGCCGCCGCGTCCTCGGGCCACTGGTTGGCCTCCGCCAGCAGCATGCGGTTCGGGAAGCGCCGGTCCACGTGGCGGCGCAGCTCGCGCAAGAACGCGTGGGTCTCGGGCAGGTTTTCGCAGCTCGTTCCCTCCCGCTCGAAGAGGTACGGCACCGCGTCCAGGCGCATGCCGTCCACCCCCAGGCCGAACCAGAAGTCCACCACGCGCAAGATGGCCCGGCGCACCGCGGGGTTGTCGAAGTTGAGATCGGGCTGGTGAGAATAGAAGCGGTGCCAGTAGTACGCCTTGGCCACCGGATCCCAGGACCAGTTGGAGCGTTCGAAGTCCTGGAAGATCACCCGCGCCTCGGGGTAGCGGCGCGCGTCGTCGCTCCACACGTAGAAGTCGCGCTCCCGGCTCCCCGGCGGGGCGCGGCGCGCCGCCTGGAACCAGGCGTGCTGGTCCGAGGTGTGGTTCAGCACCAGCTCGGTGATCACCCGGAAGCCACGCCGGTGGGCCTGCCGCAAAAAGGCCCGGAAGTCGCGCAGCGTGCCGCAGTCCGGGTGAACGCCGGTGTAGTCGGCGATGTCGTAGCCGTCGTCCCGCATGGGTGAGGGGTAGAACGGCAACAGCCACAGGGCGTTCACGCCCAGGTCCTGCAAGTAGTCCAGCTTGGCGGTCAACCCGGCGAAGTCGCCGATGCCGTCGTTGTTGCCGTCGAAGAACGAGCGGACGCGCACCTCGTAGATGATGGCGTCCTTGTACCACAACGGGTCATCCGTTGGGGGCCGGCCAACGACCATGGCGCAACTCCGATCCGGTTTTGCCTACTGCTCGTAGCAGCCGCGATCCACGCCGCTGCTCTGGCTCCGATCCACGCCGTTCAGCGAGGTGCCGAGCGCCAGGCTCTCGTCGACGCCGTGCGGATCGATGCCCGAGTCCAGGGCGCTGCTCGCGGGAGAGAGGTAGCTGGAGGCCGGGCCGGCGAACAGGAGCGCGGTTGGATCCAGCATCTCGACGAGGTTGAGCGTGTAAGTACCGGAGGTCTCGTCGAAGCCGTCGAACTGGACGGAGACGTTCTTGGCGCTCAGCGCGTGGACCTGGAACGAGACGGGCAGGTCGAGGGCCTGGGCGCCGGTGTCTCCGCTGGAGCGGCGCTGCGCGCGCAAGAGCGGCACCGGGGTGATGGATTCGGCGGCCACGTTGACGATGGCCGCGCCGTTGACCTTGGCCACGTCGAAGAACGACTTGGGGGCGAGCGAGCCGGTCCCGACAAGGCGGCAGCTCAGGTTGACCACCTTGGCATCAGATGCGGGAGTGGCGTAAGTCTCCGAGCGGCGCGGACCAAAGCGCACACAGGTCTGGAAACCGCCATAGATCAAGGTGTCCTGTACCAGCGAGCGGCACCCCAGGTAGAAGGCGGTGGCGGCGCCGGCCGCCGTGCCCGTGGTGGAGAGCTTCAGGCGCTCGAAGCGGTGCAGTGGCCGGCCGATGTTCGCCACCCGGTCTTCCGTGTACACCGCGCGGTCGTCCCCGCTTATGGTCGTGTCGATGCGCAAGGAAAGATCTTTCACCGTCACCGGCTCCTGCAGGTTCATCAGCACCACGATGGTCGCGTCGTGACGATCGAAGACGTTGAACTCCGCAAGCAGCGCGTCCTCGTAGCCGTTCTGCAAAATCACCTGGTCCTCGGCCGTGCCCATGCCGCGCAATGTCACCGGCCAGCCGATGACGGCGAAACCGGCGTACGGTGACGCCGAAGGGAACACTTGAATCTCGCCGCCCGGCCAGGAGGACCACACCGCCACCTGGATCTCCTGGGCCACCTCATCGGCCTGGATGTCACACGCCCCTGTGCCACAGGACTCCCGCCCCACCGTCAGGGTCATGCGCCGCGGCAACCGCCGCGTGCTGGGTTTCTGGAAGGCGCCGGGGCGAACGTCGCTCTTGCCCCGGATGTCGACCCCGTCCAGGCTCATCCCCTCTCCCGAAATGGGCCCCGCGATGCGCTGCGTGGAGTCGGACAAAAAGTGCGGCACCAGCGGCGACTCGAGCTCGACCTCGCCGGCGAAGTTGTCCTGCACCTTGGTGAAGGGATCCCCCGGGTTGTAGCCGGTGATGAGACCGCCGAATCCCTCCGCCGCGTTCCCGCTCACCACCAAATTGGTGGTGGCGAGATCGGCCTGGATGAGCACCGGCTCCGGCTGGGCCAGCGTGAGCACCACGTTGTTTGCGAACACAAAGCCGTTGGAGCCGGTCGCGTCCAGCAGGCCGCCGTTGTTCGCCTGGTACTGGACGAAGGTGTTGTGAACGAGGCGCAAGTTGCGCCGGCCCTTGGCCTGAATGCGCAGCTCGATGTAGCCGCGGAAGTACGAGTTCCGCACCGTGCAGTCGTCGCCCAGGGCCAGCGGCGCGCCGAAGTTGTTGGTGCCCACCACCTCCTGGTCGAGCATGAAGACGATCACGCGCTCGACGAGGTGGCCGCCGGTGGCGCCGGTGGAACTCGAGGCGGTGGGCCAAGAGGAGAGGGCGTTCTCGTTCCCGTCCAGGGCGATGATGGACAGCCCGTCCACGTGCACGTTGTTTCCCGAAAGGTGCAACACGCCGTTGGCGACGGCCCGCGCCGAGGCCAGGACGACGTTCTCGGGCCGGATCCCCGGCGCGGCGCCGATCCACGAATTGCCGGGGACGTGGACCTGTCCGGTAAAGCGCGCGCTCGTGCCCAGGTTGTCGTACAGGATGAAGCGCGCACCCTCGGCCGGCGCGGCCAGGCTGGCGTCCAGCAGGGCGCTCGGGCCGCTGAAGTCGCAGGCGGTGGTCTGGCTGTCGTCCGGCAGGCGGTGCGGACAGGTGTCCGGGGCCGGGCCGATGTGAATGGCCGGGCAGCCCCCGGCGTTGGGCTGGTGCCGGCACTCGTCCGCGCCCGGGTCGCACGCATCGGCGGTGCAGGGCACGCCATCGTCACAGTCGGGATCCACTCCATCCACACAGCCCGCCACCGGGTCGCAGCCCTCCACGCCGTTGCAGAACACGCCGTCGTCGCACGCGAGCGGCGCGCCGGAGCGGCAGCCGGACACGGGATCGCACCGCTCGGCCCCGGTACATACGTCGTGATCGTCGCACGCGGCGTCGTCCGGAAGATGATCGCAGCGATCGAGTTCCTCGTTGCAGGAATCCACCGTGCACGCGACCTGGTCGTCGCAGTCGGGCGGGGTCTCGACGCAGGCGAATCCCTGGCAGCGCGGCGCGCCGGTGCACCATCTGCCATCGTCGACACAATCGGTGTCCTGGTAGCACTCGCGCGGGATGCCTTGCAGGACCACCGTCACCGTTCGAGGCGCGTCCCCCTCCGCCCGGACCGAGGTGCAGCCGTGATACCGCGCCACGCTGCTGCCATCCAGCGCCTCGGCATAGAAGAGCTTTTCGCCTTCCTGCTTGAGCGCGAGCGTCCCGGCGTCGCCAGAGGGAAAGGCGAACTCGAGCTGGGCCTCGACCGGATAGTCGGCGTCGCCCGGGGCGGCGGCGCCGGAGAGCAGATCCGCGCACGAGGCGCCGCCCGCCGGCACGATGGCCGAGACCCGGATGCGGGCGGTCACCTGCCGCGACGCCTCGTCGGGAAAGACGATCTCCAAAGAGAAACTTCCCGCCGCGCCGCAACCGGCGACCAGGCTCAGAAGGATCCAGCGGCCGCTGGAGATCACGCGCATCGCTCGCCTCGCTATCGGACGTGGATGTTCCAGCGCAACGGATCGGGCTCCTTGCTCATGGTGAGCGCCAGTACGCCGCCGGTCACGCCGCCGGCCACGACCACCCCGACCGCCGTCCAGAACCAGAAGCTCTTGTACCAGGGAGTCCCCTCGTCCCGCTCTTCGCTCGCCTCACGGCGCGAGAGGGGCTCGCTCTCTCCATTGGGGGGCGGAAGGGCGAGGTCGAGGGGGCGGGCCTTCGGCGGATTCGGAGGAGGCGCGACGGCTGCGGTCATGCCACCCGCGACCGGCGCCAGTGAAAACACGTGACCGATCCCGCCGGCCACCGCCAGGACGCCGCCCGCCTCGTTCAGCGCCTCGAACGAGTATTCCAACGGCATCGAGGTCATCTCCGGCGGCAAGGCGAAGGCCGCCCGACCGGGCCCGTGCATCGCCTGCACCACTTTCTCCCTGGCCCCGGGCCTGTCCTTGGGCCAGTACTGGAAACGCACCGTCTGCACCATGTTGAGCGGATCCGAGACGAGCTCCACTTCCAGCACCCGGGGACCGCCCGCGCCGGCCGGAGCGGGAAGCTCATGGCCCAGGCGGATGCCCTGGCTACCGCGGGACATTCCGGCGGCCTGGAAGAAGGGCGAGGCCAGTTTGGGCGAGGTGCCCTTGGGGAGTTGGTACGACGGGTCGATGGCCAGCAGCCGCCGAAACGCCAAGACCGCGTCGTCCGTCTTGCCCTGCGCGGCCAGCGCCAGGCCCTGCCAGCGGTAGGCCTCGGCCAGCTCGGCCGGCCTGGCCTCGGCCGACTGGAGCGTCCGCTCGGCCAGTTGCAGCACCCGCGGGTAGGCCTGCTGGCGAAACAGCCGAAGATAGTCCTTTCGCGCGTCCTCGGCCCACGCCCCCGCGCACAGGATCAGGCACCAGGCCACCATCACGGTTCTCATGGACATCCCTTCGGCTGATGAGGCGGGTTGAATATACCACGCCCGGGCGCGCCGCGGCAAAAACCTGCATGGGGGCCGATAAAAGATTGAGGCCGGCCGGTCGAAACTGTACACTCGGCACCATGGACCCGACAGGGCAGGAGACGCTGGGCCGGTACCGGCTACTGGCCCTGCTCGCCACGGGCGGGATGGCCGAGATCCACCTGGCCCGCCAGACCGGCATCCAGGGGTTCGAGCGGCTGGCGGTGGTGAAACGCATCCTGCCGCACCTGGCCAAGGAAAAGCGCTTCCTGGAGATGTTCTTCGACGAGGCGCGGATCGCGGCCCAGCTCAACCACCCCAACATCGTCCAGATCTACGAGCTCGGCCAGCAAGGGGAGCAATACTACATCGCCATGGAGTACCTGGAGGGCGAGAGCCTGGCCTACCTCGTCCACGAGGCCCGGCGCACCGGGCGGAGACTTCCTTTCGAACTGGCCGCGGGAATCGTGGCGCAGGTGTGCGACGGGCTCGGCTACGCCCACCACATGCTCGACGAGAACGGCCAGCCGCTGCACATCGTCCACCGGGACGTGAGCCCGCAGAACATCATCGTCTTGTTCGCCGGCGCGGTGAAGCTGGTCGACTTCGGCATCGCCAAGGCGGCCACCCAGGCCCACCAGACGCGGGTGGGCACCCTCAAGGGCAAGCTCGCCTACATGTCGCCGGAGCAGTGCCGCTCGCAAGAGCTGGACGCCCGCTCCGACGTCTTCTCGCTGGGGGCGGTGCTATGGGAACTTTTGGCCCGCCGCCGCCTGTTCAAGCGCCCCGACGAGGCCGGCGTGATCCACGCCATCGCCTACGAGCCCATCCCGGCGATCCGCGCCTTCCATCCCGAGGTTCCCGAGGCATTGGAAGCCATCGCCCTGCGGGCGCTCCAGCGAAAGCCGGCCGAGCGCTACCCCACCGCCAGCGAGATGGGCGAGGCGCTGCACAATTTCCTGCGCAAGACCGGTGCCGCGGCCGGCCCGCGGGAGATCGGCGCCTTCGCCAGCGGCGTGTTCTCCGAGCGGGCGCGGACCAAGAAGAAGCTCCTGGAGGAGATCCGCAAGGCGGACGGGAAACCGCTCTCCCTCGGGGTCCTGAAGCCCGACACCCTCGAGTCGCTGCCCGGTTCGGACGAGAGCCAGAGCGGCCGTCCTCCACCCGCGCATACGGGAGAACGACTCGCCGCCATCGCCAACGCCATCGCCGAGGAGGTGGATGAGGAAGCGGATCGGCCCGACGTCGAAGAAGAGGAAAAAGACTATTCGCAGGAGGCCGCCACCCGCCGCCTGAGGCCATTTTCCCCCCGCGTAGAGGCCAAGCCCGCTCGCCGCGGGATTCGGGCCTGGCTGTGGGCCCTGCCCGTAGCGGGTTTGCTCCTGGGCGCGGGCCTGTGGTGGGGACTGCCGGCCTCGCAGCCGCCGCAACCGTCCCCCACCCCGCCACCGGACACTGTCCTCCCCGACGCGGGGCCGGGCGCCGCCGCAGCGGATGCCGGCGCACCAACGGCCCCTCCGGCAATCGAGAATCTCGCCGATGCGAACCCGGTTCCCGCCGACGGCGGCGTGGCGGCGGCCGGCTCTCCCGACTTCGACGACGCGGGCGCCAAGCCAGAGCCCCCGATCGATCCACCACCCGTAAAAAACTCGGGCCCGCTCACCGGCCTTCTCAAGCTCGACACCGATCCCTGGTCCGACGTGTACCTCGGCAAGCGCAAGCTCGGCACCACGCCCATCACCGGGGTGCGGCTTCCGGCCGGCGTCCACCGCCTCACCTTGAAGAACCCGGAGCTGGGGATCGCCAAGACCATCGCGGTGACCGTCGAGGCCGGACGGACGGTCACGGTGTTCCGGGAGATCGCCAAGTGACTCGGGCACACCATCACCCATGCGTACCTCTCCTTTCGCTCGCGCTCCTGGCCGCTCTCTGCGGGAGCGGCTGCAAGGGCGAGGTCGCCGCCACCGACGCTGGCCAGGACGCCGCCGATGCCAGCGACGCCGGGGGCGATCCCGGCCCTGACGGATCGGCCGACGCCGGCGGGGACCTCGGTCCGGATGCCGGCGCCGACCCCGGAACCGACGCCGGGGATGCGGGGGCCGATGGCGGAGATGTTCTCGGCGACGACGGGGGAACGCCAGACGGGACGTGCGCCCGGCTGCCGGCCCCTTCCGGAACCATCGTGCGGGTCGGGCCGGGCCAGGCAGGCCAGCTGCGGGAGATCGTGCGCCAGGCCGCCGCCGGCACCACCATCCTGCTCGAAGACGGGCTGTACCGCCTGGACGGCGGCGACGAGCAGAGCCGGCTGTCCTTCGACACTCCCGGGGTCGTCCTGCGCTCGGCCTCCGGGAACCCCGAGGCGGTGATCCTCGACGGGAACTGGGTCACCGGCGAGCTCGTCAGCGTCGCGGCCTCGGACGTGCTCATCGCCGAGATCACGCTTCAGCGGGCGTACTATCATCCCATCCACGTGACCGGCGGCGCCGCCGACATCCAGGGCGTCCGCCTCTACCGGGTGCGGGTCATCGACCCGGCCGAGCAGGGCATCAAGATCAACCCGTCCGGCGCCGGGACCTTCGCCGACCGCGGCAGCGTGGAGTGTTGCCACATCGAGCTCACCGACGCCGGCCGGCCGCAAGTGCGCAACAACTGCTACACCGGCGGCATCGACGGGCACCAGGCCTGGGGCTGGACGGTGCGGCGGAACACCATCCGGGGCTTCTTCTGTGGCCAGGGGCTCTCCGAGCACGGTGTCCACTTCTGGACCGGCAGCCGCGACACCCTGGTCGAGGAGAACGTCATCATCGACTGCGCCCGCGGCATCGGCTTCGGCCTGGGCGAGAGCGGCGCCACCCGGGCCTACCCGGACGACCCCTACCCCGGCGTGGGTTACATCGGCCACTACGACGGAGTGATCCGCAACAACTTCGTGGCGGCCAGCTCCGCCGCCCTGTTCGCCTCGGAGTACGGCTTCGACGCCGGGATCGCGCTGGAGCAGGCGCGCGGCGCCCGGGTGTTTCACAACAGCGTCTTCGCCAGCCAGGCCCCGTTCTCTTCGATCGAGTGGCGCTTCGACAACACGCGGGTTGAAGTGAAGAACAACCTGGTCTCGCACAACCTGCGGGATCGGGGCGGCACGGCGACGCTGGCCGGCAACATCGAGCAAGCGCCGGCGGGCTGGTTCATCGCGCCCGGCGCCGGCGATCTGCACCTCGCCAGCGCGGCCGCGGCCCGGGACGCCGGGGTCCGGCTCGATCCCGGCGCTTGCGATCTCGACATCGACCGCGAGGCGCGGGACGAGCGGCCCGACGTCGGGGCCGACGAACACCCATGATCCGCAACATTCCCGATTCTACTGGCAGATCCCGCCGGCGCAGGAGCCGTCGCAGCATTCGCGGCTGATGGTACACTCGCCGCCGCGCGGGTGGCAGCACACCCGCCCCTCCAGGCAATCGGCGAAGCCCGGACAGAACGTCCCGTCGCAGCACTGGCGGTTCGTCTCGCACCGCTGGCCCAGCGCCTGGCAATCCGGGACGTCTTCTACGCCGGACAATATGGCGTCGTCGGTGGTGGCCGGGCAAACGATGGACATCGGGCACCCGGGGCAGTTGGTGAGACGCCCGCCTTCGGAAACGATGAAGGTCCCGTCCGGGGTGGCCGCCTCGATCTCCCCCTCGTCCACCACCACCTGTTCCACCGGCGCGCCGTTCACGGGACAGGCGGCCAGCGACAGCGAGGTTCCGCGCACCCCGATGGTCATGGTGGGTGTCTCTATTCCCATCTTCTTCTTCTCGTCGGGGTCTTGTCGCAGCAGATCTTGCAGGGTGCCGTAAAAGAGCCCGACCAGGTAGTCGGTCCAATCGGGCTGTTTGACGATCCGCAGGCGGGCATAGGTCGATGGCCCCAGGTTCATCTTATATGCCGGGTTCTGGAGCACCAGATGCCCCGTGGAGCAGGTCCGCACGATGGTCCCCGAGGCGTAGGAAGCGCCGACCTTGACGTCCAACTGGGAGATCCAGCTGCCATCCTTCCAGAAGGCGAACACTTCGCCGCTGAACTCCATGACCACCCAGCCCGAGGCGTCGCTGGTGGCCACGGCCCAATCCGAGAAGTGCGGCAGGTCGAAGCGCCGCAATCCGCCCGACGCTCCCAGGCTGTCGCCTACCTTGCGCCACTGGCCACCGGCGACGGGCTCGAGCAGCACCAGGGCCTCCTCGCCGCACGAGAGGGGCACCCAGGCCTGGACCGGGAGCGACGGCTGGGCGGGGGCCTCCACGGTCATCTTGCCCAGCAACCGATACATGGCGCCCGACTCGTCGCGCACCAGAAACCCATGTCCCCAGGCAGGCCCCTGGGCCGCCGGCATCCAGGCGGCGCGCACCGGAGTCTCGGAGGAAAACGTTCCAGGCGCGAAGTCCAGCCGGGCCCCGGTGTCCTGCACTGCGCCCCCGCCGGGCCCCACCGTCGTGGCGGCCGGCAGGCGCCGCAAAAACACCCGCGCCCTCGGCGAAAGCGTCCCGACCATGATCTCGCGCCGCCAGGGGAGGTAATCCTGCGCCGTCGCTTCGAGCACGGCTCGGCCCCGTCTTCGCGCCGGATGCGAGAACTGGCCATCCGCGCCGACCGCCACCGTCTCCCCGTCCAGGCGAACCTCGGCCCCGGATACGGGCAATCCGCTCTCCACGTCGAACACCGCGCCCACCACCGGGGGCGGCTCCGGGGCCTCCATGGTCTGGAACGCGCCCACGTTCCCGCCGTCGTCGCCGGCGCCGGATTCTCCCCCCACGTCTCCAGCATCCGGGCCGCCATCGGAGGCAGACCCGTCGCCGTCCCACCCCGCGTCGGCCGGCGGGGTGACGTTGGAAGAAGGTTTGCATCCGATCGCCAACACGAGCAGCGCAAGCCATCCGATACCGATGATCGACCGCATGGGAGAATCCCGTCTACCCCCGGGGTTCTCGCTCACCCTATCACCATCACGCGCCCCAAGATAGGCCGGCGATAAAACAGGCCCAGCCATACTGGCAATGCTCGACACCGCGCGAGCTTTACCATACCATGCGCTGGTTTGGCGGAGGGAATTTATGCAAACCATCGTATCCGATCACTGTTACCACGTCCCTACCGGCGAGTGCCTGGACATCCTGGGCACCAACGCCGAGAAGGGGCTCGACCAGTTCGAGATCCAGCACCGGCGGGAGCAGTTCGGCCTCAACCAGGTCACCGAGCGCAAGGGCCGTGGGCCGCTTCTGCGCTTCCTGCTCCAGTTCCACCAGCCGCTGGTGTACATCCTGCTGGTCGCGGCCGGCATCGCGCTGGTCTTCAAGGGCGCGGTGGACGCGGGGGTGATCTTCGGCGTGGTGCTGGTGAACGCCATCGTGGGCTTCGCGCAGGAGGCCAAGGCGCTGCGCTCGATCGCCTCGCTGGCGCGCAACCTGCAGAGCCTGGCCACAGTGATCCGCTCCGGGAAGAAGCAGCAGATCCCGGCCGTGGAGCTGGTGCCGGGAGACATCGTGCTGCTCCAGGCCGGTGACCGGGTCCCGGCGGACTTGCGGCTGTTCGCCACCCGGGACTTGCGCATCGACGAGTCGGCCCTCACCGGCGAGTCGGTTCCCACCGAGAAGGACCCCGCCGTGCTACCACACGGCACGCCGCTGGGCGACCGGCACAACCTGGCCTTCTCCTCGACGCTGGTCACCTACGGCACGGGCAGCGGGGTGGTGGTGGCCACCGGCGACGCCACCGAGATCGGGCGCATCTCGGAGCTGATCGCCACCTCCAACCCCCTGGACACCCCGCTCACCCGCAAGATCCACTCCTTCTCGCGCATCCTGCTGTTCGCCATCCTGGGCCTCGCGGCGGTGGTGTTCGCGGTGGGGGTGCTGCGGGGCCAGCCGGTGATCGACATCCTGGTGGCCTCCATCGCCATCACCGTGGCCGCCATCCCGGAGGGCTTGCCCGCGGCCGTCACCATCATCATGGCCATCGGGGTGTCCCGCCTGGCCCAGCGGCGCGCCATCATCCGCCGCCTCCCGGCGGTGGAGGCGCTGGGCAGCACCACCGTGATCTGCTCCGACAAGACCGGCACCCTCACCCAGAACCAGATGACGGTCCAGGCGGTGCTGGCGGCCGGCGAGGTGTACCAGGTCTCCGGCGCCGGCTACGCCCCGACCGGCGAGGTCAGCCTGCGCGGCGCCCCGGCGACGCTGGAGGCGCACCCGGCGCTGCGCGAGTGCCTGCTCGGCGGCCTGCTGTGCAACGACGCCGAACTCGTCGAGAAGGACGGCACCTGGAAGGTCCAGGGCGATCCGACGGAGGGCGGGCTGCTCTCGGCCGCCTGGAAGGCCGGCCTCACCCCCGAAGACTGGCGCGCGCGCATGCCGCGCCTCGACGCCATTCCCTTCGAGTCCCAGTACCAGTACATGGCCACGCTTCACTCGCTCCAGGGCGGCCCGGGCCGCGTCGCCTACCTGAAAGGCTCCACCGAGAAGGTGCTGGAGCGTTGCGAGAAAGCGCTCGGCCCCGAGGGCCCGGAGCCGCTGGACCGGGACGAGATGCTGCGCCGGGTGGCCGAGCTCGCCGCCCAGGGGCTGCGGGTGCTGGCGCTGGCCCGCAAGGAGTTTTCGCCCGAGACCGCCGCCCTGCGCCATGAGGACGTCCGGCAGGGGCTCGTTTTTTTAGGCTTGCAGGCCATGCTCGACCCGCCGCGGCCCGAGGCGGGTGCGGCGGTGGCCGCCTGCCTGCGCGCCGGCATCCGGGTCAAGATGATCACCGGCGACCACGCGGTCACGGCCACGGCCATCGCCAGTCGTCTGGGGATCGCCAGAGAAGGCGGGGCGCGCGCGCTCACCAGCCAGGATCTGGCGGGGCTCACGGACGAGCAGTTCATCGAGGCGGCCGGGACCACCGACGTCTTCGCCCGGGTCACTCCGGAGAACAAGCTGCGCCTGGTCGAGGCGCTCCAGGCCCGCGGCGAGGTGGTGGCCATGACCGGTGACGGGGTGAACGACGCTCCCGCGCTGCGCCGCGCCGACATCGGCATCGCCATGGCCCTGGGCGGCACCGAGACCGCCCGCGAGGCCGCGGACATGGTGCTCACCGACGACAACTTCGCCACCATCGAGGCCGCGGTGGAGGAAGGCCGCGGCGTCTTCGACAACCTGCAGAAGTTCATCGCCTGGACGCTCCCCACCAACGGCGGCGAGGCCCTGGTGCTCATCGCCGCCGTCCTGCTGGGGACCCGGCTTCCCATCCTGCCCATCCAGATCCTGTGGATCAACCTGTCCACCGCGGTGTGCCTGGGGCTCATGCTGGCCTTCGAGCCCAAGGAGGGCGACCTCATGGCCCGGCCGCCGGTCCCGCCGGGCTCGCCCATCCTGTCGGCCTTCCTGCTCCAGCGCATCGTGCTGGTCTCCAGCTTGCTGTGCGGGGCGGTGTTCGCGGTGTTCGAGTGGGAGATATCTCAGGGCGCGAGCGAGGCGGCGGCGCGCACCGCGGCGGTGTCGGCCATCGTCTTCGGCCAGCTCGCCTACCTGTTCAACTCTCGCTCGCTGCGAAAGTCGCTCGTTTCCGTTGGGCTCTTTTCCAACCCGTGGGCCTGGTTCGGCGCCGGCTTGATGGCGCTGCTCCAGCTCGCCATCACCTACCTGCCCTTCATGAACCGGCTCTTCGCCACCGAGCCCGTCCGTCCCGGCGCCTGGCTTTCCATCCTGGGCTCCGGGCTGTGCGTGTTCTTGTGTGTCGGGCTGGACAAGACGATCCGGGCCCGTCTGGCGGGGCGCCGCGCGACCCATCCATGAACACGCCCCCGCCCGCTTTGCCCTTGTGGGCCCGGATCGGCAACACCCTCGGGCCCTTCCATGGCTACTCCGCGCCTCGCACAGCGCCGCGGCTCGCGAAGGACTTCCTGCGGGACCTGGGCATCCTGTTCTCCAGTTCGCTCCCCTGGGTGCTGGTGTTCTTCGTGGCCACGCTCGAGGTGTTCGATGTGTTCAAGCTGCGCCGCATGGTCGCCACCCTGTTCGTCTACGGCCTGGAATGGCCCTGGGAGATCGGGGTGACGCTGAGCGGGCCGCTGGCGTTGTTCGCCTGGACCGTGGTGGTGGCCTTGCTTCTCGTGCCCGCCATCGCGCTACTTCGCCGGACCACCGATCATTCGCGCGACACGGGCCGGGATCTGATGCGGCGCTATGCCGCGTTCACCGCGATGGTGATTGGCATAGGGATGTTCCTCAGCCTGACGGTCATGTTCAGTTTCACCGCGGTCATGATCCTGTTCGCCCTGGTCTGGACCTTGCCGCTCGGCCTGCTCGTCCTGGTCGCCCTCTACCGGGTCCGCAGCGGCCGCAGCTTCGCGGCGCTGGCCCTCCCCGCCTGCGGCGCGAGCGGGCTACACGTCCTGTGGATCGCGCTCACCCTGAGCGCGCTGGGCGGCGCGGGCCTGATCAGCCGAGCGGTGATCGAGGTGCCCACCTTGGCGCAGCAGGAGCTGAGTGGCATGAAGTTCTCCGCTGACGGGAAGGAGATCTTGCTTCGCTACCGATTCAGCGATTCCACCAGCGTCGTCGACATCGCCTCCGGCACGGTGGCCGAGGACCGGGCGCGCACCTTTCCCTCGAGCAACGAACCCTTCGAAGGCAACACGCGCTTCATTCTCACCGATGGGATGGAAATCGCCCACGAAGGCAAGGCCATCGAGTTCCGCTGGGGCAACGAGCGCCGGCTGGTGCAGGGCCACCGGCCCATGGAGACCAAGGCCATCGCGCTCTCCCCCGACGGCGCGCTGCTGGCCAGTTGCGGCACCGACAACGTGGTGCGCCTGTGGCGGCCCGGGGATGGGGCCCTGCACAAGACGCTGTGGGGCCACAGCGACGACGTGCTGGGCGTGGCCTTCAGCCCGGACGGCAAGACCCTGGCCTCGGCCAGCAAGGACGGCACGGTGCGGCTGTGGGACTGCCTCCGTTGAGCCGCATCTCTCTCCCACGACCGGGATTCTTCCTTGCTTCGCAGCGGGTTCGGTTCGTATAATCCCGCCCAGCGAGGAAAGGCGGAACGCACGGCATGAGCGACGAGCGCCGGCACGACGAACGGGTCTTTGTCAACCTGGTCCTCAAGGTCAAGTACCCGACGCAGGACGAGTTCGCCGATCACTTCGCCACCAACATCAGCGCCGGCGGGGTCTTTTTACAGAGCCGCGATCCCAAGCCCAAGGGGACCCTGCTGCGCTTCGAGGTGCAGCTCAGCTCGGGTCAGACCGTGCTCAAGGGAAGTGGAGTCGTGGCCTGGGCCCGCGCCCCCAGCGCCGCCGGGCAACCGCTCCAGGTGCCGGGCATGGGGGTGAAGTTCCTGGAGCTCGACGAGCCCTCCCGGGCCCTGGTCCGGCGCATCCTGGAGCGCAAGGGCGCCGCGTCCACCGCCTCTCCGCGTCCGGCCGCGCCGGCGGCGGCCCCGCCCCGGCCCCCGATCCGGCCGGCGGCGCCCGACCTGGAGGTGGACATCGAGGTGGAGCCGGCGGACGGCCCGCCCAAGTTCGAGGTGGCCCCGGAGCTCGCCGCGGTGGCCGAGAAAGGCCCCCCCGCCGGGGAGATCGACATCCCGGTCATGGACCTGTCGGAGCCCGATCCCGGGGCGCGACGGCTCGCCTCGCGTCCCACCGGTGGGGAGACGGGCTCCAAGGTGATCGGCATCGACCTGGGGACCACCTATTCCTGCGCCGCGGTGGTCAAGGACGGGATGCCCCAGGTCATCCCCTCGCGCAAGGGCTACCGCACCATGCCCTCCATCGTGGCCTACGACGAACGCGGGCGACTGCTGGTGGGGTACGACGCCAAGGCCCAGATGGAGCTCAACCCGCGCAACACGGTGTACGGCTCCAAGCGCCTCATCGGCCGGCCCTTCGACTCGCCCGCGGTGCAGCAGATGAAGGACCGCTTCCAGTACGAGATCATCGAGGGCCCCAAGCGCGAGGCGGCGGTGCGCATCGTGGGCCGCGAGTTCAGCCTGCAACAGGTGGCGGCCTTCGTCCTGAGCGAGATGCGCGACGAGGCGCGCGCCTACCTGGGCGAGGAGGTCAGCCGCGCGGTGATCACCGTGCCGGCCTACTACAACGAGAACCAGCGCCAGGCGGTGCGCGAGGCCGGCACCCTGGCCGGCTTCAAGGTGGAGCGCATCGTCAACGAGCCCACCGCGGCCGCCCTGGCCTTCGGCTTCAACCGCGGGCTGGATCAGCGGGTCATGGTGTACGACCTGGGCGGCGGCACCTTCGACGCCTCGGTGCTGGAGCTGTGCGGCAACGTGTACGGCGTGGTGGCCACCGGTGGCGACATCTTCCTCGGCGGGGTGGACTTCGACAACCAGCTGGTGGACTACATCCTGGCCGAGTACATCCAGAACATCGGCACCGTGCCCAAGCTGGACCGCGTGGCCATGCAGCGCTTGCGCGACGCGGCCGAGCAGGCCAAGTGCGCCCTCTCCGAGAAGCACGAGACCATCGTGCGCCTGCCGGGTTTCGCCAAGGTCAACCGCGTGCCGCGCGATCTCGAGGTGCGGATCTTGCGCGAGACGCTGGAGGAGCTGGTGGGCCCGCTGGTGGAGCGCACCCTCAAGGTGGCGCAAGGCGTCCTGAGCCAGGCTCGCATGAGCGCCGCCCACCTCGACAACATCGTCCTGGTCGGCGGGCAGAGCCGCATGCCGCTGGTGTGGCGCCGCATCCACGAGACCTTCGGCAAGCAGCCGCACAAGGGCGTCCATCCCGACGAGGCGGTGGCGGTGGGCGCCGCCTTGCTGGCCGACTCGCTGGACAAGTTGGACTCGGTGGTGCTCATCGACGTGCTGCCCATGAGCATCGGCATCGGGCTGCCGGGCGGGAAGTTCGCCAAGATCCTGCAGGCCGGCACCGCCTTGCCCACCAACCGCATCTGCATGTTCCGCACCTTCGCCGATCGGCAGACCAGCCAGGAGCTGCTGGTGTTCCAGGGCGAGGCGGAGCGGGTGGTGGACTGCGAGTACCTGGGCACGCTGGTCATCTCCGGCATCACGCCGGCTCCGCGCGGGACGGTCCAGCTCGAGGTCAACTTCGCGCTCGACCAGGAATGCCTGCTCAAGGTCACCTGCCGGGAACCCGCCTCGGGGCGGGTGAACGAGACCCGCATGGCGGCCCGCGACTCGGACGACTCCATCCGGCGGAAATTGCAGATCCCGGCCGACTGGCTCCCCAGCGAACGCATCGGCGTGCCCGAGTCGCTACGCGCCGAGAAGAAAGCCAGTCTGCGGGAGGACGGCTGAATTCGGGCCCGCGCCGTCCGGTCGAAGCAAGGGAGCATGGGCCATCAGGAGGACCAAGATGCGAAAACAGCGAATATTGCTTCTGGCGGGAGCGGGGCTTCTGCTCGGGCTCTCGGCCGGCGCGGTCGAGGTGTACCTCAACGGCGTCCAGGTGACCGGGGCCAAGGACCAGGTGATCGACAACGCCAAGGTCACCCTGGACAAGAGCGGGAACGTCCACATCCTGGCGCCGGACTACAAGGTGCAGGAGATCGGAGCCTCGCAGCCGGATGGCGGCCCCCCCACCGCCGCCCAGCCGGTGCGCGCCGCGCTGGCCAAACATTACTACGTGGTCACCGAGACCACCCGCCCCGGCGTCACCGGCTACACCATCCAGGTGATGGTGAACGACCGTTTCCTCAAGGCCCTGTCCGACGAGATCCCCCAGGACGTGATCGAGCTGTCCGAGTACCTGCGCGAGGGGCAAAACACGGTGAGTTTCCGCGCCGTGCGCCTCCAGGGCCGCACCCCCAAGAGCAACCTGGCCAGCGACACCTTCTCGGTGCTGCTCGGTGAAGGCAAGGGCGAGCCGGGGGGGCAACTGGTGATCGACGAGGTGCTGGGGGAGTTCAAGGTGACCGCCGCCGACACCGGCGAGAAGGCCCAGAGCTTCACCGTCCGCGCCCGCTGATGCAAGGCCTCCGATCCCATCTCCTCGCCGTCCTGCTGTGCCTTCCGGCGGCCTGCGCCGACGGCCCGCGCCACCATGAGCTGTCGCGGGAGGTGGTGCGCGACCGCATCGCCGGGGCCTGGGTGGGCCAGATGGCCGGCGTGAGCTGGGCGGCGCTGCTCGAGTTCTGGTACCTGGGCGCCATCATCCCCGACGACCGGGTCATCGCCTGGACGCCGGCGCTGCTCGACACCGCCTTCCTGCAGGACGATCTGTACGTGGAGATCCCTTTCCTCCAGGTCCTGGCCGAGCGCGGCGCGGCCGCCCGCGTGGAGGACTTCGCCGCCGCCTTCGCCGCCACCGAGTACGCGTTGTGGCACGCCAACCTGGCCGGCCGGGACAACCTGCGTGCGGGCCTTGGGCCGTTCGAGGCCGGCCACTACCGCCACAACCGGCACGCCGACGACATCGACTGGCAGATCGAGGCCGACTTCGCCGGCATCGTGGCGCCGGGCCTGCCCCGCGCCGCCCAGGACATCGCCTGGCGCGCGGGGCACCTCATGAACCACGGCGACGGGGTGTACGGCGGCGCCTGGGTGGCCGCCATGCACGCGCGCGCCTTCGTGGCCCGGGACCTCGACGAGGTGATCCAGGCCGGCCTGGAGGCGATCCCGGCACAGAGCCAGTTCCGGCAGACGCTGGACGACGTGGTGCGCTGGAGCCGGGAAAACCCCGGCGACTGGACGCGGGTGTGGCAGCTTCTCGAGGACAAGTGGGCCGGCGGCGACCGATGCCCGGACGGCGCGGGCAAGCCGTTCAACATCGACGCCAAGCTCAACGCCGCCTACGTGCTCATCGGGCTCCTCTACGGCGGTGGCGATTTCGAACGCTCCATGCGCATCGCCATGCGCTGCGGCCAGGATTGCGACTGCAACACCTCCACCGTCGGCTCCATCCTGGGCAACCTGACGGGGCTCTCCGGCATCCCGGAGCAGTTCCGCACCCCCATCGACGAGAACGCCACCTTCAGCCACACCGGCGTCACCCTGGGACAGGCCCTGGAGATGTCCGAGCAGGTGGCCGCCCGGGTGGTGCAAGCCGCGGGCGGCGAGAGCGGCGGCGAGGTGTGGCGCATCCCGGTCCAGGACAAGACGTCCCTCATCCTGGAGCAGTGGCTCGACGAGGATCCGCCGCCACCCGGGTTGACGCTCGAACTCGAGCGCCAGCAAGGCCACCGGGTGACCCTCCGGGCCGTGGCCGAGCCGGCCCCCGGGCGCGGACCGTCCACGATCCAGTGGAACTTCGGCGACTTCGACATGGGTTTCGGAGAGCGGGTGGAGCACGTCTTTCGCGAACCCGGCGCCTACCAGGTGGTGTGCAGCGCCGCCGACGCGCGTGGCACCAGCGCGATCCGAACCCTCGACGTGATCGTTCCATGAGCGACGCGCGGGACACTCCTCCCTCGGCGCCGGGACCTTCTGCTTCGCCAGGACGCCGGCGGCTGGCCCTGTGGGGGACCCTGGCGGGAGTTGTGTTTCTGTTCGTCCTCAGTGGCTGGATCTGGTTTTCCCTGGGCGGGCCGCCCGTGGAGAAGCTCGCCACCCAGAACCCGGCCACCACCGCGCTCATCGAACATCGCAAGCAGCAGGGCCGCCTGCGGCCCGACTTCCCTTCGCTGCGCACCACCTTCGTGCCGCTCGCGCACATCCCAGAACAGATGCAAAAAACCGTCATCGTGGCCGAGGACGCCTCGTTCTGGTCCCACGCGGGAGTGGACTGGCACGAGGTGCGCGAGGCCTTCCGCCAGAACTTGACCCAGGGCCGGGTGGTGCGCGGCGCCTCCACCATCACCCAGCAACTGGCCAAGAACCTCTTTTTGTCCGGCGAGCGGAGCTGGCTGCGGAAACTGCGCGAATTCCGCCTGGCCGCGCGGCTGGAGGACCACCTCAGCAAGCGCCGCATCCTGGAGCTGTACCTCAACGTCATCGAGTTCGGCCCGGGCGTGTTCGGGATCGGCCAGGCCAGCCAGGCCTTCTTCGGAAAGCCGCCCGAGCAGCTGACCCTGGCCGAGATGCTGCGCCTTGCGGCCGTGATCCCGGAGCCGCTGCGTCTTTCGCCGCTGCGCCCGGCGTCGCGCCTGCTGCGGCGGGCGGCCACCATCCTGGAGCGGCTACGGCAGTACGGCTACATCAGCGCCGAGGAGTTCGAGCGCGCCGAGCACGATCTGGCCGCCTTCGCCGGAATCCTCGAACCCTCGCCGCCCCGGACGCCACCGGAAAACGACGCGGACTCTCCCATGGATGAACCGGAACCGCGCATCGAACCGCCCGCCCCGCCGCCGGAGGACCCGGACGACAATCCCGCTCCCGAATGAAATGACGCTCCCAGAAGATCCGGTGAGCCTCCTCGATCGTTTGGCCGCGGGGCCGAAGGGGCCAGCGCGGCCAGACAGGCTCTCGTCACGCTGTCGCCTCCGCCCGGCCGGTGAGGTCGAGGGCCTGCGCTCCCCCCAGCGAACCCCTGGAGAACGCGAACGGCTCCTGCTGCCACTTCCCAGGGACGTTCTCCCGAAAGCTCGCTCGCAGAAGACACGCCGGCGTCACCTGTTCGCGGGCACAATCGTTCGCGGAATCAGCAGGACAAGTCTCATCCGAAGAACAGGGGTCTCTTCGGGATTCGCTCCGCTCAGGGCAGGCGCTGGAGCGCGCGTCGGGCCTCGGCGGCATGCGCCGGGTACTCCTTCTCCACCCGGCGATAGAAGGCGCGGGCGCGCTCGAACTGCCCCAGGTTCTCCAGACAGCTGGCGGCATCGAGCAAGGTGTCGGCGGCGCGCGCGTCCGCGGGCGCGGCCGACACCGCCTGCTCGGCGGCCACCACCGCCTCGGCGCAGCGGCCCGCCCGGAACAAGGCGTCGAAGAGCCGGTAGCGGCAGTCCGTGGCCCGCGCCCCGCTGTCCTCGCGCACGCAGCGGCGCAGCTCTTCGGCCTCGCTGCCGGCCTTGTCCTTGGCCGCCTTGAGGCGGGCGCGCCCGGCCTGCTCCTCGTCCCGGTCCG
>CAZLNM010000028.1:0-45488 GCA_964561025.1 uncultured Myxococcales bacterium
GCCCTTGGGCCGGCCCAGGTGCGAGGCCAGGCTCAGCCGCGCCCCGCGGGAGATGGCGTGCTTGATGGTGGGCAGCGCCTCGCGGATGCGGGTGTCGTCGCTGACCTTGCCGCCCGAGAGCGGCACGTTGAAGTCCACCCGAACGAAGGTGCGCTTGCCGCCGATCGGCAGCTCCTCGATGAACTTGATGGCCATGGCCTACCCCGCCACGTGGGCCACCAGGTCCAGCATGCGCTCGGAGAAGCCCCACTCGTTGTCGTACCAGGAGAGCACCTTCACCATGGTGTCCTGCATGACCATGGTCTGGTCGCCGTCCACGATCGAGGAGCGGGTGTCGCCGTTGAAGTCGATGCTCACCACCGGATCGGTGGTGAAGCCCAGGATGCCCTTGAGCTCTCCCTCGGCGGCGGCCTTGAGCGCCGCGTTGACCTCGTCCTTGGTGCACTTCTTCTCCACCACCGCCACCAGGTCCACCAGCGAGACGTTGGGGGTGGGCACCCGCACCGACAGGCCGTTGAGCTTCCCCTTGAGCTCGGGCAGCACCTCGCCCACCGCCTTGGCGGCGCCGGTGGTGGTGGGGATCATGGAGAGCGCGGCGGCCCGGGCGCGGCGCAGGTCGCTGTGGGGGAGATCCAGCACCCGCTGATCGTTGGTGTAGGAGTGGATGGTGGTCATCAGGCCGTGCAGGATCTTGAACTTCTCGTGCAGCACCTTGGCCACCGGGGCCAGGCAGTTGGTGGTGCACGAGGCGTTGGAGATCACCGTATCGGCCTTGGGGTCGAAGCTCTTGTGGTTGACGCCGTACACGAAGGCCCGGATGTCCTTGCTCTTGGGCGGCGCCGACAGGATGACGCGGCGCGCGCCGGCCGAAAGGTGCTTCTCGCAGCCCGGCCGGTCGGTGAACTTGCCGGTGCACTCCAGCACCACGTCCACCTGCTTGCTGTTCCAGGGGAGTTTCTCGGGCTCCTTGATGGCGCTGACCTCGATCTCCTTGCCGTTTACGATGATGCTCTTCTCGGTGGACTTCACCTCGCCGGCGAAGGTGCCGTGCACCGAGTCGTACTTGAGCAGGTGGGCCAGGGTCTTGGCGTCGGTGATGTCGTTGATGTGCACGATCTCGAACTTCTTGCCCTTGTCCGCGACGATGCGGGTCACGCAGCGCCCGATACGGCCGAATCCGTTGATTCCGATCTTGATCGTCATGAAACACCTCCAGGGTTTGTAAGCGAAATCCTCGCCGGGGAGGCCGCCGCGGCCCCGCGCCGGCGCATCCTTGTACCAACCGGCCCCGGTGAAGTCAATCGCCGAGTGTGGCGGGTGGGATGGGGGACCCGGGCGCGGTGCCACAAGCGACGAATGTTTTTTATGATATGGTGTCCCCGACATGGACACGGGACCCACGGCGCGAATCGCCGCCACGCTCGACCGCCTTGCCACGCGGAGGCTGGCTCCCTGGCTGGCCCCGGCGCTCGCGGTCCTGCTCTATCTTCCGAGCCTGGGGAGCGGGTTCTACATCGACGACTTCTATCACCAGGCGCTGATGGACGGCGCGGCGTCGGTCCCGCCACAGCCATGGTGGAGACTCTACACCTTCGCCGAGGGCGACACGGATCGGTTGTCCGGCACCCAGGGCGACGTGGTCCCCTGGTGGGCGGCCCCGGGCTTTCGCCTCGACTTCCTACGGCCGCTCGGGTGCGCCAGCCTGTGGCTCGATCGGGCCGTCTTCGGGCGCTCACCGGCCGGGTATCACCTCACGAACATCTTCCTCTACGCCGCGCTGGTGTTTTTCCTGTGGCGGCTGTTCCTACGCTTCTCCTTCGAACGCGGCCCGGCCCGGGCCATCGCTCTGCTGGGCGCCGTGTTCTTCGCCGTGGACGAGGCGCACGTGTTGAACGTCCACTGGATCGCCAGCCGGCACGCCTTGTTGGCCGGGCTCTTCTCGGTCCTTTCGGTCAGCGCTCACCTCGACTGGAGAAGAAGCTGCGCCCTTCAGGACTGCGCGCGTGCGCTCGGCTTTCTTCTGCTGGGGCTCCTTTCGAGCGAGACCGCGTTGGCCGCGGCGGCGTGGATCATGGCCATCGAGATCTTTGGACACGAACGCCCGGCAAGGAGGATCTCGGCGGTGGCGCCGGTAGTGCTGCTTTCGGGAGCGTACCTCATCCTGTACGCCGCGCTCGGCGCTGGCGCCGGCGGGTCCGACTGGTACCGGCAGCCTTTCTCGCAGCCGCTGGAGTTCGCCCGCGAGGCGTTGCTCTTCCGGCTGCCGCTCCTCGCCATGGGGACGTTCACCACCGTGCCGCCGGAGATCTCGCTGCTTCCGTCGGCGTACGGGGCGCCATGGCCGGCCCTGCTCGCCCTCTCTCTGGTCGGCATCGTGCTGCTCCTGCTCGGCGCCCACCTTTCGCGATCGCGCACGAGCCGCGGGCTCCTCGCCGGGTCGCTGCTCGCCATGCTGGCGACGACCTCCACCTGGCCCATGAACCGGCTGCTCATCGTCGCGACCATGCCGTCCGCGCTCCTCTTCGCCGGGGCGGTCTTCGACGGCCTGGCGGCGGGGCAGGAACCCGGGCGCCTGCGGCGGCTCTGTCTGCGGACCGGCGCCGTGGTCTTTGTACTCGTCCACTTCGTCGCGGCGCTCGCGCAAACCGTCATTCATCGAGGACAGTACGCGGCCGGCGGGCGCTGGATGGTGGAGACGGTGGCCCGCTCCGAGTTCCCTGACCAGGACGAGGCCGCCGCGGCCCGGGTGCTGGTCCTCAACGGGCCAGAGCATGGGATGTACCTTCTGGCCTACCTGCACGTCCTCGGGCTCCCTGCTCCGGCCGGGTTGTGGGCAGTGAGCGTGTCGCGAGAAGAGCTGCGGCTCGCGCGGACGGGGCCAGGAACATTTCGGCTGGAGGTCGCCAAGGGGAGCTTCCTCGGCTCGGCCTTCGAGCGGCTGGTCACGGACGAGGCGCCGATAGAGGGAAGAACAGCTCGGCGCGGAGACCTTGCAGTCACGATCGCAAGGGTCGTTGACGAAAAAGCCCTCGCATTGAGCGTCTCGCTGCCGTTATCTCTGGACGATCGGCGGGTGTGGTTGCTGGCTTTCGACGGGTGCCGCTGGCATCGATTTGTCCCGCCGCTGGTGGGTGGCGAGATGACTTTGCCGGCTCCCGCCGCGACAACATGTGGCACTTCAGCAACACCAGGAACACAGGGACAGGCGCCGAGATAATCAATTGAAATACAAGAATAAACCCGCAAAGAAGCCCTCCAAGAGAGATTGATGTTCTAGAACAACGTGTTACACCGGCAAACGAATACATATTCAACAAAAACAGGTACATAAATGTGTAAATGTGGGCCTTTCCCCAACGCAAACGCGGGCCTGTTCAAACGCGCAAACGCGGGCCTGTCCCCAGGGTTTTCCCAAGGTTTTCTTTGTGTTCGCTTGGGGTTATGAGGTCTTTTCACGCTTTCTTTGGTGCTCAAAGAGCCTGTTGATCCGCCTGAACAAAAAGGTGTAGAAGACCGTCGCTGGCTTGCTGGTTCTGCCGAGAACCAGGAAACGTCGTCACACCTCGGGAGGAACGCGATGAAAAAAGTCTCCTGTCTTTGGCTCGGTCTGGCCCTGGCGGCCTGCGGCTCGGGTGGCGGCGGGCCATCCGGCCCCACCTTCAGCGTAGCGGGGACGGTGTGGCTCGGCGCGCCGGGGGACGATCCCGGCGACGAGGTGGAGGTCCAGGCCTGGGTGGATCGCGATGGCGATGGCGTCATCTCGGCGTCGGAATCGGCGCGCGCCCAGACCACCGGCGACGGCACCTATTCGCTGGCCGCGCCGGTCGCAGAAGGCAAGAAGACCACGCTCTCCTTCACCCGCAGCGGGTACGCCAGGCAGCTCCGCACGTTGAGCGCCCAGGCGGGCAGCTCTGCCACGCTCACGGTGGTGCTGTACTCGAGCGCATCGCTCTCCTGCGAGGAGGGCACATGCCAGGACGATTCCGGCGCGGTGCGCGTGAGCGGCATCGAGATCGCCCGCGGCCACGCGCGAGTCTTCAACCCCGTCACCGAGGTGGACGCGTTCCCGGGGGAGTTCGCCGACAACCAGGGGAACCTGCTCATCTCCTCGGTGTTCGCCACCTTCGAGCTCTACGACGCTTCCGACAAGGAGATCCGCGAGCTCCCCGCCGGAAAGAAGGCTCGCATCGAGATGCAGCTCCCGCGAGACACCTTCGGGACCATCGGCGATCTCATCCCCGGCACCGACCGCATCGAGGTGCCCATGTACTCCTTCGATGAGACCTCCGGCCAGTGGCGGGCGGACGGCACCGGCTGGCTGGAGGCCGCCGACGGCAGCCTGCTTGCGGAGAGCGACCTGGCCGGCCTGCGCGACGGCAGCTTTCCTTCGCAGGTGTACGTGGTGGCCGAGGTGTCGCACTTCAGCTACTGGAACTGCGACTGGCCGCAGAGCGAGAAGACGGTGGTGATCGTGGAGCCGGAGGACCCGGAGGGCAAGCCGGTGAAGAACGCCACCTGCTTTTTGCGCGGGGAGAATTTCCCCGGGGTATCGCCGCCCCACGCCTCGGGCACGGGCGTGGAGTGCATCGAGGTGCGCCGCTCGGAGGGCCCGGGCGAAGACCTGGACGGCAACGGCATCCAGGGAGAAAAGTTCCGGGTGCAGATCGTGTGCATCTGGAAGGACAAGTACTACCGCTTCCCGGCCATCGAGCTGCCGGCCGAGAGCGGCGCCTGCCCGGACGGCGGGCTGCACCCCGGTCCGGTCACGCTCGACGCCGAGCACGAGGTGCAGATCGTCGCCTGCACCGTGCGCGGCACCGTCCTGGAAAACGGCCAGCCCGCGGCCGGGATCGCCGTGAGCGCCGAGGATCCGACCGTTCCCGATGAAATCGCGGACCGCGTCTGCGGCGGGACCTGCCTCGCCTACGCCATGTCGGGAGCGGACGGCACGTTCGAGGTGACCACGGCCTTCGGGGAGTCCTTCGAGCTGGCGGCGCAGACGGTCCGAAGCGAACCCGACGTGATGCTGTTCTTGGAGAGCAAGCAGCGGCTGTTCGCTTGTCCCACCGCGCCGGTTCGCCTGCACCTCAACGTGAGCAGCTGCCACGCCTCGTTGCCGAAGGTCCAGGTGGACAAGGCCACGAACCGCATCGCCTGGCAGCCGGAGATCAAGGCGGGCACCCTGAGCGCGATCGGCGTGTCCAGCGCGATGATCAAATGGCAGCTCTTCTCGCAGACGGGCTTCTTGCCGCCGGTCACCTACGGCACGGTGCCGGCCGGCGCGATGCAGATCAACCCCCAGAACGGCGCCCCGCCCGCGCTCTCGAGCGGAGACCAGGTGTTCGTCGTTCCCCTGAACGGCTACCTCACCGTGAGCGGATATCGTTGCCCGGCCTCGGGCTCGGCGACGGTCCCCTGAGCGACGCCCCTTCCGCGCCCGTTCCCGACATCTTCTCGGCCGTTTCTCGATGAGGCATTCCGCGACCCTGCGGCGCCGCGGGTCGGGAACTGTTGTTTTCGGCTCACCCGTCCATGGTAGGATGTGGCCTCCAGGGAGGCGCCATGACAGAGTTATTGATGGTCTTGCTCCTGGCCGCGCCGCCAGCCCAGAACGTCCTCTCCGGCCAGATCACCGACGCGGTGGACGGCCGTCCGATCCCCATGGCGGGACTCCGCGTGGAAGGGTTGGAAATAACCGCGACCGCTGACGCGAACGGCGAATATCGCATCCCCGTCCCCGGCGACGAGGCGTGGCGGATCTCCATCGACGCTCCCGGGTACGCGCCGGGCGAGCTCGCCAACCAGCGCCCCGGCGGGCCGCCCGGCGAAGCGCGGCTCTACCCTGAGAAGCTATGGCTCACCCCTGAAGATCCTCCGCGGTTCGGCCTCGGGCCGGGCACGGGCCTGGGCCCCGAGCCGCGCGGCCCGGTGTCCTTGCAGAGCCTCCTGCGGGCGAGCGTGCCGGCGCAGCTCCCCGCCACCATCCGGGTGGCGCGCTACTTCAACACCTCCTGCACCGGCTCCATCCAGCGCATCGACGAGATCGACTTTCAGGATTACGTGCGCGGGGTGGTGAACGCCGAGGTCGGGGTGTTTCGCGGGGTGGCGGGCGGCCCGGCGGCCGCGGCCGAGTGCTGGAAGGCCTTCGCCGTGGCGGCGCGCTCGTATGCGCTGCACTTCATCCTGACGCAGCCGTACGACGGGTACGACATCAAGGACGGGGCCTGCAACCAGGTGTACGACGACAACCGCAACGCGGACGTCTCCGCCGCGGCGGACGCCACCCTCGGCATGATCCTGGTGAAAAAGGCCGACCCCAACGTCATCGACCGCTACTTCTACGCCGCCTCGTGCGCCGAGCACGGCACCGAGCCCGCCTACGCCACCGGCACCATCATCCCCGACGCGACCCCGGTGCGCGCCTGCGTGGGGAGCTGGTGCGGCCACGACAACTGCGCCGGCCACGCCGACAATCCCGAGGTCCCCGGCTCGGACAAGTGCCTGGTGTGGGGCACCTGCCAGTGGGGCTCGGTCGAGCGCTCCATGAACGGCGAGACCTTCCGCGACATCCTGGGCCACTACCAGCCCAACTGCGCCATCCGCGAGATGGGAACGCCGCAGAAGGGACTGCTAAAGGGCGTCGTGTACCGCGCCCCCGACCTCCAGGACCGTATCGCGGGCGCGGAGGTGACGCTCTCGGGCGGGCCGACGGTGGTCTATGACGGCGTCACGCCCTGGTCGTTCGAGCTGGATCCGGGCACGTACACGGTGACGGCGCGCGCCGAGGGCTTCTTGCCGGGCTCGGTCGAGCGGACGGTCCAGGCCGGCGCCACCATCTGGGGAAGCATCGGGCTCGCGCCCGCGGAGGACGGCGGGCAGGACGGAGGCGGGGACGACGGGTGGGCCGGCGGCGACGCGGTCGTTGACGCGGGCGCCGACGGAGGCGACGTCACCGGCGACGGGAGCGACGCCATGCCGGACGGCGGCGACGGAAAGCGGCCCAAGAGCGGCGGCTGCGGCTGCGGGACCGGGCCCGGCGATGACGCCAGGGCGGGGGTGTTGTGGCTCCTGATCGCGGGCCTCGCGGCCGCGGCCCAAAAGGCCCGTCTCGGGCGGTTCACTTTCCCTGGGCCAGCCGCTCGACCAGCTCGACATAGGCGGCCATGGCGGCTTCCCTGGACATCCCCTTGCGGGAGGCCCAGGCGTCGAACTTGGCTCGTCCCTTGAAATCCAGCATTCCGGGCCGGCTGCCGGTGACGTCGCCTACGCTCGCCTGCTTGAACAGCCCATACAGCTCGAGCAGGACGTTGGGCGGCTGCTCCGGCAGGGTCTTCACCTTCTCCAGCGCCTTTTCGAATTCCTGGGACGACATGGGGTCTCCTTTTCCTTTCAGCCGCGATGAGGTAGCGCCGACTCTCGACCGGAAGGTATCTTCCGGACATCGATGACGTCAACCCGATCCCGTGAGTGCCGTGTTGGGCTTCGCGGCGGCCACTTGTTTCCCCGTACTTCCCCGGGCCTGTCCCCATTGATTTCCCCATTGATTTCCCATTGATTTACTAGCGATTTCAATAGGTTGCTGTCGGTTGACAAGAGGCTGGACTTCGCCAATATAGACGCATGATCTTCTCTCGCCCCGTCACGGAAATCATCCACCAGCGCCGCTCGTACCGCTCTTATCTTCCAGAGCCCCTGCCGGAGCCGCAAGCCCGTGAGTTTGCGGACTTCCTCGCCGCCCTGCCCGCGCCGCCGTTCGCCTCCCGCGTGCATCTTTCGCTGGTGCGCGCCTTCGACGCTAAGGCACGGAAGATCAAGCTCGGGACGTACGGGGTCATCAAGGGGGCGAAGAACTTCCTGGTGGGCGCCGTGGAGAACGACCTCGCCGACGCGCTGCTCGACTTCGGATTCCTCTTCGAGGCCGCCGTACTCAAGGCCACCGACCTCGGGCTCGCCACCTGCTGGCTGGGGGGAACCTTCTCGCGCTCGGCGTTCGCCGAGGCCGTCCAGCTCGGCCCCGGCCAGGTGATCCCGGCGGTGAGCCCGGTGGGCGTGCCGCGCGAAAGTCGCTCGCTGGTCGACCGGGCATTTCGGTACATCGCGGGCTCCGACGGGCGAAAGCCGTTCGGGGAGCTGTTCTTCAACGGAGAGGCGGGACTTCCGCTCACCGAGGCGAAAGCCGGGGCGTTCGGGCCGGTGCTGCTCGCCGTCCGCCGCGCTCCTTCGGCATCGAACAAGCAGCCCTGGCGGATCGTGCGAGACGCGGACGGGACTGCCTTTCACTTCTTTCTGAAGCGAACGATAGGTTACCGGCGGTTACCGGTGGATCTCCAACAGGTGGACATGGGCATCGCGATGTGCCACTTCGACCTCTCGGCCCGCGAAGCAAATTTTTCTGGAACCTGGGCGCGGCGCCCCCCGCGAATCCCGGCCGGCGACCTCGAGTACATGGCGAGCTGGGTCGTATCTTGACCTTTACCAAATAAAAACAACCAGATACGACCAAAACGACCCAGGGCCTGTCCCCAAACAGCCCAGGGCCTGTCCCCAGAGTTTCCCAGAGTTTTTTCCCAAAAACCAGGGGCCTGTCCCCAAAGTTTTTTCAAGTTTATCAGGTTGTTATATTCTGGCTGGCAGGATGAGCCAAGGATCCGAATTTAGCTCGAAAACGGTAATGAGGCCCTGTGATTCCGAATAACCCATTGAAACATTGTAATTTTCATTCAGGACCGCCCCGTGCCAGCCGTCGATCTCCTCCCTTCCTGGAATCGTCTGGCTGAGGACGGTCCAGGCATCAGCCATCCGTTGCTCGAGTTGCTTCGGCGGCAGGCGGGCTTCCTTGGCCAACCACAGGCGAACCTGGAAGTTGACAGCCGGAATCCGAGAAAACCCCTCGATTTCGGAGAGCTCTTCCTTGCGATGATCGGGACCGGGCGCCGTGACCGCAAGGAGCATCCTCGGGACGAGGACGTCTTCATCTCCCTCGCTCGCCTCTTGCCAGAGTTCGCGCGCCCGGCGGTACTCCCCAGTCCGCAGCAGGGCGATGCCGAGGTTCGACTTCAGCCGCCGCTCGTGCTCCTTGGGCGCGCTCGCGAGAAGCTCCTGGTATCCCTTGACCACCCGGGGCCACAGGCCCTCGCCGCCGGGCAGACCGGCTTCGATCGCCAGCAGATCGGCCCGCAGCGCGTTGATGGCGAAGGCATTTTTTTCGTCCGCGGGAATGCCCGCCACAAACGCGCGAAGGGCCTCGATCCCGGCGGCGTCTTTCGAGCGCAGCAAGAACGCCAGGCGGACGCGGGCCTGGAGCAGCAGCACTCCCGCGCTATCGCGGACCCCGGGCGGAATCGGCGCAAACGCGGCCTGCCTCGCCGCCGCCGGTCGGGTCGCGTATCTGGCCAGCAGCAGCCACAAGCGATAGACGTCCGCCTCGTGCGGATAGCGAAGCGTCAGGTCGAGCACCCGGCCCAAGGCCTGGTCCATCAGGCCGGCGATCCGCAAGCGCTCCTCCAAATCCGTCGAGCCATCGGGTTGCCGGAAGATCTCCTGAATGAGCCGGACCGCCTCTTGCAGCGCAGCGGCCCGTTCGGGCGAGAAGCGCGCCAAACCCGTGAGATCCTCCTTCACCTGAGCGATATAGGGCGCGAGCCGCTCTCCGATCCGGCCCGGCTGGCCGTCCTTCTCCGCCGCGAGGATGGGCAGGATCTCGTCCATCATCACGCCCCAGAACGTCCCCAGCGCCATGGCGAAGTAATCGCCGTCGCGCCTGTCCATTCCATCCGCTTGCCGGATGTAGGTATAGGCCTCCCGGATGCGGAGCCTCCCCAGGGCCACCTTGGCGAGACCGAGCCAGGGCCTCGCGTCACGGGGATGGGCCTGAATCATTCGCCCCAGGATCTGCTCCGCGTCCGCGCGCCGTCCCAAGCGGCCGAGCCGCTCGGCCCGCGCCAGGTTCTCCTCGAGCGAGGTCGGCTCTTTTTCGGCCACAACGTCCCGGGCCAGCGTCACCAGGGCCGCCGCACCGGCCCAGCGCGCCGAGCGCCGCATGTCGTGACTCTCCGCGCGGCGCAGCGCACTTTCGGCGCAGTCCACACGCAGGCCCCGGGCGCAACTCTCCGCCAAATCCAACCAGTCCTCTCCCGTCGCGGCGTCACCCAAGCGCGAGACTCTCGCGGCAAACAGGCGTGAGGACACCTCGAAGTCGTCCCGCTGCCGGGCATCCCGGGCGACCTGCTCGAGCACCTGCAAGGCCTCCGCCCCCTCCGGCGCCTTGCGGAGGATCCGGGCCGCGGTGCGCCGGTGGAGCAACGGAGCCCGGTTCATCAGTCCGCGGACCATCTCGATGACCTCGCCGGCCTGCACGCCTTCCTGTCCCACCTGACCCGCGGCCTGCGCCATGAGGCGCCACAACTGCGTAAAAAAGCCTTGCGGGTCCGAAAGCATGGGGACATCCAGGGCGTGGTAAATCCTGGCCGCCAGGGCAAGGTCCGCGAGAGGGGCATCCTCTTGTTGGAGACGGCGTTCGGTGTCGCGGAGCAAGGCGAGCATGTCGAGCAGCGATTCCAGACCTTCGGCCAGCTCGGGACCGCTACTCAGCCAAGTCGCAAATCGCTCCAGAAGATCGAGGCGCACGGGCCGATCGTGGTTGCCGGGGCGGCTCGCCAGAATGGCCTCCAGCCAGGGAGGGAGGTTCGAAAGCAGCGGCTCGACGGGACCCGGATCGATCGTGTCCGCCAACTCGCCGAGATCCAGGACCGGCTCCGAGGCCGGCTCGACGCTCGGCCGCTCGGTCCGATGGACACACGCCGAGACGGTAAGGGCCGCGCCGAGCAACACCAGCCATCGAGGTATTCTCGCCCGCATACTCAAGTAATACGGATAGTTCGAATAAAATCACATTCCCCGGCGCCCGCCCTTCCGTTGAAACCTCTGCCCGGCTCTGGTAGGCTTTGCCATCGACCGATTGGGCCGGCGGCAGGCCGCGGGCCGGGAGGAAGTCATGGCGCGGTTTTTCCGGGGACTCCTCGTCCTCGCGCTCGCTCTGGCGGCGGCATCCTGCGGAGAGAAAACGACCGAGATCCCCTGCACCGACACGGACGGCGGCAACGGCTGTCCCGCCGGCTTCTCCTGTCGCGACGGGGTGTGCGTGTGCGGCCTCACCTGCCCGCCGGGAAAGCACTGCGAGTACGACCCGATCCTGGACCAGGCGATATGCAAGAACAACCCACCCAACGACGGCGGCCTGGTGGACAGCGACGGCGACGGGATCGCCGACGACGGCGATCGCTCCGGCCAGAGCGGCGATCACCCCTGCACCGGCGGAAAGAATACGAACTGCGACGACAACTGCCCGGCGGCGCCCAACCCCGACCAGGCCGACATGGACGGCGACGGCCGCGGGGACGTTTGCGACAATGACAACGACAACGACGGCGCGCCCGACGACCGGGACAACTGCTGGGACGGCAACCCCCAAAATGGCCGCAACTTCAACCCGGGGCAGGAGGACACCGACCGAGACGGAGCGGGCAACGGCTGCGACTGCGACAGCGACGCCGACGGCGTCTGCGATCCGGGACGGGTGAGCGCCGACTGCGCCGCCCCGGCCGGCCAGCGGCCGTCGGCCTGCCAGGGGACGGACAACTGCCCGGTGACGGTCAACCCCGATCAGCAGGACTCCAACAACAACGGCGTGGGCGACGCCTGCGAGAACGACAACGACGCCGACGGCATCCCCAACGATCGTGACAACTGCCCGGACGTGAAGAACCAGGACCAGGCCGACCTCGACGGCGACGGCCTGGGCGACGTCTGCGATCCCGACATCGACGACGACGGCTGGGCCAATTCTCAGGACAACTGCCCCCGCAACGCCAACCCCGACCAGGCCGATCAAGATCACGACGGGCAGGGCGACGCCTGCGACAACGACCGTGACGGGGACGGGGTGGCCAACACCCAGGACAACTGCCCCCGCGTATCGAACTCCAACCAGCAGGACACCAACCGCGACAGCATGGGAGACGCCTGCGACGCCGACGGGGATCACGTCGCCGACGACCGCGACAACTGCCCCACCGCCCCCAACAGCGACCAGTGGGACAACGATCGCGACGGCCGGGGCGACACCTGCGATCCGGACGACGACGACGACGGCGTCCCCGACGCCGAGGACAACTGCCCGCTCGTCAACAACCCGCGCCCGGACTGCAAGACCAACGCCGACTGCACCACCGCCGGCGGGAGCTGCGTCATCCCCTCGGGCCAGACCCAGGGGCGCTGCGTCTCCCAGCCGACCGCATGCAGCGTCGACTTCGACGGCGATCGCATCCCCGATAGCCTTGACAACTGCCGCCTGGTGAAGAACAGCGACCAGGAAGACTCCAGCCAGCCCGCGGACGGTATCGGCGACGCCTGCGACGGCGACGGCGACGGCGTGCTGGACAACGTGGACAACTGCCCGTTCACGGCCAACGCCAACCAGCGCGACACCGACGGGAACGGCGTGGGCGACGCCTGCGACTTCGACGCCGACGCCGACGGCCGGCGCAACACCCAGGACAACTGCCCGTACGCGGCCAACCCCGATCAGCTGGACACCGATCGCGACGGCCGCGGCGACGCCTGCGACGACGACGACGACAACGATGGAGTCCCCGACGGCGAGGATAGCTGCCCGCTCATCCCCAATCCGCGCCCTGAGTGCCAGAGCGACGCCGAGTGCACGGCCGCCGGCGGCACCTGCGTCATCCCCGACGGCGAGACCCGCGGCCAGTGCAACGGCCAGCCGAATTGCGGCGCGGACGGGGACGGAGACGGCATCCTGGACGGGAACGACAACTGCCCGGCGGTGCGCAACCCCGGCCAGGAAGATCGTGACGGAGATCGGGTCGGCGACGCCTGCGACAACTGCTCCGCCGTCGCCAACCCGGCGCAAACCGACGGCGACACCGATGGCCTGGGCGACGAATGCGACAACTGTCCCGCCGACAGCAACTCGGCCCAGACCGACGGCGACAGGGACGGAGCGGGCGACGCCTGCGACAACTGCACCACCGTCGCCAACCCGACGCAGGCCGACGGCGACACGGACGGCCTGGGCGACGAATGCGACAACTGCCCCGCCGAACCCAACCCGGGCCAGCAGGACACGGACAACGACGGCATCGGGGACGCCTGCGAGGACGACATCGACGGCGACGGCGTCCCGGATGACGGGGACGGCAGCGGCATCGCCGGCGACAACCCCTGCCGGGGCGGCGCCACCGGGAGCTGCGACGACAACTGCCCGCTCGTGCAAAACCCCCTGCAAGAGGACGGCGACAACAACGGCGTGGGAGACGCCTGCCAGTGAGCGCGGATCGCTTCGACGAGAAGACCCGCCCCTACGACAACTACCTCAAGGTGGTGCGGGAGGAGATCCAGATCTGCAAGGGCACGGGTTACGACCGCGAGAAGACCGCGGTGGTCCCCATGGCCGAGATCGCCCGGCGGGAAGAGGAGCGGCTGCGCTCGCTGCAGACGCAGCAGGAGGAACAGACCCTGGAGATCGCCCGGGAGGACGCCCGGGTGCGGCGCGGCGTCATCCCCATCGGCGAGATCCTGGACGTGCTGCGGGCGGCGGCCACGGTCGAGGAGGTGGCCGGGGTGCTCACCGAGATGGTGGCCAACGTGGTGCCGCGCGTTCTCTTGTTCTGGGAGCGAGGGGGGATGATGTACGGCTTCGCCTCCTCGGGCATGGGGCTGTCCGAGGTGAAACTGCTGACCATCGAGATCCCGCGGCGCATGCTGTGGGATCTGACCGGCACCGTCTTCGAGCTGGACAGCTTTCGCGGCACGCCCCAGCTGGTGGGCCAGGCGCCGGAGTTCTTCGCGGTGCTGGGCGTGGTGCCGCCGGAGATCCTGCTCATCCCGGTGCAGGTGACGTCCCAGGACCGCTGGGTGCTGTACGCGGACGCCGGGAGCGAGGCGCTCCCCGACTTCGAGATGCGCCTGCTCGAGGTCATCGCCTCGCGCGCCGGGGCCCGGGCCGACCTGCTGCTGGAGCGCGCCGCCGGCCGCTCGATTTGACCACCCCGGCGCGGCTGGCCTAATCTAGCCCGGCGAACGAGGCATCATGGTCTTTCGGCCCTCCACCTTCGGAAAGTACGTGCTGCAGCGAAGGATCGCCATCGGCGGCATGGCCGAGGTGTTCCGGGCGCGGGCCTTCGGCGCCGAGGGGTTCGAGAAGCTGGTGGCCATCAAGCGCATGCTGCCGCACCTGTCCAGCGACGGGCAGTTCGTGAGCATGTTCATCAACGAGGCCAAGCTGGCGGCCTCGCTCTCCCACAAGAACATCGCCCAGATCTACGACTTCGGCTGCATCGACCAGCTGTACTTCATCTCCATGGAGTACATCCACGGCAAGGACATCGCCGACATCATCCGGGTGCTGCGCGACCGGGGCCTGAGCACGCCCATCGAGATGGTGTGCTTCTTGTTCGCCGAGGTGCTGAACGGCCTGGATCACGCCCACCGCCCGACGGACGCCTTCGGCAACCCGCTGGCGCTCATCCACCGCGACATCAGCCCGCACAACATCCTGGTCTCCTACGAGGGCGAGGTGAAGATCGTCGACTTCGGCATCGCCAAGGCCGCCTCCACCACCATCCAGACCACCGGCGGGGTGCTGAAGGGCAAGTACAGCTACATGTCGCCGGAGCAGGCCCACGGGCTGACCCTGGACCATCGCACCGACGTCTTCTCGCTGGGGGTGTGCTTCTACGAGATGCTCACCCTGCAGAAGATGTTCAAGGGGGCCAACGATCTGGCCATCCTGGAGAAGGTGCGCGAGACCGACTTCATCAAGCCGCGCGACATCAACCCGGCCATCCCCGAGGAGCTGCAGGCCCAGCTGCTGCGGGCCCTGGAGAAGAACCCCCAGGATCGCTGGTCGGGCGGCGCCGAGTGGCGCGACGCCCTCGAGAACTTCATGTTCTCGAACGGGCTGCACTACTCCTCGGCCTGGCTGGCCTCGTTCATGCGCGAGATCTTCCGCGAGGAGATCGAGCGCGAGCGCGCGGAGTTCGCCGAGGAGGCCCAGGTGGTGGAGCGCCTGCGCACCGAGGCGCGCCGGGCGGCCCGGCTGGAGGCCGCCGGCCAGTCGCCCGAGACCCAGGTGCTGCACCTGCAGGTGGTCGGCGACGAAGAGACCACCACCCGCACCGATTCCTCCCAGGCCGCGCCGCCGCCGTTGCCGGAGACGGTCGAGCTTCCGGCGCCGCCCGTGGAGGCGGTGGAGGATCTCGACGACGAATCGGACCTGGCGACCGCCCGGGTGGACCGGCCCTCCGCGGCCCTGCTGCGCTCCATGCCCCCGCCCTTCGCCGAGGACCGGCGCGAGATCCCGCCGCGCCGCCCGCCCTCTCCGGTCTCCCGGCCGCCCTCCGCCTCCAGCCGCCCCCCCATCCGCGAGGTGGGGACCGATCGCGACGGCACGCCCCTGGGATACGAAATCCCGACCGTGGAGGAGCCGCCGCGCCCGGCCGAGAAGTTCCCCTCGGCCAAGGACTTCGAGGAGAACCTCCCCACCTACAAGAGCGACGGGAAGCAGTCGCGCCCCCTGCTGGGGCCGCCCGCGGCCCGTCTCAAGCCGGCGGATCTGGAGGACACCAGCCTGCCGGCGCGCAAGAAGCGCATCAACACCCTGCAGATCGCCGGGCTGGTCCTGCTGGCGCTGGTGGGCGGGGGGATGTCGGCCTATTTCTTCCGCAGCTCGGACCCGGGCGAGGAGCGCCTGGAGAAACCCGTTCCCATCCGGTCCCAGGAGCCCCTGCCCGAACCGGACGGAGGGAGCCTGTCCCGCCTGCGCGACGCCTCTCTCAAGCCCGATCTTTCGCCGGACGGCGGAGCCGCGGCCGCGGATGCGCCGCCCCTACCGCCCGCAGATCCGGCGACCCCGCCTCCGTCGGAGCCGCCAGGAGCCCCGGACGCCGGGGCCCTCGAGACCGTGGACGCCGGAGTCGCCTTCGTCGCACCGGCCGATCCGGGCCGGATCCGCCGCCCGCCCATCCGCCGGCCCCCGGTGCGGCCGCACCGTCCCGAGCCGGCCGGCGAGGGGCGCATCACCGTCGGCATCAGCGGCGGGTGGGCCTGGGTGTACGTGGACGGCGAACGCATCCGGGCCACGCCGGTGTACGAGATGGCCCTGTCGTCCGGCCGGCACCGGGTGGAGCTGCGCGACAACGATGATCGGGTCATCAAGGCCTGGGACATCAACTTGAAGGCCGGGGCCGCGATCAAGCTCATTCATCAGTGAGGCGCCATGGAGCCCAAGACGCGCGAGTTCGTGATCCGTCCGGAGGTCACCCAGCGCACCGTGTTCCTCAGCGAGGCGCGGGACTTCAAGCTGGTGCGCCAGGGGCGGCTGGTGGTGGCCAAGGGCAGCGAGACCGGCCTGGAGTACCGGCTGCAGAAGGAGCGCATCCTCATCGGCCGCTCCTCGGCCTGTGACCTGCGCCTGAACGACTCGTCGGTGTCGGCCCTGCACGCCGAGCTGCTGGCGAAGCCCGAGGGGTACCTCCTGCGGGACCTCGACTCCACCAACGGCATCTTCATGCTGGGGCACCGGGTGCGCGAGGTGTTCCTCAACGAGGGCTCCCAGTTCCAGGTGGGCAACAACCTGCTGCGCTTCGAGCCGCTGCAGTCCGTGCTGCGCATCCCGCTGTCGCGCCGGGACCGCTTCGGCAAGGCCCTGGGCACCTCGGTGAAGATGCGCGAGGTGTTCGCCGTGCTGGAGAAGGTCGCCCCCTCGGAGCTGCCGGTGCTGCTGCGCGGCGAGACCGGCACCGGCAAGGAGCTGCTGGCCGCGGCCATCCACGACTACAGCCTGCGCAAGAACCGCCCGTTCTTGGTGCTGGACTGCGGCGCGGTGGCGGCCACGTTGATCGAGGACACCCTGTTCGGCCACGAGCGGGGCGCCTTCACCGGGGCGGACAGCATGCGCCGCGGGCTCTTCGAGGAGGCCGACGGCGGCACGCTGTTCATCGACGAGGTGGGCGAGCTGGACCTGTCGCTCCAGCCGAAGCTGCTGCGGGTGCTCGAGCACCACGAGGTGCAGCGCATTGGCGGGGTGAAGACCCTGCCGGCGGACGTGCGCATCGTGGCCGCCACCCACCGCAACCTGCGCCAGATGGTCGAGGAGGGGCGCTTCCGCGAGGATCTGCTGTACCGCCTCTCGGTGGTGGAGGTGGAGATCCCGCCGCTGCGCGAGCGCCCCGAAGACATCCGCATGCTGGTGCAGGCCACGCTGGCCGAGTTCAACGCCGAGCGCAAGGCGGCCGGCCAGGAGGAGATGGCCATCGATCCCATGGCCCTGCAGCTCCTCGACGCCCACCCCTGGCCGGGCAACGTGCGCGAGCTCAAGAACACCCTGGAGCGGGTGCTGCACCTGGCCAGCAGCCCGGTGGTGAGCCGCCAGGACCTCATGCTCGACCTGTTCGGCAACACCCGGCGCTCGTCGCTTTCGGTGGACGTCGGCCTGCCCTACAAGGACTCCAAGGCGCGCCTGATCGCGCGCTTCGAGCAGGAATACCTCACCCGCCTGGTGCAAGAGGAGGGCGGCAACCTGAGCCGCGCCGCCCGGCGGGCGGGGCTGGCGCGCCAGCACCTGCGCACCCTGTGCCGGCGCTACGCCATCCCGGTCGGGGCCGAGGCCCAGGAGGGCGAGGCGGACGAGAAGAGCGGCGGGCTGGCGGAGGAGACGACGGATCCCGCCAGCGACCAGCGGCCGGGAAAACCGCCGGCCGACAATCCCGACCGGGAGTAGGTCCTGTGAGCGGAAAACACCAGCATCCTGTGGGTATTGCACCTCTGTGCAAGAGGCGCACATTCGGCTCCAGGCCGCGATGCCCCAGCGCAAGCGTGGCCTGGAGCATTCGCACCGCGTTCTTTCTCGAGGTGAGGACAGCGTCGCCAGCGCCAGGGCGCGGGTGAACTGACATGTGGTAGAGCCACGACGGGAGTCTCATGCCATCGATCTTCGACACCGCCCACCTCGAGCTGTGGATCGCCTTCGCCGTCATCATCGTGGTGCTGCTGGCCATCGATCTGCTGGTGGCCAACCGCCACGCCCACCGCATCTCGCTCACCGAGGCGGCGGTGTGGAGCGCGGTGTGGATCGGGCTGGCTCTCCTCTTCAACGGCGCCGTGTGGTGGCTGCTGGGGGGCAAGCCGGCCATGGAGTTCCTCACCGGCTACCTGGTAGAGAAGTCCCTGTCCGTGGACAACCTGTTCGTGTTCGTGATCATCTTCCGCTTCTTCGGGGTGCAGGCGCAGTTCCAGCACCGGGTGCTGTTCTGGGGCGTGATCGGGGCCATCGTGCTGCGCATCGTGATGATCACCGCCGGCGTGGCCCTGGTGATGCAGTTCCACTTCGTGATGTACCTGTTCGGGGCGTTTTTGGTGTACACCGCCATCAAGCTCTCGCTGGCGCACGATCGCCCGATGGATCCCCAGCGCAGCCCGGCCATCCGGCTGGCCAACCGCCTGCTGCGCATCGCCCCCGGCGACCACGGCGAGCGTTTCTGGGTGCGCGTCGACGGCCGGCGCCGGGCCACCACCCTGATGCTGGTGCTGCTGGTGGTGGAGATCTCGGACGTCATCTTCGCGGTGGACTCCATCCCCACCATCTTCGGCATCACCACCGATCCCTTCGTGCTGATCACCTCGAACATCTTCGCCATCCTCGGCCTGCGCTCGCTGTACTTCCTGCTGGCGGGGACCATCGACCGCTTCCACTACCTGAGCCACGCGCTCGCGCTGGTGCTGTTCTTCATCGGGGTGAAGATGCTGATCGCCGACCTGGTGGTGATCCCCACCTGGGTGTCATTGAGCGTGGTGGGTACGGTGCTCGGGCTCGGCGTGGGCCTGTCGCTGGCGCGCAGCCGGCGCCTGGCGCGCCAGGCCGGCCTGGCGGCGAGCGCGGCCGCGGCCCAGGCCGATCCCTCCATCGAGGAGAAGTGACCGGGAAAGGACGGCGGCGGCGTGAAATACAGAAAAAGAGCTGGCTCGGCGGGAGCGGCGGCTGGAATCCTCCTCGCCTTGTTGGGAGGGACGCTGGCGGGGTGCGGCGGGGGGAGCGGTGGTGGTTGCCTCTCGGCCGGAGAAAAGCGGTTCAACTTGTGTCTGCTTCCAGAAGGCGGAGCGCGGCTCGCGGGCCCGCAGGGGGAGCTGTGGCGGCTCCCCGCGGACGGCCTGCGCCTCGGCACCGTGGCAGCCCTGGACGAGCTCGCCAACTACGATCCGGTGCCGCTCCTGCTGGACGATCCCCTGTACACGCCGCCGCCGGGGCTCGAGTTCGTCTCCCCGGCGCTGTGGGAGATCGAAAGCCAGGGCGTGGACCGGGCGCGTGTCCGGCTCGTCTATCCCGGCAACCTGGAGGCTTCTCTGGAGATCCAGACGCTGGCCGACGGACGCTTCGGGTTCCTGTTCCGGCCCACCACGACGGCTGCCCCGGTGGCCTACCTGCGGGTGGCGCTCCAGGGGGACGCGGCGGCCGGGCTGTACGGCCTGGGCGGCGTGCTGGATCGAGTCGAGCACCGGGGGAAGATCCGGGCCCTGCAAATCGAGATGATCTCGGAAACCCCGCAGGAGAGCGGCTACAACGAGCGGCACGTGCCGGTGCCGCTCCTGGTCGACAGCCGCGGCGCCGGGGCCTTCTTCGAGAGCCTGTATCCGGGGGTGTGCGACGCGGGCGCCAGCGCGCCCGAGCGGGTCGAGATGATCTTCGGCACCGGGAGCGCCAGCCCCGCGGGGCTTTCCTTCTACCTGTTCGGCGCCGAGCACCCGTTGGACCTCTTCGCCCACTACTACGCCCTGACCGGAGCGCCCGCGCTCCCCGCCCGCTGGGCCCTGGGCCCGTGGGTGTGGCGCGACGAGAACGACGACCAGGCGCAGGTGGAGAGCGATCTGCACGCCATGCGCGACCTCGACCTCGCCGCCAGCGCCCTGTGGATCGATCGCCCCTACGCCAGCGCGGTGAACAGCTTCGACTTTCGGCCGGAGCAGTTCCCGGACCCGGACGCCATGATCTCGCTCGCCCACCGGCTGGGATTCCGCATGGGCCTGTGGCACACGCCGTACCTGGACCCGAACAGCGCCGCCACCCAGACGCTGAGAGACGAGGCCCGCGCGGGCGGCTACTGGCCACCGCAGATCGGCCCGGTGGTGGCCCAGTGGGGCCCGCCCATCGATCTCACCAACGCCGCGGCCTACGCCTGGTGGCAGGAGCTCATCCGGCGCTACACCCGCCGGGGCATCGAGGGCTTCAAACTCGATTACGCCGAGGAGGTGCTGGTCGGCGCGACCGGCCGGCGCATCGCGGTGTGGCGCTTCGCCGACGGCTCCGACGAACGCACCATGCACGCCGGCTACAACCGCCTGTACCACCGGGTGTACGCCGAGACGCTGCCCGCCGGCGGCGGCTTTCTGCTGGTGCGCCACGGGAGCTACGGCGAGCAGACCATGGCGCCCATCGTGTGGCCGGGCGATCTGGACGCCAACATGGCCCTGCACGGCGAGCGGGTGATCGCGGGCGGCGAAGACTACCTGGCGGTGGGCGGCCTGCCGGCGTCGCTGGTCTACGGCCTTTCGCTCTCGGCCTCGGGGTTTCCCTTCTACGGCTCGGACACCGGCGGCTACCGGCACTCGCCGCCGGACGAGGAGACCTTCATCCGCTGGTTCGAGCAGACCGCGCTCTCGACCGTGATGCAGATCGGCACCAGCTCGAACGACGTGGCCTGGGAGATGTTCAACGCGCAAACCGATCCCGACGGCGCCAAGCTGGAGCTCTACCGGCGTTTCACCCGGCTGCACCTGCGGCTCTTTCCCTACCAGTGGACCCTCGCCGTCCGCATGCGCGATGACGGCCGGCCCATCGTCCGGCCGCTGGGCCTGGCCGCCCCGGAGCTGGGCCAGCACCCCGATGACACCTACCTGTTCGGGGACGACTTGCTGGTGGCGCCGGTGGTGCGCCCCGGCCAGCGCGAGCGGCGCGTGCCGTTCCCGCCGGGAGCATGGGTGGACTTCTTCGACGGCTCCGTCCACAGCGGGCCCGGCAGCGAGACCGTGGCGGCGCCGCTGGAAAAGCTCCCGCTCTACCTGCGCCGGGGAGGAATCGTCCCGCTGCTGCGGCCCACCATCGACACGCTGTCGCCGGTCGGCGACGGGACGGTGGACTCGTTCGACGCCGACGCCGGCGTGCTCTACGCGGTGGTCCACCCCGGCCCGGCCTCGCGCTTCGTCTTGTACGACGGCTGCTCGCTTTCGCAGGAGCGCTCGGGCGACCTGATCCGGCTCGAGTATTCGGACGGCAGCGAGTTCCGGCAAGGGGCGCTGTTTGCGCTCATGAACTTCGGCAGCAGCCCGCCGCGCTCGGTGAAGGAAGGCGGCGCCGATCTCTCGGCCCGCGCCGATCTGGCCGCGCTGGAGGCATCGCCGAGCGGCTACTGGTACGAACCCGCGCGGGGCGGCATCCTCCACCTCAAGGTCCCCGCCGGGAATCGCAGCGTCGAGGTGCGCTGAGGCCCGGATCAGCTCTTTCGGCCGGCGAGGCGCTCGGCCCCCTTCAACACGTACTGGGCGGCATCGATCGACTGGTCCACCACGAGCTCGATGGTGGTGGCGGCGTCGACCAGCGCTCCGCGCAAGCCGGTGCGGGCGGTCTCGCGGAACACCTCCAGGGTCTGGCCGGCGAGTTTCAGGCGGCTCGCGCCCGGCTCGCGCCGCCGCTCGGCCAGCACCATCAGGAACTTGCTGAGCGCCCGCTCGGCGTTCTCGCGCGCGTCCGGCTGGATGCGGGCGATCACCCGTCGCAACAGCTCCTCTCCCCCGCCGCGCTCTTCCTCGGAGCTTACGGCGCGCGCCTGATCCTGACCGAAGAAGCGCACCTCGGTCCGCACGGCGCCGAGCGACGGATTCTCGTACAAGCGGCAGCGCACCGTGCGGGCGCAGTCTCCCCACAACCCGAGCAGCCAGCGATCCCGCCAGGCCTCCGGCGCGAGGTCGGGCAGGTGCCCGGTGTCCTGCAGGTGCCGCACGGTCAGGCAGAAGAACACGGCGAGCTTCTCGGCCAGCTCGGGGTGTTCGCGCAGGTGACGCATGTGTTGCGGGGCCCGAAGTTGCGAGAGCGTAAAGTCATCCAGCACGCGCTCGCCGGGGAGCGGGAGCGGCGGTTCGCTGGAGGAGAAGACCAGCAGAAGGTGCGGCTCGGGTTGGTACGTCGCCTGGTCCGCCTCGGTCCGGGTGTGGGCCAGCAGCAGGGAAAAAAGTTCTTCTCGATCGGTCTCCGAAAGGGCGAGGACGTCCGGCGCCGGGTCGCCCAGGGCCTCGAAGGCGGCCGCCAGGTTCTGGTTGCGAAGGGGCGGCGGGCTCCGTCCGGCCCAGTCGGTGGCGAGCACGGAGACGGCGTGCCCGAGGAAGGTCGCGAGCGTCCGGGCCGGGGGCCGGGCGCGGTTCTCCAGATCGAAGTCCGGGTGATCGAAGTGGTAGTCCAGGGCCATGAAGGCCAGGGCCAGCGCCGAGGACTCCGACACCTTGTTGCGGAGGTTCGGCCCCAGGGCGCCCAGCAGCCCGGCGGCCAGGCGCCGGGCCGCCCGCTCGTTGAGCGCCTTTCGCACCGAGGCCTCGTCCGGGTGGACGCGGGGGTCGGGGGCGAAGACGGCCAGGCGCGGCGCCCAGAAGTCCTCCCGGCCGAAGCGCTCGAAGCATCGCGCCAGGATCTCGCGCGCCTGCTTCCAGCCGAACCAGGGGTGCCTCGAGCCGAGCGCCCAGCGGGCGGTGTCCCGCGGGCCCACCGTGGCGCGGCGCGAAAAGAAATGCCGAAGCAGCGTCACCATGGCCCCGTCCAGCGGATCCTGCCGCAGCCGCTCCTGAAAGCGCCGTAGATCGCCTTCGGTCCGCACCTCGGGCAAAAACGCCGGATCGCCCGCCAGGAGCTCCCAGGCCGAAAATCCCTTCACCGCGCCGTCCGGGCGGGTCTCGCGGTACAGCTCCGGAGAATTTCCCGGGCGGGAGACCAGGCAGTCCAGCACTCGTTGCAGCGGAGACTCGGGCCAGGGATCCGCGGGGGGCCGGGCGCCGAGGAAGACCATCTCCCGGGCGATTCCCCGGGCGACCTCCCGGGCCCGGCGCCGGGTCGGCAGAAGGTGCGCCCCCAGCACTCCCAACGCCTCGCCGAGCGCCGGCCGGCTGAAGCGCATCTTGCGTCCCGAGAAGGAGAGCTGGACCGGCTCGGTCCGGTGGCGCCGCAGGGTCACCTGGCGCGGAAGCTCCCGGGCCAGGGCCTCCAGGGCCGACTTGCGGGCCGGCTCCCCCGCGGCCAGCGCGTCCAGGGACCGCGCCAGCAGCGTCTCGTCCAGGCGCAGGTCTTCCCAAAAGATGTCCGCCTCCGGGGACTGGGCCACGGGCACCGCGGCGCCGAGCAGGGCGGCGAGCACGTTCTGGGGATCGCTGGCGTCCTGCGGGGAGCGTGTTTTCGGTCCGGTCATGGCTTGCCCCCGGCGCTACACGAGGTAGCGCATTTCCCACGGCCCGATGCGCTCGGTGCGCAGGCGGCGGTCGAAACGCCGCAAGCGCGGGCCCGGCACCACGAACCGCAGCTCCGGGCCCGCCGAGATGGAGAACTGGCGGGTGGCGGGATAGATCTCCCCGTCCAGGGTATAGACCTCAGGCTTCTCGATGGTGAGCTCGAGACGGCCAGCCAGGAAACGGCGCAGGCCCGACAGGGGGCGCCGCGAGCCGATCCACAGCCAGGGGAGCGCCCGCGCCACGTCGAGCGGATTGCCGTGCACCAGCACCGACTCGAACACGTTCTCGTCCCAGCCGGCGCGCGGGAACAGGCGGAAACGCAGCGCCAGCTCCTCGATGAAGCTGCAAAAGAGCGCGGCCATGGCGACCGGCTGGGCGCGCCCCGAGTCGATGCGCATCTCTCCGCGCACCGGGGTGAACATGGCCGCGGCGCGCGCTCCGTGGCGGATCCCGTCCAGCGCGTAATCCGCCAGCAGCTTGGCGGCCCCCAGCGGCGTCGTGCTTCCGGCGTAGTACTTCTCCAGAAAGCGCGGGGCCACCCCGAGGGAGAACATGAAACTGAAGTGCTCGTTGACGTGCAAGACGTTCCGCCGCACGACGGAGATCGGGACGTTGTGCCGGTAGCGAGCCAGGGTCGCGAGCAAGGTGGCGGTGCTGCCGCGCCGGATGCCGAACGAGGCCGGGACCATGTTCTGGGTGCCGGAGGGCAGCAACAGGATGGGGGGCGGCGTCAACCCGGCGTACACCCTGAGCATGACCTCGATGGTCCGGTGGGCGGTGCCGTCGCCGCCCGAGATGGCCAGGATGTCGATCTCCGCGTCGCGGAACTCCTGCATGGCGCGTTCGGCGTCGTCGAGGCTTCGCGTCGCCGCCACGTCTCCGCCGCGCCCCACGATGAAGCTCAGCCTGTTCTTAAGCCGGGGGTACAGCTTGTGCATGCGCGCGCGCTGGTTGGAAATGACTCCGATACCCGGCATGTGGACCTGCACCTCACGAGGTTCCGTGATACGAAGCGAATCGAGAGTATTCCAGTTCGCCTTATATTTCAACCTCATCGAGCCGCAAAGCCGGGGGCCTGTCCCCACGCATTCCCCACGCATTCCCCACGGTCTCGCAAAGACAATGTCTTGAAAGATATAGACAAAACCGGCTTGCGCGACAGAGATCCACGCCCGCGTACTGGGTTCTGTCCTTCTCGTCAAAGTTGCAGGAAAACCGATGGTAGTGTAGGAAAACATAGAACCAGCCCTTCTGTTTTCCTGGACCCCTCCTGGAGGTGTCTGTTGGAAATGTCAGACCGGTTCAGGCCTTGCCTCTTGGTATTCGCGGCAATGTGCCTACTTTTCGGCTCGAGCTCTTCCGGCCAAGAGGCCCCTCCACCTGCCGCAGACCGGGAAACCGAAGGCGCCCCGGGCAAGAACTCCGACACGCCGGAGGAGCCCGCGACCCAGCCAGGCCCCGAGACCGAGGATCCGGCCACCAACCGGGCCGAACTCGAGGAGCCCGAGCGCCCGCGCTACATCATCGAGGCCATCGAGTGCCGCGGCAACCACAAGACCCTCGGAGCGCTCATCATCTCCTACCTCATGTTCAAGCCGGGAGAGGCGCTCGACGAGGAGAAGGTCGAGCTCAGCCGCATCCGCCTGCTCGCGCTCGGCTACTTCAAGGACGCCCGCATGCGCCTCGAGCGCGGCACCATGCGGGGCCGCGTCAAGGTGATCGTGGAGGTCGACGAGCGCAACACCATCATCGTGGACGACCTGTTCTTCGGGGTGTCGGAGAGCAACCCCGTCTGGGGCGGGCTGGGCATCTCGGAGCTAAATTTCCTGGGCCGCGGCATGGTGCTCTCCGGCGCCTTCGTGGCCTCGAAGCACCAGCAGGGCGGCCGCCTGGGGCTGTACTGGCCTTCCGTCATGAACACCAACTTCACCGCCGGGATCCAGGCGCTCTTTTCCCGGGGACGCGAGGCGGCGCTCACCGGCCGCATGCAAAAAAACTCCGCCCATCCCGAGTGCGACGCGTTGACCCAGAACGACCTGTTCCTGCCCTACCTCCGCGCCGGGGGCGTGCTCACCGCCGGCATCCGCATCGATCGCTACAACCGCGTGCTGATCGACATGCACGTCGAGGCCATCGACGCCGACGTCACGGAGTCGAAGTACCAGGACAACACGGGCCGCACCTGCGCCAACTACCCCTTTGCCGGCTACCTCAAGGACGACGCCAGCGTGCTCTCCTCGCTCACGCTGCGGTTCGAGCGGGACACGCGGGACGACTTCTTCATGCCCCGCCGTGGCCTGCTGTTTTCGGTGAGCGTGGAGCTGGCCTCGCGCGTGCTCGGCTCCAGCTACGAGTACTCCAAGTACATGCTGCGCCTCGATCTCAACTTCCCCATCGCGTCCGATCACGCCCTGCGCCTCTCGGTCATCGGCGGCATCCTGCAGGACGTCGGCGAGCGCGGCAGCCCCTTCTTCTCGCGCTTCTTCGTCGGCGACTACGCCCTGTTCTGGATCGACAAGGGATCCCTGCCGCGCAACCTGGAGCTCAACTTCTCCGACACCTTCGACTACGGCGACGTGCTGCTCTCGACGACCGCCGAGTATGACATCCCGCTGTGGTCCGGCGGGACGTTCTTCTACCGGGCCTATGTGTACGGCGCGTTCAACTTCTCCTACGTCACCAAGGCCGCCTTCCTGGCCACGCAGGAAGAATGGAGCGGCCGGGCCAAGTCGCCCATCAGCCTCGACCTGGGCCTCAAGTTCGACACCCCGATCGGGCTTTTCACCTTCTCCCTGGGCTACATCGTGGATCTGGCCTGGTAGAACCCGATGCGCGCGCTTTCTTTCATCCTTGCGTGGTTGGCGCTGGTGAGCGTGCCGCTCGCTCCCTCCGCGGTCTTCGCGCAGGGAAAGGAGACGCGCTCGGACCGGACCGACATGAAGCTCATGCGGCGCGGGGATACAGTGCTGGCGTCGTTCGACTTCAGCGACGTCCTCACCCCCGCCCGGCAGAAGCGGCTCTCCGACGGGTTCACCAGCCGCATCCTGGTCGCGGCGCGCCTGCTGGCCGGAAAAAAGCGCGTGCCGGTGGCCCAGGGGCTGCTGGAGACCACCGTCCGCTACGACGTGTGGGAGGAGACGTACTTCGTCACCGTCCAGGGGAGCAACGGGCAGCGCAAGTCCCAATGGCGCGCCATGGCGGACGTGATCCGCGCCTGCACCGTGGTGGAGGGGATGCCGCTTTTGCCCATGATGCCCATCCCGGCCGAGGGCCCCTTCCGCCTGGAGGTCCAGGTCCAGGTCAACCCCACCTCGCCCGAACTCATGCGCAAGGTGCGCGAATACCTGGTCAACCCCGACGGGCGCGCCACCATGGGCGGCGGCACCAAGTTCTTCAGCTCCATCTCACGCATCTTCGTGAGCCAGGACGACTTCAAGGCCGAGGCGCAGGTCACCTACCGCTCCCGCGATATCCCCGACATCGCGGCGGACAGCCGTTGAGGCCGCATGCGACGCATCGGCAAGTTCGAGTGGAAGATCGTCCTGGCCCTGCTGCTCACCGCCGCGGCGCCGCTGCTCTTCACCGCCATCATGGTGGACCGGCTGGTGGGCGAGAGCATGTCGGTGGGCGTCAACGAGCGGGTGCTGGACGCCCTGCGCCAGAGCGTCGACCTCTACAAGGAGGTCATCGAGACCCGCCTCCGTCTGGCCCGCACCCAGATCCTGGCGCTGGCCGACGACGAGACCTTCCTCAAGGCGGTGCAGAAGGGCGCCCTCGACGAGGTGCGGGAGCCGCTGCGGGAGCTCTTGCAGACGCCGGCCATTCAGCGGGTGCGCCTGCTGCGAAAAGACAGCGTGCTCGTGGAGGAGGAGCGAAAGCCGCCGCCCGACCCCGCCGCGGTGAAGTCGCGCAGCGATGTCTTCGATCTCCCGGGCGGAGAGCGCCTCGAGGCGGTGCTGGTGATCGCCCGCTCCTTCCTGGAGGGCGCCGACAGCCTGCGCGAGCTGGTGGTCACGCTGGAGAGCTTCCAGACCAACTTCCAGCCCTGGAAGCTGGCCTACTACCGGGTGTTCTTGTTTATCTACTTCTGGATCCTGCTCATGGCGGTGGTGCTGGGCTACCTGCTCGCGCGCAGCGTGACCCGGCGGGTGGCCCAGCTCGTGTCCGCCACGCGCCGGGCGACCACCGGCGACCTGGCGGTGCGCGTGCCGGTGCGGGGACGGGACGAGATCGGCTCCCTGGCCGAGTCCTTCAACCGCATGCTCGACGAGATCCAGCGCACCCGCGACCACATCGTGTACCTGGAGAAGGTCTCCTCGTGGCAGGAGATCGCCCGCCGCCTGGCCCACGAGATCAAGAACCCGCTCACCCCCATCCAGCTGGCCATGCAGGAGCTGCACAAGAGCTACCGCGGCGAGGACAGCGCCTTCACCGCCAAGCTGGACCAGTCGCTGGAGATCGTGGAGGAGGAGGTGGCCACCCTGCGCCGCATGGTGGAGACGTTCTCGGAGTTCGCGAAACTGCCCGACGTGCAGACCATCCCGGTCGAGCTCAACGAGTTCGCCGCCGACTTTTTGCGCAAGAACCCCCAGTTCACCTCCCGCGTCTCGCTGCAGCCGCTCCGGGAGCGCCTGGAGATCCGGCTGGACCCCATGCTCATGGGCCGGGTGCTCATGAACCTCATCAACAACGCGCTGGACGCCAGCCCCGGCGGCGAGCCGGTGGAGATCCGCGTGGGCCGCGAGGGCGAGTTCGGCGTGCTTCAGGTGGCCGACCGCGGCGTCGGCTTGAGCGAGGAGGCCCGCGGCCGGCTGTTCCAGCCGTATTTCACCACCAAGGCCCACGGCACCGGCCTGGGCCTGGCCATCGTCAAGAAGATCGTGTTGCAGCACGGCGGGGAGATCTTCGCGCGCGACAACCCGCCCCGCGGTACGGTGTTCTGCGTGCGCCTGCGCGCGGGCGCCGCACCGGCCGCGAATCCCTGAGGAGGATCTGGTCATGAGCGACGCTCCCGAGGGCGACCTGTTGATCGTGGACGACGAGAAGAACATCCGCCGCACCCTGCGCATGATCCTGGAGTCGGACAAACTCGCGGTGCGCGATTGCGGCTCCGCCGAGGAGGCACAGCGCCTGCTCGCCGAGCGGCGGGCCGACCTGGTGCTGCTCGACATCAAGCTGCCCGGCATGGACGGCGTGCAGCTGCTCGAGAAGATCCGCAAGGAGCAGCCCGGGACCGAGGTCATCATGATCTCCGGGCACGCTACCATCGGCGAGGCGGTGCGCGCCACCCAGCTCGGGGCCTACGACTTTCTGGAGAAGCCTCTCGACCGCGAGCGGGTGGTGCTGTCGGTTTCCAACTGTCTGGAGAAGGTGGCCCTGACCCGCAAGGTGCGCACGCTGCTCTCGGAGGTGGCCAAGGAGATCGAGATCATTGGCCAGAGCGACGCGGTGCGGCACATGCTGGAGGAGATCCGCAAGGTGGCCCCCACCAACGGCCGGGTGCTCATCACCGGGGAGAGCGGCACGGGCAAGGAGCTGGTGGCGCGGGCCATCCACCGCCTCTCCAAGCGCGCCCAGGGGCCCTTCGTCAAGGTCAACTGCGCCGCCATCCCGGCCGAGCTCATCGAGAGCGAGCTGTTCGGCTACGAGAAGGGGGCCTTCACCGGCGCCGCCGCCCGCAAGAAGGGGCAGTTCGAGCTGGCCCACGAGGGGACGCTGTTCCTCGACGAGATCGGCGACATGAGCCAGAACGCCCAGGCCAAGGTGCTGCGGGTGCTGCAGACGGGCGAGCTCAGCCACGTGGGGGGCGAGCAGACCCTCAAGGTGGACGTGCGCGTGATCGCCGCCACCAACCGCGACTTGCGCAAGGCGGTGGCCGAGGGGAACTTCCGCGAGGATCTGTACTTCCGCCTCAACGTCATCCCCATCCACTGCGCCCCGCTGCGGGAGCGGCTCGACGACGTCCCGCTACTGCTCTCCAAGTTCGTCAGGGATTTCTGCAAGGAGAACGGGTTCAAAGAGAAGGAGATCGAGCCCTCGGTCTTGGGGCGGCTGCGGCGTTACAGCTGGCCTGGGAACATCCGCGAGCTCAAGAACCTGGCCGAGCGTCTGGTCATCATGAGCGGCGATCGCATCCAGGAGTCCGACGTCCCCGAGTACCTCGATCAGGGCGCCGCCGCGCCCGCCCCGGCCACCGGCAAGGCCGCCTCCGGGATGTCCCTCAAAGACCTTCGCGAGGAGGTCGAGCGCGACTACATCCGCCGCACGCTCGAGGAGTACGGCTGGAACGTCACCAAGGCCGCCCAGGCCCTGGGGATCGAACGCACCAACCTTCACAAGAAGATGAAGCAGCTCGACATCCGCCGCCAGGACGATCCCGGCGAGCCTTGACCGGCGAAGGCGCTCTGGTTGTGCCTCCAGGGGAGCTATGTTTCAGGCATGTAAGCATAGATTGGCGCGACCGCCCGCGGGAGCCACGACGCCCGCGCCGACGGTCCCTGACATCTCTTGGCTGCGCGAACGCGAGGCCGCCGGAGCCAGCGCGTTCGCACACACCGGGATGGAGCGATTCTGGGCCGCGTTGAGACAACGAGGCCAGCCAAAGGAGCCGACATGACGCCCGGAAACACGGACGTGGACCGGCAAGAGGGCGACGCCGAGGCCGACGCGCTGGTGCGCCGGCGCCTGTCACGGCATCCCGAACTGGAACAGGTGGCCGGGCCGGGCGCGCCGCGACACTGTCCGCTGGAGGCGGAACGCACGACCCTGGGTCGCGCCGAGGAAGCCGACATCCGGATAGAGTCCGCCAGCGTATCCGGACTCCACCTCTTGCTGCTGCGGCAGGGGGCGGAGGTGGTGGTGGAGGACCAGGGGAGCCGGAACGGGACGTTCCTGAATGGTTTGCAGGTAAAGAAGGCTACGCTGAAAGAGGGCGACAGCCTCATGGCCGGGGACGCAATCTTCCTTTTCCACGAAGGCGACTGATCCCATCCTCCATGGGCCTGTCCCCATAAACAAGGTAAACAAGGGGCCTGTCCCCAGAGAATATTCAATTAATTCGGTTGGTTATCTTTTTACTTCCACAAAGGCCGCGGCAATCTCGAAGGGCGGCGCCTTTCCGGTCGCGCGGACTACCCGGACCTTGGCGCAAAGAGCTGGAAATACTCTAGAAAATGCCTTGTGAGTGGCGGTCAGGACCTCGATTTCGAGAACGACCCCGGGCTCGTACGAAACCTCCGACTCGAACAAGATCCCGTTTCCACTCAAGTTCTTTCCACGGGCGCGACCGCTATTTTCCGAAAGCACCCGGACTTCGGCCTCTGCCGGCAGCCTGCGAAATCGCCTGCGCTCCATTTTCGCCTCCATTATCACTCCCTCGGACCGGCGCGCCGTTTTAGCTGAAAGATCTCCTCGTAGGATTGCGATACGCGCTGAGATAGGATCAGCAGGTCCGCGACGTCGGCGCCGGCGTGCTTTTTGTGCCCGTTGTCCCCGTAGAAGATATTGACCACCCGCCCGCGCACCAGGATGGGCATGGCGAACACCGAAAGCGGCACCTCCCGCCCCAGCAACCGAAGGAAGTTGACGTTCACCCGCGTGCGCGACAGCGAGCCCAGCACGTGCGAGCGGGTGCGCTCCACCAGCTCGAACAACGAGGGCTCGTCGAGCGGGATCATCAGGCTGCGCACCGACCACGGGTCCACGCCGGGGCCGATGCCGTCCCAGCCAAGGCAAAAGCGCCGGTGGATGGTCGTGAGCAGGCAGCGGCGAAAGAGGCTCCGGCCATACCGCAGCACGCTGCGGGCGATGGCGTCGCGGCTTAGGGCCCGTTGCAGCTCGGCTGCCGCCTCGGCGAAGGAGAGCGGCAAGACCAGCTCCTCGGGCGGCGGCGGGGGCGTGGAGGGCCGGGCCGCGGCGGCCTCCGCCAGCACTCGATCCTCGGCGCGCCGGCCTTCCCCCGAGAGTGGCCCCTGCCACACCCGGCGCTCGATCCCGCCGGGCGGCCGGCCGACGTCGCTTTCCGAAATCTCGCTCAGATCGGCCGGGTCGATGAGCGGAAGCGACTCGTTGCTTGGCGGCTGGGAGATCAGGGGGAAGCCGTCCCGGCGCTGGTACAGCCGATCGAACCCCTCCTCGCTGATGAGATCCTCGGCCGGCTCGGCGGATCGCGCCTCCCGTTTCGGCGCTGATACGTCCCTGAAGCTCGCCGACAGGAAGTCCGCGCGGGCCAGGCTGACGAAGCGGCGGTGGCGCTCGACGCCATAGCAGCGAAGCAGCAGCTCGAAGAAGCGGAACTCCGGCACCACCACCGGCTCCGGGGTAAGCCCGGTGATGAACGCCACCTCGTCCAGCGCGGCGACGTTGCGCGGATCCACGCACAGCACCTGCAGCTTGCGGGCGTTGCGGGCGAAGGGGATGATCTCGAGCCGGTCGGCCACCTCGGGAGAAAGCAGCCCAAGCGCCTCCGCCTCCGGCTGGATGTGGTCGCCGGACATGGCGGGGAGGTTGTGCAGCCGCGCCAGCGCGCGGGCCAGCGCCTCCTCGCCGATGGCGCCGGCTTCGATGAGGTTGGTCCCCAGGCGCCCGCCCATGACCACCTGGTTGTGGACCGCGTCCTCCACCTGCTCACGGGTGCAGGCGCCGTCGGCTACGAGCATCTCCCCCAGGGTGGGCATGCGGGCAAGGTACGCTCCGCCCGCCGGGCTTGTCAAACGGCGCCTTGACATCGAACGTCTCCGTCTGCAGGATATCGCCGATGGCCCGGCCGGCATACAGACACGCGGCGGCGCTCCTCGGGCGGCGGGGCTCGTTCGCGCTCGCCTCGCTGGGTCTTTTCGTGTGGTGCGCCGCAGGCTCGCTCGATCTCGCCCACTTCATGTGCACCAGCCACCGGCTGACGGGGAGCGGCGAGCTCTTCCACGCCGCGCACCACGCCCACGCTCACGTCCCGTCGCGCGAAGGAAGCGATTCGATCCGTGAACGCTCCTGCCCCGCCTGTGTGGACGGAATGCACCGCTGCGAGGCCGGGCACTTCGTCAATCCGCGCGCGCCCTGGGCTCGCTTGGCGCTTCTGCCCGATTGCGTCCTGGCCGCGGCGGCGTCGCTGCCTGCCTTGGATTCGCCATTTCTTCAGGCCCAAAAACGCCTGTACCTGCTTTACCCCAAGCACTCTCCGCCCTCTCCTCGTTGAGCGGTTTTCTCGTCCGATAACCAGTCCGCACCGGCAAGAGCCCTCTCTTGCACGGCGCGCCATGCGAGGAGAAACGTCATGCGAATGGTCCAAACGCGGATTCTATTTCCCGTGTGGGCGCTCTTGCTGTTTCCGATCACCGCCGCGGGCCAGGATGACGCGGCGGGCGAGTTCGAGAAGGCCATCGCCGAAGACCAGGCGGCCGCAACCCTTTCGGCCCCGGCGCCGGCGCGCGGCTCTCCCATGCCCAAGATGAACCCCGACCTCTCCATCATCCTGACCGCGGGCCTGGGTTGGTTCTCCAGCGCCGAGCACCTCGAGCAAGGCGAGCACGGCATCGGCGACAACGGCTTTGCCGTCCAGGGCGTCGAGCTCGCCGCCACGGCCAACGTCGATCCGTACTTCCGCTTCGATCTCTACTTTCAGCTCAGCGAGGCCGAGATCGAGGAGGTGTTCCTCACAACCCTGAGCTTGCCCCTGTCGCTCCAGGCCCGCGCCGGCATCATGAACGCCGCCTTCGGCCGCTTCAACCCGCGCCACTTGCACCAGTGGACGTTCGTCAACCCGCCGCTGTCTCACGTGCGCTTCATGGCCGAGGCGCACTTTCGCGGGGCGGGTGCGGAGCTCTCGTGGCTCCTGCCTCTGCCCTGGTACTTCACCCTGGCGGCGCAGGCGCTGATGCCCTCCGAGGAGCTCGGCTTCATGTCCAGCACGTTCGGGGTGATCGAGAACTCGGCGGCCGGTCGGCTGGAGTCACCGGCCGACCTGGTGTTCGTGGGAAGGATGGAGAACTTCTTCGAGCTCACCACAGACTGGTCGCTCTTGTGGGGCGTGAGCGGCGCGCTGGGACGCGCCTGGAACCCCGAGGCGCCCGAGGTCAATGGTCGGGCCGGGCTGCTCGGCACCGACCTCTACTTGAAGTGGCGCCCCATCTCGTCGGGGGATGGCGACCTGGCCCTCTCGCTTACGCTGGAGGCCATGCTGCGCCGCACGCCGGATCGCGACGGTGCAGTGTGGGACCACGGGGGGTATGCGCAATTCGATGCCCAGCTCAGCCGGCGCTGGATGTTCGGCCTGCGCCTCGAGAACGTCGACGACCTGCGAATGGGAGACACGGCGCCGGCCGGCGGCGGCTGGGCCTGGCGCGGCGGCCTGGTCGCGACCTTCCTGCCCACGCATTTTTCCAAACTGCGGCTCCAGACGGACATCGGACGCGAGCGGGGCGGCGAGACAGGGTTTTTTGTGTTTCTTCAAGCGGAAGTCAGCGCCGGCGAGCACGGCGCGCACAAGTTCTAGGAGGCGGCCATGCGTCTCTTTATCTTCTTTTCACTGTTCGGTTTGGTTCATGCCATGCCCGCGCCTGCCGCGGCCAAGCTCCGCGTGGTCGGCACGTTGCCCGACTTCGCTGCCATCGCCGCCGAGATCGGCGGGGATCGCGTCGAGGCCAGCTCGCTCATCCAGGGCACCGAGGACCCGCACTTCGTCGATCCCAAGCCCTCCCACGTGCTGCGGCTCAACTCGGCGGACCTTCTGATCTGCATCGGGATGGGCCTGGAGGCTGGCTGGCTGCCCGCGCTGCTGGCCCAATCGCGAAACGGCGCCATTCAGCCCGGCGGGGCGGGCTACCTCGACGCTTCGATGTTCATCACCCCCGAAGAGGTGCCCACGGTGGCGGACCGCGCCCTCGGTGACGTGCACGCCGCCGGCAACCCGCACTACTACACCTCCCCCGCCGCCATGCGCGCCGTGGCCGAGGGCATCTACAAAAAGCTCCTCGAACTCGATCCGGACGGCCGGGCCGAGATCGAGCGGCGCTTTACGGACTTTGCCGCCCGCTACGACCGCAAGCTCGCCGAGTGGAAGGCCGCCTTCGCCACCCGTCCCGGCACGCGGGTGGTGGAGTACCACAAAAGCTGGGCCTACCTGCTCACCTTTGCGGGCTGGGAGTCGGCAGGAACGCTGGAGCCGAAGCCCGGAATCCCGCCGTCTCCCGCGCAGGTGGGAAAGCTTCTACAGACGGTGCGCGATCGCAACGTCCGCTTCGTCATCCAGGAGGTGTACTTCCCGGACCGGCTGTCGCGGCTCTTCGCCGAGAAGGCCGGGGCGCGGCTTGTCAAGCTCCCCTCCATGGTGGGTGCCGCGCGAGACGTTCGCACCGTGGAAGACAAGTTCGAGCGCATCGTGAATTTGCTGACCGCGCCGTCAGAGTGAGTGCTTTCGAAAGAGTGCCTCGAAAGATTGCGGGATTTGCGATTCGCACATGGAGGTGACGCGGTGGACCAGGCTCTCATCACGCTCCAGGATGCCGAGCTCGGGTATCGAAAAAGACTCCTGGGCCCGCTGTCGTTCTCGCTTGCGCGCGGCGACTTGTGGGGCGTGGTCGGGCCCAACGGCTCGGGCAAGACCACCTTGGCCAAGACCCTGCTCGGGCTGCTGCCCCCGCTGCGGGGCCAGCGACTGAAACAGGCGGGCATCCGCTGCGCCTACGCCCCGCAGCGCCACCGCCTCAACCCGGACTACCCGCTGTCCGCCTTCGAGGTAGCGCTCATGGGACGCACGGCCGACTGGGGCCGGTTCGGCCGGCCGCGGGCGGCGGATCGGCGGCGGGTGGAGGAGGAGTTTTCTCGGCTCGGCCTCTCGGATCTGGCGGGGCGGATGTTTCGCACCCTGTCGGGCGGCCAGCAGCAACGCGTGCTCATCGCGCGCGTGCTGGCCGCGGATCCCGACGTGCTGGTGCTCGACGAGCCCAGCGAGGGGATGGACCTCTCGGGCGGCGCCGACGTGCTCACCTTCCTTCGCGATCTCGACCGGGAGCGCCGCATGGGGATCCTGCTCATCAGCCACCACCTGGACGACGTGATCTCGGTGGCGAACCGCCTGTGCCTCATCAACCACGGCACCGGCCTGTTCGAAACCGGCCCGCGCGACGAGCTCATGCAAGCGGAGAAGCTGACGCGGCTCTTCGGCCGGCGAGTCCGCAGCTACGAATGCGACGGGCGCGTCCACATCGACGTCTTCTCGGAGGAGCCATGAACGACGCCGGCTTCTTCGAGAGTTTCGCCCTGTGGCGAGACGCGGTGGCCGCCGCGGCCATTTCCGGTGCGGCGCTGGGATTCCTGGGCGTGTGGGTGGTGCTGAAGCGCATGGTGTACGTGCCGCTGGCGCTCACGCAGGTTTCCTCCGCCGGGGTGATCGCCGCCTTCTTGTTGCACGACGTGTTGGATGCGGCGCTGGGAGAGCACCCCGCGGTGGAGTTCTTCTGCGACCCCGCCTGGTTCTCGTTGCTGTTCTCGCTGGGCGCGGCCGTGGTCTTCGCCCGCGCGCGGCGCGAGTCCACGAACGGCGTGGCGGTGGCCTACCTGGTGTCCGCGGCGGCGGTGCTCTTGCTGGGCGGGTTCATTCGCCAGGACCTGCACGACGTGAACGGGGTGCTGTTCGGCAGCGCGGTGCTGGTGGAGGTGCGGCAGGTGGTGTACCTGCTCGTCGCAGGGCTGCTTGTCGCCATCATCCACGCGCTGGGCTACCGGCGCTTTCTGTTCGTCTCGTTCGACCCCGACGCGGCCGGCGCGGCCGGGCTGCGGCGCTTCTCGCACGAGGCGCTGCTCGTCGGCTCCATGGCCCTCATGATCTCGGTCGCCACCCGGGCCATCGGCGCGCTGCCGGCCTTCGGCTTCGCCATCCTGCCGGCGCTGGGAGCGCTGCGGCTGGCGCGAACCATGCGGGCCGCCCTTTTCCTCTCGGCCCTGGTCGGGGTGGCGGCGGCCGCGGGCGGGTACTACCTCTCGTTCGTGCTGGAGCTCCCCACGGGCGCCAGCATGGTGCTGCTGTGTGCCCTGCTCTCGCTCGCGCTGGCGCTCTTGGGCCGGCGCGCCAACGAGCCATAGAGCGTTGAATTGCGGTCATCCTGGCGCTAGCATGGAGCGGTGAAACCGTGAGGGCTACTCTCCATGTCCGGGGAAGGAGCGAGGCCATGCGGGTCCTGGTGAAATTCATGTTCAGGCTCACGCTATGCTGCCTGTTGGTTTCGACCGTAGCTTGTTGCGGTGGCTCCTCGGGCGACAAGCCGGGGCCGAGCTGCCTGCGCGGTCCGTACGATTGCCTCGGGGCCAGCGGCGAGTGCCTGCTCGTGGCCGACAACCAGGGCCAGGTCACAGTCACCTGGCCGAGCGGTGCCTCGGTGGCCGGGCCCGTGGGCCTCGCCGTCTTCGAGGCGAAGGGCGCCGGGGGGCAGACCTGCTTCTCCCTCTCTCACGACGGCCAGGACATCGTCATCCAGGCCGACGGGAAGACCTACCGGGTGCGCCGCGGCGGCGGCCAGACCGTGGTGACCTGCCCCGACGGCAAGCAAGAGACGCACCCGTACACCGAGTTTCCCTCCGACCAGCCGGGCATCGACCCCGAGGTGTTCCTCGACTGCCGGGTGGGGGGCATCTGCAACACCAAGGAGGACTGCGCCGCTGACCAGGTGTGCTGCGACCACCAGTGCCTCACGCTCCCCCGCTGCCCGGGCACCTGCGACGTCGATACGGACTGCGGGACGGGCAACCGCTGCTGCGAGCACCTGTGCACCTCGCTGCCGTACTGCAACCTGCCCTGCGCCAGCGACAAGAACTGCGACGATGGCCTCTTCTGCAACGGCGCCGAGAAGTGCCAGAACAACCGTTGCCGCCCCGGCACCGCCGTCTCTTGCGCGGACAACCAGGACTGCACGGTCGATAGCTGCAACGAGAACACGGACCGTTGCGATCACCGCCCCGACGACTCGCGCTGCGCCGCCGAGCACATCTGCGACCCGTCCCAGGGCTGCATCCGGGCCATCCACTGCTCCGGCGCCGCCGAGTGCGCCGACCAGGATCCGTGCACCGCCGAGGAGTGCAAGAACGGCCTGTGCGCCTTCCCCGCGGTCCCGGGCTGCTGCCACAAGGATTCTGATTGCGACGACGAGCGCTTCTGTAACGGCGCCGAGAAGTGCCAGCAGAACACCTGCCAGAACGGCGCGCCCCCATCATGCAGCGACGGCATCGGTTGCACCGACGACACCTGCCATGCTGAGAGCGACGAGTGCCGCCACGCGCCGAACGACACCGGCTGCGACGTGCCGCAGGTGTGTGACCCCGGGCAGGGATGCGTGGATCCGCCCCAGTGCAGCGACGACCAGTACGAGGATAACGACCAGTCCAGTACCGCCACGCTCATCGAGCATCCCAGCCCGACCGCGCCCTATATCGCGACCCTGTGCCCGTCTGATCCGGACTGGTACCGCGTCCACGACGACGTGGGCAAGGGCTTCTTCGCCGCCGTGGCCTACCCGCCAGAGCAGGGAAAGCTCACCGTGCGCTGCCTCGACTCGAGACTTTCGGAAATCCCCGACGCCATCATGGAGAACGAGGGCTCGGTGATGGTGATGGTCGAGAGCAAGCAGCCGGCGGATTACTACCTCGAGGTTCAGTCGGCGGCCTCGCTGCCGTTCTCGTACACCATGATCGTGATGCTGGCGGAATAGCCCGCGCTCCCCGGCCCCAGCCCCTTTTCCGGCCCGGACTTGATCCTTGGTGGGCTCTGACCTAGAGTGCGCCCCGGAGGCAGCCGTGAAGAGCCTGCTCGACAGCATTCAATCACCGGAAGACCTGCGCCGGCTCGACGAGAAGGAGCTGCCGCGCCTGTGCCAGGAGATCCGGGCGCGCATCATCCAGGTGGTGAACCGCAACGGCGGCCACCTCGCCTCCTCGCTGGGCGTGGTCGAGCTCACCGTGGCGCTGCACCGGGTGTTCGAGTCGCCGCGCGACCCCATCGTGTGGGACGTGGGCAACCAGAGCTACGCCCACAAGCTGCTCACCGGCCGGGCGGAGCGGTTCCACACCCTGCGCCGGGGGGGTGGGCTCTCCGGATTCACCTCGCGGGCCGAGTCCCTCCACGACCCCTTCGGGGCCGGACACGCCTCCACCAGCATCAGCGCCGCCCTCGGGATCGCCGAGGCGCGAAGGCTGCGCGGCGAGGGCGGCAAGGTGGTGGCAGTGATCGGCGACGGCGGCATGACCGGCGGCTTGGCCTTCGAGGCGCTCAACCACGCCGGATCGCTGGAGCGAGATCTGGTGGTGGTGCTCAACGACAACGGCATGTTCATCGCGCCCCGCGTCGGCGCCATGAGCACCTGGCTCAGCTACCGGCTCTCCGGGCGCACCTTCAACGTGGCGCGGCGGCGCCTCAAGGAGTGGCTGGCCGGCTTCCCGCACTGGGGCGAACCGACGGTGTACGCCCTGCGCCGGCTGGTGGAGAGCGCCAAGGTTTTGTTCACCCGCGGGGTGCTCTTCGAGGGGCTCAACTTCCAGTACCTGGGGCCCGTCGATGGCCACGACTTCGGCCAGCTCATCCCCATCCTGCAAAACGCCCGCGCCCTCGACGGGCCGGTGCTGGTGCACGTGCACACCACCAAGGGCAAGGGCCTGGCCTGCGCCGAGAGAGATCCGACGGCCTTCCACGGCGTGGCGCCCGCCTGTCTCGATCACCACCACGACGAGGAGGAGCATCCCGAGACGGCGTCGTTCACCGAGGTGTTCTCGCATTCGCTGGTAGAGGAGGCCGAAGCCGACGAGCGGGTGCTGGCCATCACCGCGGCCATGCCTGACGGCACGGGCCTGCGGCCCTTCGCCGAACGTTTCCCGAACCGTTTCTACGACGTGGGCATCGCCGAGGGCCACGCGGTGACCTTCGCCGCGGGGCTCGCCAGCCAGGGGTTGCGGCCCGTGGTCGCGGTGTACTCCTCGTTTCTGCAACGCGCCTACGATATGATCTTGCACGACGTGTGCTTGCAGAATCTGCCGGTGGTGTTCGCGATCGATCGCGCGGGCGTGGTCGGCGAGGATGGGCCCACCCACCACGGGGCCTTCGACCTGTCGTATCTTTCCGCCATGCCCAACCTCACCGTGATGGCGCCGTCCGACGCTGGCGAGCTCGAGCGCATGCTGAAGACCGCGCTCACGCTTCCCGGGCCATCGGCCATCCGCTACCCGCGCGATCGCGCGGCGGCCCCCGGTCCGAATGAAGCGCCGCAGCCGTTGCAGCCGGGTCGCGGCCGCGTGGTGTTCGCGCCGGCGACAAGGCCCAAGGTCGCCATCCTCTCCATCGGCTCGATGCTTTCTTCGGCTGTCGCGGCCGCGCGGCTGCTCTCCGAGCAGGGGATCGCGGTCAAGGTCGCCGATGCGCGGTTCGCAAAGCCTCTCGACAGAGAACTTCTGGTGTCGCTCGCCAAAGAAGCGGGTCGGCTGATCACCATCGAGGAAGGCGCTCTCTCGGGCGGGTTCGGCGCGCAGGTGCTCTCCTGCCTGCATCAGGAGGGTGTGCTCATCCCCGTCCACTGCCTGGGCGTCCCCGACCACTTCGTGCCGCAAGGCGACCGGCACGGGCTGCTCGCCTCGCTCGGCCTCGACACCTCCGGTATCGTGCGCGCGGCGCGGCGGACGCTCTCGCTGCCGCAGTGCGCCGAGCGGCCGGCCTGAGGTCATGGCGCAGAAAAAAATCCGCCTGGACCAGCTCCTTGTCGAGCGCGGCCTGTGCGAGAGCCGGACGCGGGCGGCGGCCTTCATCATGGAAGGGCGGGTGTCGGTCGGCGGCCATACGATCGACAAGCCCGGGACGCGGGTCAACGAGGAAGCGCAGGTCGCCGTCCAGAAGCCGCCCCATCCTTTCGTGTCACGAGGCGGGCTCAAGCTGAAAAACGCCATCGAGCATTTTGGCCTCGATGCCCGCGGTCTCGTCGCCCTGGACGCGGGTTGCTCGACGGGGGGATTCACTGATTGTCTGTTGCAGCAAGGCGCCCGGCAGGTTTTCGCGGCGGACGTGAGCCCCGAGCAACTCCACGAGAGGCTCAAAGGCGATCCGCGTGTGTCGCTTCTTCCGCCGACCAACGTTCGCCACCTGAAGCCTTCGGACCTGCCGGGGCTGGTGGACCTGGTGGTCGGAGACCTGTCGTTCATCTCCTTGCGGCTTTTGCTTCCGGCGCTGGAGGCGGTCTTGCGGCCAGGTGGCAGGATGTTGCTCCTTATAAAGCCGCAGTTCGAAGTCGGGCGCGAGAAGGTCAGCCGGGGAGGTATCGTCCGCGACGAGAAGGCGCGCCTTGGGGCCGTTGAGCGGGTGATTGAAGCGGCTTCCTCGATGGGGCTTACACACCTCGGGACGGTTCAGGCAGACCCACCGGGGGCTGATGGCAATATCGAATTTTTCGTTTATTTTTCAAAATCATGAGTGGGGCCTGTCCCCACTGATTCCTTATTGTTTTTCAATATAAACTTAGCCGCATGTAGAACTAATCGGCATAGCAGCCTTCACCGCAAGGCCACCGAAAATCGAGATCGATTGATGTGATCGCCACGGCTGTAGCCACGACGCTTGCGATATCGAGGGCGAAGCCGATGAGCGCCCCCGTCGTCGTGCCGCTGATGGTTCTCGGTTCGCTACAACGCTCCGGCAGAGCTGGATTGTCTTTCTGGCCGCATACTGATCTGTATTTTGCGTCGGCAGAATAGCCAATTCCGGCTCCAATAATGGTCATGCAACCGTTGCAAAAAAGAGATGCGACCAACATACATGCAACAACATTGATCATTCGTTTCATTGCGACCTCCTGCCAGGCCAACAAGCAAAACGAATGCCAAGTCGGAATATGAAATAACGACTTGAAAATATTGTGTTATTCTACTTAAGATTCCAAATCAGGTAGATGTTTTATTTCACACCTATACCAACAAACCACACACAACTTCTTTTACATTTTGAAATTAAATATTAAAAGCTGGGAAAAAGCTGGGGACAGGCCCAGGCAGTCCCCCATCCAAATCCTAACCAGATCGTTCCCGTTCCAAGCCTAGCTTTCGCGCCATCCCGCTCCCGGCGATTGAAGGTGGCTCGAGCTCATAGAGCACCGCGGGCTTCTGTTGTCTCAGAAACCACTCTTTAATCCGGTTGATGACCTGGAGTTCGTACCAGGTGGCTTTCTGGCCGGCCTGCTGGAGTTCTTCAAGGAACTGCTCCTGTGTAAGCTCGGTCAGGTACGGTGCGGTATCCGCATGGATGAGGTGTGACCAGTGGGGCTCCAATACTAGCGAGGGCGTGTGTCGATCGGGCTCATCTTCCATGTGATCCACGGCGTAGAAGACCAGTACAGAGCACTTTTCTCCACTAAAAGGGTCATCAGTAGAACCTTGGGTCAAGGGTTGGTCGACCATGGTTCCGATTTTACGATTGAAAAAAATGAAAAAAAAGGGGACAGGCCCCGCTGGTTCCGCTGGCTACATTGGTTCTATGACAACGGTCCCTAGATGCCGAGGTACTCCACCTTGTCGCTACCTTCTGTCAGACGGACCCGGTAGTTGGCCCGGACCTTTTCGAACCTCTGTACGGTGAGGGCCTTGTTCGGCCAGCGAACCTCGATGTCGACGTCGTCGCAAACCCGTCCCAGGCCAAAGGTGAGAGAAAGCTCCTTCTGGTTTCCGAACCGGCCATCTCCCCCGGAAACCTCCCACAGTTGCGTCTTTCCACCCGAAGTGACCTTTACCCAGGCGCCCATCCCCATCCGGTTTGCCCCGTCAGGTGGCCCGGCGCCTTTGAGGTCGATCCGGATCCAGTTGTAGTGCTCGCCGAGTTGATTTCGAAAGTACAAAAGGCTCCCCTTGGTCCAGGTCCCCTTCCCCGGCACCACCGTCGTGACGACGTCGAGATCGCCGTCCAGATCGAAGTCCGCCACCGCCGCCGCGCCCGGGTTGGGAAGGTCCAGGCCATTCTGAAGGGCCACGTCCTTGAACGTTCCGCCCGCCTGTTGCCGGAACAGGTACAGGCGGTTCTCCGGGTAAGCCCCCTCGTGGATGAGCAAATCCAGGAGTCCATCGTTGTCGTAGTCCATCCAGGCGGCCCAGATGTCGCCCTCGTTCCAGAAGGCCCCCGCCCGCGGCCGGTTGACGCCGCTCTGCTCGCCGGAAAGGCGGGTGAAGGCGAGCTCCCGGCCACGCTTGCCGTTGTTTTGCAGAATCTGTGTGCGGTCGCTGGATTGCCCCGCCCAGCCGTGGGCCACCTCGAGCGATAGCAAATCGAGATCGCCGTCCCGATCGTAATCCGCGCACAAAAGCTCCCAGGTGTTTCCGTTGAGCCGGAACGGGTTCTCGTCGTCGGCGCTCCAGGCGGACTGGGAGCAATCGATCTGCGGCTGAGACGGCAGGGTGCAGTCGTTGGGATGGAGCTTGCACCAGCACAGCCACATCTGGTTGTCGTGAAAGTCGTGGTTGTCGTCGCCGTCCACGTGGGCGCTCTCGGCGATGTTCTCGAAGGTGCCATTGCCGAGGTTCAGGTAGAGGTCGTTCCACTGGCGGCCGTAGTTGGCCTTCATCAGATCGGCGTATCCGTCGCCATCCAGGTCGCAGGCGGAGGCGCCGTAGGCGGGCTTGCGGCTGTCGCGCTGGCCGACGTCGGCTTTTTCCATTAGCTTGGCGGCTTCAGTGACCTCGGAGAACGTTCCGTCGCCCAGGCCGTGGTAGAGCCGGGCCTGGTTGGCCTCGTAGGTGAGCCCGTAGTTCTTGTACCAGTCGGCGACGAAGAGGTCGAGCTTGCCGTCGCGATCGAAGTCCAGGAACGCGGCGGCGCTGTTCGTCGGCCGCTCGGGCGTGGCGACGGAGGAGCCGCCCGCGATCAGGGAGAAGTGCCCGGTCCCGTCGTTCTGCAGGATCTCCTGCCGGTCGAGGAGGTCGCTGGCGTCGTCCTGGAAGTAGCTCGCCGCGAACAGGTCCATGTCACCGTCGTTGTCCACGTCGGCGGCCTGGTGGAAGCTCGCCGCGCGCCCGGTGATGCCGGTGCGCCGGTTGAGATCGATGCCGGTGCCGGTCCACTCCACGAAGGCGCGCCGGCCACGAAGGGTCGGATGGGGAACGTTGTGATAGACGACGTGGGTGTCCCGCTGGCTGGTGCCGTTCTTCTTGACCACCAGGTCGGCGTACCCGTCGCCGTCGAGGTCGGCGACGGTGAGGTAGAATCCGATGGCGTCGAGCGCGGTAAAGCCCGCTTCTTCGGTCGCGTTCACAAAGGCCTCGGCCGAGCCCATGGGACCTTCGTGACAGATGGCGGGTGGCCGTGGATCGGTTCCCGAATCCACCCCGCTATCAGAGGTTGAAGACTTCGAGCTGCAAGCGAAGGGAATCAGCGGAACAAACAGTAGCGCCCAGCGCATCGTCGTAACCTCCTGCGAGCGGCAAACGGTGCGATGCTAGCAGGCTCATCGGTCGCCGACAAGAGACTGTCGTCCAGCCGCGCTCCTCGCGTGTCGAAGTCCAAGCCTTCAAGCCTTGCAAGCCTTCAAGCCTTGCCGGGCCGCTCTGGTCGGGGTAATCTCGAATCAATCGGCCCGATGGCCTGCGGAGAATGAACCATGAATCGAACCTGCTTTCTTGGATCGCTGGTCGCTCTTTTGCTTCTTCCGAAATTGGGCCTGGCCGGGCCGGCGGAGTCAGCGCTCGATCTTTCGAGCCCACGCAGCGCCGTGGAGACGCAGATCGCCCGGGCGCGAGCCGGGGACGTGGTGGGTCTCAAGGCGTGCTTCGTCGAACGCCTGCGCGACCGGATCGACGAAAAGAACCTGAAGAAAGCGCAGGAGCGCCTCGAAAAGCTCTCCCTGGACGATCTCGTCGCCGAGATCCGCCAGAAGAAACCCGGCAAGGCCAAGATCAAGATGAAGGACGGCCGGACGTTGACGGCCCTCGTGCTCAAGGACGGCCGCTGGTACGCTGAAAAGCTCTGGTTCAAAAAACTCAAGCCCCGCTCAAAGAACTCCAAGTAGCCAAGAACACTTCAGAAAAACTGAATACACCTGGCAAGTACGCGGGGCCTGCCCCTAACGAAAATGCTTTATTTTCAGGCTGTTGCGTGAATATCGGTGCGGGGTGGGACTAGGATAAACGTGGAAGTACGCGGGGCCTGTCCCCGAAGTACGCGGGGCCTGTCCCCAATGAAAATGCTTTATTTTCAGGATGTTGCGTGAATATCGGTGTGGGGTGGGACTAGCGCGCGTCGGAGAGCAGGCCCTCGATCTCGGAGTCGATCTGCCGATCGTCGAAGTGCCGCCCCTCGATGGCGCCAGACGGGCAGGCCGCCACGCAGGTGCCGCAACCGCGGCACATGGTCTCGTCCACCATGGCAAGCTTGGTGTTCTCGTCGAAGGAGATGGCCTTGTAGGCGCACAGATCGACGCAGGTGCGGCAGCCCGAGCACATCTCGGGCCGGACCCTGGCGGCGATGGACTCGAGGAGCACCTTGCCCTGGCGCAGGATGGTGAGCGCGCCGGCCGCGGCCGCCGAGGCCTGGGCCACGGTGTGGGGGATGTCCTTGGGCCCGGCGCAGGTGCCGGCGATGAACACCGCCTTGTTGGGGGTGGACACCGGCGCCAGTTTCGGGTGCTGCTCGATGAAGAACCCGTCCTTGTTGCGCGACACCCCGAACAGCCGCCCCACCGCGTCCGAGTCCGCCCGGGACTCGAGCCCGTTGGCCAGGATCACCATGTCGAGCGGGATGCGCCGCACCACGCCCGCCAGGGTGTCCTCGACCTGCACCACCAGCCGGCCCTCCTCGGAGGGATGCCGCGCCTCGTCGGTGATGGAGGCCACCTTGCCGCGCACGAAGCGCACGCCCTCGTTGAGCAGCCGGTCGTAGAACTCCTCGTAGCCCTTCCCCACGCAGCGCATGTCGATGTAGAAGTCGTACACCT